>JAQTHT010000009.1 GCA_029433265.1 Leuconostocaceae bacterium ESL0958 | reverse complement strand
CGACTGCCGGGCTCGAACCGGCGACAACACGATTAACAGTCGTGCGCTCTACCAACTGAGCTAAGTCGGAATAATGGGCTTTGCCAACTGTTCTATTATATAAAAGTCGGCAAGCCATTGTCAATGAATAATTTAGTTCGTCAAGCAGGACTTACTCGGGCCGCATGGTTGGGAAAAGCACGACGTCACGGATGGTTTGAGAATCCGTTAGGAGCATGACCAAACGGTCAATGCCGATTCCCAAGCCCCCTGTCGGTGGCATCCCGTATTCCAGGGCCTCCAAGAAGTCTTCATCAATACCTTCGGCTTCATCATTCCCGTTCGCCCGTTCCGCTGCCTGCGCTTCAAAACGCTGGCGCTGATCAATGGGGTCATTTAACTCCGTAAAGGCATTGGCATATTCAGAACCCATAATAAAGAGTTCGAACCGGTCCGTAAAGCGGGGATCTCTAGCATTTTTCTTGGCCAGTGGTGAAACTGCCACCGGATGACCGTAGACAAAGGTTGGGTCCTGCAAACTGTCTTCAACAAAGCTTTCAAAGAAGGCGTTGATAATGTGGCCCACCTGCCAGTAGTCTTCGTAATGAACCTGATGCTCATCGGCCAAAGCTCGGGCAGCGTCCAAGTCCATTTCCTGCCAGAAATCAACACCGGTCTTTTCTTGAATCAAATCCACCATGTGCTTGCGGGCGAAAGGCTGACCGAGATCAATTTCACGGCCGTCATAGACCACCTTCAGATCATCAGCAACCGCCTTAGCAGCCGCACGAATGATTCCTTCGGTTTCATCCATCACGTCTTCAAAGTCATAGTAAGCCGCATAAGACTCCAAGGAAGTGAACTCTGGATTATGCTTGGGGTCCATGCCCTCGTTGCGGAAAATCCGACCGATTTCATAAACCCGTTCCATGCCACCAACGACCAAGCGCTTCAAGTACAATTCGGTCGCAATCCGCATGTACATATCGATATTCAAAGCATTGTGATGGGTAATGAACGGCTTGGCAGCCGCCCCACCCGCTTGCGTTTGCAAAATTGGTGTTTCGACTTCCAAGAAATCGTTGCGCTCCATATAAGCCCGGATGGCCGAAATGATTTTAGAACGCTTTTGGAAACGGTGGAGGGAATCCTCGTTGGCAATCAAGTCCAGATAGCGCTTGCGGTAACGGGTTTCCACATCGGCAATGCCGTGGAACTTATCCGGCATGGGCCGCAAGGCCTTGGACAAGTGAGTCAGGTGGCTGACCAGAATGGTCAATTCGCCCGCTTCCGTCTTCATCATCCGGCCCTTGATCCCTAAGAAATCGCCTAGGTCAGCCCGCTTAATAATAGGGTAGTTATCGCCCAAGTCATCCCGGCGCGCGTAGACCTGAATCTTACCGGAGCGGTCGCGCAAGTCAGCAAAAATCACCTTTCCCGCACCCCGCTTGGCAATCATCCGACCGGCAATGACAACTTCAACATTTTTCTCGGCCAACTCTTCTTCCGTAAAACGGTCATAGTCAGCGTGCAAATCAGCTGCCAAAGCGGTCCGTTCAAAACGATGACCGAACGGGTCAATTGCTAAATCTTTTTCGAGGGCCGCCATTTTTTGCCGGCGGGCTCGCATTTGATCATTCAAGGCTTTTTCTTCAGCCATATTTTCTTCCCTTCTATCTTGGTCTTGGACCAATTTATCTTTCACCATTATAACAAAAGGCCGGCAGAGACAAAAGACCGCCCGGGCGTAACTGGGCGGTCTTCCATAGCATCTAGTCCTTTTTCTTGAGGTCATCCGTCGCCTTGATTTCAGCAAGGATAGCGGCCAACTCAATGCGGTCAAAATAGTGTTTTTTACCAGAGAAGCGGCCGGTGACTTCGGCCCCACCATCCTCATCAATCATGGCTTGGATTTCAGCAGCCGGTAACGTGGTCAACATTTCCCGGTAAGCTGACTTAGGGGGCTCCGCAGCTAAGCCAACGCCAACAGTAGCGAGCGTTTCCACCTGCTTGGCGCCGAAGATATCTTCGAGAATGGCCAAGGGACTGCCCCCTTCCGACAGTAACGTGGACAAGGGCGTCATTTGCTTGAGTTTGGCATCCAGCGCATCTAAGTCGGCCTCAGTGGCGTCCGGTAAAGCCTGAATCAAAAAGCCCCCGGCCGTTTTGACCGTATCATCCTCATTCATCGTCACTCCAACACCAATCACAGATGGGACCTGCTCGGACTGGGTCAAATAGTAAGTAAAATCGTCCCCGATTTCACCAGAAACAATCATCGACTGCCCAATGTAAGGTTCCGAGTAAGGGGCGTACTTGGTCACTTGAAAGGAACCATGGTTGCCAACGGCCCCGGCAATGTTCAGCTGGTTCTGATCATTGACAATCGGTGCTAATTCCGGGTTCGTCACATAGCCGCGGACGGCCCCTTCGGCGTTAGCCTCCGTCACGACCTTGCCAATGGGCCCCCGACCGTTTATCGTCACCGAGATCCGCTCCTCCCCTTTGACTGTGGCTTGTGCCAGTAGTTCGGTCGCCAGCAGGGCCCGCCCTAAGACGACAGCCGCAATACGGGAAGCACCATGACTATCCTGGGCCTGGCGCACTAACGCTGTGCCATCAATGGCAAAGGCCCGGAAAGCCTGGTCTTTTGAAATCGTTTTTAATAATTGATCTGACATGTGCTGTCCTTTCTACTAAGAAAAAAAGCTGGCCGAGGCCAACTTTTTTAAACCATTAGTCCTTTGAATCCTGGTCAGGTTGATCATCTGCCTGTTCTGGCTGATCCTGATCATCATCGAGCGGTGCGGTTGGGTCATCAGCCCCCTTCGCTTCCGCTGAAGCGACTTCGTCTTCCTTGTGGTTCAAGGCTTCCTTCGTCTCTTCGTAAGACTTCGTATCCTGGTCATCCGTCGCTTCTTTGCGCGTAAAGGTACCAGTTTCATAAATATCCTTGATTTGTTGCTCATCCAAGGATTCCACTTCCAGCAATGCTTCTGCAATCGCCTTCAGCTTATCCTTGTGGGTCGTCAAAATGCGCGTTGCCTCTTCAAAGGCTTCCTGCGTAAAGCGACGAACTTCTTCATCAATCAAAGCGGCCGTCTCATCAGAATAAGAACGGGCCCCACCTTGTTCGCTATAGCCAACAGAGGCATTGCCTTCTAACTGGACCATCCCCAGCTTGTCAGACATACCATAGGCCGTGACCATTTGCCGGGCCAAATTAGTAGCCTGCTGGAAATCGTTGGCGGCGCCAGAAGAGGCCTCATGGAAGGTCGCCAGCTCTGCCGCGCGACCACCCATCAAACCAGCCAACTGCTCCTGCGCTTCTGAATAGCGCAAGTTATACCGGTCCATCTTAGGCGTCATCAGGGCATAGCCCCCGATGCGTCCACGAGGGACAATCGTGACCTTGCGAACCACGGAGGCATTGGACTTCACCAGTCCAACCAGCGCGTGACCAGCCTCGTGGTAGGCCGTCGTTTGCCGTTCGGTATCCGACATGGCCCGGTTGGCCTTCGCTGGTCCTTGGAAAATCCGATCTTCGGCTTCATCCAAGTCTGCCGAATCTACCTGTTTCTTACCGCGCCGGGCTGCTAACAGCGCCGCTTCGTTCAGCAAGTTTTCCAAATCAGCCCCGACATAGCCGGGTGTTTGGTGGGCAATGGCCTTCAAATCAACGTTATCAGCCAATGGCTTGTTCTTGGCGTGCACGTTCAAGATGGCTTCCCGACCCTTGACATCAGGGGCGCCAACCAGAATCTTCCGGTCAAAACGGCCCGAACGGAGCAGGGCTGGGTCCAAGACGTCAGACCGGTTGGTAGAAGCCAGAATGATTACCCCTTCGGAGTTATCAAAACCGTCCATCTCAATCAGGATTTGGTTCAACGTCTGTTCTCGTTCATCGTTTCCACCACCAACACCGGAACCACGGCGACGGCCAACGGCATCGATTTCATCAATAAAGATGATGGCGGGTGCGGACTTCTTGGCCTGTTCGAACAAATCACGCACACGGGAAGCGCCGACACCGACAAACATCTCCACGAAGTCGGAACCAGAGATGGAATAGAAAGGCACGGAGGCTTCCCCGGCCACGGCCTTGGCTAACATCGTTTTACCAGTTCCGGGAGGGCCTTCTAACAAAACCCCCTTCGGAATGCGGGCACCCAAATCAACGAACTTCTTGGGTGTCTTCAAGAACTCAACCACTTCGACGAGTTCTTCCTTTTCTTCGTCAGAACCAGCAACGTCCTGGAAACGAATCTTGTTGTCCTTCGGATCGGCAGGCTTGGCCTTCGACTTACTGAAGCCGCCCATCATGCCGCCGCCCTGGCCCCCTTTACTGGACTGGGACATCATCAAGTAGATGATGCCGACAATCAATAACATAGGTGCCACGGACAAAATCAAGGACCACCAGAAGCCAGAGGAAGGCGCCGCCTTCGTCTTCATATCCGTGTTGGTCTTCTTGGACAAGTCCGTGATTTCCTTCAAGGAAGCATCATTTTCCAACACCGTAGTGCTGAACTTGTTGGTCTTGGACTGCCCTGAAACGAGTGAACCCAGTCCTTTGGACTTGCTACCACTATCTTGACTCTTTTTGTAAGTTCCAGACACTGTGTAGACATCGTTGCCCGGTTGGATGGTGAAGGAATCAATTTCCTTATCACCCAACTGCTTGATGAAGTCAGAAGAATTGACCGACTTCGTCTGGCTTTTCGAGCCCCCCATGAAGGAGTAAATCCCGGCAATCACTGCCAGGAAGATGATCACATAGAGAAATGAACTTCTAAAGAAGCCCCCTTTGTTGTTTTTCATCGAAATTCCTCAATCTAACATTTAATTTATTGATTCTAGCAAAGCTAGGTTAAGCCAATCTTAACTATAGACCGACTGCTTTAAAATCCCCACGTAAGGTAAATTACGATAGAGCCCTTGGTAATCTAAGCCGTAGCCAACAACGAATTCATTGCGGACATCAAAGCCAACGTAATCGGCCGCAATATCGACCGTCCGGCCCCCCTTTTTATCCAAAAGCGTGGCCACCTGGACCGAATGGGCCCCCCGGTCGTTGAGCAGGGTCTCCAAGTATTCCAAGGACTGGCCAGTATCGACGATGTCTTCCATGATGATGACATCCCGACCGCGGACATCCGATCGAATGTCCGTAATCAACTGAATCTCATTCGAAGATTCCATGCCGCCGTGATAAGAAGAAATTTTGATAAACTCCAAATCCACGTACAAGTCAATCTCTCGAATTAAATCAGCCGTCCACAGGTAAGCGCCCTTCAAAACAGAGAGCACTAACGGCTTCCGGCCGGCATAATCTGCACTGATTTGCCGGCCAATCCGTTCTGCCTGTTCTTGGATGCTCTTCCGGTCAAATAAAACTTCTGCAATATCGTTATCCACTGCTTCCCTCAATTCGCCATTCTAACCATTGCTGAGCCGGGCCCTGGTCCCAAGACAGCAGCTGGTTGAACACCCAGTCCTGCTGTCCTAACCAAGCGGCCCGGACGACGTTATCTTGGTCAACTAAAAGCCAAGTCTTTGGCCTTTGTAAAACCGGAATTTTGTGGTCAATTAACAAACGCCGAATCGACTTGGACCCGTTTTTCAACGGTAATCGATCGGTCTTTTGGGCCGGCCGCAAGGTCAATTGCTGGGCCGGCCCACCAGGAAGGGCCAAGTGAGCACTAGCGCCTTGAACCGCGCCTTGCCCCCACCTAAACCAAACTTCCTGAGAAAATTGCCATTGATTCAATTTTAACACAAGTGTTTCTTGCTTTTGCAGGCTCTTTTGCTTTTTTTCACCAGCATCAATCCAGATTTTTTCATAGGCCCGGACCAGTTGCAAAGATTGGCCCAGCGCCAGTCGGCCGTTTGGCTTGCGGTTATTTTGCAGCAGTGCTAAGGCCGCCTGTAACTGCCTGTCAGACAGGGCGTAATAGCCCGCCCGCCGACAGAGTGCTGCCAAGACATGCGGCCACCAAGCGACCGGCACGGTGTGATAGTCCGCTTGAAAGCGTGGCAGTAACGCCGCCGCTCGCTCGGCTAAGAGTTCCTGATCTTGTCGATAATTGCTGGCAAAAGCGGCTAAGTGTTCCTTTGCGTCCTGGTCAATCTTGGTCAAGGCCGGTAACACTTCCTGGCGAAGGCGATTGCGGCCAGTATAATCAGGATCTTGATTCGTCTGGTCTTCCCGCCAGGTCAGCCCCTGTGCTTGGGCATAGGCCAGTAAGGCGGCTTTGGGTAGACTGAGAAAAGGCCGGTAGTACTGCCCCTTCTTTTCCGCCATCCCCCCCTTTGTCTGAAAACGACCGCCCCGAATGAGCTGGAGTAACACGGTTTCCACTTGGTCATCTTGATGCTGGGCCAGCAGGACGCCGCCAGCTCCTTCCTGCCAACACAGTTCTTCAAAGAAGGCATAACGGAAAGCCCGGGCTTGCGCCTCCACGGCATGGCCCGGCTCTAAGTAGCAATCCCGTTGATAGGAAGGGAGTTGGTACTGTTGGGCCAGCTGCGCTACAAAGGCCGCATCGCCATCCGCTTCAGGCCGTAAGTGATAGTTGACATGGGCCAGAATCAGCTCGGTTGCCGGCGCATAGCGCTGCATGGCATCGAGCAGGACAGTTGAATCAAGCCCCCCGGAGATGCCCAAAATCAACTTGTCAGGCCAATCTTTTTGAATTGTTGCTTTGATAGTTGTCATAAAATGAACGAAAAACCACCTCAAACGAGGTGGTTGCACATTATTTTTGATCCGGTAAGTTATAGACAATCTCCCCTTGTCGGGAGTAGCCGTACTTATCTCGTAAAATTTGTTGTAAATAGTTTGGATCGTTCAGCTGATCCACATTCTTTTTCAAGGATTGATGGTCTTTAGCCACTGCTTGATAACTGTTTTGTGACTTGGTCAACACCTGGTTGGCCGCGTGCAAACGCACTTGGCCCAAAATCAGCTGAAAAGCAAAGATTGCCGTAATGGCTAATCCAACCCAGACAATTCGTTTCCGGCGTTGCCGGTGGAGCCTGGTGTAATGCTTCGTTTTCGCATGCCGTCTTGCTTCTGTTGCGGCAATCTGTTGGGCAATGTTCGCATTCAGTGGCCTAATATTTGATTGTGCGTTTCGTTCAGCCATCATCAAACCTCTCCAATATTTTGGCACAGTTTTTTAGCACTTGCAATAACATTCCGCAACTGTCAGCTCAAAAAGAAAATCTTAAACAAAGCTTAAACTTTTATTGGGCATACTCTTCGGCCAACACCTCGTACAAGTCCTGTGCTTCCTCTTTTTTAACCAAGTCCGCTAGTTTCAAAACCTTGACCGTGAGTGTCTTGTTCCCAAAGGCAATCGTAATCTTATCATTGGTACCCACTTTGGCCGCTGACTTGACGACCTTGCCGTTGACTTGAATCCGGCCTTGGTCGGCCAGTTCTTTAGCGACCGTTCGCCGCTTAATAATTCGTGATAGTTTTAAAAATTTATCAATTCGCATCTGTTTTCCCTTCCGCTTTCACTGTTTGATCAACTACTAGTAGGAAGTCCCGCAACATGTTTAACCAGACAGCGGATTCCTGCTGCAGGTCAATGGGCAGCACAACCTGCAACTGCTGGCCTTTGGCATCCACAACAGCCTTGACCGGGACATCCTGGAGGCAGGCAAAGATGGTTTGCCCGGACAGTGCTTGGCTCTGCGCTTCATTAAAGCGTAAGGTCAGCTGATTCTTTTGCCGACGAATCTGCGTCAACTGGGCAATGTCCGCCAAATTTTTAATCTGGGAGACCAGCAGCAAGCGATTCACCGCATCGGGCAAAGGCCCGTAGCGATCGGTCAGCGCTTCCGCTAGCTGCTCGAAATCTGCATCACTTTTGGCCGAACGAATCTGCTGGTAGAGATCAATCTTCTGACTGGCATCCGCCACATAGTCATCTGGCAAATAAGCGGGAACCCCGAGAATTAACTCGGCATTGCTTGCCGGCGCTTCCTTGACCGCCCGCCCTTGCTTTTGGGCCACCGCCTCCTGCAGCATTTGGGTATAGAGGTCGTAGCCCACCGAATCGATGAAGCCGTGCTGCTGCTTGCCCAGCAGGTCGCCGGCTCCTCGAATCGACAGGTCCCGCATGGCAATTTTAAAACCAGAGCCCAGTTCCGTGAAATCACGAATGGCTTCGAGGCGCTTTTCCCCTTCTTCGGAAGGGGTCCGCAACATCGGATAGGTAAAGTAGGCATAGGCCATGCGGGCGGAACGACCCACCCGTCCCCGTAACTGGTAAAGCTGAGACAGGCCCATGTGATCGGCATCATCCACGATCAGCGTATTGGCATTGGGAATATCGACCCCAGTTTCGATGATGGTCGTCGTCACCAGCACGTCGTATTCCTGGTTAAGGAAAGCATACAAAATTCCTTCCAGTTGGACCTCCGACATCTGACCATGGATGACGGCAACCCGGGCATCCGGCACCAGGCTCTCGATTTGCTCGGCAATTTTTTCCAAATCAGCCACCCGGTTATGCAGGTAAAAGACTTGCCCATTCCGGGCTAACTCCTTGCCAATCACTTCGCGGACCAATGTCCAATCCAATTCAACCACATAGGTTTGAATGGGGTACCGGTTTTGTGGTGGCGTTTCAATAACCGACAAGTCCCGAGCACCGACCATGGCCATGTTCAAGGTCCGCGGAATGGGTGTGGCCGTCAGCGTCAAGACGTCCACTTCTGCCCGTAGCTGCTTGATCTTTTCCTTGTGCTTGACGCCAAAACGCTGTTCCTCATCAATCACCAGCATGCCCAGGTCCGCAAAGGCAACATCCTTGGAGAGGAGGCGGTGGGTTCCAACCACGATATCAATTTCATGGTTGGCTAACTGCTGAATGACCGCCTTGTTTTGTGCCGGCGTTTGAAAACGGGAAAGGTGGGCGATGCGGATTTCTGGGAAGTCGGCAAAGCGATCCAACATGGTTTCGTAGTGCTGCTGCACTAAAATCGTTGTTGGCGCTAGAAAGGCGACTTGCTTCCCTGCGTGGGCCGCTTTGAAGACCCCGCGGAGGGCCACCTCCGTTTTACCAAAACCAACATCACCGACCAAGAGTCGGTCCATCGGCCGGACCTTTTCCATGTCCGTCTTAATTTCTTCAATGGAGCGAACCTGATCAGGCGTTTCGGGATAGCCAAAGGCATTATCGAAACGCAGTTGGGCGCGGTCATCGGCCGGGAAGGCAAAGCCAGATTTGGCTTCCCGTTCGGCATAGAGCTCCAGTAAGTCATCGGCAATGTCTTCAATTTTAGCCTGGACCTGGCCCTTGGTCTTCTGCCACTCTGTCCCACCCAGCTTATTGAGCTTGGGTGCTTTGCCAGCTTCCGAACCGCCAATGTACTTTTGAATCAAGTTCATCTGCGTCACGGGCAGGAAGATTTTGGCGTTCTTTTGGTAGGCGATTTCCAGGTAATCCTGTTTGCCACCGTCCGACTCTAAGCTCTGAAGCCCTTCGTAGCGGCCAATCCCATGGTGCAAGTGCACGACATAGTCGCCCACCTGTAGTTCGTTATAGGATTTAATCCGCTCGGCATTGGCCATCTTACGGGTCCGCCTAGCGACCGGCTTTCGGGCGCGGTCAAAGAGTTCCCGTTCCGTCAAAACTGTCAGGTGTTCGCGGGTCCACTCAAAGCCAGCCGAGAGGGAACCCAAGACAATTTGCACTGCATTAGCCTGCACATCCTGTCGGATGGGCAGGTCAAAACCCTTGGCCGCTAGCGCTTCCTGTAAGCGCTCCGCTCGGACCTGCTCCGACACCAGTAAAATCCAAGTCAGTCCTCGTTCATGCGCGTAATGCAGGTCCGTCAACAGGGCATCAATCTGGCCATAATACTGGTTGGCTGGCCGAGAGGTCAGTTCAACCAGGTGGGCAAAGGTGAGTTGGTTCAAGCCCCGCTGGAAATTAGCCAAATAGAGACTGGCCTGCGCCACCTGTTGCAACCGGTCCGCTAATGACGTCTTGAGCGCCAAGGGGGGCACAATTTGGTAAGTCCGAACCTGCTGATCTAACCACTCTTCATCCAACGTCTGCTGGGACAGGTCCGCTTCGACTAAGCGGGCGTAATCATCAATCACCAGGAGCCCATCGGCGGCCAGGTAGTCTAAGACCGTGTGCCCGCCGGTGAAAAAGTATTTGGCATAGGGCAGAAGATGCTCATCACGGGCCCCCTCATCAAGGGCCTGTTGGGTGCGATCGAAGCCATCGGTGGCATGCTTTTTCTCGGCGCCCTGCAGGTCTTTCCGATAGTTAGTAAAGGCGGCTTCCACCGCCGCCTTCCCCGCCGCATACTGGTCAGCCGTCACCACCAAATCAGTCGCCGGATCGATGGTCACCGTCTGGACGGTGGCCGTACTCTTCTGGCTGACGGGATCGAAGGTCTTGATTAGGTCCAATTCATCGTCAAAGAAATCCAAGCGATATGGCGCTTCTGCCTGGGCCGGATAGACATCAATAATGGACCCCCGCTGCGCGTATTGCCCCGGCTGTTCGACTAGGGGCACTTGTTGAAAGCCCAGGACCGTGAGGCGCTCCTGCAGGGCGGCAAAGTCATAACGCGCCCCCTTGGTCAACGTGATTTCTGCTGCTAAAAAATCAGCCGGTGCTGGTAGGTAACGCAAAAAAGCGGCCAAATTGGCCACATAAATGCCTGCTTTACCAGCCGCTAAGGCCGTCAGCGCACGAACCCGGTCCGCCACAAAGGTATTCGAAGAAACGGCCAATTCCGTTGCCAAGGCTTCCTCTGCTGCAAAGGGATAAACCAAGTCGGGATCAACTAGGCCGTTCAGGTCCGCCACCAGTTCCTCCTGATGGGCCTGACTATCCGTGACGACCAGCATCTGCCCCGGCTGTTCTTGGTAGAGGGCTGCCAGACTAGCGGCGCGGGCGGCGCCATTGATTCCTAAGAATAACTGCCGTTCCCCCGGCTGGCGCTGCTGACTTAACGTCTGAATTGGTTGTTGTTGTGATAAGAAAGTTGTAACTGTCATAGCATCCCGTTGTATCGATTACTCAAACTGGCCGCGTCGGCCCCTTTGATCCAGTCCAACAGGGCCTGATCGATGCGGTCAAAGCCCTTGGCCCAGTAGTCTAAATCACTTTTTGAAAAACGACCCAATACATAATCAATCACTGCCTGCTGCTCATGGTCCGGATGACCGATCCCCAGCTTCAAGCGTAAAAATTCCTGACTATTGGTATGGGCCATAATGGACTTCAACCCGTTGTGGCCGCCTGCCGAGCCTTTTTTCCGGAAACGAATTTTCCCAAAGGGCGAATCCATGTCATCTGAGAGAACTAAGACGTCCTCGACATGACCACCGTAAAAATCCAAAAAAGCCCGGACCGCTTGTCCGGAGTCATTCATGTAAGTCGTAGGCTTTACCAACCAGACCACTTCTCCAGCGATGGTTGCTTTGGCCGCCGTCGCAAAAAGCTTAGTGGGCGTGAAGGTAACCTGTTCACTGGCGGCAAAATGATCCAAAGCCATAAAGCCAATGTTATGTCTGGTTGCTTCGTAACGCTGGCCAATATTGCCAAGGCCAAAAATGAATTTCATGCTCGTCTTCTTTCTCTGTCAAATCTTAATAAACTTATCCTATCATTATAGCATGCTAAAACAAGTCGAAAATATGATAAGATGAAGGAAGAAAAATCCGCACAAGGTAGGCTGTTTGCATGTTTCCAAAATCATTGATTGTCCCCAAAAAAGACCTGGTCACCGTAAGTGAAGATGACACCATTCAAGACGTCTGGCAGCTGTTCGAAGAGGGCAGTGTCGACCACCAACGAACACTGCCCATTTTGGATGCCAGTGGCCACCTCTTCCGGGGGAACATTTACCGCCAACACGTCTACGAACACGTCGCCAAAGGCGGTGACCTGTCGTTGAAGGCTACGGCCATCATGCGCAATTCGACGAAGTTTATCTCCACTTCAGCTGATTTCTATGAGCTCTTCTTCGCCATCCGCGATTTGCCCTACATCGCCGTTGTAGATGACCAGCATCACTTCGTTGGTATTTTCACCCATTCATCGCTCATGGACATCCTGTCCCAGTCCTGGTCACTGGAAAAGGGGGGCGTTGCCCTAGCGGTGCAAGACCAGCAGAAGCGGGGGGACTTGCAAAAGATGTCCCGTATTATTACCCGCTATACCAATATCGAATCAGTGGTGTCAATGCAGTCTGAATTACACGGTCCTTTGGCCGTCATGTTTACACTGCCACTAACCGCCGATTCCCCTATTTTACGGAAGATTATGACGAAGTTAGAGCGCCGGCGCTTCAAGGTCTTATCCGTTGAAAACTTAGCTGAATTCAAATAAAAAAGTTGGCTGTCTGCCAACTTTTTTTGTATGCGCTTATCGGCGCGCTCTTTTTAAATTTGTTTGGTCATAAGGGGTCAGGTGGATATCCCCTTTCAGGTATTCACCCACAAAGATTTCTGAAATACCACCCTCATAGCCAGCAGCCACGACCTGATCCTGCAACCAGTCTTCATCTTGATCAATCGCATCCAAGACATCGCGGTTTGCAATGCCATCGGAAATAATGGGATATTTGGGGCTTTCATCCCCATAGGCAATCACCGTCAGCTGACCGTTTTGTTCCAAAACAGCCCGTTTGACGTCAGCCACATCGTAAATTTCCTTTTCACGTAACTTAAACATCAAGTCCGAGGCGGAAAGGCCAGCCTTAATCACCAACCCAACGTCGATTTTGCCCTGCTTAATGACCGGGACGGGTTTGCCATCAATGATCCGCTTGGCATAGCTATTGTGTTCCTTGGCAAATTTTAAGACCATGACCAGGAAGGTCCAAATGACCAAGACCTGCATGAATTGGAAAACCGTCACCGCTTCCGAATAAATCGTACCACCGATAATACCACCCAAAACATAGTTCTGGACTTGATCGAGGGCGTTCGAAGGCGCCAGATTCCCCTTTCCAAAGAGGTTAATCTGAATAATGATGGCCACCAGGCCAATCCCTAACTTTTCAATAATGGGTAAGTAGATACTCATTCTGTCACCTCCACATTGTCAGCCACCAGATAGACCTGGGTCCTGGAATAGGACTTGCCATCCTTCGAAAGCGCAATTTGGTAATATTGATTGCCCTCCTTGGCCACAATGCCATCCGACAGTGTGGTTGAATTAAAGGCCACCTTCTTCAAGGCCACATGCTGGTTCTTGGCATACATTTTGGCAAAATTAGCCATGGCCGACTGGGAATTATTTTGGGCCTTCACAGTCTGGAAATCGGTGTACTGGACCCCCGCGAGGAACCAAATGGCCAGAAAAATAATAATGGTAATTTGCCGGTAGCGGTTATTTAACCGGTGCCGGTAGGCTGTCCACAAGTAAAAAGAAAACAGCGCCAGCAATACGAACAAAAAAACAAAGCCCCAGGTTTTCACTAAGTCATTATGGCGGCTTAAATAATCAGCTGAATAAAATCGCATAAGCACCCTCCAAAGGGATATTTTAGCACAATTGTTCCCCAATCAAGCGATAAAAATCTGGCTGCACTAGCAGCAAAAAAGGCTGACCTAGCGGTCAACCTTTTGAAATCATTTACATCATGCCCGGCATGCCAGCTGGCATTTGACCAGCCGCCGCATCATTTGCATCATCTGCTGCTTGCGCCACAACCGCTTCCGTTGTCAACAAGAGCGCTGACACAGAGGCTGCGTTTTGCAGAGCAGAACGGGTAACCTTGGTTGGATCCACGATACCAGCGGCAATCATGTCAACCCATTCGCCCGTCTTAGCGTTGAAACCGGTCCCTTCCGGCTGTTCTTGCAACTTGTTCAAGATGACGGAGCCTTCGTAACCGGCATTTTCAGCAATCTGACGGACCGGTGCTTCCAGCGCAGCGACCACGGTCTTGACCCCAGTGGCCACATCGCCGCTTGCCTCAACAGCAGCCGCAGCGTCCATGGCGTTGACCAAGGCCGTCCCACCACCGGCAACGAATCCTTCTTCTACGGCGGCCCGGGTTGCGTTCAACGCATCCTCAATCCGGTACTTCCGTTCCTTAAGTTCCGTTTCCGTTGCGGCGCCGACGTTAATCACCGCCACACCGCCAGCCAACTTAGCCAAGCGTTCTTGCAACTTTTCACGGTCGAAGTCAGAAGTCGTTTCGGCAATCCGTTGCTTCAACAAGTGGACGCGTTCGGCAACGGCTTCCTTGCTACCAGCACCTTCCACAACCGTCGTGTTGTCCTTGGTAACGTTGACCTTAGATGCTGAACCCAACTGATCGATCGTCACGTCCTTCAAGTTCAAGCCCAGGTCATCGGTAATCACCGTTCCACCTGTCAGAACGGCAATGTCTTGCAACTGTTCCTTCCGGCGGTCGCCAAAGCCAGGGGCCTTCACGGCAACCACGTTAAAGGTTCCCCGCATCTTGTTCAAAACCAAGGTTGGCAAAGCTTCCCCAGTAATGTCGTCGGCAATCAACAGCAGGGAACGGCCCTGTTCCACAACAGACTGCAGAACGGGGAGAATGTCTTGAATATTGCCAATCTTCTTATCCGTGATCAAGATGTAAGGGTTATCCAAGTCGGCTTCCATCTTGTCGTTGTCAGTCACCATGTACTGGGACATGTAGCCCCGGTCAAAGGACATGCCTTCGACCACGTCCAAGGTCGTTTCAATTCCCTTCGATTCTTCGATGGTGATGACCCCGTCATTGCCCACCTTTTCCATGGCTTCGGCAATCAATTCACCCACTTCTTCATTGGAAGCAGAAATCGAAGCGATTTGGGCAATTTCATCCTTCGTGGAAACAGTGTGGGCCATGTCCTGCAACTTTTTAACCGCTGCGGCCGTGGCCTTTTCAATCCCGGTGCGGATGCCAACTGGGTTGGCCCCAGCCGTCACATTTTTCAATCCTTCGCCAACGATGGCTTGCGTCAAAACCGTGGCAGTCGTTGTGCCATCGCCCGCGTTATCGTTAGTCTTAGAAGCCACTTCTGCCACCAACTTGGCACCCATGTTTTCAAAGTGATCCTGCAGTTCAATGGACTTGGCGATGGTCACCCCATCGTTGGTAATCGTTGGGGAACCATAGTTTTCCTCCAACACAACGTTGCGACCCTTGGGCCCAATGGTCGTCTTGACCGTGTTGGCCAACTGATCAACGCCAGCCTTCATCCTTGTTCGAGCATCCTCTGCAAAAGCTAATTCCTTCGCCATGATTGACTCCTTTCAACACAACTCCTTAGACAACGGCAATAATATCTGCTTCGTGAAGCGCCAAGTAAGTCTCACCCTGGTAGTCCACCTCTTGACCAGCAAACTGATCAAAGAGAATCTGATCACCAACCGAGACCGCTGGTTCTACTGCGGTTAAGCCATCGGCTGCCAAGGCCCCCGGACCAACTGCAACCACTTCACCGGTCTTAGGCTTATCTTGGCTGTTGGCCGCCAAAACAATGCCCCCCACTGTTTCTTCCTGCTTCTTGACCGAGACAATCACCCGGTCTGCTAATGGTTTCAGCATGATTGCACCTCTTTTTCTTTTCTTTTTAGCACTCAAAGTAGTTAAGTGCTAACCTGGTTTTAGTATAGCACAGGTCCCAGCCCTGTCAATAAAAAAAGCCCTCTAACGCAGAGGACTTTTAACAGATTCGCTCAGTGGAGATGGCTCAATATCTTACTGTTGCTGAATCTGCCAGTTTTCAGGGACTTGCAGGGTATGATGCTCCGAAATCAGCCGGTCATCATGCTGATGCTGGAAAAGTTGCTTCCAGAAATTAGACCGGTAAATCCAAGTTTCGGTCACTGTTTTCACCTGGGCAGTGCTCGTCTGCGTCTGTTCGTAATCAGCCCGGACCTTGACTGCCCGCACAACATCCTTGCTATCCGGGACAAAGTGGGCCTTGGCAGCTGGATCCTGTTCATGATCTTTATAAACCAGGACATACCGCGCTGGGCCAATTTTCTTAGCCGCCACCGCTTGCACCGGCGATTGGGCTGGTGTTGCCGCGTATACCTGCTCTGTGCTGGTCACCGTCTTTTTCTCCATTCCAAAGTGCTGATCCATATTAGCTGACAGCAACACAATGGCCAAAGCAAAGAGAAGACCGAAGACCGTGCCCAACGTAATCCGAAGCCACTTGGTTGCTAGTAACATCCAAGAGGCAAAGGTTAAGAAGGCCAAAAGAGCAATAATCCAAATCATCATGTTGTTGCTTCCTCCTTGGCATCATTTTTCATGAAGAAGACCAGAACAATCCCAAGCAGGGCAAAGGCCAACGAAATCACAAAGGCAATCTGAAAGCCATCCATCGAGGCCGTCAATACCTTATCCGCATAGCCAAGTGGGTTCGTTGCCTTCATCGATGCAGCCGGTGTGTGATTGTTAATCACGTTTTGAACCACGGAAGTTAGTAGTGCAACCACAACGGAAGAGGAGACCTGTCGCAGCGTGTTATTGGCAGCTGTTGCATCGGCTCCTTTTTCATCAGGTAGGGCTGACATCGCCGTGGTCGTCAATGGCATTAAGGTCAAGGCAATCCCGGCCATTCGGACCGCATAGAGCACAGAAATGACCACCGTTGGTGTTTCCGGATTTAAGAAAACATAGGGAACCGTTCCCGCAACCAATAGGCCAAAGCCCATGAATGAGAGCGCTCGAACGCCAACCTTGTTATACAAAACACCCGCCACGGGTGAGAGCAAGCCCATAAAGAGGGCGCCCCAGAGTAAGGTGACACCAGAATCAAGCGGTGTCAGTCCCCGCACGTTTTGCAAGTAAGTGGGCAACATCATTTCAACACCGAACATCGCCATCGTTGCCATGATTAAGGCAATAGTTGGAATGGTAAAGTGTTTATTGGCAAAGACCTTAATGTCTAAGAAAGGCACCGGCAACTTCAGCTGCCGCCAACCAAAGGCAAGTAATAGGAGGACGCCGACCACAATCGGCAAAATCACCTGCATCAAGTCCGTCCAGCCCTGGGCTGACACGTTGGTGAAGCCCCAGAGGAAGAAGCCAAAGCCAGCTGTTGACAGCAGGAGTGATAGCCAGTCCAGATGAATCGTTCGATTTTCAATGACATTTTTAATCAAAAATGGCGCCAAAATCACCGCAATCACGACGATGATAAAAGGAATGACGAACATCGACCGCCAACTGTCAGACAGGGTGAGCCCCAGAATCGTGTGGTCCTTTTCCAGAATCCAACCCGTTAACGTAGGCCCGATGGCCGGCGCCATGCCGACCACTAGGCCCATCATGCCCATGGCGGCACCGCGCTCCT
This sequence comes from Leuconostocaceae bacterium ESL0958, assembly GCA_029433265.1. Classification (GTDB taxonomy): domain Bacteria; phylum Bacillota; class Bacilli; order Lactobacillales; family Lactobacillaceae; genus Fructobacillus. The sequence goes on along the minus strand of JAQTHT010000009.1, from coordinate 39,475 downwards.
TGGGGGCGTACATATTAATAATGACCACCTGCAAGAGCGGCATCATCATGCCAACGGCGACTGCCGTCACGATTCGGCCGGCCACAAAGAGCCACCACATATCGGACCGTTCGGGTGTGAACATCGACATCGCCACGCCGACCAGCAATAAGAGATAAGTCACTTCGTGCAGTGACTTTGTTTTAAAGCGGGTGGCTAAGAAAGCTGAGAGCGGCACCATCATCCCGTTGACCAACAAGAACCAGGTGGTAGCCTGTTGTGCAGTAGACAAATCGATGTCAAAGGCCTTCATCAGGGTCGGCAAAGCCGTTCCCAAAGAAGTCTGCATCAAAGCCCCTGCAATGGCTGCAATCAGCAAAACCGCAAGCACCAGCGTGCGGTTATACGGACGTTTTGCTTCCATCATTATTCTCCTATCTAAAAGATACATTTTGTATCAGATGAACTAACCATTAGTTTACCAGGATTTTTTAATGAGTCAATATGTATCAGATAAAATTTTGCTATAATTACTAGTAAAGGAGAATGCCAGCAATGAATTATGGACAGCAAGAAAATAATCGGGTCAAAGAACAAATTGTGAAGGGACTTTTTGAAGAACTCAAAGATACGCCCTTTTCAAAAATTCGCATCGCCAGTTTAATCGAGACAGCCGGCGTGGCCCGTGCCTCCTACTACCGCAACTTTGACAGTAAAGAAGCCATTTTAGAATATTATTTATCCCAATTAATTGCTGTCAAGCAAGACCGCGCGCTGGCTGACCGACAGTTGCCGGCCAAGGAGACGTTACGATCCGATTTGACCTTTGCCTTCCGCATTTTCCTGACCCAAAGGGAGCGTTTCCTGCTCTTATTTGATTCTGGCCTATCGGCCTATGTTTTCGAATATCTACAAAAGATGCCCCGCATTGATCCTGAAAAAGAAGCAAGACGTTTTCACGATGCTTACGACCGGGCCTTTTTTACCGGGGCCATGTCGTCCGTTCTCCAGCAATGGTTACTAACAGGGGCACATGAAAGCCCGGCAGAAATGGCGGCCATCATGCTCGACAAATTACCAGCCTATCTCTATCAAGCATAAAAAAGCGGCCGTTCTAACGAACGACCGCTTCTTTTCTAGTGTTGATTCAATTCTTTATCATTTGGATAAGCAGTCAGACCATCATTAATCTTAGTGCCGGCCAACAGCTTGGCATTGTGTTCCGTCCAAGTGTTGTCCATTCCCCGACTAGCGAAGTAATCCTTCATGGTCTGATCGTAGTCCGTCACGGCTGCTACCATCTGATCTTCGTCATAGGCGCCCTTCATGTAGGAACCAGTCAATGGCAGCTTAGGCTTAATGCCCGGTTCTTGGTCGGGATAACCCAGTGAGAAGCCCATCACCGGCTTGACGTAGTCGGGCAAGTTCAATTCTTTTTCGTAAAGGTCAAAGGCGCCCATCACACCGGCCATGGTGACCGAACCAAGGCCCAGTGATTCAGCAGCGACCTGTGCTCGGCCAAGTGCGATGGCAGCGGAGACGATGCCCCCTTCCAAGAATTGGTAGGAGGAAATCTTTTCTTTAATCATGGCCTGGTTTTCAGCGGACTGGCCAATCAAGAGCTTGTGCCAGTCTACGGCCACTACGAAGAACCGGGGGGCGGAGGCAATATAGCCCATGCCCACGCGATCTGTGACAGCCTGCTTGAGCTTCTGATCTGTGACTTCAATAAAGGTCACGGGTTGGAAGTTCTGCATATTTGGCCCGGCAAAGGCCGCGGACAAAATGGTTGCGACGACTTCGTCAGAAACCGGCCGATCTTGAAAGGCCCGGATTGACTTGTGATTGTGTAATTGTTGTAAAACATCATTCGTTAACATTGCACACTTCTTCCTTTTCTATGCTTCCTATCTTTTCTATGGTACGCTTAATTGAGCAAAAATAACAGGAGCGACACATGAAAGCCTTAGAAATCCGCCTCGGCATGCGTACCATCAAAACGGCCTTGGCTGTTTTTTTGATTTTACTAACTTATCACTTTATCAACCGACCCGCCTTTGCCCCCGCACTGGCGGCCATCTTCGCCCTCCGGGAAAGTTGGGAAAACTCGATCACCTTCGCCAAGATTCGACTTGTTTCCAACGCCGTCGGGGGCTTCTCGGCCATGATTTTCTTTCTCATCCGAGAGAACACGCATAACAGCCCCTTCATCATGATTACCTTGATGCCCTTCCTGGTGATTTTAACCATCATCATTCTAGATGCCATCAACTATAATCCGGGGGTAATTTCCGGCTTGGCCGCCCTCTTACTAATCGCCTTAACGATTCCAACCGATGCGACCATCCACTATGTCTTTCTGCGCATCATTGATACCTTTGTAGGCATTCTCTTTGCCCTGGCGATCAACCGCTATCACATTCCAGACGTGCCGGACGACCCGGTCTTACCACAGAGTCAAAGCGGCGACCATGAATAAGAAAAAAATTCTGACCCAACGGTCAGAATTTTTTTATTGGTCTAAGAAAAGCTTCGCTTCAATTGTTGCCAAGACCCCGGCTTCATCGTTCGGCGCAATCGCCTCCTGGTCATGAGCCTGGTGCATAAAGGAAGCGGCATTGGGCATCAGGTAGGCCTGGTCATACTTGGATAACATCTCCAAATCATTGGCGTTATCCCCAAAAACCATGACAGCACTGTCGTCTATGTTGTAGTAGTCCTGCAGCACCTCTAAGGCCGTCGCTTTATTCACATTTTTGGGCAGGATATCCACGGAACCAAAGCCAGACCCCGTTGCATGCAGTTGATCACCAAAGGTATCCATCAACAGGCGCACATACTCCTGAACTTTGTCATGGGGCCAAATAAAGGAAACGCCTAGAATTTGGTCATCGACGTCCAAAAGCTTATCGACCTGCGTCAGATTAGGATAAAAAGGCGCCAGCATGGCCATGATGTCCGCGGTGGCATGGTTGGACAAGTAGGAGCCATGGGCCCCGGTCATCACCACCAAGTTTTCGGCCGGACTAAAATTGACGGCATTCCAGTCAATCACCTTCCGAATTTGCTCCGGCTTCAGGTAGACGGCGTAAAGTTCTTGATCGGCAGTGGCCACAACGGATCCATTGGACCCGACAAAGTCGATTTGGTCCAACAAGCCATAGTCAGCCATGGGGGCAAAAAGCGCTCGTAAATTGCTTACCTGTCGCCCAGAAGCTGCCACAAAGCGGATATCTTTTTCCTTGAGCTGGGCGAGCACCTTGGCAAAGTGGGCCACATCATATTGGTCTTCTGCTTGTAAAAAAGTGCCGTCCATATCGGAGGCAATCATTTTAACGGTCATCGCTGGTCCTTTCTAACAGGGGCCTGTTTATAAAAAAAGGTCGTGTGCCGGTTGGGCTGACGACTTTTTTAGGAAAATTGTTGTAAGTAAGTTTGGTAAGCGGCTGGATCCAAGACCCAGTCCAACTCACCGATATAGGTCACCGCTGGGTCGTGGTAGGCAAAGCCGTGCTTGAAGCGGTAGAGGCCGTCCTCTTTGTCAAAGGCGCCGACACCACCGAAGTCATAGGCCACCTTGCCCAGTTCCAAGCCCCAGTTCAGCATGTACCACTGGACCAAATAAGGGGCATAGTGTTTGGCATAACGGCGGTCAGAACCCGCGTACATGTACCAAATCTTATCGCCATAGGCAAAGCCAATGCCAGCCGCAATCACCTGCCCTTCAAAGTGAGCTAAGAAAATACGGAAGTCATCGGCACCATCCCAGAGGGCCTGCATCCGTTCGAAGTAGGCAAAGGGCCGGTGGGTAATGCCCTGGGCGGCAGCCATCATTTCATAGGTTTGGAAGAAGGCTTGCATCGAATCCAGGCTGGTATCAGCCGTGACGGTCACCCCGTCCTTCAGCGCTCGACGAATCTGGTTGCGGTAATCCCGCTTGAAATGCTTCATCAAATCGTCAGCGGTCTGAATGGGCTGGGCCCCTTCTCCTCGACCATCGTAAAAGAGCACTACGTTCTTACGGGGTTGAATCGTACCATGCATGTTTTCAACTGCGACATTGCGTGTTTTAAAACCGGCCTGCCGGTAAGCAGCATCCAAGTCCGCATCGTAGTCGATTTCTGGATCCATCCGGACCAAGAACACATTGTCGGGTAGTGCCGCCAGTCCTTCTTGAATCAGTTCTTTCACCAAATCAATGTTGGTTAAATCAGCAATTGGTCCCTTGGGACAGTAAGCTAACAGCTTGCCAGGGACCGCTTCCACCGTCAGCAAGCCCATCGTGGCATCGATGGCCCCCGTTTCATCCTCATGGTAAACGTAAACATGGCCCCAGTTTGCTTTTAGTTCGCCCCAAAGCGGATCCTGCGTCACCCGCCCCCTGGGATCCCGACGGACAAAGTCACGAAAGCGGGCAACGGCCTGTTCATCTGTTAAGTCCAAGACTGTCATGCTTACTTGTTTCCTGTCGTAATATTCGCGTAGTTTTGAATAAAGTAAACCAGGGTCTGTAATTCGTTGGTCAAATCAACGTTTTGCACCCGAACGCCCTTTGGTACAGACACTCGCAGTGGCGTAAAGTTCAAGATTCCCTTGATACCCGTGGCCACCAATTCATCGGTGATGTCCTGGGCCACTTCCTGCGGTACGGCTAAAATAGCAATGTTAATTCGCTGCGCCTTAATTTGCTCCGACAGTTCCTTCATATCGTAAATGGGCACCCCGGACAAAATCTTGCCCCGGTTTTCATCAATGTCAAAAGCCGCCGCAATCCGCATGTTAGAAGACTGGTGGAAGTTAAAGTTCAAGAGGGCCTGACCCAAGTGGCCGACCCCAATCAAGGCGACGTTGACCAAAGAGCTCTGGTCCAGGACTTCCGAGAAGAAGTCCAGGAGGGCTTTGACGTCATAGCCATAACCCCGCTTACCCAAGGCACCGAAGTAAGAGAAGTCACGGCGAATAGTTGCTGCATCAAACTTGGTAGCATTAGCTAATTCTGCAGAGGAGATGCGGTTCGTGCCTGCATCATCCAAGATTGTTAAGTAACGATAATAAATCGGCAAGCGCTTAGCGGTTGCCCTAGGTATTTTTACTTGCTCAGACATAGTTACTCCATTCATTTTGTGAACATATTTTTATTTAGTATAGCATAGAATCAAGGAAAGTATTTCCCATCGTTCAATTTTCACAATTTTTTGAGCCGTCGTCAAGACTTAGCTTCATACAATTCGAAATCTAATCCGGGGGCCGTATTCAAATCAAGCCCAGCAAAACGGCCTACTTTGTAATTAAAGTAACCAGCGGCCGCAATCATCGCTGCGTTGTCTCCCGTGTAAGCCAGCGGCACCGGAATGAAACGCGTTGCTGGAAAATCAGCCAACAAAGCCTGCAAGGCAGTCCTTAGACCCCGGTTGGCCGCCACGCCACCGCCGAGAACAAAGGAGCGAACTGGAAAATCCGTTAAGGCTTTGCGGGTACGGGCCACCAGGGCCCGAATCACTGCTTCTTGGAAGGAAGCCGCCAGGTCGTCCCGGGGAACACTTTCGCCCTTTTGTTCTGCATGGTGGACATAGTTAATCACGGCCGACTTGAGCCCTGAAAAGGAAAAATCATAGTTATCTTCATGGGCCATCGCTTGGGGGAAGCGAATCGTGGCCGTTCCCTGTTGGGCGAGTTCATCAATGGCCTTACCCGCTGGGTAAGGGAGGTCGAGCAATCGGCCTACTTTATCATACGATTCACCCGCCGCATCGTCATAAGTTTCCCCAAGAATTTCAAAGGAATTTTCTTCCTTCATGTAAACCAGCTCAGTGTGCCCGCCCGAAACCATGAGCGCCAGAGCGGGGTAGCGAATCGGTTCGTTAAAATTCGCAGCTGCTAAATGGCCCGCCAGATGGTTGACCGGAATCAGGGGTAAGTGATGGGCCATGGCGAAGGTCTTGCCTGCCATCAAGCCCACTAAGAGTGAGCCCACCAAGCCCGGCCCATAGGTGACCGCCACGGCGTCAATTTGGCTGGGCGTCACTTGGGCCGTTTTGAGCGCCTGGTCCAAGGTTCGGTTAATCCACTCTAAATGATGGCGGGAGGCCACTTCGGGCACAATGCCGCCGAAGCGTTGGTGAGAATTAATTTGTGTGGCGACCGCTGAACTGAGGACTTGGTCCCCATCCTTAACAACCGCCACCGCGGTTTCGTCCGCACTCGATTCAAATGCAAGTATCGTTGTCACAATCGTTTCTCCATTAGTAGGGCATCCTGCCCCTGTGCATAGTAGGCTTGCCGACGGTGATAAACTTGAAAGCCCAGTTGCTGGTAAAGGGCCAGGGCCGGCCGATTATCAGCTGCCACCTCTAGTAAAAGCCGGCTACCAGCCGGCAAAGCGCCCATTAAAAACTCCAACAGCGCCCGGGCCAATCCCTGCCGTCTGGCCTTTGGTGCTACGGCCAGCAAATAGATTTCCACTTCTTCAAACAGCTGCCGGTAAGATAGGAAGCCCTGCCCTTCATTAATCAACAAATAGCGCACTGACCCCCGCTTGAGTTGCTCGGCTAACAGCATGGTGGGTAAGGTGTCTGCCGGAAAGCTGGCTGCCAGCAAGTCAGCCAGCACTGGTTCATCGGCCGGCCCCGCCACCCTAACGGTCAAGGGCCAGCACCATGGCAATGGCATCTTCGCCATTGTCAACATAGTATTTTGCCAACACATCTTCTACGCGGTAGCCGAGGCGGTCATAAAGGGCCAGCGCCCCGGTATTGGACCGGCGTGCTTCTAAGGAAATGGTCGTCAGTTGTAATTCCCGACCGATGGCACTGGCCGTATGCAAGAGATAAGTGCCAATGCCTTGGTTTTGCCAAACCGGCAAAACCGCCAAATTGGCGATATGCAGGTCGGCAATCGCTTCCCGACGAACTAAAGCCATAAAGGCCACCACTTGATTATGCCGCTCGACCACTAGATACAGCCGGTCTGATTCCTGCGTCAATTCATGCTCAAAGTCTCGGAAAAGCCAGGGCGAATAACCATCATAGACCGCCTCTTGAATGGCAATTAAACCGGGGATATCAGTGACCGAACCCGATCGCAAGCGCAGGCTAGCGCCTGCTTGGGCCTGAAATTGTTCACTTGGAAAGGTCAACAGCTGTTTGACTGGTCGCTGCCGCTTTTTCTTTTTAAACTTCAAAAACATAGGGCTGATCCTGTAATCCCTGTGGATGTTGCTTTTCCCAGTTCAATTCGGCCTGCGTTTTCCGGAGATAGCGGGGGGTCAATGCAGCAATATCTGCCACCGGCGTCGCGTCCAGAGATAAGGCCAGCAAGCCTGCGCCGTTCGGCAAAGACGCTTCCTCAGATAAAATCGTGACCCGGTCGGCCCCTACTTGTTCGGTTAAAGTCTGTTCAAAGTGCTGGCCATCTCCAATGACCTGCACCGCCTCCGACCGCTCCGCCAACAGCGAGCATACCTGCGCCATGGGATAGTGCCCATCTGGCAGCAGCACCTGATGGCCTTGGTAAAGCCCGGCAAAGACATTATCATTACGGGCATCAAAGAGCGCTAAGGTTAACGAATCAGCAGGCGCCTGCACTTGTGCAGCCAGTGACTGGAGCGAAGAGAGTGCATAGAGCGGCTTCTGCAAGCTGGCAGCCAGCACCTTCCCCACTGTGACGCCGATGCGCAAGCCGGTAAAGGAACCAGGCCCCACCGCAATCACGATTCGATCCAAATTATCCAAGGACCAGCCCAGGTCAGCAGTTTGGTCTTCAATCGCTGGTAGTAAGTCCACCGAATGCTTTCTAGGTTCATTTTCTTGAAAACTGGTCAGAATCTGACGATCTTCTGCTAAGGCCACCAGTAAAGGTTGGTTACTGGTATCAATCAATAAGGACTTCATTTCTTTTCCCCGTCATCCTGGCAAGTACAGTACTTCCATTCAAAAATAAAAAAGCCGCTTCGCTGCGACTTTTTTCGATTTGGCAAAGCAGTCAATGCTACTTGGCCAATCCTTCGTCTTCCATGACCTTGGTAACGGCTGCCAAAGCCTGGTCGGCATCATCGCCGTCAGCCTTGATCGTGACATCGGCCCCATGGCCAACACCCAAAGACATGACACCCATGATGGACTTCAAGTTCACTTCCTTGCCTTGGTAGATGAGCGTGACATCTGCCGTGTACTTTGAAGCAGCTTGGACCAACAGCGTGGCTGGACGCGCGTGAATCCCTGTTTCTGCTACGATGTTAAAGTCTTTTGTTTCTGCCATGCGAGTTCTCCTTTTGTAACGGTCTTTACGTAGTTTTAGTTTATCAAAAGCCCTACTAAATAGCAAGGTGTAAGCCCTTTCTTACGGGCGGAAGTGCAATCCTGAACTAGCCTTTTGCAAGCGGTTATTGTAAGCCTTTCCGATATCAAAATCTGGCATCTGCTGCACATAAATCTGCTCAACGGTCGGATCATCATCGAAATAACGGAGCCCAGCAAACAGTTGTTCAGAAGCAGAACGCCAGTCATCCCCCAGCGACCAGGAAGAAATTTGCTCCGGTAAATCAACGAGCAGGTCCCGGTTGGCCATCACCGCATCCCCTGCCTTCAATCGGCCTAGCAGCGCCTGGAAGTCTAACGGATCAAAAGCAATCACCGTCTTATCAGGTGCATAGTGCCGGTATTTCATACCGGGCGCCTTAGGTCGTTGATCATCCGCCAAGCTGGTTGGCTTCGTGGCATCTAAAACCTTTTCAGACAAGGCCAAAGCAAGTTGGCTCTGGCCGATGGCGCCGGTCCGTAAAATCGTTGGCTGATCTACGGTCAGGTCAATCACCGTGGACTCTACCCCCACCTGTGTGGGGCCGTCATCAACGATGGCTGCAATCTTCCCGTTCAAATCATGGGCCACATGGGCCGCCGTTGTGGGCGAGGGCTTACCAGAAGTATTGGCGGAAGGACCGACAATCGGCCGGCCCAACTCAGTAATCATTGTCCGCGTCGCTTCATTATCTGGCAAACGAACGGCCGCCGTTGCCAGGCCACCGGTCACTAAGGGCGAAACAGCCCCCGGTTGCACCGGTAAAATCATGGTCAACGGACCAGGCCAGAAGTTTTTGATGAGCAACTTGGCCCAGTCATTGACCTGGACGTAGTCCGCCAACTGATCCGCCCGGCCAAAAGTCATAATCAACGGGTTATCGGCTGGTCGGCCCTTGGCAGCGAAAACTTTCTTCACTGCCGTTTCGTTGGTGGCGTCCGCCCCCAGGCCGTAGACCGTTTCCGTTGGAAAAGCCACCACTTCCCCCGCGGCCAGTAAGTTGGCAGCAGTCGTTAGGTCAGCCGGACTAGTTGTCAGTTCTTTTGTTTCCATGCAGTGTCACCCGAATCATCCGGTCTAAGCCGGCGAAATCCTTTCTTAACGTAATCTCAGCCGTTGGGAGGGCGCTTTGGAAAAGTGCTTTCAAAGCGGGTCCCTGATCATAGCCAATTTCAAAGTAAGCACAACCATCCGCGGTCAGGTAGGCGGGCAATTGCTGTGCCAGTTGTCGGTACAGCGCCAGCCCGTTCTCTGCCGCAAAAAGGGCCGTATCCGGTTCATAGCGCCAGACCCGCTCGTCCATTTCTGCCAGAGCATCGCGGCTGATGTAAGGCGGATTGGCGACAATGACCGTGAAACGATCTTGCTCGGCGGTAAAGGCCGTTAACAAGTCGGACTGTTGGAGCGCAACTCGGTCAGTCAGCCCCAACTTGGTCCGGTTTTCAGCGGCTACCGCCAGGGCTGCCTCTGAAAGGTCCACGCCCGTCACCGCAACCGTTGACAACTGTTTGGCCAGTGATAGCGCAATTGCCCCGGAACCAGTACCAACATCAACCAGGCGGGCCGGCTGATTCTTAGCTGCCAGCAAGGCATTGGCGCCGGAACGGGCGTCCGTCAACACCCAGTCCACTAAGCCCTCCGTCTCCGGACGGGGAATCAAGACCCGCTCGTCCACCAGGAATTCATCCTCATAAAAGGGGGCCTGGCCTAGTACGTATTGGACGGGCCGGCCCTGCACTAGCGCAGCAATCGCTTTGGGCCAGCGTTCTGCCAACCAGGGCGGCATCTGCCGGGTCAGGTTGGCTCGGAGCATGCCATAGTTGACCTGCAAATAACCCGTCAGCAAAAAGTCCACCTGTGCGGTCGCTTCGTCCTGGTCCAGTCCGGCTGCCGTTAATTCCGCCAACGCCCACTTGCGAGCTTCTAGCAGGGAAATAGCAACTGCCTGTCCCCCCTGTTGGGCCTGATGGGGGCCAAAGAAAGCTTCGTCCGGTCTCATTGTTCCGTCAACTCGGCTAACTTGGCCGTCTGCTCGGCCAGGACCAAGGCGTCCACAATTTCTGCTAGGTCGCCGCCCATGACCCGGTCCAGCTTATTCAACGTAAGGCCAATCCGGTGGTCCGTGACCCGGTTTTGGGGGTAGTTATAGGTCCGGATTCGTTCGGACCGGGCCCCGGAACCGACCGCCGTCTTCCGCTGGGCAGCGTATTCGGCTTCGTTTTCCTGGGCGTAGTGATCGTAAATTCGGGCGTTCAAGACTTTCCAAGCCCGGGCCCGGTTTTGCTGCTGGGACCGCTCGTCCTGCATCGCAACCGTAATCCCCGTTGGCTCATGGGTTAAGCGAATGGCAGAAGAAGTCTTGTTGACGTGCTGACCACCGGCACCGGAAGCTCGGTAAACGTCTTCCCGGACATCCTTGGGGTCAATCAAATCTTGCCCGTCCACCTCTTCGAATTCAGGCATCACGCCAACAGTAGCCGTGGAAGTGTGCACCCGGCCCTGCGTTTCGGTAGCCGGTACCCGCTGGACCCGGTGGGCGCCTGATTCGAACTTCAACTTAGAGAAGACCTTGTCCCCCACAATCATGGCAACCACTTCCTTGTAACCGCCCACTTCCGTAGGTGTTTCATCAATAATTTGTAACGACCAGCCCTGGTTTTCCACGTAGTGCCGGTACATGTTGAGCAGGTCGGCCGCAAACAGGGAGGATTCATCCCCGCCGGCTGCCCCGCGAATTTCCATAATGATGTTCTTATCATCATTTTCATCCTTGGGCAGCATTAAAATCTTCAGTTTTTCTTCTAATTCAGTCTGCTGGGGGCGCAACGTGGCCAGGTCTTCCTTGGCCAAGTCGCCCATTTCAGCATCACCCAACATTTCTTCGGCTGCGGCGATTCCTTCCATCACCTGCTCATATTCCTGGAAAGTAGCCACGGTTTCCCGAATACTACCAGCTTCCTTGGATAATTGCATGTAATTTTGGGAGTCATTCATAACCTCGGGGTCAGCGAGCATCTGGTTTAATTCATCATAACGGTCAACGACCGTTTGTAATTGCGCAAAAATTGGCGCCATAACGGATCTCCTTCTTGTCAGAATAGTTACTGCGGTATCATGGTCAAAATGGGGTGATGCCAGTGGTAACGGCAGGTTGGCAGATAGGCTTCATCCCCACCAATCTGCACTTGGGCGCCCGTGTACTGGGGCTGACCGTCAGCAAAGCGGAGCTGGGTCGTGGCTTTTTTGCCACAGAAAGAACAAATGGTCTTCATTTCCTCCAACTTGTCCGCTACTTCCAGCAGGCGCTTCGAGCCCGCAAAAAGGGTGTTAAAGGCATCCTGCTTCAAGCCAAAGGCCATCACGGGAATGGCTAAATCATCCACGACCAGGGCCAACTGATCGACTTGGGTCGGCGTTAAGAACTGGGCTTCATCGATGAGGACTGCTGCCGGCTTTTCCCCCTGGCCATTTTCAATCATGGCGTACAGGTCTGTCTGTTCGCTGATGGCCTGCGCCGGTCTTTTCAAACCAATCCGCGAGGCGACCATGCCCTGACCGAAGCGGTCATCAATCAGTGGCGTCAACAGCAGGACCCGCTTGCCCTGACTTTCGTAATTGTGGGCCACCTTGAGGATTTCAATGGATTTGCCAGAACCCATTGCACCGTATTCGAAGTATAACTGTGCCATCTTTGCCTCCCCAGCCGTTAATCTGTTCTTTATTATAGCAATTTTTCACCCCCATCTCGACCGAGCAGGACTAATTTGGTAAAAAGTCCTCCGGACCATGTTAAAATAAAGTTTTGTATAGAAGGGAGTCACTACCATGACCATCAAAAGTGCATTGGCAAAGGCGACCGCACGGGTCAGCCACTTTACCTTACAAAAAATCTTCCACCGGGGCGGAACGGCCCTGCCCGGTAAGTTGGCCATCAAGGTCGATCCCAACGTGTTGGATCAAGTCCAAACTGATTTTGACCTCGTGATTGTCACCGGGACTAACGGGAAGACCTTGACGACGGCCTTAATCACCCGGGTGCTAACGGCCGGCGGTTATGCCGTTTTGACCAATCCTTCTGGTTCCAACATGGTCCAAGGCATTACGGGCACCCTGCTGACAACGAAGGTCGCGCCGTCCAAAAACGGCCGGAAGCCCGTGGCCGTCTTAGAGGTCGACGAAGCCAACGTTCAGCGAATTGCGGCGGCCCTGAAGCCCCGCTACTTCGTCCTCACCAACATCTTCCGTGACCAGTTAGACCGTTATGGGGAAATCTATACCACCTATGACAAGATTGTTGCTGGCATCAAGGAAGCACCGGCAGCCAAGGTGCTGACCAATGCCGATTCCCCCATCTTTGCCCGGGGTGATTTCCCAAACGAACGGATTTATTACGGCTTTAATCACGTGGCTGCCGACGAGTTCCAGGATTTAAAGGCGCCCACCAATACAGACGGCATTCTCTCGCCTACCGACAACGCCGTCCTCCACTATTCCTACATTACTTACGCTAATTTGGGCCGGTACTTTTCCGTTAGTGACGGCTTCAAACGGCCCGAACCCAAGTATGCCGTCACGGCCCTGGATGAATTACGGCCACAGTTTTCCGTCTTCCACATCGAGCAAACGCCTTTCCGTATCGAAATCGGCGGCCTTTACAACATTTATAACGCCCTCGCGGCCTACGCCTTAGGCCGGGAGTTTGCGGTCCCTGACAGCGCCATCAAACAGGCCTTCGAGCAAAACGAACAGGTCTTTGGCCGGCAAGAAAGTATCCGCGTGGGCGATAAAGTCGTCACCCTCCTCCTGATTAAAAATCCGGTCGGTACAAATTCCGTCATCGACATGATGGCGACCGATCCTGAACCTTTCTCCCTGGTGACCCTACTCAACGCCAACTATGCGGACGGTATCGACACCTCCTGGATCTGGGATGCCGAATTTGAAAAGCTGCACGAGACAAACTTGGCTTGGATCGCAACCGGTGGGGAACGCTACCGCGATATCACGGTACGCCTAAAAATGGCCAACTACGACCTAGCGGGGACCTACCCCAACCCACAGGCCATCGCAGAAGCCATTCAAGATGCGCCGACCCAGAAAGTCTACTTAGCGGCCACCTACACGGCCATGCTCCAGATTCGCGAAGCCTTCAAAAAACAAGGTTATTTGAAAGCCGATTAAGGCCGATTGGAACAGCCCGCCTTCCCTGCGAAGCGGGCTTTTTCCTTAGGTCTAGCATTGGTCTAGGCTGATCCTGGTCTGAGTTGCCAAATACTAGCCCTTCCTTTAAGATAGACAGTAACATTGGGCGCTTTTCGTGGATGCTGCCCACAGAGATATGATTTTGGGAGACTTTTATGGCAGACTACCAGCTCACCCTCGCCCACCTTTACGGCGACTTAATGAACACTTATGGCGATTACGGTAATATCATCGCTTTGCGCTACTATGCCCGGCAAATTGGGGTTACGATTGAAGACCAGCTAGTTTCCTTGGGCGATGACTTTGACCCCAAGGCCTACGACTTCGTGCTCTTTGGCGGAGGCCAAGATTACGAGGAAACGGTCGTCGCAGCCGACCTGCAGGACAAGGCCGCTGGCCTAAAAAACTACATCGAGGCCGACGGGCCCCTGCTCGCCGTCTGTGGTGGCTTCCAGCTCTTGGGCCACTACATGGAAATGGCCGACGGCTCCCGCGTCGAAGGAATCGGGGTCATGGACCACTACACCAGTAACATGACGGCCGCAGAAGTAGCCACTAAAAAAGGCGAACGACTGACGGGTGATATTGAAATTAAAAACAATGAAACCGGCGAAGTCTACCACGGCTTTGAAAACCACCAGGGCCGGACCTTCCTAGGCAAGGGCGAAAAAGCACTGGGTACGGTAACCAAGGGCCAGGGCAACAATGGCATGGACCAAAGCGAGGGCGTGATTTACCACAACGTTTTTGGTTCCTACTTCCACGGCCCCATCTTCACCCGCAATGGCAACCTGGCCAAGCGAGTCTTGGCCACGGCCCTCAGCCGGAAATATCCCGACGTGGACTGGTCTGCCAAGTTAGCAGCGGTCCCAACCGAATCTTTCTAATCAATACAAAGCAAAACCGCCGAGCAGCATTGCTCGGCGGTTTTTTCTTTATTCAGATAAGTGGTAGTAATAAGTCGAAATGGAAATATTATCCATCGTCGACAGGGCTGTACGCAGCCGTAGAGAAGATTGGTTGTGCAAAATATTTTGCCATGGTTTCTTTGGTACGAACTGTGGAATCACCACCGTGACCGAATGGTTAATCTTTTCAGACTGCCGGGACACTTTGGTGACAAAGCCAACAATCGGCTTAACAATGGAACGGTAGGAAGTATGGACATCGACGTAACGGACGTCCGGGAAGTCCTCCTTGAAACGGGCTTCGATTTTCGCTTCCTTAGCCGGGTTCATATCAAAGGAAACGTGCATGGCCACCACCTTCGTGGCAATGGACTGGGCGTAATCGACCGCTTCGGCCGTCACCCGAGTGAGGTTGGAAACCAACACAATGGCCGTGGCGCCATCATATTCATGGCGAATCTTGCCGGTATCATTGACGTACTGCAAGCGCAGCTGGTGGGCAATCGATTCGTAGTGCTTGCGAATTTTGAAGAAAATCGTCAGCACAATCGGCATCAAAATCACATAGGGCCAAACGTGGCTGAAACGGGTCGTAAAGAGAATGATGACCAGCCCTGCCGAAATAAAGGCCCCCACGGCGTTGATGCTGGCCTTGCCAATCCAAAAACGAGGCCGGTGGCGGTACCAGTGAATCATCATGCCAGACTGGGACAGCGTGAAGGGCACGAAAACCCCGACCGTGTAAAGCGGAATCAAATTATCCGTGGAGCCATGGAAGATGATGGTCAAAATCATAGCCCCTACGGACAACGACAGAATCCCATTGGAGTAACCCAACCGGTCGCCCCGATCCATGTAGAGGTGGGGCAGATACTTGTCCTTAGCGAGGTTCACGGCGAGCACGGGGAAGGCCGAAAAGCCGGTATTAGCGGCCACGGCTAAGATCATGGCCGTTGCTAACTGGACGAGGTAGAAGAAGAGGTTGTGACCGCCGAAAGTCGTCGCCGCAATTTGCGACAGGACCGTCGAGTGAGCATTGGGCCGAATGCCATACCAGTAGGACAGGAAGGTGATGCCCATAAAGAAGGCTGCCAAAATAACCGCCATCATGGCCAAGGTCGAAGCTGCGTGCTTTTCCTTGGGTGCCTTAAAATTCGGCACGGCATTGGAAATGGCTTCCACACCGGTCAAGGAAGAGGAACCAGACGAGAAAGCCCGCAGAAAGAAGACGATGGTCAGGCCAGAAAAATCAGTGCCAATTCGGGCAGCAGCATGGTAAGGAATCTGGCCACTCAGCGCCTGGTAAAGTCCCCAAAGGATGGTCAGCGCCATGACGACAATAAAGAAGTAGACGGGGACCATCAAAAAATTGGCCGATTCCCGCAGCCCCCGCAAGTTCATGGCCGTCAGTAGAATAATGATAACCAGGGACACGGGCACCGCATAGGGAAGCAGCGCTGGAATAGCCGCTGTCATGGCATCTGCTGCCGCGGAGGCCGAAACGGCCACCGTCAGCATGTAGTCCACGAGCAGCGAGCCCCCCGCCACCAGGCCAACCTTACTGCCCCAGTTTTCGCTGGCCACGGCATAGGCGCCCCCACCAGAAGGATAGGCATGAATAATCTGTCGGTAAGAAAGCACGATGGCGGTTAACAAGACAACCACCAACAGAGCGATTGGTAACTGCAACCATAGGGCCGCAATGCCCCCCGTCAACAGGACCGCCGTAATGGATTCCGTTCCATAGGCCACTGAAGACAGCGCATCAGACGAGAGTAAGGCCAGCGCCTTCCCCTTGGACAGGGACTGACTGGACTCATCTAAAGTTTTGAGCGGTTTGCCAATCACCAATCGTTTTAATGCTAAAAACATAATTACGCTCCATTTGTTTTTGATAACTAAGCTATTGTACCGCCAAAGTAGCCGTAAAAAAAGCCTTCGGACTGACTTGGCCTATCCAAGCGCTTCTGTTAGCAGCGCCGGCTGGGCCGGACTAGCAAAATAGTGCAGCCCGGTGACGCCCCCAGCACGCAAAGTGGCGAGTAACTGGTCTGTTGCTGCTTTCGGATTAGCCAAAAAAGCTGCCGGCAGCACTAAGTGCAACACCTGCTCGACAAAATGGTAATCCTCAGCCCCTTGGGCCAGATAAATCCCGGCAATCAACCGCAACTGCGAGCCTGCCTGTTGGAGGGCCTGCTGCAGCCGAAAGTATAAACTAGGGTCAAAAAAGACCTGGGTAATCAGCACGCCGGCCCCAGCAGCCTCCTTCGCCAGTGCCTCCTCCAGCACTGTGGCTAAGCCAACTCGCGCGATGGCATTGAGATCAATGGCGGCCGCCAAGGTTAACTGTGGCGCCTTTGCTTTTAAATCGGCCAGAGCGGGCAAGGCGCCGGCATAACCGTTGGCCAGACCCGCTCTGTCCCCCGCAATGACCAGGAGATTGTCAATCTTGTTGGCCGCCAAATCCCTACAAATACCTGGCAGTTGAGCCGGCCGTGTCTGCCGGGCCCGAAAATGTAAGAGGACCGCTTTCTGGCTGCGATCCTGTATTTGGCCGGCCAATTGTTGCAAGGTCTGCCAGTCCCTGACTGTTTGGCCCTGATTCACGAGGCTGTAATAAGCAACTGCTGGATGACTGGCCGACAGTGCCGGCCAATTGGTTCGAGTCAGTTCAATTGACTGAACCGCTGCCCCGCCTGCTTGATAATTCTCTAAAATGCTCGCCATTGCTGCATCCTTTCCCTGTGGGATTTTATTAAAATTAACAACTAGGCCAATTCTGTGGTACACTAGAACCCATTGGAGGTAGCTTATGTATCAACCACAATCAAATTCAAATGAAGCCGTCCAAGCCTTTATCGACCAACCCGGTCGGAATGTGCTTTTCTTGTCCGCCGAATGGTGCGGTGATTGCAAGGCCATCAAGCCTTTCGTACAAGAACTTAAGGATGAAATTACTAAAAGCGCCAATTGGCTCGACGCCGACCGCGATGACAACTTAGATGTTGCCCTCAAGTACGGCCTCAAGGGCATCCCCGCCTTTGTCCTCTTTGAAGATGGCAAAAAAGTTAGCCAAATCGGCCATGGCGAACGGATTACCCCACAGCAAATCAAAGACTGGTACGCTAGCACTTTGTAAACTACGCTTATTTTATCAAAAAAAGAAGCACCGTTCTCTCTTTCGAACAGTGCTTCTTTTTTACTTGATAAACTGGCGGACGCTTTCCGCAGGCAGGGCAAAGCCCAAACCTTCAATATTGGTGTTGGCGGCGCCAGCCGAAATCTTAGCAGACGTAATGCCAATGACATGGCCCTGCAGGTCAATCAAGGGGCCCCCTGAATTACCAGGGTTAATAGCGGTGTCCGTTTGCACCACCCGCACGGGTTGACCATTGGTTTCCGACAACGTGACATAGCGGCTTGGAGCCGAAATAATGCCGGAAGTCATCGTGGACGCATAGGCCACGCCGAGTGGCGAACCAACGGCCATGACGCTGGCCCCCGCCTTCAGATTTTCACTGTCGGCGAGCTGGGCCGCCTTGCTCACAGCGGGATCTTTTTTCACCCGAAGCAAAGCCAAATCGTTGGCTGCATCTGCCTTAATGATTTTGGCAGATAGCTTCTGTCCGTTCTGGGCCACGACTTGGACCATCGAAGAGTTTTTAACCACGTGGTTATTGGTAACGATGTCCGTACTATCCTGATTGACGCGGACCACAAGGCCAGACCCTTGGGCCGCCGTCTCGTAGTTTTGCTGACTGTTGTCCTTGTTTTGCTGGTCAAAGGCATTGATGCCATCTGACAACGAGGCCGTCTGCTTGAGATTTTGCACTGTTACCACACTGTCTTTGACATTGTTGTAAGCCTGAATAGCCTGGTCATGGCTGACATAGGCTGTTTTTTGCACCGTGGCGGTCCCAACGGCGTTTGTTGGAACCTGCTTGGCCAACCGACTACTATAAAGCGAGTTCGGGTTGAGACCGACCAGCACAATGACCGCCCCCATCACGAGCGCTAACAAAGTGGCCAGCAACCAAGATTTTTTCATGGAATATCCTTTCTGTCCCTGCTGCTCGCAGCTTTACAGGGGCAAGACCACCTTGAAGACGGTGCCCTTTGGTTTGTTGTCCGATACGGTTATTTTACCATTATGGGCATCGACTATCCATTCTGCAATGGACAGGCCTAGTCCCGTGCCACCGGTTTGCCGCGAGCCCGTCTTATCTTCCCGGTAGAAGCGGTCAAAGATGTGCTTCTTGGCTTCTGCTGAAATGCCCCGGCCCGTATCAGCCACCGTCAGCACCAACCGTTTTTTCTCAACAGCCGCTGCCAAACTAATGGTTGCCCCTGCATCGGAATACTTGAGAGCGTTGTCCAACAGGAGGACCAGTAACTGGTGAATCCGCTTCCGATCGATGTTGACCACTTGATTAACCTGGACATCGACCGCCAGTTGCTTATCAGAAATCTCCCCCATTTCGACATAGGGGGCGACGATTTGCTGCAGGTAATCCGCAATGTCCGTCGGTTCCTTTTCGATTTTGGTCATATTCGAACCGGTCTTGGCCAAGGTCAGCATGCTGTTGGTCAACGAGTTTAACCGGCGCACCTCGGACAGGGACAGAATAATGGCGTCCGACTGGTCAAAGACCGTGGCATCCGGCTTAGTCAGCAGATGTTCCAGCTTCCCCTGGATAACCGCCATCGGTGTCCGCAGCTCATGGGCCGCATTGTTAACAAAGTCCTGCTGCTGGTCCCAGGCTTTCAAAATCGGTTTCATGCTGGCCCGGGCCACGAAGAAGGCGAAGAAGAGCACAAAGAGGAAGGCCGCCCCGAAGGACCAAACCATGACGTCTTGGAACTTTTTCAGGTTCACCACTGTGTCCGTGACGTCGACGAAAACATAGCCGTAGGTGGCCGTTTTCGGTCCGTCCTTGCCCGGTACCACTACTGTATTGGGCTTAAATTTCACGGCTTCTAAGCGGAGATAGGTCCGCTGATTCTGCACCGTTTTTTGGGGCAGGTCCAGATCCGCCTTATTAAAGTTGAGGCTAATCCGCTTGGTCAAGACATTCTTGGCGCCAGTCGCATTGTCGGCCTCAATCTGCTTGCCCTTTTCATCGAAGTAGAGGAAACTGCCCCGGTATTCATCAGGTGGCCGCAGCACTTCATTGCGGCTGTGCTTGACAGACTGGGGTTGGTCCAACCAGCCGTTTTTTTGATAGTACTGGACGTACTGGTTCAGTACCTGATCGGAATTTTTATAGACCGTCGAGGCGTACATCCAAAAAATCACCCCGGCCAAGACAGAAAAAATCACCAACAGGCCCAGGGCCAGGGTGACAAAGTTATCAATCAGTTGCTTCCGGTTAATTATTTTCGGCATCAGGCACCTCGAGGATAAAGCCGATGTTCCGCAAGGTCTTAATCAGGCCCCCCTGCCCCACGGCTTCTAGCTTCCGCCGGAGGTTATTCAGGTAAATATTGACCACGTTGATGGTCGTATCCGAATCAATGCCCCAGACCCGGTCAAAAATCTGATCGCGGGTCACGATAATGTTCTTATTTTGGCCGAGATAGGTCAGGATATCAAATTCCTTTCCCACTAACTTGACCTGCTGGCCATGGACCTGCACGCCCCGGTTTTCCAAGTTCAGGGTCAACTCGCCGACCACAATGGTGTTATCTTCGGAATAGGCCCCGGCCCGGCGCAAGAGCGCCTTCACGCGGGCCAGTAACTCTTCCCCGTGGAAGGGCTTGGTCAGGTAATCATCCGCCCCAACGTTAAAACCTTCGACCTTATCATCCAAAGAAGTCTTGGCCGTTAAGACCAGAACGGGCGTGGCCACCTTCTTTTCCCGGATTTTCTTAATCATGGTCAAGCCATCTTGACCAGGCAGCATCAAATCAGAGATGACCAGGTCATAGGGGACTTCCTCTGCCTCATACTCGCCTTCCAGGCCATCTTCCACGGCTTTGACATCGGCAAAGTCTTCCAGGACCCCCACAATGTTATCCGCTAAGTTTGTATCATCTTCCACTAACAGAATCTTAATTGCTTTGGCCATCACGTATCCTTCTTTCACTGTTTTCCTTGATTAGATTCTACTCAGACCACCTTAAGGCAAAGTTAAAGGGCCAGCGAAATCGCCAGCGCCTGGTCAATCTGTGTCAGCAGTTCATCCCCTTCTGGCAAATGGGCCAGCCGGTCCCGCAGGCGTTTTTTATCGATGGTCCGGACCTGCTCGGCTAGGATAATGGAATCCTTCTTCATGCCGCCCTTATAGGCTGGTAGTAAAACATGCGTCGGTAGTTTGGGTTTGCTAATCTGCGAGGTAATCGCCACGACAATGGTCGTGGGCGAAAAGTAATTCCCCTGTTCATTCTGAACCACTAAGACCGGACGGACCCCGCCCTGCTCCGAGCCAATGCCCTGTTTTAAATCCGCATAAAAGACGTCCCCTCGATGGACATCATGATAATCGACTGTCATTGTTTCATCCTCTATGTATGGTGCCAAGCACCGTATTGTAGACGCTTACCGTCTTTCTTCAATGGCTATTCTTGGAATTCGAGCGCCAATGCCCGTTAAAATTTCGTGGGGAATGGTCTGACTGTGGGCCGCCAAATCCTCCACTGTGATGCTTGCTTGACCATCCTGCCCAATCAGAGTCACCGGCGTGCCAAAGGGAACGGGTCCCGGCAAAGAAATCACCACCTGGTCCATGGTGATCCGGCCTAAAATCCGTTGCCGAGTCCCTTGGACCAAGACTGTCATTCCGACTAGATTCCGATGGTAGCCGTCGGCATAGCCGATTGGTACCGTGCCGACCCACTGGTCTTCTGTTGCCACATAGGTGGCCCCATAAGACAGCGCCCGGCCGGCTGCTAGGCGGTGGCAGGCCCAGACTTGGGCCTGCCAAGTGGCCACCGGTTCAAGGGCCACCGGCAAATCCTTTTCAGGAAAAGCCGGGTTATAGCCGTAAAGGGCCGAACCGACCCGCAGGGTTTGGCAGTTAATTTCCGCCGGATGGAAAAGCGCCGAACCAGAATTTGCCAGGTGCCAGTAGGCTGGGTCAATGGCCTGACTTTGCACCAAGTTCAAAAAGCGTTCCTTTTGCAAGTCATAGTAAGCCTGGTCATGCTCATCGGCCGTGGCAAAGTGGGTAAAAACACCGGCCAATTCAAAGGCAGAATTTGACTGAATCAGCTGATAGACGGCCGCCATCTCCTCGGTCGACTGTACCCCCATCCGGCCCATGCCGGTATCCACGGCCAAATGGACCCGTACTGGCCGATCGGGCTGTCCTGATTCCGCTAGGACCTGGGCCGCCTGCGTTAACCAGGCGACGTCCCCGACTGCAGGTGCCAGTTCATAGGTCTGCATTTGTAGTGCTAGCGCTGGATTTTGCACCCCTAAGAGAATAATCTGCGCTGGTCGGTCCCCCAAGGCCTGCCGGAGGGCAATCCCTTCCGCAGTTGTCGCCACCGCAAAGTCCCGCACCCCCTGGTCAAAGAGCGTCTTGGCCACAAAAGCAGCTCCCAGTCCGTAAGCATCGGCCTTCACGACGGCAATCATTTTTTGAGCGCCCGTATGGGCCATAATGGTTTGATAATTATGAATGAGTGCGGCCCGACTCAAAAATAGGGCGGCGCCACGCTCGTCAAATTTTGTTAAGTCCTGCATGCTTGCCCTCACTTCTCTTGCCCCTTGAACCGCTGCCACCAGGGGCTTTTTTCAATGACCACCACCGTGTTGACATAGTCGCCCGAATGCGTAATGGCAACATGGAGCTTGGCCCGCTGCCCGCGGACCGTCATGACAGGCCGGCCAGAAGGTGCATTGAGAATTTCGATATCCTGCCAACTGACGGCGCGGCCAATACCAGTGCCCAAGGCCTTGGCATAGGCCTCCTTAGCTGAAAAACGCCCAGCGACAAACTCTAAGTAGTGTTTGCCAGAGCGCTTTGCCAACAGCTGCTGTTCTTTGCCCGTCAAAATCGTGGTGAGAAAGTTGGGCCGCCGTTCCAGCACCGCACCGACTCGGGCGATTGACTCCATATCATTTCCAATCCCACTAATCATACTTTCATTCTAACAAAAAGCAGGACAGCCAACAGAAAAAGTTGACTGCCCTGCTTGGGCCTTAGGAGAAGGCGTTCACGTCTTGATCCTCTGGCTTCAGGTTTTCCCATTCCTTAGATAAGAAACGGTCGTTAATGTGATAAGTTGGCTTTTGATAAGGACTGCTCAAGAATGGATTCAAGTGCTGATCCAAATCCAACCAGCCACGCCAACCAATGTGGATGGTGTCTTGCATGTAGTAGTCCTCCCCACCATTGCGCGACAAATCGGCAATGTTGTTGAAGCCTTGACTCTGCAACTGGTGCTTGATCTTAGCAACAGATTCCTGGTACATGTTCATGTTCAAGCCGGTATAGTCCGTCCAACGCTTGTTGACTGGCGTAATCACGAACTCGACTTGCGTGCCCTGCTTAGCAAAGTTCTCCAGTACTGCCTGGAAATAGCCGTACTCAGGGGACTGGCGGTAATCATAGTCCTTTTGAACGCCCTTCAAATCCTTGACTTGACCCTTGACCCGAGTCCTATAGAAGGAGTTCTTGATGTGGAAACGGTTCGAATTCGATCCCTTTTCACCTTGCTCTTCCGCCAACTGGTTAAGCTGCTGCTTTTGGTAACGGTCAGGCAAAGGCTTGCCATCTGGAACCACCTTATTCTGATAGTTTTGCGTCATCTCAAAGTTGGAGAAGAGTTGGTCCTGCCGGGCCAAGTACGCGTGGCGGATCTTCAGAGAAGATTGGTCCGCCCCAGACAGTTCTTTGCCGTCGGCCACCTTTTGAACCAAGCGGTGGTAGTAAGGGCTGTTCTTAATTTGCGCCTGCTTCAAGAGCGTCCGGGCCACAAAGCGGTCCGTGGCAGAGGGTTGGTCCATCTGTCGTAACCAGTCCACCGTCTGCAAAGGCGAGTAGAAGAGGTCAAAGGCACCCGCCCCGTCCTTAGTAAACCATTGGGGCGAAATCACAAAGACCGCCTTCTTCTGGTTTAAGGCCTGGGGCATTTCCTGCATGCCCATGTACTGGACCAGCGCATCGGAACCAGCCCGGCCCAGCATGAAGGGCCGGTAAGACCGGTTATACTTTTCTGCCAAAACTGAAGGATGCATGGCATCAAAACGCGACAGTTCAGAAGACCCAAAGAAAGGGACATAGTTCGTGTGCTTATCTGAAAAGGCAGCGTTTTTGACGGATTCACCCTTGATGATGTTCCGAGAAAAAGAAACAGAGGCTTCCCGCAGGTCTTGCTGACTATAATGGGCCGCCTTGAATGGCAGAAAAAAGACCAGGCCGACCAATCCCAGCGCCACCAGCACTGGGCCAAAAATCTGCCATAATTTTTTCTTGTTCGACATGCGTGTTTATCCCATCAATGATTGCACTTTAGCAATAATCTTGTTCACTGTGTTCCATTCGTCCCGGTTAAATTCTGAAACCGGTGCTTCGATACCGAACTTGGATTCCAAATCCAAGAGCAGTTCAACCGTTGCCATGGAGTCCAAAAGGCCTGATTCGAAAAGGTCTTCATCCATTTGTCCAGACATGTCTTCGCCGATCATGTCGTTCAAAATTGCGAGTACTTGTTCTTTTACGTCCATTGTGTCTCTCCTTTATTAATGGTGGAACCAGAAGGTATCTAGGAATCCACAGAAAATCAAAAAGCTAAACATCACGAAGTGGAAGGTCAGGAAGATGGCGAATCCCTCCGTGAATTTGTTATGTGGAATCTGGTCACGGTGCTTCTTCTTGAAGCGTAACCAAGCATCGTTAATCACTAAGGCTGATCCGTGCAGGAAGCCGTATAGAATATAATACCAAGTCAAACCGTGCCAGAAGCCCATCACCAACATGTTCAACAGGTAGGCGATGTTGGAAATCGTCAAGCGGCTTTTAAACCACTTATTCTTCAAGGCCAAGAAAACAAAGCGCATGAAGACGAAGTCACGGAACCAGAAGGACAAAGACATGTGCCAACGGTTCCAGAAGTCCTTAATGTTTTTGGCCCGGTAGGGTTGATTAAAGTTAATCGGTGACCGAATGCCCATGACATAGGAAATGGCTTGGGCAAAGAGCGAGTAGCCAGCAAAGTCAAAGAACAAATACATGCCGTAGACATAGGCCACAGGAATCAGCCACCAAGAGAAGCCGCCATGGTTATCGGCCAAGGCCATCTGCTGGACTTGCGGATAAAGCACTTCCCCGAAGAAGTAGGACAAGACGAACTTGTACAGGAAACCGAGGAAAAGCCATTTCACCGCCTGGCCCAGCATATCGATATAGTCGCTGCGGTCCGGCACCGTGTCGGCATCCTTTGAGAAGCGACCAAAGCGATCAATGGGTCCCGAAGATAGGGTCGGCATGAAGAGCATAAAGCGGAGGAACATAACCGGCCGGAAATGTTCTTGCGCCTTATCCCTGGTTTCAATAATGGTCCCCAGGGAACGGAAGGTCAAATAGGAAATTCCTAAGAAACCAAGGGCCGTCAACTCTGGCTTATAAAAACCGGTCGCGCCGACTCGAACAGCCACAATGGGCAGAATCGACAGCAGGCAGGTCAGGTAGAAGACCCAACGGTTATTCTTGACCCGGCGGTAGGCCGTGTAGGCCCAGACCAAGAAGAACTGCCAGACCGAATAGCCCAGGAGGGCCAGACCCTGATCCACGTAGTGGCCAGAATCAAAAATCAACACGATAAATAGTAAGGAAACAAGAATTTCATACCAAACCGGGCGCTTGCCAAAGTAAAGTGCAATGGCCAGTGGCACCAAGGCCGCCAGCAGATACACAAAGTAGGTTGGATCAGCGTAAGGTTGTAAATTAGGCATTGCCGTTCACCTCAGCAATCAAGCCCTTGAGATCAATCTTGCCATTTGGCGTTAACGGCATGGCGTCTCGGTAAATGAAACGACTTGGCATCATGTAGGCCATCAAGCGGTCCTTCAAGTCGGCCCGAATGGCATTGGTCAAGTCCATTGGCTTTTCAAAGTCATTCTTTTTCGGCACAACAATGGCCAGCAACTGCTTGACCTGGCCATCTGCGTCGTAGCGTGGTACGGCTGCAGCCTGTTCTACCCAACCTGACTGAGTCAAGTGCTGGGCCACTTCTTCCAGTTCGATCCGGAAACCGTGCAACTTAATCTGGAAGTCAGCCCGGCCCTTATAGTGCAAAAGTCCGTCTGCATCCATATAGCAGAGATCGCCGGTCCGGTAGGCCGGTTGACCGTTCATGGTCAAGAAGGCAGCCGCCGTTTTTTCAGGATTGTTCAAATAACCCTTGGAAACCGCTGGACCAGAGATGACCAACTCGCCAGTTTCGCCGGCTGCTAGGGCTTGTCCGTCAGGGTCCACAATCGTAGCCGTCATATCAGGCTTCATGTAGCCGATTGGCAACTTGTCGTACTTGGCCAAAACTGCGTCGGTGATTTCCAAGCCAGAAACAGCCACCGTCGCTTCGGTCGGGCCGTAAGTGTTATAAATTTGTGCATCTGGGAAGCGTTCCCGGAGCTTCTGAGCGGTCGTCGTTGTCAGCACTTCGCCACAGAAGAGGAACTTCTTCAAGTTTGGGTAATTTTCTGCTTTAAAATCCGGACTCAGCAAGGCCACGTTGGCAAAGGAAGGCGTGGACACCCAGAGGTTCAAGTCCATCTCAGGCAGGACCGTAAAGAGCTGCTTGAAATCATCCGCCGTTTCCTTCGGCAAGGCCTTCATCGTGCCACCAGAGAGGAGTGCGCCCCCCCAGTGCATCACTGAGACATCAAAGGAGAAAGGCACTTGCGCCAGCACATTTTGCTGGGGCGACAAGTCAAAGGTTGCGGAGTAGAGCCAGTTCAAGTAAGACAGGGCGTTCCGGTGGGAAATCTGAACCCCCTTCGGCTTGCCCGTCGTGCCGGACGTGAAGATGATGTAGTAATTCTCATCCCCGGTCACTGGGTGCGTCTGTTCGTACTGACGACCCGCCGTAAAGGCGTCCATTAAGGCAGCCCCCTGATAAACCGGCACGCTGTCAATGGCCACCGGCAGTTCATCTAACGCGATGACAGCAGCCGGCTGGCCAATTTCCAGGATATTTTCAACCCGGTCCTTAGCAGAGTCCTTGTCCACTGGTGCGTAGGCATGGCCAGACTTAACAGCAGCCAAGAAAGCGGCCACCATTTCAAATTCATGGCCACCAAAGACCATAATGGGTGCTTTTTCTGGCAAATCTTGTTCATCTAAAAACGCGGCCAAAGAATCAGAGTAGGCCTTCAAGTCGCCGTAAGTATGCGTCTTGCCTAATTCGTCA
This sequence comes from Leuconostocaceae bacterium ESL0958, assembly GCA_029433265.1. Classification (GTDB taxonomy): domain Bacteria; phylum Bacillota; class Bacilli; order Lactobacillales; family Lactobacillaceae; genus Fructobacillus. The sequence continues at coordinate 12,734 of JAQTHT010000009.1, read as the reverse complement.
TAAGCCACCCGGTCTGGGTGTTGCATTGCATGCTGATCGATGTGGTCAATAATGTTTTCAATCATGTTGCGCCCCTCTTTAGAATTCGTTATAGATAAAGTGGCCTCCGGTCACCCCGGAATAACCATACAGGTAAATTAAGCCCATTAAAATTAGAAAATAGGCCAGAGTTTTCAACAAAAAGGCGACCCCCGGTCGGCCTACGAAACGCTTTAACATCGTCCCATGCCCCCAAATTTCTTACGAGATAGTGTATAATCGATGGCATACTTACCAGTGAATTCGTTAAAACACTTCTGCCATTGTAACATAAAAAGCAAAATAAACAGTAGGAAGGCCCCGTCAACGGTTGTCATCATGATACAAGCAGTTTTTAAAAAAATCCAACAATTTGACCATTATTGTACCACTTTTCCAGGTTTTCAAAGCCTACAACTGGCTTTGAAGCAGTCCTTGCCAGCGATTATCTTGACCACTTACTTCTCCCTAGCCTGCCAGCTTTTCCTGCTGCCAGGTGCTTTTTTTCGGAGAACGGCCCACTACCGCCCGCTGCCCTTTATCAAGCCACCGCTCTTAACCTCCTGGATTAACCTGGGCATCCATTTTTCCTTTGCCATTATCATTATTTTATGGACCCGAAATTATTTGGCTGTTAAAACAAAGGTTAATGCCACGCTGCCCATCGTGCTCAACTTTCTGCTAATGCTCGTCTTTACGGTCCGGAACGCAGCGGACGATGATCGGCCAGTACTTTACCTCCTACTTTTCCTGGTCCAAGCACTGCTGATTAACCTTTCTTTCCTATTATTAGTGAAAATTAGCAAACAGCACTATCGGGACTTTGGGATGATACCCTTGCTCTGGGCGGTTGCCTGGTTGAGCCTGGCGGTCTTCTTGTACAACCGCTGGCCAGGATTCTTGGAACAAGCTTCCTTTACGGAATTCTTTTCCAATAACTTCTTCTCGCATCCGCTCGGGCTCTTCTTACTGGCCTTCTTGGCCCCGCTGGCTTTCTTGCTCGGCTTACAGCTGCCGGCAGACCTGACAACGGGCGCAACGGATTTAGGCCAGTTTAGCACCAACCTAAATGCAGTTTTCGAAGGGACCAAAGCGGCCCTCCCTCTGCCGCTTAACCCCTATTCCGTCATGACGACCAGTGTGATGGTTGGGGGTGTCGGCGCAACATTGGGTCTGGCACTGGCCCTGGTTATTAGCCGTAATCAGCAACAGGCCAAACTCGGTCGGCTGGCCCTTATTCCTAGCCTCTTTGACCAAAACGGTATCCTAGCAGTGGGTCTCCCCCTGCTTTTCCGGCCCATTTTCTGGCTGCCGATGACCGCCGTTTCCCTTTTGACCAGTGCCGTCACCATGGTCGCCATTAAGCTCCAGTTGGTGCGCCCGGTCGTCTTTGCTAGCCCAAACATGACCCCTAACTTTCTCCTGGGCTTCTTTGCTTCGCAAACGCCTTGGCGCTCCTTGCTCTTGTCCATCCTATTGGTCGCCCTTTCCTTTTTCCTATACCGTCCCGTTGTCCGCTACTTAGCAGAGGAGGCCCAGCATGACTAAAAAATCCGCCTATCTGTTAGCGCTGACCTTGGTTCTAACGGTCGTAGTGGCCATCGTCGGCAAGTCCTGGATGATGTCCGCCCACCAAAACGACCGGGCCATCCAAAGGTCGAAGATCCAACCCGTCATTTTTGTACCGGGTTCCGGGGCCACCACCCAACGCTTTGACGATCTCTTTACAACCATTAATAAAGAAAACCGGGGCCAAAAGGACCACTCCGTCCTCAAGGTGCAAGTCCACCGGGACAAGAGCCTGACTTACTCGGGCCATGTCTCAACCGACAATCGCCAGCCCTTCATCGTAGTCGGCTTTGATAACAACACGGATAGCTACGCTACCATTCAAGAAGATGGGGCCGGCCTCAATGCCGCTATGAACGATCTACAAAAGCGTTATCATTTCCGTAACTTCGATGCCATCGGCCACTCCAACGGTGGCCTGATTTGGACCGAATACCTGGAAAACTACTACGATAACCAGCACTTCCACGTCAAGTCACTCATGACGCTGGCTTCACCGTTCAATTTGAGCGAAACTTCCAGCACGAAGCAGACCAAGATGCTCACTAACATGATTGATGACGCCAAGAACCTACCCAGCGATCTCACGGTTTATTCCGTCGCTGGTTCCGAGGATTACACGGATGACGGCACGGTTTCCGTCCAGTCCGTCCTATCCGGAAAATACGTTTTCCAAAAACATGTGCGCAAGTACACCCAAACCACCGTTTCCGGGGACAATGCCAACCATTCAAAGTTGCCAGAAAATCCGGAAGTGATTGAGCTCATTCAAGAAAAAGTTTTGAATAACCAGCCCGACCGGGGGAACCGGGGCCAACAAAATCAACCTAAATAAAAATTCGGATGCAAAGGAGGTTGCTTTCATGACATTGATAAAAGGCTTTTTCCGGCCGTTATGCCTCCTGCTCTTGGCGGTCTGTGCCGCTAGCTTGCTCTTGACCCAGAGCGCTGCAGCGGAGGACCCTAACAGCCTGCAACCAGACAGCCGTTACCCCCTCATTACCGACCGGGCCAAAGTACTATCGGACAAGACCAAAGAAACGGTTCGCCGGCAAAATCAGACCTTTCAAAAGAGCCAGCAACAAGCCCAGGTGGGCATTTTGACGGTCGACAACACCGATGGCCTGTCCATCCGTGATTTCACCAACGATTTGACCCTGCGCAAAGCTTGGCAACTGGGTAGTAAGAAAGAAAATAACGGGGTCCTGATTGTCTTTGCCAAAAATAACGGCGCGAACAACGTCCGCGTCGTGACCGGAACCGGCGCTGAAGCAGTTCTTCCGGATGGTAAAATTCGGCAACTCCTGGCTAAATACCAGGACGACTTAAAATCAAACCAGAACGAGGCCGTTGACCGGGGTTTGCGTCAGCTCTTCCAAGAACTGGCTACCACCCTGCCTAGCAGTGGCCGCGCGCAACAAAACCAGCAGGTGAGTCCCTGGCTGATCGCTGGCGTCCTCGTCGTCTTAGTGGCCGTCTTCGCCATCTGGCGCAAACTCAGAAGACAGTACCCAAGCCAAGCAAACCGCGACGGACTGATTGATGAACAGGACCAGCGCGGCAGTGGCTGGGGGCCCTTCCTCTTCGGTTGGCTGCTTGGTTCTGCCAGCAGCGGCTACAGTCGTGCTGACGATGACCATTACTTCGATGGTGGCAGCGACTTTGATAGTGGCGACTTTGGCGGCAGTGATGACTTTGGCGGCGGCGACTTCGGTGGCGGCGGCTCTGATTTTTAAAACAGCACAAACAAAAGGAGTAAAGATATGCAGAACGGAACCCCCTTTTACCAAAAGAAAGGTTGGATCATAACCGCTATCATCGGTCTGATCCTCATCATCCTGATTGGTAGTATCATCGGCACTGCCAATGGGTTGAATAAAAAAGAACAAAACGTAGAAGCAGCCACTGGCGAGATCCAAACGGCGCTGCAAAACCGGGCAGACTTGATTCCCAACTTAGTCAATGCCGTGAAGGGGAGCCAGGGCCAAGAATCAGCGGTTTACGGTAAAATCGCTGACGCCCGGACCCAGTACAATCAGGCCAAGTCTAGCTACGACCAGGCCAACTCGCAGGATGACAAGACCCAGGCCATGCAGCGGCAGGACAGGGCCTTTAACCTCATGGTGTCAACCATTAATGAGAACTACCCCAACTTGAAGTCCGCTGACCAAATGCAAACGCTGATGGCCCAGTTAGAGGGCGTCAACAATCGCGTCACTTACGAGCGCAAGCAGTACAACCAGCGGGTCCAGGAATACAACAACCGGGTGGTTTCCTTCCCAAGTTCCTTGGTCGCAGCCATGACCAACCATCAAAAGTTGGCTTATTTCCAAGCGGACCAGCAAGCACAGCAAAACCCGACCGTCGATTTTTCTAAGTAAACAAACAACGCGTTCCTAATTCATCAGGGACGCGTTTTTTACTGCCCACAAAGTTGTCATAGCGAAAAAGCCCCCCCTATGCTAAAATATTATTTGTGCTTTTTAACTATGTTCAATAAATAACTTACAAAGGAGAAAAGATATGAACATTGGTGACGCTATTAGCAAAACGGTAACCAACAACCAAATTATCGGCGCGATTGTCGCCACAATCGGCACGATTTTGCTCGGTTTTTGGCTCCGCAAAAACAACCGCCTGAGTGAAACGGCCGTCAAAACGCTGACGACCATTACGATGACGGTAGCCCTGCCACTCTTGGCCTTTACGTCCTTCATGACCCCCTTGAACCAGAAAACGTTGGAACAGGGCATTTCCGTCCTGATCTGGGGGCTTTTGATTTACGTCATCCTGATTATCACGATGCCTTGGCTCTACGCCCGCTACAACAAGGATCAGCGGGATGTGCTGGGCGTGCTAACTTCCTTTGGCTCGACGACCTTCTTCGGTATGCCCATTGCCGGTGCCGTGTACGGTGCCAAGGGGATTATGTACGCTTCGATTTTCAACATCGGCTACCGAGTTTTCCTTTACTCCTACGCCTACATTAAGATGTCCGGTGAACCGCTCAAGGGCGAGCACATCAAGAAGATGTTGGTCAACCCAATCGTCATTGCCACTTTCTTGGGCCTCTTCCTCTGGCTCATTCAAAACGGCCTGCCCCACGTCAACGCCTACGGCAAGGACGTCGCCTTCTACCGTTTGGACGCAACGACGCCTTGGTTGTTCTCTTGGTTCAAGATGCTGGCTAGCCTGGCCTCCCCACTCGCTTGGTTAGCCATTGGTGGTAACTTGGCCCAAATGTCCTTCGGCGAAGCCTTGAAGAACAAGACGGCTTGGTACTACTCCTTTAACAAGGTCGTCATCGTCCCTGCCATCATGGTCATCTTGGCCGTTGCTACCACGGCCATGGGGCTGTTAAACGTTGATGCCACGGCCTTGGCGGTCATGACGATTATGATGGCCACGCCCGTCGCAACGGTTGCGGTCAACTACGCCATGGCCTTTAACCGGCAAAGCCTTTTGGCAGCGAACACGTCCTTGATTTCGACCATTTCAGCAACGATCATGATGCCCCTGTGGATTGTCATTGTGCAACTGCTCAGTGAACTGTCCCTCTTTAAGTAAACGAAAGGACGTCTTGCATGACTTTTAAAATTATTTCCTTTGGCACACGTGACAACGAAATTGCTCACTTCGATGCCCTCAACCATGCCGGCTTTGAATTAACCTATATCAAGGAAAACTTGACCCATGACAACGTAGCCTTAACCAAGGGCCACGACGGGGTCTTGCTCCGGGCCAATAATGTGGCTGATCAGCAGAATCTCGATCAGATGGCAGCCTATGGCATTCGCTATGTCTTCACGCGAACTGTCGGCTATAACCACATTGATTTGGCAGCGGCCGAGGCCAACCAGCAGGTCGTGGCTTATGTTCCCGCCTACTCTCCCTATGCCGTCGCTGACCTGGCCTTTGGCTTAGGTATCATGCAAAACCGGGCCTTGACTACGGCGGCGGCCGCCAGCCACGACTTAGACTTCCGGCCCAATCCTGCTTCCTTCGTGCCTGAATTTCAGGACCTCAAGGTTGGCATCGTCGGCACTGGTAAAATTGGTCTGGCCGAAGCAAAATTGTGGAAAGGCGTTCAGGCAACTGTCCTGGGCTACGACCCTTATCCCAAGGATGGCCTGGAAGATCTGTTGACCTACCAAGACTTGGACAGCCTGCTTGCCGAAGCGGACATCGTTTCCCTGCACGTTCCTTACTTTAAGGGAAAAAACGATGCCTTCTTTAACGCCGATTGCCTGCGGAAGATGAAGCCATCCGCCGTACTGGTCAACACGGCTCGGGCTGAAATCACCGATGAAGCGGCCATTGTCGCTGCCCTACAAGAAAACCAGCTAAAGGCCTTCGCCACGGACGTCGTTAGCAACGAACGGGCTTACTTTGGCCAAGTAGCGCCAGCAGCTGCCAAGGATGCCGATAGCATCATGGCCCAGCTACAGGCACTCTATCCTCGGGTGGTCGTGACGCCGCACATTGGTTCTTACACGGAAAACGCCCTGGATGACATGATTAGCATTTCCTATCAAAACTTTGAGAACGCTTTGGCCGGCCTCTACGACCAAAACTTCCTGGTAAAACCTGAATAAGGCCAGGACTCGCACAGCCAACCGGCTGTGCTTTTTGTTTGAAAGGTCTAGTTGAAAAGCCTATAATAGGACCTGTCGAAACAAAGCACGATAGGAGGATGCATTCATGGCACAAACATGGTTAATTACTGGTACTTCCACTGGTTTTGGTAAGCATTTAGCGAGTCACTTGGCCCAACAAAAAGAGGTGAACCTGGTCGCAACGGCCCGTCACACTGAGTCATTGGACTACCTCGATCAGTACGATCACGGCCAAATTTTGAAGTTACAATTGGACGTGACCAAGCCAGCCCAAATCGAACAAGTGGTGAAGGAAACCGTTGACCGCTTCGGGGGCATTGACGTCTTGGATAACAATGCCGGCTTAGGCTACTTCTCTTCCTTTGAAGAAGCCAACGAAAAAGACGTGCGTTACCTCTTTGACGTCAACGTCTTTGGCCTGGCCCAGATGACACAGGCTGTGTTACCCGTGATGCGCCAGCAAAAGTCAGGTACCATTCTCGGCCTGTCTTCCATGGCCGGCTTGACGGGTGTGCCCGCTTTGTCCTTCTACTCTGGTACAAAGTTTGCCGTCGAAGGTATGTACGAAGCCTTGGCTAAGGAAGCTGCCCAGGACAACATCAAGGTTGTTTTGGTAGAACCATCTTCCTTCCGGACCGACTGGGCGGGCCGTTCGTCAAACAAGTTGGAAACGGCCTATCCAGAAGACTATCCTGCCGTTAAGCAAACGATGGATGGCATGGCTGCGCAACAAGGACAAGAAGCCGGCGACCCACAGAAGGCCGCTGAAATCATCTACGACCTCGTGGCCAACCACCAGGCAGAACTACCCCTGCACCTGCCACTCGGTGCTGCCGCAGCAGCCGCTGGTGCCGCTGCCGTGAAGGACTTGGACAAGGATATCAGCCAGTATACAGCACTGGCCCAATCCGCTGACTTCAACAATCAGTAAGTTGGATGCTCAACCGTAAAAAAGGCGTAACTGCAAGCAGCAGTTACGCCTTTTTACTAACCTTATTTTTTAGCCTGGAGCTTTGAATGGCGGAGACCATAAGCAAAGTAGAAAATCAAACCGATCAGCAGCCAGACTGAGACCGAAATCTTGGTTACATTGGGCAGCATGAAGAGGAAGACTAAGCTCAGCACGCCAGCCAGTACGGGCAAGACAGGGTACCAAGGCATCTTGAAGCCTTCATTGGGGATATCCCGACGACGGCGCAGTGGCAGAATGCCAAAGGAAATAAAGGCAAAGGCAATCAGCGTCCCGGCGTTAATCAGGGCGGCCAGTTCCGTCAGTGGTACCAGGCCGGCAAAGACCGCTTGCACGATGGTGGCAATGATAATAGCATTGCCCGGCACGGCATGCTTTTCAGAAACCTGGCCCATGGCCTTTGGTAGCAGGCCGTCCCGACCCAGGGCATAGACCAGACGGGAGCCACCAATAAACATGGTCATCATGGCCGTGAAAATCCCGAAGAGGGCACCGACCGTAATCAGTTTGTTAAAAGTCGTCAGATGGATGACCTGCAGCGCATAGGCCGCTGGATCATCGACGTTGAGATCCTTGTAGTTAACAATACCCGTCAATACGAAGGAGAAAGTCACATAGAGCAGCACGGCAATCGTCACCGTTCCCAAAATCCCCTTAATCACGTTCTTACCAGGATCAACCGTTTCGGCTGAATTGGCTGCCAGGGCATCGAAGCCGATAAAGGCAAAGAAGACCGTGGCCGTAGCCGTCAAAATGCCGCCCATGCCAAAGACGCTGCTATGAAATTCCTGGGGATAGAATGGCACGTAGTTATCTGACTTAACGTAGAAAACACCTACGATAATAAAGAGCAGAATGATGGCCACTTTGACCACCACGGCAAAGTTTTCCACCTTCTTAGAAATGGCCGAACCCTTCATGATAATGGCGGCAATAATCAGCACCACTAAGACGGCCGTCAGATTGATGGCGCCCCCTTCCATGGGCCCGGCTTGCAGGGCCTTGGGGAGGTTCATCCCAATCCCGGCTAACAAATTATTGTTAAAGTAGGCGGCAAAACCAGTTGCTTCGGCCGAAACGGCCAGGAAGTACTCTAGAATCAGGGCCCAGCCCAGAATCCAACCAACGATTTCACCATAAACAACAGAGCCGAAGGAATAGGCGGAACCCGCAACTGGCATGGCGGAAGAAAACTCCGCATAGGCCATCCCCACCAAACCAGAGACAATGGCGGCCAGGAAGAAGGCGATGGCCACGGCTGGCCCCGCATTCGTCGCGGCTTCACGACCAGGCAGGATAAAGATTCCGGTACCAATCACGGCCCCAATCCCTAACCCAATCAGGTCTTTTGCGGTCAGCGTTTTCGCTAACTTGGCATCAGCCTGCAGAAAATTGCTGACTGATTCTTTCTTAAAAATGTTCATCATTTTACCCTCTCAAGTAATCTTTTGATATAATCCATCTTAAACACTTTGTTTTGATAAGTAAAATTAATAATTAGAATGAATAGATAAGGAAAAATGATATGAATCGATTGCTCGTCCTCGCCACCATTATTCAAAAGCAGTCCTTTACCAAGGCCGCCGAAGCACTGGGCTACACCCAGTCCTCCGTCTCCCAGATGGTCGCTGCGTTAGAAAAGGAGTTTGGCATGAAAATTCTTCGCCGTTCCCGCAACGGCATCTCCCTCACCCCGGAGGGAGAAAGACTTTATCCCAGCATTATCCAAACCCTGCGCCAGTACGAAGCGCTCCACGAACAGGCCGCTGCCATTAACGGGCTCCATACAGGTACGGTCCGCATCGGTGTGATTACATCCGTTTCTTGTTACTGGCTGCCAGAAATTTTCAAAGCCTTCCAGCAGGACTATCCCCAAATCGACTTCGTCCTCCAGCTCGGCGATTACGGCATGATTACCAACTGGCTGGCCCAAGGGGAAATTGACTTTGGCCTGATGACGGCCGACTACGGCCATGGTTTTCAGAAAATTCCACTCCACGAAACCGAAATGAAGGCCATCCTCCCCGTTGACCATCCCCTGGCCGAGGCGGCGCACTTTCCCATCGAAGCTTTTGCGGACGAACCCTTTTTAATGATTGAAGGCGGGGGCTATTCCGAACCCCAGGTCGCCTTTGACCAGGCCGGCATTCAGCCCAGTGTGCAATACCGCATCCAGGATGATTACACCATCATGGCCATGGTCGAAGCCGGGCTCGGCCTCAGCATTTTGTCCGAGCTGGTGGCCACACGCAGTGATTTTAAAATTGTGACCAAGTCCATTCAGCCCAAAGTAAAACGGCCGGTCGCCATCGTCTACCAAAACAAAGAACAGCTACCCGTGGCTAGCCAGCGCTTCATCGACTTCCTGATTGCTCATCAGGACCAACTACGTTAACCGGCTGATCCTTCTTTTCCGATGATTGGTCAAAAGCAGCGGAGTCGGCCAATAGCACATTTTTCTGCTTGTCGACCAGCACGGCTGTGTGCGCCGGCGGGCGCCTGCCCTTGCCGAGAGCCGTCTGAATGGACCGAGCACAGCACGGACTGGCTGCTGGTTTCGCCACCCCCATCCCTTGGCCCGTTCGACACCCGTTCAGTGGACAGCAACTACCTGACCAGGTTAGACTGTGTTAAAATAAGAACATCAACATTTTCAAAGGAAATTTTTTGCAATGACTGCAGCCAAACCCTACCGCCTCTGCCTGGTACTACTGGGCCTCATCGGCGTGATGATCAACACGGGCCTACGCCCAACCATGTTCCTCTACTACACTACGATGAGTAACCTGCTCTGCATTGTTTACTTTCTCTATCTGCTTTGGCCCTGGGGCCGCCGGCATTCGGTCAATGAAAACTTCAAAGGGGCCGTCACACTGGCCATTACCGTTACCATGCTGATTTACTGGGCTATTCTAATGCCCAGCGGGTTAGACCTGCATAGTGTCTGGGATTGGACTGGTTCCCTCCTAGTCCACCTCGTTGTGCCCTGCCTGGTCATTGGGGACTGGCTGCTCTTCGACCGCAAGGCCGTTTTTGCCAAGTGGGCCCCCTGGGCCTGGCTCGTACTGCCACTCAGTTACTTTGTCTTCGCCTTAGGCATGGCCAAGGCCGGTGTCGTCTATCCCAACGGCGCACACTATCCCTATTTCTTTATCAATGCTGATCAAATCGGTTGGCCGGCCGTCGACTGCTATGTCGTTGGCCTGACCCTCTTCTTCTTGCTCTTCGGCTATGGACTCAAAGCAGTCGATGGGCGCTTTACTCATTAAAAAAGGAGCTTTCCCATGTTAGGAATTATCGGACTCATTTTTGTTATTATCGCTATCTTAGTCTTAGTTGCCGGTAGCACGGCCCCCCTGTTGCGGCTCTACTTCGGCGACCGTTCTTTCATTAGCCAATTGCTCTGGGGAACCTTCCTCTTCGCCATTGGCGTCATTATCCTGATTCTCAATGCGGTCAATCTTTAAAATACCGGGATTGCCGGAATCTAACCGCTAATAAAAACCGGCGCCCTGCGAAAGCAAGCGTGCCGATCACCATGTAACCGTGCCACAATTGTAGTTGTGGCACGGTTTTTTGCTTGGTGAACAATCTGCCCCTTCTCCGTAACATGAGATAAGGCAATTAGGTTAGAAAATAGATGGGCTGCGGAAGCGTTAAAAAGCTGGCCCTAAACAAAAATGCTAAATTAATATTATATTGCTTTTTTAGCATTTTAATATGTTTTGCTTTAGCAGCGTGCTGTCTATGCAATCGAATTTCACAGTTCAGTACTCCGGTACAGTCAGTCGGCCGTTTATTAGACAAACAGATTGCAAAAAGTATTATATTTTTACCACTGTTCTGTTAATTTAACACTATGCATTCTTACAACTTTTGCCTCAATTTAGCACCATAGTGTTAGAGGTAGAATTATGCTAATTGACAAAAATATCATGGGCAAAAACTTAAAAAGACTACGCCAGGAGCGAGGGTTAACGCTCGAAAAACTGGCTGAGTTAACGGATATGTCCATTAACACCATTGCTCGTTTTGAACTGGGCAAAAACACCAACGTTCGGCTAGACACCTTACTCAGAATTTGCTCTGAGCTGGACACAACACCCGATGCATTATTGGGGCTGCAGCCAAATCAAGACCGCTTTGCAGAATATCAAGAATTGATAGCCGAGCTGTCGGCCCTACCAGCAGCAAAACGCCAAGCCCTCTTAGCCACATTAATCGCCTTCATTAGAGTGTAATGGCTCTGGCTAACAGTAATCGGTTCAAGTAAGTTGATCGCTGATGGTGCACCCTGAACTGGCTCAAATGACTGCACAAGCAATAACTTAAAATTAGTGCTTGTGCTTTTTGTGATGCATCAATAGCGTTCAATTATTGGTAATATCTAGGCTAAAAAACTGATCAAAAAATACTAATTTAACATTATAATGTTAAATTAGTATTTGCTGAAAAATTTCACCACAGATAATAGAAGCCCAAAGGTATATCCGCGTATGTGTATCAAAAATTAACACAGAATAATTAATAACATTATTGTGCAGGGAACGTTCAATAAGGAAGAAGCCAGGATAGCGATTCAGCGCTTTAAAATATTGTTTAACCTAACCGTAACAATCAACAATATATTTTGATTGACAGCACATCGTAAACACTATATATATTGGACTTAGGAAGAGTGGGAGTATCCTTACGAGGACTCTCGCGGAAAACACCTTCGTCTGCTATATCGGACGGAGGTGTTTTTTGTTGAACGCTACTAAACAAATAAAAAAATTCAAAAGACTCGATGACTTGTACCCCGAAAGTTGCATAAACTTTCGGAGTACAGGTCATATCTTGGGGATATAATTTTTTATTAGGAAAATGAAGAATATTGAAAAGCCATGTGGCTCAAATTATCAATAATTAATCAATTATTATTGCCGGTTGTTTAGATGATGGAATTAAAGTCGGAGATGAATTTTTTGTTGTACAAGAAGGTAATGAAATTGTCGACAAGTCAAATGATCACTCTCTTGGTATATACACTCAAAAAATCTAAAATAGAAGTAACTGAGGTTCATAAAAAATTTTGTGTTGCTTTATAGGAACACGAATTGTATACTTAGTTCAGCGAATGGCTGCAGAAATCTTTTTAGATAGCGGCTAGCAAAAGGGGTAACTGACTAAGTCAGTTACCCCTTTTGTTTTGGAGTTAATATGGATCAGAATATACACCCTTTTGAGAACTGGAATGAACAGTTAAGAATATTAAATGAAAAACATAATATACTTATTGAGTCAAAACAGACTGCTATCCAAGTTCTACAAGATTATTCTTACTACACCTTAGTAAATGGATATCAAAATGCTTTAGAAAAAGAGCCTGGGACAGAATTATTTATCGATGGGATTTCTATCGAAACATTGGGATTAATCCATCTTGTCGAAACAAGACTATCATCAGAATTGCTTCATGCCATAATCACAATTGAAAAAAAATGGCAGATTACAAGTTTAATTCGAACGCCCCGCAAAAACTGCCAATGGTGTGCGATAGTGATGTAATTTCATGGGCC
>JAQTHT010000008.1 GCA_029433265.1 Leuconostocaceae bacterium ESL0958 | reverse complement strand
CTAGCAACTACCATTGTAAAGAATTTCTTTGGGTTTTTTGTTTTTAATTGTCGTTCGAATTAATTATAGAATCTGCCTTTTATATTTCTGGATACGAACACGAAGTATTTTACCTTCTAATTGATTGTTCCCTGTTCAAGGGCTATTGAACGAATGGAAATGTGGGGATGGCGAATCAAAGTCAGTTTTTAAGTTTATCTTTTTGTTTTTAATTGCCGTTCAAATTAGTTATAGAATATGTTAAGAATGAAGTTATTCTTGTTATATTGCTGAAAATTAATCTATAATAAGTGTTGTTAACATGTTCACTTTATCTTGTTTAGTAAATTTGCTCAAAATAAAAACCTCAGAATTATCGTCCTAATTCTGGGGTTCATATCATTATCCAAGTACCGGGTTTCATATCACGAAAAAGACGTGTTCTTTTACTTATATCACTTACCCCGCCGTCCTCTTCTCAGCAGGATGAATCCATAGGCCAGCAACAAGACGATTGCCAAAATGGCAAAACCGCTACCGAGTGTATGGAAAGCCGCATCAGTCATCAGGTTGGGCATGAGGGTTTGCAGATTTTGAACCGCCGAACTGGCGAAAGAAAGGGTAATCCCTGCATTCAGTAACTTATTGGCCCAATCGGGATCCAGGTAGATGCTGTAGGCCATGGCGAAGAAGGCGGCCAGGCAGAGCACTAGGGAAACGGCTGCCGTTGCCTGATTATCTTTTGGGGCCGTCAGGCTAATAATGGCGACAAAGATCAGGAGGATGGCGCCGACGAGTAAACTACGATTTGCTCTTAATTTTTTCATAAGTATAGTTTAGCACAGCGGGCTGCCAGCCACCAAGACTGGCGGACCGGCCGCCGCCACTCTGCCGTCCGTGATTCATTTCCCCCCACAAAAAAGGCCAGCGCCCTTTGGCGCTGACCTAGTCGTCCTGGGCTTGCTGTTTGCTATGGAAGGCCTGCCAGGCTGCCAGGAAGAGGCAGATTAGGCTGAGAAAGATGACCGCTTTGTGCAGCAGGGCGAGTGTCAGTTGCTGGGCCGGGGCAAGAGCCGTGGTCATATCGGCAAGGGCCAGCGCGACTACCTGACCAATCATCCCCCAAGCCAGGAGGCGGTCGTAGCCGTGCTGCCGCTGCCAGCTCAACCAAAACCAGAGGAGGCTGCTGCTGAGATAGAGCCCAACGATGGTCCAGAGGGTAGGGACGGTTTTAGCGCCTGGCCAGTTATCCCAGAGAAAGGTGAGGGTGAAGAGGACGATGAGGGCGCCATAGCCCTTATTTGCTGTCGTGAATCCGTTCTTTTTCATGGGAACAGTATAGCATAAGCGGTTTACAGCCGTTAAAGCAGGACTGGGACTATGGTAAACTGGTAGTAGTCAATCGATAAAAGAGGAGTCATACATGTGGACAGCATATAAGAAATTTTGGAAGAATTACGCGACCTTTTCAGGCCGGGCAAGCCGGTCCGACTTTTGGTTGGTCGTGCTCATGCACGTCATTTTGGGGCTGATTTGGCTGGCTGGATTAGCGGCAGCCGGCTTCTCCTTGCTCTGGGACATTGTCCGCCAAGACTCAACCTCTGACTGGAATGTTGCAGCAGTGGTCTTTGTCATCGCTTGGCTGGCACTCTTGGTGCTCTATCTCTTGGCAACCATTATTCCGGCGCTATCATTGGAGTACCGCCGTTTCGCAGACACGGGTCTGCGTCCTTGGTGGTTCATTGTACTGTTGCCCCTGTCCTATGTACTCGATGGGATGAGCAATAGTCAACCAGATAACGGCCTTTTGTTAGCATTGAGTGCCTTTCTAGGGCTGGTGATTTTCATTATTAATCTCATGCCAACGGATAAATTTCGCAAAGGGTAATGCGCCCGGTCCAGCCGAAAGGCTGGGCTTTTTCTTTTTCAAAAGGCCTCTGTTATACTAGGACATAGTCAATTAAGAGGTTATCTAATGAAAAAAGAAGCACAAAAAGGGCGGTTGCGTGGGGCCCTCATCGCTGTTATGACCTTTCTGGTGAGTGGATTGGCCTTTCTCGCCTATTGGGCCTGGGAGTATTTGGCCAATGTCTTTATTCAGGGCTCAATTTTAGTGACGGGCACGCAGCGCATTGGCCTCCTGGTCATTGGGCTGGCGCTCGCCTATGTCTTTATTCGAACCGGTTTCAGAACGGTGAAAGGCAGTAAGTTGCACTTCCATCTCTGGCCAAAGTCCTGGATTTCCTGGTCTGAAATCGGCTTTCTCTTCGCGAGCTATGCCATGGGTTGGGTCGGTCTCTTACTGTGGAATTTACTGGAGAATACGGTCTTTGCCCGTTGGACGGATGGGTCGACGGCCAACCAGGAGGCCCTAGACGCGCTCTTCAACCGGGCCAATGTCTATTCTTGGGTCTTGCTCTCCCTAGTAGTGGTCATTTTGGCGCCGCTCATGGAAGAGCTACTCTTCCGGGGACTCTTTTTCCACTACTTTGCGAGCCGGAAGGCGCCCTGGCTGACGGTGATTTTGTCCGCCTTTCTCTTCGGCGCCTACCACTTAGGGGGCAACTTAACCTGGCGCTCGCTGCTCGATATCCCCTCCTATATGATTTTAGGGTTGGTGATGGCCTTTGTTTACCAAAAAACAGGCCGGCTCCGTTCTTCGGTGCTGGTCCACATGTTCCACAATGGCTGGATTCAGCTGGTTAGCTTACTGGCCCTATTCCACTAAAAAAATGGCAATCGTCTCGGACGATTGCCATTTTTTATTGACTGGGGAATTGTTCACTTTGAATGATTTGATCGAGCAGGCGGTAGTCCCGGCCCATATCGTAGGGCTTTTCTAGGTGTTCATTCCAGAGGCGGACAACATAGATTTTGCCAATCAGCCAAATCAGGTTTTGGTCTTCGAGTGCATTGAAAATCAACTTAAAGACAATGGTATCGAAGGTACTTTCAAAGATCGGATCCTTAAGTTGCTTTTCCAAGACTTCGATATGGCTGTCGAATTTCAACTTTTTAAGATTGGTGAAGGGGGCTTTCACGAATTGGTCGAGGTCAATCTGCTTGGTGAATTCGCGCAGGAGTTTACGCAAAATGTCTTCTAACAAGTGGTATTTATCATCGAAGTGCCGGTAGAAGGTGTTGCGGTTGACATTGGCGTTTTCGCAGAATGCTTTAATGGATAATTTGGCAAAGGGGACGGTTTGCAGCATGGTAATGGCGGTCGCCAGCAAATGTTCATGCATGAGTTGATAGGTTTTATTGGCCATAACAGCAACATTTCTCCATTTATGTCTCAGATAGCAACAGTATAACAGTTTTATCCCTTTACGAACACTGGGGTAGCGGCTAAACTTGAGTTAATGTTGAAAAATTGAAGGAGGAGCAGACCATGCTCGAGCGTTTAGGAAAGTGGATCTTCCACAACAAGGGCAAGACCTTGTTGGGTTGGATCGCTGTTGTAGCTCTGTTGGTCTGGGGTGCCCTGGGGCTTGGTTCTCATTTCACGCAGAACCTGTCCATTTCCGGTATTCCATCGACTGACATCCAGAGCACACTGGAAAAAGAATTCCACCAGAATCCCAATGCAGGGACGATGAAGGTGGTTGTACAGGACAAGTCCAATGGGGGCGTCACGAAGGATCAAACCAAGAATGACGTCAACAAGGGCATCGAACGGGTCCAAGATAAGTATGGCAAGCAGATTAAGTCCATTGCCAACCCTTATCAGCAGGGCACGATTAGCGAAGATAAGACGGCTACTTATGTCGATATTACCTTTAAGAAGGATTCGACGAGTGTCGACCATGACACGATTGAAGGCGTCATGGACATCTTCAACGATCAGGTTAAGACCAAGCAGAACAAGGTCGCCTACACTGGCTCTGTGAAGATTAAGGAGCTGGATGTCGGTGGTACGTCCGAGTTGATCGGAATGGCCATCGCCTTCGTCCTCTTGTTCGTGCTCTTCCGTTCCTTTATTACGGCGGGCATGCCAATTATTTCCGCCGTGGTGGGCTTGGTTTCCGGTATTATGATTATTACCATCGGAACCAACTTCTTCACCATCGCCAATGTCAGTGAAACGCTGGCCGTCATGTTGGCTTTGGCTGTCGGTATTGACTACGCGCTCTTCATTTTGAACCGCTACAAGACCGACTTGGCTGAAACGGATGATAAGGCAGAGGCCATGGGCCGGGCCTTGTCCGAAGCCGGTAAGTCCGTTATCTTTGCCGGTGTGACGGTCATTATCGCCGTCTGCGGTTTGGCCTTTGTTGGTATTGATTTTGTGACGACGATGGGCTTTGCTGCCGCAGCAGCCGTGCTCTTCGCGGTCTTCTCTTCTTTGACTTTCTTGCCAGCCTTGATTGCTTACGGGGCCAAGTTTGTCAAGCCAAACAACAACTCTGTTGATGACATGGCCAAGAACCCTTCCAAGGTAACCCGCTTTATCACGGGTCACCCTTGGACGATTTCCATTGTCTCCCTCGTTGTCTTGCTGGGCATTGCGGTGCCAGCAACACACATGCGTTTGGGCATGCCTTATAACGGTTCGCTGCCAACGGACCGGACCGAACGGCAAGCTTATGACATTATTTCCGATGAATTCGGGGAGGGAACGAACGCACCTTTGGTGGCCGTGGTTAAGTTGGATACTGACAAGGACCGGGCCACGAACGAAGCGAACGTAGCCAAGATGGCCCAGCACATTGCGGGCATGGACCACTTGAAGATGATGGCGCCTTTGCAGATTGACCAAGCAAAGTCCCAGCAAATTCAGCAGCAATTGGGCCAGGAAGTTCAGCAAAAGTTGATGGCCCAAGCCCAGGCAACGGGTCAGGCACCAAGTGAACAGGCCCAGGCCCAAGCCAAGGCGGAAGCCGAAGCGAAGGGGAAGCAGTTGATTCTGGCCCAAGCAGCCAAGCCTTACCAGATTTCTGCAGATGGCAAGTATGCCATGATGGTGGTTATTCCAAAGGGTGGCTCTGCTGACAAGGGTACGACTACCTTGGCCAATAACATCAAGGATTACTCCGATACCGCACAGAGCCGTTATGGTAACAAGATTACCTTGACGGGTGTGAACGCCGTGAACTTGGACATCACGAAGAAGCTCAACGATGCAACGCCAGTCTTTATTGGCACAATCATTATCTTGGCCTTCTTCCTGCTGATGGCGGTCTTCCGTTCCTTCATCGTGCCGATTACGGCCATGGTTGGCTTCGGGGTTTCCCTGATGGCTTCTTACGGCTTTACCACGGCTGTTATCCAAGATGGCTTCCTTAAGGGCCTCTTCGGCGTCTCCAAGGGCGCACCGTTGATTGCCTTTATGCCAATCATCGTCACAGGTATTCTCTTCGGCCTGGCCATGGACTATGAAGTCTTCATGGTGTCACGGGCGCACGAAGAATACAAGAAGACGGGCAATAACGATCGGGCCGTGACGGTTGCCCTGCAAGATTCCGGACCAATTGTTATCACGGCGGCTTTGATTATGATTGCGGTCTTTGGTTCCTTTGCTTTGAACCCAGACCCAACGATTAAGTCCATCGGGCTGGCACTGGCCTTCGGGGTCTTCTTCGATGCCTTCATTATCCGCCTGCTCTTTGTCCCAGCCATGCTGAAGATTTTCGGCGACTGGAACTGGAAGTTCCCAGGTAGCAAGCAAAAATAAATAGCAGTTACTGCTAGCATACGCCAACGTTCGTTGGCGTTTTTTTGATGAAATTGTTTCAAACTACTTGTCAGATAGCCTGCGACTTGATATACTAATTTAGTCGTAAGGCATTCGGGAGTGTAGCGAAGTCTGGCTAAACGCGACGGACTGTAACTCCGTTCCTTCGGGTTCGTAGGTTCGAATCCTACCGCTCCCATTGCTCACTGGAGCCTTTACTTACGACTGCCCCTTGGCCAAGTGGTAAGGCAGAGGTTTTTGGTACCTCCATGCGCTGGTTCGATCCCAGCAGGGGCAATCCCAATCACCTTCTTTGAAGCAGTGATAGAAGCGGTCGGTTATCGATTTTTATCGATAGCCGGCCGCTTTTTCTGTCGCAAATAAAAAAACCGCTGCTAGCTGGCAGCGGTTTTTTGCTTAGATGCGGTACTGTTGGTAATGCTCGCTTTCACTACTGGTCAGGGCGACGGTCAGGAAGGTCCCCGCTTCGTCAAAGCGCTGGTCAATGACGGCGTGCTGGTCCTGGATTTGCGAAACAATGCGTGAATCGGCGAAGGGGATGTGCAGGGTGACTGTTTCTTCGTCCGCAAAGAGCCACTTTTCCACCAGGTTCAGGACGGCATCCTGAGAGGCCTGGTCTTTTGCCGTAATGGTTAAGGCTTGGTCGCCATCCACCTCGGGTGCTGGCAGTTGGGCCAAGTCCGCCTTATTGTAGAGGGTTATCATGGGCTTATCGGTGATGCCCAGTTCTTTGAGGGTGGCGGCCGTCGTGGCCATCATTTCCTGGTGGTTGGGGTCGGAAACGTCGACAACCTGCAGCAGCAGGTCCGCTTGGGCGGCTTCCTGCAAGGTCGATTCGAAGGCAGCCACCAGATGGTGGGGTAGCTTGGAAACGAAACCGACAGTATCCGACAGGAGCAGCTGCCTCTTATCAGGTAAGGTGAGCTGTCGGACGGTTGTATCCAAGGTGGCAAAGAGCATGTCCTTTTCAAAGACCTGCTTTTCGGCTTCGGTACCAGCTCCCTGACCGAAGCGGGCTAAGAGCTGGTTCATCAGGGTTGACTTACCGGCATTGGTGTAACCAACCAGGGCCACAGTGGGCAGGGTGCCTGCCCGCCGTTGTTTGGCTTGGGTGGCGCTTTCCTTTTGGATGGCTGCTAGTTCTTTGCGAATGGCCACCATTTCACTGGTCAGGCGGCGCCGGTTCTGTTCTAGTTTTGTTTCCCCAGCCCCACGGGAAGTAAAGCCAGCACCGCCGGCACCGGTTTGCTGATCCAAGGAAACGGACATTGACGTTCGTAAGCGGGGGAGTTGGTATTCAAGTCGCGCCAGCTGCACTTGAAGCTGGGCGACCTTACTTTGTGCCCGACTGGCAAAGATATCGAGGATGAGACCAGTTCGGTCGACGACGGTGCAGTCCAGTGCCTTTTCCAAATTCCGGATTTGTGAAGGGGAGAGTTCGTCGTTGGTGACCACCATTTCGGCCTCGTAGGTACGAACGGCAGTGGCTAACTCCTCAACCTTTCCCTTCCCGAAATACGTAGCCGGATTGGGCCGGTCGAGCTTCTGAATGAAGGAGGCAGCGGGGGATAAGTGGTTGGCCCGGGCCAAGTTATCCAACTCCGTTAATTCATAGTTGCTTTGTTGGTCCTTTTGCCCGGCGAGGGCAGCGAGGAGGACGGTTTTGTCGCTGGTTGCTTCTGGATTCATGAAAGGTCCTTTCTTTTGAAAAAGAGGGCCCATGCACTGCATGTCCCTCTGGTTGGTCTGCTCTTAAAAGACAGTCGTAATATCGTTAAAGTGTTGGATGCTGGCACCCTTTGGATTGGCAGCAGTTAGCTGGAGGTGCATGACCGCGCCGTTATGAATGGATTCATTGGCTAGGTCTGCTCGACCGAAGTAATCAGCGATGGCCCGAATGGCAGTGCCGTGGGCAACCAGGAGAACGGGGACGGCTTGATCCGCTTGGTCATGCCGGTCCAACAGGGTCTGGAAGCCCCGTTCGATGCGCATACGGAAGTCCTGGTAGTTTTCTGCTAGTTTATAGGGATCCGCTTTCGCAAAGAGATCAAAGACGAAGGGCATCCCCTTGTCTTGGACCAGGGCTGAGTAGGACGCATAGGGACCAGGTAAGTAGGCGTTGAGCTCGGTCATGGCCACCTGTGTGTCCCGGCCTTCGAAGGAACCAAAATTTTCTTCCCGGAAGTCCGGCAGCAGCGCTGGCCGTTCAGGAGCGCCCGCTTCGTTTTCGCTGAGCGCGTAGGTGGCGGTGTGAATGGCCCGGGTCAGGTCAGAAGAATAGGCTGCCACAAAGGGGACATGCTTTAAGCGCTGCCCCGCTGCGTGCCCATGCTCGATACCTGCTGCTGTCAGTGGGGCATCAGCGTGCCCCTGAAAGCGGTTCAGTAAGTTGAAATAGGTTTGGCCATGACGGACCAAGTACAAATCGATTGCCATCCCGAGACTCCTTTGTCGAACTGGATTACTTGAATACGGTTAGGTCTAGTTTACCACGAAACAGCAGTTGGCTAAACGCCTTGGCTGCCAAGGCCAAGAAAAAAGACCAGCCATCTCGGCTGGTCTTTTGCAAGACCGATTAGTCATGCGTCTTATCATTTTCTTTTGGCCTTTTTTCGGCTTTGACCTCGAACTTAATCTGGTCTTGTGCGTTGCTTGCTGGTTGGTCATGCTGTTGGTCTTCGCCAGCAAGTTGCGGACTGCTTGGCTCTGGATCCAATTCCTTGACCGCAAACTCCGGAATAAAGGCGTTTTCATAATCCAAAGCGGTGACCTGGTAATTGGCAATCTTTAAGGAATCACCCGTACGGAAGTCAGGGTCTTTTTTCAGCACATAGCCAGTCAGCGTCACAGCTTCGTCTTCGTCCAGCTCCTTGACTTGGGTTTGGAAGTAGCGTTGGAAGTCATACAAGGTCGTCTTACCGGAGACCTTATAGCGCTTATCGCCTAACTTCTCGATGTACTCATCGGACTCGTCATCCATTTCGTCTCGGACAGAGCCAAAGAGCTCTTCGTAAATATCCTTGTCAGTAATGATGCCGGCCGTTCCGCCATATTCGTCGACCACGACTGCAATGGGGGAGCGCTTGATAATCATTTCATCCATGACGTCGTGGAGGTCCATGTTTTCTGGTACGGCAGGAATGTCCCGCATAATCTTTGCAACGGGCTGCTGACCAGAAATCCGGCTCTGGCGGACTAAGTCGTAGTTGAAGACGTAGCCTAAAACCTTATCCTTGTCGTTATCGGCCACGACTGGGAAACGGGAGTGCCGTTCCTTAAGATATTCGTTTAACCCGTGACTGATAGGGTCTTGGACGTCGATGACATCCATGGACGTCCGGTCAATCATGACGTCGGCGGCGACCTTGTCGTTCATTTCAAAGGCCCGCTGCATGAAGGTCAAATCTTCATGGTCTAATTCACCGGCCTCGGCCGCGCTCTTGGACAACGACAAAATCTCGGTCTGAGAGTAAATGTCATCGTCGTTGGTGACTTGGAAGCCCATCAGCTTGGTAACGGCGTTGGACAAGTGGTCTAAGGTCCAAATCAAGGGGAAGAGCGCCACGTGGAAGAAACGCACGGGCTTGACGATGAAGAGCAAGATTTTAATGGGCTCTTCAATGGCGATGTTCTTGGGCACCAAGTCGGTGAAGACGGCGTGGACCACCGTGAAGATTACGATGGCGGCCACGGAAGCCACGGGCTTGGCGTAGGCTTCGGGCAGTAAATGCGTCCGCAAGATCAACTCAGCCACCGTTTCTTCACCAACCCAACCTAAGATCAGAGAAGTCAGGGTGATGCCGACCTGTGCAGTCGACAGATACTCAGTCAGGTGACTGACCATGTGGATGGCCTGATTGATATTCTTCGAAGGCTTTTCCCGGTCAGATTGCAGTGCTTCCAGCGCAGATAGCCGCACCTTGACCAAAGAATATTCCGTTAGGGTAAACAGAATGGCAAGGAGCAGCACTAAGATAATAATGATAAAGTTTGTTAGTAACGACGGACCTGAATCCACAGTGAGAACCTCTTTTCCTATAATTAAAGTCTGTATTGCTTATTATAGCAAAAAATAGCGGCGGGAACAGGGACCCTTGCCAGGGCTGGACGCTTGTTCTGAAATATCACAAACTTGCCTATTCTTGCCCTTTGCCGCGTTTGATTTTGTGAATTTCGGACAGGGTAAGAGAGGTAAAGGCCGAGCTATCAACCTTTATCCGAACAAATGTTTGTACAGACGGATATGGGCCTTGAACTCTTAGTAAAATAATTTAAACTATTAAGTAGCTCATTTTTGACCGCCGCTTCGCTTGGCCGTCAGAAATTCAGTTAAATCGAAGAGAAAGTGAGACCCCAACATGTCAGAAATTACGGTCTTTACCAAGAACAACTGCATCCAGTGCAAGATGACGAAGCAATTCCTGGATCGCGCCAACCTGGATTACCAGGAAATCAACATTGAAGAGCAACCAGCCTACTTGGCCCAGCTTAAGGAAGAGGGCTTCCGGCAAACGCCAGTGGTGAAGGTTAGCGGCCAAGCTGCCTTTGCGGGCTTCCAACCTGGAGAACTAAAAAAGCTAACGGCTTAAGCCGGTGAATTGGTTGGGTCAGTGCTGCCTGCAAGCAGGTGGTCTGGCCCTTGTTTACATATTGAGAAAGGATCAGGTATGTCATTAACTGATTTAGACGTGACGGACGTTAGCTATTTTGATCTGAACAACGAGATCAATATCCCCAAGGATAATCAGATTCAACTACAAAAGGACCAGGAAGCCCTGGCTGCTTTTATGAAGGAAAACGTGGAACCGAACCTGCTGTCCTTTGACTCGCTCCAAGCCCGGCTGGACTGGATGGTGGAAAACGATTTCATCGACCCAGCGGTCCTGGACCAGTACAGTTTTACCTTCATTGAATCCCTCTACGACTTCCTAGAAGACCAAGACTTTCACTTTGGCTCCTTCATGGCTGCCTTTAAGTTTTACAACCAGTACGCTCAGCGCACGAACGACAAGGCCTACTATGTCGAGTCTTACTTAGACCGCGTGGCGATGAACGCTCTGTTCTACGCTGCGGGCGATACAGACCTGGCCATGTCCTTGGCCAACGAAATGATTCACCAGCGCTATCAGCCGGCCACGCCTTCCTTCTTAAATGCGGGTCGGGCCCGGCGGGGCGAACTGGTTTCCTGCTTCGTTTTGCAGGCCGATGACGACATGAATTCGATTGGTCGGATTATCAATTCTGCCCTGCAACTATCCAAGGTTGGCGGTGGCGTGGGCATTAACTTGTCCAACGTCCGTGAATCAGGGGCACCCGTCATGGGCATCGCCAATTCCGCCGGTGGGATTGTGCCCATTATGAAGTTGCTGGAAGACTCCTTTACCTTTTCTTCCCAAGTCGGCGCGCGGCAGGGGGCCGGTGTGGTCTACCTGAACGTCTTCCACCCCGATGTCCTGACTTTCTTGGCGACGAAGAAGGAAAATGCAGATGAGAAGGTGCGGGTTAAGACCCTGTCCCTGGGCTTGATTATGCCCGACAAGTTCTATGAATTAGCCCGTCAGGGGCAGGAAATGGCCCTATTCTCACCAGCAGATGTGGAAAAGGTCTACGGTCAGCCCTATAACTACGTGGATTTGACTGCCGAATACGACCAAATGTTGGCCAACCCCGCTATTCGCCGTAAGATGGTTTCCGCCCGCATGGTCGAAGAAGAAATTTCGAAACTCCAGCAGGAATCCGGTTACCCTTACATCATGAACGTGGACACGGTTAACCGGGCTAATCCGGTCGCCGGCAAGGTGGTTTCTTCCAACCTTTGTTCTGAAATCCTGCAGATTCAAAAGCCTTCGAAGGTGAATAACGAGCAAGGTTATGACGTCTTAGGGGAGGATATCTCCTGTAACCTGGGTTCCATTAATATCGTGAACATGATGCAGGCGGATGATTTTGCCGGTTCTGTCGATGCGATGATTCGGGCTTTGACTTTTGTCTCGGACCAATCGGATTTGAACGTCGTGCCTTCTGTGCAAAATGGGAACCAGAAGAACCATGCGGTTGGCCTGGGTGCCATGGGGCTGGCGGCTTTCTTCGCTCAGCATCAAATGACCTACGGGGATGCTGAATCACTGGACTTTACGTCGACTTTCTTCATGACGTTGAACTACTATTCCCTGCTGGCTTCCATGAAAATTGCCCGGGAACGGGGCGAAACCTTTGCAGACTTTGACCAGTCCGACTATGCTTCTGGGGCCTACTTTGACAAGTACCTGAACCAGGATTGGGCGCCAAAGACAGAAAAGGTCCGCCAGCTCTTTGCCGGTCTGCCTGTACCAGATGCCAAGGACTGGGCGGTTTTGCGTGACCAAGTGCAGCAGTACGGTCTTTATAACGCCTACCGGCACGCCATTGCGCCAACGGGATCGATTTCCTACGTGAATAACACAACGGCCTCCTTACTGCCCATCGTCAACAAGATTGAAGAACGGCAAGAGGGGATGATCGGGAAGGTTTACTATCCCGCCCCGGGCTTGAATAACGAGAACTTGCCTTATTACGTGTCCGCCTACGATACGGATATGCGCAAGGTGATTGATATTTATGCGGCCGCTCAGGAACATGTTGATCAGGGGATGTCGTTGACGCTCTTCATGCGGTCAACGATTCCAGCTGGTCTTTACGAGTGGAAGGATGGTCGCACGGATAAAATGACGACCCGTGATCTGTCCATCTTGCGGCACTATGCCTTCAAGAAGGGCATCAAGTCCCTTTACTATGTCCGGACCTTCACGGATGACAATCAAGAATCAGGCATTAACGAATGTGAGTCTTGCTCCATTTAAAGAAATAAGAAGTAGCGCTGGCTGCTTCGTACATAACATCATTTTAAAAACTGGCCTCGTGCTAGAAAGGGAACGTATGACGAAATACCGGCTGTTATATAGTACTGTGGAGGGCAACACGGCTTCCTTTGTCGATAAATTAACACAGGTCGCCAGGGCTGCCGGGGATGAGCTGTCCGCGACTGCCATCGGGGACGAAAGCGACTATCAGGAAGAAAGACAGCCCTATGTGGTGCTGGTGCCAACCTATTTAACAGGCGGGACCGGTACGGGGCCTGAGGTAACCGAAATTTTCACGAACGCACTGGGCGACTACATTGAATTCGCCGATAACCAGGCCCTGTTGCGGGGCGTCGTCGGTTCGGGGAATCGGAATTTCAATGACCAATACATTTTGACGGCCAAGCGCTATGCAGCCAAGTATCAGGTCCCGTTGATTGGCGATTATGAACTGCGGGGCTCGGTCCGTGAAGCAGAAAAGATTTTCTTAGCAATAAAAGCACATTTGGGAGCGTAAACATGGAACATATTCAAAATGGTTCATACCAGGCCGTAAACTGGAACTACATCGAGGATGCCCTGGATAAGGCCACTTGGGAAAAGTTGACCCAGCAGTTTTGGTTGGACACGCGGATTCCAATTTCCAATGATCTGCGGAATTGGCAGGGGGACTTGTCCGCTGCGGAGCGGCGGGTCTTTAACCTTGTTTTCGGGGGCCTGACAACCCTCGATACTTTGCAGTCACAGGACGGCATGGCGGCTTTGCGCCAGGATGCGGTTAACCAAAAGGAAGAGGCTGTGCTGAATAACATTCAGTTTATGGAATCAGTGCACGCCAAGTCCTACTCATCCATCTTTGAGACGCTAAACGAAAAGAGTGAGATTGAGGCGGTCTTCGACTGGGCGGACCATAATGAATATTTGCAGTACAAGGCCCAGAAGATTAATGCTATTTATCAGGAGGGCAGCCCGCTGGAAAAGAAGGTGGCTTCTGTCTTTTTGGAAACCTTCCTCTTTTATTCTGGTTTTTACACGCCGCTTTATTACTTGGGCCACAACCGGATGCTCAACGTGGCGGAAATTATTAAGCTTATTCTCCGCGATGAATCCGTCCACGGCACTTACATCGGCTATAAGTTTCAGATCGGCTTTAAGAAGCTGAGCGCCGAAGAGCAGGCCGACCTGCAGGCTTGGCTCTATGATTTGCTCTACGATCTGTACGAAAACGAAGAAAAGTTTACGCATGAGCTCTACGACGAACTCGGTTGGACAGAAGACGTGCTTTCCTTCTTGCGCTACAATGCCAACAAGGCCTTGATGAATTTGGGTCAGGACCCACTTTTCCCAGACTCTGCGGATGATGTTAATCCGGTGGTCATGAACGGGATTTCTACTTCCACGGCCAACCACGACTTCTTCTCTGGTGTCGGCAATGGCTACCTGCTCGGCGAGGTGGAAGCCATGGATAGTGCAGACTATGATTATTAACAAAAAAAGCTTCGATGGTGAGCGCCATCGAAGCTTTTTACTATTGCGATTAAATTTCTTGATCCTTGAGCCGCCAGAATTTGTTTTTTAAGAAGAGGGCCACTGGGGCGTAGAGGGAGGCGGCGAAGACGTACCAGACATAGGCAAGCAGCAGGCCGGCCAACACATCACTCGTGAAATGGGCGGAAAGGTAAACCCGGGATAACATCACGAGGAAACCTAAGGTAATCAACAACCAGCGGACCAGAATGCGGGTAACCGCGTTGCGAATATTGGGTGCCACCAGGAGGAGCATGATGAAAATCATCAGCCAAGTGGCAAAGGAATGCTGGGAGGGAAAGGAGGCCCCTGAATCAGAAAGCAGGTGGCCAATTGGCCGCTCCCGGTGCACCAACGCTTTGACAATCTGATTGACTGCTTGACCAGCAAAGGTGGTGACGAAGACCCAGAGCGCTGGAATCTTTAAGTCCGCCAAGAAGAGCACGATGGACAAAATCACCAAGTAAAGCATGTTCATCACCGGCGAACCTAGAAAGGTCGCGGCGGCCATCAGGCCATCCCCGTAATCCGTTTGGATTTGGGTCATGAAATAGCGGATGTTTTCATCCCAGTCGCCAGGAATGGCGGCATTGGTACCAATCAAGACGGCAAGAATGATGAGCAGCAGCGCTGCAAAAACGGCCCGCCGTCTGCTTTTATTTGCTAAGGAAACAATCATGTGTACGCTCCAAAAAAGTTGAAATAGTACC
Source organism: Leuconostocaceae bacterium ESL0958 (assembly GCA_029433265.1). Classification (GTDB taxonomy): domain Bacteria; phylum Bacillota; class Bacilli; order Lactobacillales; family Lactobacillaceae; genus Fructobacillus. The sequence goes on along the minus strand of JAQTHT010000008.1, from coordinate 43,530 downwards.
TTCAGTATAAACTAGTCTAATGCTTGAAAACAAGGCAGTTGCCCGCTTTGTTAAATAAAAAAACTAGCCAGCGGCTAGTTTCTTACTTGGTGTTAGGAATTTCCGTAGTCTTTCCCTTAGCCCATTGTTGCAACTTGGCAACGTTCGCTTGGCGCTTCTTCTTGGCGGCGTCGTGGCCGACCTTACGTGCGCGGGCAAATGAATTCAAAGGCGTCTTTTGAGCCATAATGATAACTCCTTATATATAAATTTTAAAATCTTTCAGTACAAAAACTGATTATACTAGTAATCAGGCGGAATGGCAAGTGTTATAATGGTGGGCATGGAAGAATGGAATCAAGCAACAATCGCAGCCTTTCGCCAAGACCTCCTTTCCTGGTATGACCAGGAGGGCCGGTCAGAACTCCCTTGGCGGCGGGATACCGACCCTTACCGGGTTCTGGTTTCCGAACTGATGCTCCAACAAACCCGGGTGGAGACCGTCAAAGATTATTTCGTCCGCTTTATGACGGCGCTGCCCACGGTGCAAGACCTGGCCGCCGCCCCTGAAGACCAAGTGTTAAAGCTTTGGGAGGGCCTGGGCTACTACTCGCGAGCACGGAACCTACACAAGGCGGCGAAGGTGGTAGTCGACGAACTGGACGGGCACTGGCCCGCCTCCTACGATGACCTATTGACGCTGCCTGGGGTGGGGCCCTACACGGCAGCTGCCATCGCCTCCATTTCCTTTGGGGAAGTGGTGCCGGCCATCGACGGTAACTTCTTTCGGGTCTTTTCCAGACTCTTAAAAATTGATGCCGACATTGCCCAGCCGAAAACCAGGAAGATTTTCTACCAGGCCATTGCGCCGATTGTAGATCCAGAGCGACCAGGTGATTTTAACCAGGCCATTATGGATTTGGGTTCTACTTATATGAAGGCAGATCAACCAGATAGTGCCCATTCGCCCGTGAAAGCCTATAATGCTGCCTACCGGGATGGGGTGGAAGACGCCTACCCCGTCAAAAGTAAAAAGAAAAAGCCGGTGCGACAGGTCTACCAAGCCCAAGTGGCCTACGACGAGCAAGGCCGTTTGCTCTATGAACAGCGGCCGGCGCAAGGGTTATTGGCTAATTTTTGGACCTTGCCATTACGACCAGTGGATTCAGTAGAAGCGTTGGCGGGGCAACAGCTAACAACCAAACCCGTCACTCATGTGTTCACACACCGAAAGTGGGAAATTTGGTTGGTGGCTTTGCCGGCGACCGAACCGCTGGCGGCCAATCAGGCCTTTCTCAGCCCCGCAGAACAGGCAGCACTGTCTTTGCCGACCCTACAACACAAATTATTGAAAAAAATAGACGAACTGGTCGCAGCGGGTTCGCTTTTTCTATAAAGGGCTTGACGGTCGATTAACTTTCCTGTAAGATATTTTCTTGTCAGAGCCCTGCGGATGTGGCGGAACTGGCAGACGCGCTAGGTTTAGGTCCTAGTGGAGTAATCCGTGCAGGTTCGATTCCTGTCATCCGTATGACAATATTTGCAAAATATTGTTGAAGTTCAAGTGGACCTTTGGTACACTGTTTAAGTACTTCTTTTGCCGACTTAGCTCAGTTGATAGAGCATCTCACTAGTAATGAGGGGGTCAACGGTTTGAGTCCGTTAGTCGGCATTCATGCTTAAATCAAGCAGAACGCGTAAACCGCGCTATATCAGCCTTAACGGTTGGTATAGCGCGGTTTTTCTTTGCTTTTTGGTGATGTGTTTTTCCGCCATTTTCTGTCTAATGCTGTGGTTTTCTGGAAAAAGTATCACACTTTTTAGACGGAATTTAGACGTCAAAGCATCTTATTTGCGCGAACATTGTCCCCCTCTTGACTGGGTGCTATTATTGGAAGAACTGATGGAATTGATGAGCGCCACTTATCGTAAGAAAGGAGCCAATAGATGGTTACGTTACATACCATGAACCAGAAACGGTCCGCCCGCAGCGTTCTCGTTGAAAAAATCTTACCCCTGGTCATTCGGATGCAAGATCCCGACCAGCCCGCCGTGTACGAAGCGGCTTTCAAACGGAGTCAGGCTGACTACGAACTGCCGGCTACTGTGGCTAAGTCCAAGCAGATTGCCTTTGAACCGGCTATCGATGAGCAAACGGTGGTCATTCGACCAGAGAAGGGGCCGGTAGAACGAACCGTTTACTTCCTACACGGCGGGGCCTACTGGGCCCAGCCGACGATTTATCATTACCGAACTTGGCAAAAAATGGCCGATGCCAATCAGGCTCAAATTATTGTACCCATCTATCCGAAGGCCCCGGCCCATCAGGCACCAGCAGTGATGGACTATGTCTGGCAGAACTTCCAAAAAGTTTGTCAGTTTACAAAGCTGCCAGTCCAAGAATTGATTTTAATGGGGGATTCTGCCGGCGGTGGCCTGGCGCTAACGTTACTACAACTACTGCTACGCGCAGGTTATGAAAAAGCGGCCTTACCGCAGCAGATCGTGCTCTTTTCCCCTTGGTTGGATTTGACAGACCAGAATCCGAAAAAAGCGACATTGCAGTCCGTCGACCGCCTCCTGCAGTTGGGGCCGCTGACGAAGGAAGGGGCACTATATGCCGGTCCTTTGTCGGTCAAAGATCCGCTGGTCAGCCCACTTTTTGCGGATTGGTCGCGCTTTCCCGACGTGAAAATATTGACCGGGACGCATGATTTGCTCTATGCGGACGTTTTGGCCTTGCAAGCACAGGAAACAGCGCCAGCCGAAATCTACTGTTATCCGGAAATGGACCATGACTTTGTGCTCTTTCCCATACCAGAAGCAGCACAGGCATTGACCCAGGTCAGTTCTTGGTTGATGGCCGAATAGGCGGATGAATAAAAAGGAGACTGTGTCCCTTTTTTATGCTATAATGGCTCAATGATTGAGACAACGTCTCATAAAAGGAGATTGTGATGACCAACATCATTAAAAAAATACTCTTATCCCACTTTTACGTGGATATGTTGCTGTTCATCTATAGTGTTTACCGCTTGGCCACTCAGTGGACCGCGTTGACGAACGATCACCGTTTGGCCTATGCGCTTTTCATCGCCATGTGCGGCCACCAGCTAGAGGAATACCGCTTTCCAGGTGGCTTTGTTTGGGGCTTTAACCGTTTTCTGTTCAAGTCGACCATGCCGAATCGCTATCCAGGGAATCGCTTAGGTGCAGTCATCGTTGACCTCTTCGCAATGTTTCTAGCAGCGCCCTTCCTTTATTGGCACTATTCAACGGCCATGGCCATGTGCTTTGCCATCTTTGCCTTGATTGAAGTTCTAGGGCACACCCTCTTTGGTGTCTTGGCCTTGCGGGAACTAGCACCGCTGGGGAAGGAAACCATCTATTTCCCAGGTTCCATGACGGCCTTTCTGCTCTTTGCGCCCTTGGCATTGATTGAAATCCACGAATTAAGCCCCATGATGACGGCCAATGCCTGGTGGTGGACGGTAGGCATTCTCGTCGCTTACTTTATTTTTGGCTTTGGATTGCCGACTGTCGCCAGCATCAACAAGGAAACGCCTTTCCGTTACGATGAGGCGCCGGAAGAAGGCTTTTATTTTCACAAATATCAGCAAGCCAAGTAAGTTCTTGTGTCAAACAAACGACCTCTTGTCAGGTCGTTTTTTCTTTGCTTGGACTAGTGGCTCAGCGGGCTTGAAAAGGGGCTGATTTACCTTGATTCTCGGCCTTTTTTTCGGTATTCTAAAAGTTAGCATACTAGGTCCAATTGGGCCCGATTGGATGGCATCTTTTGAATCAAGCAGCATTTATTGACAGTTTAGAACAGGCGGGCTTGTCGCTTTCAAAAGCACAGCTAGCAGCCTTTGACCGTTACTTTCACTTGTTGGTGGCAACCAACCGTTCCGTCAACCTGACCGCCATTACGGAAAAGGAAGCCGTTTATCTCAAACACTTCTACGATTCCCTGACATTGGCGACCAAGGTACCTGCCCTAAGAGAGGGGTCAGCCAGTCTGATTGACATTGGTTCGGGGGCGGGTTTTCCGGCCTTACCATTGAAAATTGCTTTACCCAACCTATCCGTGACGTTAGTTGACTCGCTCAATAAGCGGGTGAATTTTTTGAAGCAGGTGGTGGCTGAATTAGGCTTGACCGACGTGACCATCATTCATGGTCGTGCTGAAGATTTGGGGAAAGACAATCAGTTACGGGAAAAATATGACTTTGCTACGGCGCGGGCGGTTGCGAAAACGGCGGTTTTGGCCGAGTACACCCTCCCCTTCGTGCATGTTGGCGGTCAGCTACTGGTCATGAAGGGGTCCGCTGGCGAAGCGGAGCTCGTTGCCGGCAAGCAGGCGCTGCAAACTTTGGGCGGCCAACTGCGGGACAGTTTTTCCTTTACGCTGCCCAATGGGGATCCACGAGTCATTCAAGTGATTGATAAGGTGCAAAAGACACCAAAGCGCTACCCACGACAAGCGGGAACGCCTAGCAAAAAGCCGCTGTAAGCGCGCAAGGGAGTAGCAAACATGGCGCAAATTATTGCTCTAGCCAACCAAAAAGGTGGGGTTGGCAAAACGACCACTAGTATCAATTTGGCCGCAGCTTTGAACAAGGCGGGGAAGAAAGTCCTACTCGTTGACGCAGACCCCCAGGGGAATGCCACTTCCGGAATTGGGATTGATAAGGCAGCCATCAACATTGACCTCTACGATGTCCTCTTGCATGAGGCGGACCTGGGGGATGTGGTCTTGACGGTTGATGGGGTGGACTTACTGCCAGCGACCATTCAACTGTCCGAAAGTGAAGTGCAGCTGGTCGCTGCTGACCGACGGGAGTACCGGCTCAAGGATGCCCTCGCCAAGGTAGCCGACCAGTACGATTATATTTTGATTGATAATCCGCCTTCTCTAGGCCTGTTGACCATTAATTCTTTCACGGCCGCTGATGCCGTGCTGATTCCAGTCCAGACCGAATTTTATGCACTGGAAGGACTGGGCCAACTAATTAATTCCATTGAACTTGTTCGGCAGAATTTGAACCACCAGTTAGAAATGGCCGGCATCTTGTTGACCATGTACGATGCCCGAACGAACTTGGCCAAGCAAGTAGCCGAAGAAGTGCGTTCTTACTTTGATAACCGGGTTTACCAGACGGTGATTCCGCGAACAGTGCGGCTATCGGAGGCCCCTTCCTACGGCCAGGCGATTATTGATTTTGATCCGAAGTCATTAGGCGCTCGGGTATATCGAGAATTTGCACAGGAGGTCATCAAACAATATGGTTAATAAAAAAGGTGGCTTAGGCAAAAACATGGATTCGCTCTTTGGCTCCAATCGGATTTCCAAGGAAGCTTTAGATCATTCACGGACCATTGGTCGCAATCCGGAAGCAGGGGAGCAGGTCGTACCGTTACCAATCGGGGCCATCGAAGCCAATCCCTACCAACCACGATTAAGCTTTGATGACCAGTCCATCAAGGAACTTGCGCAGTCCATTCAAGAAAATGGCCTGTTAACGCCCATTATTGTCCGCCAAAGTGGTGATAAGTACCAAATTATTGCCGGCGAACGGCGTTTTCGGGCAACACAGTTGCTGAAGGCCAAGACCATCGAAGGAATTGTCCGAGACAGTAATGACCAAACCATGGCTACTTTGGCGCTGATTGAAAATTTGCAACGGGACAACCTGGATCCGATTGAAGAAGCCAGAGCATATGCGGGGCTCATGGCCCAACTTGATCTGACGCAGTCTAAATTGGCCGATAAGGTGGGGAAGGAACGGGCAACGATTGCCAATGCCTTGCGCCTACTGAAATTGCCCAATGAGGTCCAGCAGCTAGTCCAAAGTGGCGAACTGTCCATGGGCCAGGCCCGCGCCTTGTTGGGCTTGCAAAAAGAGGAACAGCTCCACGAACTGGTCCAAACGGTCATTGCCAACCAACTGAACGTGCGGCAGGTAGAAGCCCTCGTGAAGAAGACCAATGCCGGCCAGTCCAGCAAAAAGAAGGCGGCCCCTTCGCCCTATGCGGCGGACTTGGCCAACCGTCTTGAAGAGAAGTTTGGGACCAAGGTCAAGGTTTCGGCCAATAAGCAGGGCCGGGGCAAGATTGAGATTCCTTACTTATCCCAGGATGATTTGACCCGAATTTTGTCAATTTTGCAGATTGGGGAGGAGTAAATGGCAGCTTTACCAGATTATGCATTAGGAGACTTGGTTGAAATGAAGAAGCCCCATGCCTGTGGCAGCAATGCCTGGGTAATCCACCGGATGGGGGCGGATATCAAGATCACTTGCCAAGCCTGTGATCGCACGATTATGTTGACCAGACATGATTTTAATAAACGAATTAAGAAAATTTTGAAGAAGGCTGACCAGACGGCGCCAGCCAGTGAAAGGAAAGACTAAACTATGGCTTTAACAGCGGGTATCGTTGGATTACCAAACGTAGGGAAATCCACCCTTTTTAACGCAATTACCAAAGCCGGGGCTGAAATGGCCAACTATCCCTTTGCCACCATTGAACCCAATGTTGGCATTGTCGAAGTACCAGACAGCCGCTTGGCTCGTATCCAAGAAATCGAACCGGCGGACAAGGTGATTCCGACAACTTTCGAGTTTACCGATATTGCCGGCATCGTCAAGGGTGCTTCCAAAGGTGAAGGTTTGGGCAACAAGTTTTTGGAAAACATTCGCCAGGTCAACGCCATCGTGCACGTCGTGCGGGCCTTTGATGACGACGAGATTATCCACGTGAACGGGCAGGTTGATCCCTTGGATGACATTGAAACCATCAATACTGAATTGGTCTTGGCCGATTTGGAAGCCGTTGAGAAGCGCTATGCCAAGGTGGCGCGGGCTGCCAAGGGCGCGGATAAGCAGGCGAAGGCAGAAGCAGCGGTCTTAGAAAAAATTAAGCCCGTTTTGGAAGCCGGCCAGTCCGTTCGGACCATTGATTTTTCTGATGATGAATGGGCGATTGTGAAGGGGCTCTTCTTGTTGACGGCTAAGCCCATCCTCTACGTGGCCAACATTGCTGAGGATGACATGGCAGCGCCCGAGCAGTCCCCTTATTATCAAGCCATTAAGGACTTTGCTGACAAGGAAAACGCCGATGTGATTGCGCTGTCCGCCAATGCCGAAGAAGAAATTGCACAGTTAGAAGACGACGAGAAGGCTGATTATTTGGAACTGGCCGGGGTAGCGGAACCGGGCTTGAACAAGCTGATTCGCACGGCCTACCACCTGTTGGACTTGCGGACCTTCTTCACGGCCGGGGGCAAGGAAACGCGGGCTTGGACCTTTAAGGCCGGTGCCAAGGCACCACAAGCGGCCGGCGTGATTCATTCCGACTTTGAACGGGGCTTTATTCGCGCCGAAACGATGGCTTTTGCCGACTTAGACGAATACGGCTCTGTGAAGGCGGTCAAAGAAGCCGGTAAACTGCGTTCCGAAGGAAAAGACTATGACGTGCAAGACGGGGACATTATTGAATTCCGTTTCAACGTGTAAAAAGAAAAGAAGGAAGCACTATGTCTGCAGCTAGGCCTACTTTAACGAAGAAAAACGAAAACTTTATTTTTAAACTGAACAAGCACCTGCTGGCCCACGATGAAATCGATGCGGAACAAAAGGAAGCGATTGTTACGGAAGTGACGGAGCAACTGTTGGCCGGGCAAAAGGTCGGCCGGACGGCGGTGCAGCTCTTTGAAAGCCCTGAAAAGGCGGTACAATCTTACTTGAATCCACAGCGTTGGTCCAAGCGTTTACACGACTATTCCTTTGCCTTTTTGGCCAGTGATACATCGCTGGTCTTGCTGATGTTCATCGCCGCCTTCTTCACGGTGACAGCCTCACTTTCCAAGAGCAATAATGGGCAGAATTTGGGCTTGTTGACGGCCCTGCTGCTATCCATCTGGGGTGGGGTCATTTACACCGTTGCCATGAAGCGCTTGATTGTTGATCCAACAGCACCGGCAACGGCAAAAAAGCAGCAAATGCCAACCTGGCTCTTGCTTCTCCTGGTCTCACTGGCCTGGATTGTTGGTTTCTTTGGCCTGCTGTATTTGCCGACGACGATCAATCCAGTTTTGCCCGACTACGGCAACGCCCTAGTCTTTGGCCTGGCATTAGCGGCCTTCTTCTGGAACCGCAAGCGAGTGGGTTATGACTTAGGGGGCGTGTTGGCCCTGTCTAAGTTAGGGCAGCAAGCCCGGACAGATGCCAAGGCGAACGAGGAGTAACCATGAAAATTTTAGTGGTCGATGATGATCAAGAAATTGCAGAATTACTTGAAATTTACTTAAAAAATGAAGACTACGAACCGGTCATTGCCAAAGACGGCAAAGAGGCGCTGTCCAAGTTGAACACCAATCCAGACATCGCGCTCATGATTTTGGACATTATGATGCCCAATTTGTCTGGCTTGGACGTGTTAAAGGAAGTCCGCAAGGATCGGCGGATTCCGATTCTGATGCTGTCGGCCAAGTCCACGGATATGGATAAAATCCAGGGCCTGATTTCCGGTGCAGATGACTACGTCACGAAGCCGTTCAACCCACTGGAAGTCATGGCCCGCATTCGGTCCTTGCTCCGCCGTTCTCAGAATGGCGTACAGGAAGAAAAGCCGGATGTCCTGACGGTCGCCTCCTTGGTCATCAATAAAGACTCCCATGAAGTTAAAACTGCTGATGGGGACTTAGTGTCCTTGACGGCCCTGGAATTTGGTATTCTATACCTCTTAGCGTCCCATCCCAACCGGGTCTTTTCTGCCGATGATATTTTTGAACGGGTTTGGCAGCAGGAATCCGTGGTGTCAGCTAAAACCGTCATGGTCCATGTTTCCCATCTGCGGGATAAGTTGGAAGCGGCCACGAATGGCGATCAAGTCATTCAAACCGTTTGGGGCGTCGGCTACAAAATTGAAGTGAGCTAATCATGAAAACTGCAAGACAAGCGAAAGGACAGGCTTTCTGCAGGTTGCTGCTGGGATTACCGGTCACGGCCGTCCTAGCCTTGGGACTCAGTAGCTTAGTGCTAGGACGCGTAGAAAATTGGTCGGCGTTCATCCGCTGGCCTTTTTTTTACGGGGCTTGGGCGCTCTTGCTGCTCTTGTTATGCATTGCCCTGTATCATGCCTATCGCAAGCAGCGGGCATTGGCCGCTTTTTATGAGCGACTGCAGGCACTGGCGGAGCAGCGGTTAGCCGACCTACCTGCCGTTAGTCCGCTCAATCGACAAAACCGGCAGGTAGCGGCACTGGACGCTGCTCTAGAAAGACTGCTTGCTAGCTATCAGCAGCAGGCTGCTGCCCAGCAAGCGGTGGAAAAATCCAAAGAAGAAATGATGGAAAATATTTCCCATGACCTGCGGACCCCTTTAACTGCCATGATTGGTTACTTGGGACTGGTGGTCAACGGCCAGGTTAAGATTTCGACAGCGGACCAGCAAAAATACACGGAAACGGCCTACCATAAGGCCAACCAAATGAAGACGCTGGTGGAAGACCTCTTTGAGTTTGCGAAGTTGGAGACGGCCCAAGTCAATTTGAATGTTACGTCCTTCTCATTAGGAGATCTCTTTGAGCAGGTCCTAGCCAACTACGCCATGGAGGCTAAGGAAAAGCACATTCAATTAGCAACGAATTTGCATCCCCGCCTGATTGTCATGGCCGGGGATTCAGATAAGCTGGCCCGCGTGCTGATTAACATGGTGGAAAATGCCTTGAAGTATGGCACGGGCGCCAGTTTTATTAAATTAACGGGCCAAATTAAAAATCAGCAGCAGGTGGTGATTCGGGTACAAAATGATGGCCCGGCCATCCCACCAGCTGCCCAACAACAGCTCTTTGATCGTTTTTACCGCGTCGAAGAATCTCGTAATCAAAAAACCGGCGGGACTGGCCTTGGTTTGGCCATTGTCAAAGGAATTGTGGACCAACACGGCGGACAAATCACGGTGGAATCGGATGCGGCACTGACCGCTTTTGTGTTAACCTTGCCGTTAAAACAACGTAAAGAAGAACAGCATGTCAAAAAAGAATCAAAAGTTAACAGCAATGAATCAGCAAGCCAGTAAGAAACGCCGTTGGCTGGCTCTCGGGACAGTCCTCGTCGTCTTAGCGCTGGCTGCCGCTGCGCTGGTCTTCTTTTGGCCCCATCACAGCAGTGACCAGGACAGCAAACGGACGCCCGATCAGCCGGTGGCCCTCAAGACGGATGCCAAGTCGGCTTTGGTTGTGGATCTGACCACCGGCCAAATTTTAGGCGATAAAAAAGCAGATGAGCAGGTGGCCATTGCCTCACAGTCCAAAATGCTGACTGCCTACGGTGTCCTGAAAAACATCCAAAGTGGTCATTTGAACTGGGATGATTGGGTCAAGATTACCAATGCCGCTGATTTATCCAAACAGAGTAACGATGCCTTCTCCCACTTGGATATCCAGAGTGGTGACCAAGTCCGCGTGAAAGATTTGTATCGGGCGATGTTTACTAATTCTGCGAATGATGCGGCCTTTGCCTTGGTGGCCCATCTAACGCCGGCCCACAAAACCGGCCAGGACACGTTAGAAAGTTGGGCCAAGGATCTGAACTTGAAGGGTTCCGCTTGGTATAACGGCGCGGGTCAAGTTAACGGGGATGCTTTTGGTAGCAAAATTAGCTCGGCTCCTAATGATGCCTACAATCATGCTTCGGCCACCCAGATCGCCCAGATTGCCAACAAGATTTTGGCCATGGATCCTTCCTTAAAGCAGTTGCGGTCACAAAACCAATTAACTTATGTGAAGAACAAGAAAGTGACGTTGACCAAGGCTTCTGACTTCGGCACGGCCTTTGATGATATCGAGTCCAATCTCAAGAATCCGAACAATCTACAAATTCTCGGGCTCAAATCCGGTTCCACGCCGGAGGCCGGGGGTTGCTTTACCGGCTATGTGAAATCCAAGGACGGGCACGAATTTTTGACGGTCGTCAACGATGCCGGCGACTACCAGGACAACGTGGACCGTTATCAAGATACGATTGATATTGTCGACCAGGTGCTGGCCAAGAAGGAAGCACACACTTACCAGGCCGGTAGCCAACTGCCCGGCCAGACCCGCTTGCCAATCGAAAAGGACCGGGCCAAGGCCCAGGTTCAGGTGGGCGACACCAGGACTTACTGGACAGCCAAGCAAGGGCATATCGAATTGGCCAAGGTAGCTGCCTTGAAGCAGCGGCCTAATCCCAACTCGGATGCGGTTTTGACTTACGCCCAGCCGACTAGCGAGTTGGATTACTTGCCGGGTAGCAGTAAGCAGCAACGGGAAATTCCACTGGTTTTGAATGGGGTTGCCGTCGAAAATGAATAAAAGGAGCGCTTTTGTTTCATATCAAGCGACCAGCTTTTTAATTTCGCAAAAGATGCTATACTGACCCTAATAGGACTTTCTGAAAGAGCAGGGGGACAACCATGACAGTCGCATTCGATCGCAGCGGTTTAGAACACTTCATCCAAGATAGTGAGTGGACCGATATTCAAACACAAATTGAGCATGCTGACCAGCAATTACGGGCTAAAACAGGCGTTGGCGCCCGCTATACTGACTGGTTGCACTTGCCTTCAACGTTCACAGAAGCAGAATTGACGGCCATTCAGCATGCGGCGCAGCGCATCCAGCAGCAGTCTCGGGTTTTAGTCGTCATCGGAATTGGTGGCTCCTACCTGGGCGCTAAGATGGCCTTGGATTTTGTAAAGAGCAAGTGGCACAATGACCTGGTTCAGGACCAGGAGTGTAAGGTGTACTTTGCCGGCAATTCCCTGTCTGCCGCTGATTTAAAACGGACCATGCAAGTCATCGGCAAGCAGGATTTTTCGGTCAACGTGATTTCCAAGTCCGGGACGACAACGGAGCCCGCACTGGCCTTCCGCTTCTTCCGTAAGGAATTGGTGGCCCGTTATGGCGAAGTTGGGGCCAACCAACGAATCTATGCCACAACGGATGGCGAGCGGGGGGCTCTGCACGATGAAGCCCTTAGTGAGGGCTACGAACGCTTTGTCATTCCCGATGGTGTCGGGGGCCGTTTCTCTGTCTTGACGGCGGTCGGCTTGCTGCCAATGGCAGCGGCTGGCATTGACATTGAACAGGTTTTGGCTGGCGCTAAAGAAGCTGAAGGTGACTACCAATCCAAGCAGCTAGCCGATAATCCAGCCCTGCAGTATGCTGCCGCCCGGCGGATTTTGTACGATAAGGGCTATCACACGGAAATTTTGGCTAACTGGGAACCCTCTTTGCAGTACCTGGGCGAGTGGTGGAAGCAACTGATGGGGGAGTCCGAAGGGAAGAACCAAAAGGGGATTTACCCTTCTTCCGCCAACTACTCAACGGATTTGCACTCCATCGGCCAGTACATCCAAGAAGGCCGGCGGGACTTGTTTGAAACGGTCGTCCGGGTTGAACAAGAACAGGTCGATGCGACGGTACCAGTGACCAATCAGCAGGACGGTCTCGCTTATTTGGAGGGCCGGCAGCTCAGTACGGTCAATCAAACAGCAGCACTGGGCGTAGCCTTAGCCCACATTGATGGGGGTGTGCCGAACATGGCCGTGACAGTGGCCATCCAAGATGCCTTTAATCTCGGGGAGTTGATTTACTTCTTCGAGTTGGCGGTCGGTATTTCTGGCTATCTCTTTGCCATTAACCCCTTCAACCAACCGGGTGTTGAAGCCTACAAGACAGCCATGTTTGCTTTGTTGAACAAGCCAGGCTATGAAGCAGCTAGTCGGGCCTATGCCCAGCGTTTGCAAAAATAAACAAGCATAACGTGATACAAGAACAAACCAGTCGGTTTGTTCTTTTTTTGACAAATGGATTCTTTCCTGTAAGATAAGAGTGAAGGACTGCCCATCTCTTTTTTAAAATGGGTGGGCACTTGAACGCGGATCATTTTGCTGATGGGCGCATCAGCATGATAAAGGAGCGGATCATGAACACGTTGTTTTCAATGAATCCGATACCCATCAGTGACTGGGTATCGGATGGGGTTGGCTGGTTAACGACCAACTGGGCTGGTTTCTTCAATGGGATTCAGTCATTTATGAATAGCCTGATGGATGCTAGCACTAATTTTTTGACCACCATCCCCATGGCAGTTTTTATCCTCGTGATGGTGGGCCTAGCACTGTTTACCGCACGTAAAAAGTTTGGCTTTGCTAGCTTTGTGCTCTTCGGGCTCTTACTAGTCGCCAACCTGCGTCTCTGGGATGATTTCATGCAGACGCTGACCTTGGTGCTGCTTTCTTCCTTGATTGCCTTGGTCATCGGGGTACCGCTGGGCGTTTGGTCGGCTAAAAAGCCCAAGGTCTACTTGCTGGTGAAGCCCCTGTTGGACTTCATGCAGACCATGCCGGCCTTTGTCTATCTGATTCCGGCCGTCGCCTTCTTCGGCATTGGCGTGGTACCGGGCGTCGGGGCCTCGATTGTCTTTGCCCTGCCCCCCGTGGTCAATCTGACCTACTTGGCCTTTCAACAAGTACCACTGGCTTTGGAAGAAACGGCGGATTCCTTTGGGGCCACTTTCTGGCAAAAACTGTTTAAAGTAGAACTACCAGCCGCCACGAACACCATTTTGGAAGGTTGCCAGCAAACGATTCGTTTGGCGCTGTCCATGGTCGTAATGGCGTCGATGATTGGTGCGCCCGGCTTGGGTCGGGGCGTACTTTCGGCTGTGCAACACGCCGACGTGGGCGCTGGCTTTGAAAATGGGTTGGCTTTGGTCATCATGGCCATTATCATCGATCGTTTGGTCGGCCGCCTCAGTCGCGGTGATGTCACCGCACCCAAGCTGCCTAAGTGGCAGAAGTGGGGGGCGCTGGCCATGGTTGCAATCTTCGTGCTGTCCGGTGCCGTCGGCTCTTTCCAAGCGGCTAAGGAATCTGGTAAAAAAGTTTCGCTGGGTTATGTACAGTGGGATACGGAAGTGGCTTCGACGAACGTGTTGGCCGAGGCCATGCGGCAGCACGGCTATCAGGTATCGATGACGCCGCTCGATAACGCGGTCAACTGGCAGTCGGTGGCCAACGGCCAGGTGGATGCCTCCACGGCTGCCTGGTTGCCCTTGACCCACCAAGAAATGTACAAGAAGTACAAGGATCAGATTCAGGTGGCTGGTACGAGTGTGACTGGCGTTAAGACGGGACTGGTCGTACCGGATTACATGCCGGTCAATTCCATTGCTGATTTGACCGACCAGGCGAACAAGACCATTACGGGGATTGAACCTGGTGCCGGTGAAATGAAGCAAGCCAAGAAGACGCTGTCTGATTACAGCAACTTGTCCGGCTGGCAATTACAAGAGGCCTCAACGGGCGCCATGACGGCTTCTCTGGGCAAGGCGATTCAAAACCATCAGCCGATTATTGTGACCGGTTGGTCCCCACACTGGATTTTTCAAAAGTACCATTTGAAGTACTTGCAAGATCCAAAGGGCACGATGGGCTCTGGCGAACACATTGATACCATTACCCGCAAGAATTTGAAATCAGCTAAGCCTGATGTCTACAAGGTCATGCAAAAGTTTAAGTGGACCAAGCAAGATATGGAAGGGGTTATGCTCAAGATGCAGGAGGGTCAGTCGCCCAAGGAGGCGGCCGACGACTGGATCAAGGCCCATCCAAAGGAAGTGGCTGCCTGGTTCAAATAGTCATTAAAAAGAAAAGCAGTCAAAGCCTTGATCGGCTTGACTGCTGGTAAAAAAAACGTCTAGCAGATGACGCAGGCCGCGTTCATTGCTAGGCGTTTTTTGTGGGTTCTTCTGGGCTGAAAAATTGTTCCATTGCCTGGACTGATTTGTCCGAGCCGACGAAGTAAACGGTATCGCCGGCCGTGATGTTGGCGTAGGGGCCAGGCGATAGAATCAAATCTTCGCCGTGCAAAATGGCAATCACGGTAGCACCAGTGTTCTGCCAGATGTTCAGGCTACCAATTGATTGGTTCAGCTTGTCGGAATTATTTTGTGGAATCAGCTCATATGGGGACATCGGATTATTCTGACGAACCCGTTGGGTTTGTTGGACCAACATGGAGAAGGTTTGATCTAAGTTGGTTAAGTCTTCTTTTTGCTGGGCAATTAAATCTTTAATTTTCTTGTGGGTGGCTTGCAGGTCCCGGCTTTCCTGAGCCTGGTCCAGAAAGTCCTTGGCACGATCACGCGACAGGACTTCGACACCGGAACCATGAACGGGCTGGACAATATCCAGGTCAGCTAGCACGGAAATGGCCTTACGGGCTGTTTCAGCGGAGACCCCAAAAGTGGCAGCCAAAGTCGACCGGGCGTGGAGCTTTTCGCCCACAGTAAACTGCTTGTTGACAATATGTTCTGCGATTTCTAACGCAATTTGATGGTACTTTGGATCTTTAATTTTAGGCATCTCATTTCCTCATTGCCGCATGGCCAGTCTGATTCTGGGACAATTTGACAAAAGTGAACACTCGTGTATGATAGTAAGTGGTCACTATTGCCCACCGTTGTTCATTTAATAGGTGGGCACTTGTTAGTTTATTTTAAATTAGCAGGTTAGTCAAATATTAGGAGGGCTTATGCCAAAAGTTCAGATTAAACACTTAACCAAGATCTTTGGAAAGCGCCAAAAAGCTGCCCTAAAAATGGTTCACGAAGGCAAAGGAAAGAACGAGATCTTTGAAAAGACTGGTTCGACCGTTGGTGTTTACGACATGAACTTGGAAGTCAATGAAGGCGAAATCTTCGTCATCATGGGACTGTCTGGTTCTGGTAAGTCAACGTTAATCCGGATGCTGAACCGTTTATACGAGCCAACTTCAGGGGATGTCATCGTCGACGATATCAACGTCACGAAGGCCGATAAGAAACAGTTGTTGGAAGTGCGTCGGAAGAAGATGTCCATGGTCTTCCAGAACTTCGGTTTGTTACCAAACCGGACGATTCTGGAAAACACGGAATTCGGCTTGGAGATTCAAGGAGTGCCTGCTGCGGAACGTCGCGAGCGGGCCGAAAAGGCCTTGAAGAATTCCAAGCTGATTTCCTTTAAGGACCAGTATCCTTCCCAGCTTTCTGGTGGGATGCAGCAGCGAGTGGGATTGTCCCGTGCGCTGACAAACAACCCCGATATCTTGCTCATGGATGAAGCCTTTTCCGCTTTGGATCCATTGGTTCGTCGTGAAATGCAGGATGAATTGCTTGATTTGCAAGCTTCTGTTAAGAAGACCATCATCTTCATCACCCACGATTTGAACGAAGCACTGCGTTTGGGTGACCGGATTGCCATCATGAAGGACGGCTTCTTGCAGCAAACCGGCACCGGGGAAGAAATTTTGACCAACCCTGCTAACGATTATGTGAAGAGCTTCGTTGAGGATGTCGACCGTTCCAAGGTTTTGAATGCTGAAACGATTATGGTACCAGGCTTGACGGTTAACGCCGAAGCTGATGGACCAAACGTTGCCTTGCACCGGATGTCCGAAGAAGAAGTTTCTGGCTTGGTCGCAACAGATGCCAGCCGCAAGTTCATGGGCTACATTACGTCTGATGCCGCTGTGAAGGCCCGTCGAGACAAGTTGCCATTGACGGACGTGGTTTCCGACATGCCAACGGTTAAGCCAGATACGCTGGTTGCTGATATCTTGAATATCATTTATGACGCCCACACGCCCGTGGCGGTTGTGGATGATGATAACCGCATGTTGGGTATTATCATTCGCGGAGCGGTCATTGAAGCACTAGCCCAAACCGACGAAGGAGAAGGACAAGAAAATGAATAGTTTGTTTTCCGTAGATCAAATCCCGTTGGGCCAATGGGTGTCCGACGGTGTTAACTGGATGACAAAGAACTGGTCTGGCTTCTTTGATGCAATTCAAAACGCCGGTCAGTCAATGTCCGATGCAGTTACGAACTTTTTGACCAACATCCCAATGCCCATTTTCATTGTTGGGATGGTCGTATTGGCCTTGTTGACGACAATTCGGAAGTACGGCTTCCCATTGTTCGTCCTCTTGGGCCTGCTCTTGGTTGCTAACCAAAACCTCTGGGATGACTTCATGCAGACCACAACCTTGGTCTTCACGTCATCGCTGATTGCCTTGATTATTGGAATCCCGTTGGGAATCTGGACGGCTAAGGCACCAAAGGTTCACGTTGTTGTGAAGCCGATTTTGGACTTCATGCAGACGATGCCAGCCTTTGTTTACTTGATTCCAGCCGTTGCCTTCTTCGGCATCGGGGTTGTGCCAGGGGTCTTCGCCTCCGTGATCTTCTCATTGCCACCAGTCGTGAACTTGACGAACTTGGGCTTGGCACAAGTGCCAGTGGCCTTGGAAGAAACGGCCGATTCCTTCGGTGCAACGACTTGGCAAAAGTTGTTCAAGGTTGAACTGCCAAATGCCAAGAACACGATTATCGCTGGTTCCAAGCAGACCATCATGTTGGCTTTGTCCATGGTGGTGACGGCTTCCATGATTGGTGCTCCTGGCCTTGGCCGTGGGGTGCTGTCAGCCGTACAACACGCTGATGTTGGTTCCGGTTTCGTGAATGGTTTGGCCCTGGTTATTATGGCCATCATCATTGATCGTTTCGTACAAAAGTTGAACACCCAGCCTGCTACGGCCCCTAAGTTCCCTAAGTGGCGTAAGTGGGGTGCCTGGGCAATGATTCTCATCATGTTCATTTCAGGAATTGTTGGGGGCATCGCCGGCCAGAAGTCAACGGGTAAGACGGTTTCCCTCGGTTATGTTGAATGGGATTCCGAAGTGGCTTCTACTAATGTTTTGGCCGAAGCTATGCGTCAACACGGTTATAACGTGAAGACGACGCCATTGGATAATGCCGTGAACTGGCAGTCCTTGGCGAACAAGCAGATTGATGCGACAACTTCTGCTTGGTTGCCAGTGACCCACAAGGCGATGTACGATAAGTACAAGAACCAAGTGGACGTTGTTGGTAAGAACTTGAATGGTCAAGCTCGTCTTGGTTTGGTTGTCCCTGATTACATGGATGTGAAGTCCATCAGTGATTTGACGGATCAAGCCAACAAGTCCATTACGGGTATTGAAGACGGTTCTGGTGTCGTCAACGCCGCCAAGAAGACTGTCCAAGCTTATCCAAACCTTTCTGGTTGGCAAGTTAACCCATCCTCTTCTGGTGCGATGGTGACGGCCTTGGATAAGGCTTACAATGCTAAGCAACCAATCGTCTTGACTGGTTGGGATCCACACTGGATGTTCTCAAAGTACAAGTTGCACTACTTGGAAGACCCTAAGGGCACGATGGGTAAGTCCGAAGGTATCTACACCGTTACGCGGAAGAACCTGAAGACGGCTAAGCCTGACGTTTACAAGGTCATGAAGAAGTTCAAGTGGGACCAAAAGCAAATGCAAGAAGTGATGCTTGATATTCAGAACGGTGCTTCTCCTAAGGAAGCGGCTGACAAGTTTATCAAGAACAACCAGAAGCAAGTTGATTCTTGGTTCGACTAATCATTGATTGTTGTAAAACCGACTCGTTGAGTCGGTTTTTTTGTTGCTCAAAGAAAGAGGAGCCGGCTGCATAGTCCTCGCGCGGGTCTCGATGGCAGGCGGGTTTCGGTCTAGGATGTGCAATTCGCTGTTCTTAAGACATTATCAAAAAGCAGCCCAAGCCTTGGCTAGGCGCTGGACTGCTAGAAAAAAAGAACGGTGCGAAACGCACCGTTCTTTTTGTTTTTATTGCCGGCTTCGCTTAGGTTTTAGCGAGCGGAGGAGCTGCTTTAAAATCGGGTCATCCGAGTAGGACAGGACGTTTTGGGCGTAAAGCTTTTGACCGTACCAAGCCAGGAGCACCAATGCCAAAGTGGACAGCGCAAGCGAAAGCAGGGCCTGCCACCAGTTGGCCGCATCGTTAGCCAGAAGGGATGGCATGGCCGTCTGGGCCATGAAGGGCACGTAGGCCATGATTTTCATCAATAGGTTGGCGCCGTTACCATCAGAAGAAGCCAATCCTAAGACGTAGGGAATCATGGCAAGAATGGTAATGGGGGACAGTGCTGTTGAAATTTGGGCGTTGTCGTTGACCAGAGAGGCACAAATGGCGGCCAATACCAGGAAGAGGGCCGTGGCGACCACTGTGAAGCAAGCCGTGTAACTTAAGAAGGCGGGCGACAACGTGCTGATGTTGTTCAACAGGTCCTGAATTGTTGAAATTTTGGAACCAAGTGCGATTAACAGCAGCAGACCGATGGCATAGAGTGCGACCTGGGTCAGCAGCAGCGCCAGGACACCGATAATTTTGCCAAAGTATTGCACCTTGGCCGAGGAAGCAGCCAACAGCGTTTCCATAATGCGCTCTGATTTTTCGTTCGCAATTTCATTGCCGAGAATGGAAGCGTAGGTGGAAACGATGAGCAGGACGATAACGGCCACCGCAGAGGTGGTGATAGTCCGAACCGCAGCCACTTGATCGCCATCCTGCTGTTTGCCTTGGTTATCGACCTTGGTCGTCAAGTGAAAGGACTGGGTTAGCTGTTGCACTTGTGCTTGGTTAAGTCCGAACGAGCTGGCCTTGTCCCGCAGATAGGCCTTGCCGAGGAAAGCCTTCAGGGCATCCGTATCGATTTTGGCGGCTTTCGGCTGGGCAGTCAGGGTCCCTTTGTCGGCCGTTAGGGTCAAGACGGCATCGACTTGCTCCTTTTGCAGGGCCCGTTTGGCCTGGCTGGCATCGGTGATGGTCGAAACTTTGAGATTCAGTTTTTGATCATGGCGCAGCTCTTGTCGAATGCTGGCATTGCCAACAACGGCGACTTCAGGTGTTTTATCCTGATTCAAGCTGGCAAAGGCAAAGCCGATGGCGGCCGCCGCAAAAATTAAGAGGAAGGGGGAGCAGACCATCCACCAGAAGGATTGTTTTTTGACCCGGTTGAAATAGGTGTGCTTGCTGACAAGGGCGAGTTGCTTATTCATGACCCGTGACCTCCCTTTGGAAAATTTCCGCTAGTGTTGGTGGCTGTTGTGAAAAGACAGGAATATAGCCTTGCGCGGTGACCGTTTTAAAAATGGCCGGGCCGGCACTTTCATCCGTTAAATCAAGGAGGTAGCCATTCCCAGCTGGTCGAACTGCCTGGACGCCAGGCATGGCGAGGTAGTCTTTGCGCTCGTACTGGGGGGCCTCAATTGTTAGTTTGGTCCTTCCGTAGGATTGGCGAATTGCTTCAACCGGGCCGGAGAGGACGGTTCGGCCTTCTTTGAGCATGAGCACCTGATCCGAAATCTGGCTGACATTGTCCATGTTGTGGGAGGAAAAGATAATCATGGCGCCTTCTTCTTTTAGTCGTTGGATGGCCTTCAAAAAATACTGGGCGTTGACGGGGTCTAAGCCAGAAAAGGGTTCATCCAGAATGACGAAGCGCGGTTTGAAAATCAAGGCGGCAATCATCTGTACCTTCTGTGCATTCCCCTTTGATAAGGACTGAACTTTATCCTCCGGTCGGCCGACGACGGCCAATTGGTTCATCCAGTCCCGGAGGGCAGCCTTGGCGCTTGCTTTGTCCATGCCGTGGAGCTGGGCCAGGTAGAGCACTTGCGCTTCAATACTTTCTTTTTGATAGAGCCCGCGTTCTTCTGGCAAAAAGCCGATTTGTTGCCGGTCTTGGTTGCTGATGGGCTGGCCATCCCAGTGAATACTGCCACTGTCGGCATCAATAAAGTTTAAAATCATCCGGAAAATTGTGGTTTTACCGGCCCCATTTTGGCCGATTAATCCCAGAACTTCCCCGGGTTTGATGGTTAGTGATAGTCGATCAACGGCCAGTCGATCGCCAAAGGTCTTAGTCAGGCCTTTTATTTCAATCATGGCTTACCTACTTTCGTTAGCGTTTACTGCCAGTATATCATGTATAATAACTGGGTAAATCAGAGGGCAGAAAGGGAAGGCTAATGGTAAAAAAATATCATTTTTATGTAAACGAACTTGTCACAGCAGCGCAATACCGCTACTTGCAGGAACAACTGGAACCAGAAGAGTTGCCGGCTTATGAGCAGCACTTACACTGGGGGCAAAAGATGGATTGGTTGCTGCTGTTAACTTGGGTACGAGACGAAATGGCTGCTGACGGAGAGCGGGATGCGACGCTGACAGCGATTATTGATCAATTGGAAGAATATTATGTCTTAAAAGACTTCCTGACGAGTGCTGACTATCAACGGTTGTCCCTTTTGCTCGGCGACTTGCCTGTCTTTGGTGAAAAGATTCCTTGGGAAGTTAAAAATGAACTGATGGACGAATTGGCGGCGCAATTAACACGCTTAGCTACCAAAAATGGCAAACAGTCGCAGGCTGACTTTGATTTTCTGCTGCAGGTGCGCGACCAATTGGCCGATTATTATCCTTTGGCGGAGCTACTCCGTCCGGCAGATTACGAGGTCCTGGCAACTACCTTCTCCATGCCGGCCTATCAGAGCCAAATTAGTGCGATGGACAAAGAAGTACTGGTTGATCAAATTCGTGCACTGGCGCTGTCCAATGAAAAAACGGGCATTTCGAAAAAGCGCTGGACAGAACTAGCGGCTCAACTAGATGACGCTTATTAATAGACAGCAAAAAAGGCATGACAGCTGTCATGCCTTCATTAGATAGCCCCAGAGGGAGTCGAACCCTCGATTCCGCGCTGAGAACGCGACGTCTTAACCGCTTGACCATGGGGCCAGTTGAACAATACCTAATTATTCTACTAGATAGTCTGGCCCTGGTCAAGCTGAAAGCGCTTTTTAACCTTGATTTGAACTAGCACTAGTATGATTATCGTAACTAAAGGAGGAAAGTATGACACGTAACCGTTTATATCGTTCGAACAGCAATCGTATCCTGGGCGGTGTGCTGGGGGGCATTGCCGATTACTGTCACTGGTCAGCAGGCTGGTTGCGGTTGGCTTTTGTGATAAGCCTGATGCTCGGTATTTCCCCCTTGCTTTATCTCTTAGCTTGGTTGCTGATCCCCACGGCACCAAGTAGCCAACGGTATCAGGGACCGGTCAATGAACAGGGCCGGCGAGATGTGACCGATGATGAACAGTATTTTTAAAGTAAAAAGCTTGACCATTTGGCCAAGCTTTTTTGCTTGTGTTGATTTAGATTCACTAGGACCTCTTGCTCAGTTGAGTGCAGCCTACTTGTTCAACGTAGCGGCACATTGTTCCATGAAGTTTTGTCGGCGTGCCTGTGTATCCTTCTGGCTGCCCATATTGCCCAGGAAGTGGGCTTTTTGGACTTTCACCCCTGTATAGCCGAGGATAAAGGTTTTCCAGCGGTAAGTGACAGGTGCCAGTGCGGTGTGGTAAAGCCAGCCCGCCCCACGGGAAGAGCAGAAGAGGTTGGCCGACTTGCCCTTCAAGAGTGGGATTAACTTGCCCTGTTTGTTGTAATGGTAGGCAAAGCGGGGCGTGAAAGTCCGGTCAATAAAGCCCTTCAGCAAAGCCGGTTCGGCTCCCCACCAAATGGGGAAGAAGAAGGCCAGATGATCAGCTGCTGCGATTTTGGCCTGGTATTCATTGGGCTTACTTTCGTCGGCCATGTGCTGGCGGTAGCCGTAACGGAGAACGGGATCAAAGTCCTCTTGGCTTAAGTCGATGATGTCGACGTCATGGCCCTGGGCGGTCGCTGCCTGCTGGTAGTGCAGTGCGTTGGCTCGAGTAAAGGATTCAGGGTCGGGATGACCTTGAATAACTAGAATTTTCATTGGAAACTCCTTGTCTATGCTTGGTTAAATACTATTATTATAACAGCATGCCGGCTTGCCACTATCGCTATGTTATACTTAGGCTATTTATTGCTGGGAGGTGTAGCACAATGTGGCAAGATCAAAACTTTGAAGGGCTCACGACAAGGGATCTGTATCAAATTTATCGACTGCGATCGGCGGTCTTTGTGGTGGAACAGAAACGGTTGTATCAAGATATTGATGAAACGGATCTAACGGCCCGGCATATCTTTTATGAAGAGGACGGCCAGGTGCTGGCCTATGGCCGGGTCTTCCTGTTAGCAGATGGTCAGGTTTCCTTTGGTCGCGTGGTAACGGCAGCCGCCGCTCGCGGCCGCGGGTTGGGGGCCGAATTGGTCCGGCGTCTGCTCGCTAGCATTCAAAGGCATTATCCGGAGCGGACTGTGCTGATTGAATCGCAAGAGCAGGTGACCGGTCTTTACGCCCGCTTTGGTTTCATGAGCCAGGGCGCCCCTTTTATGCATGCAGGTAGTCCCCATGTTCGGATGACCCATGCTGGTTTTAAGGCAGAATAAAAGAGCTTTCCGCTAGGAAAGCTCTTTTGCTTTGCTCAGTTGCATTAGCCTTGGTTGTTCTTCAACCGTGGGTCAGCTGGCTTAGCGGCTGGCATACCACCCATTGCTTCTGGGTTTTCTTGCCAAGTAAACTTGTGGCCGTCCTTCGCCGTCTGGCCTTCAAAGGCACGGGAACCTTCGCCATCAGAGAAGTTCATCAAAACGTGGGCGAATTCGGAGTGTTCGATGTCGGCCATATCACCAGGCACGATGACACCATACTTTTCTTCGAGTTCTTCTTGTGCCTTCATGAACTGCAATTGGTGTTGCGTTTCACGGGCCAAGAGGAAGCGGAGCATGTCGCGTACGCCTTCGTCATCCGTCATGTGGTAGAGACGGGTGACTTGCAAACGGGCTTGCGATTCACGAACCACGTTGAAGCGCATGTCCGCCACTAAGTTACCAGAAGAAGTAACGTAGCCGGCGTTCCAAGCGGCCCCGTTTGGGTTGTTCAAGCTAGCGTTCATGCCGTGAACCAAAGCGTGTTCTGGGTCCATGCCAGACAAAGTTGCCGCCTTCATTGGGTCACCCGCAACGTCTTCGTTGGAAATAGGCGCACCTTCCAACAATTGGGCAATCATTGTAGAAATCATTTCCACGTGGGCGATTTCTTCCGTACCAGTATCTAAGAGGAGGTCCTTATACTTTTCATCGCCAGTACTAGACCAACCTTGGGAAAGATATGACATCATGCCAGTGGTTTCACCCCATTGGCCACCCAAAGCTTCTTGCAAGCGGCGGGCCATCAATGGATCTGGACGGTCTGGCTTTGCATTGTACTGCAGTTGACGTGTGTGTTTGAACATATGAAACTCCTTTTCGTGCAAACTTCCTTGTCATGATAAAACGCGGAAGGGCCTCCACAAGAAATAGCATGATATAAACTATGCCAATTCCTTGTAACGTTGCTAATAGCTTAGCATGCTAAAAAAAGAACTGTCAATAATATTTTTATTGGTCTAATATATTAAAAGATATAAATGCTGTTTTAAAGCCTTTTTTATGGATTTATATTTCAATATTTAATATTGGTTTATTTTTTAAAATGATAATAATGGACAAAAAAAGGACCCAACTGCCGAAACAGTTGGGTCCTTTGCTAGTGCGGCTGGCGGGAGTCGAACCCGCACGTCCTAAAGCGGACACAGGATCCTTAATCCTGCGCGTCTGCCAATTCCGCCACAGCCGCAGATAACTTAATTAGTATAGCGAGCATTCTTTTTTTTGTCAACTATTTGCCGGGTTAGATTGATATTGTTTTGCCGCTTGCTTTTGTTAGAATAAAGATTGATTGGAGAATGTGCAATGAAGTTATTTGGTTGGACCAAAAAAGAAAAAGCGGTGTCCTTGCTCGAAGAGCAGCTGGCCGACTTACAAAATGAAAATGATCTCCTGTTAGACCAAGTGGAATCCTTAAAATTAGATCGGGAAGAACTGGAACAGGAACGGCAGCTCTTTCAAAAGCGCTTGCTGGCCAGTCAAAAGGAAAAAAGAAAGGAAGCTTTTGCCGCCTTTTTTGCAGGGCTGGCCTTGGCCCTGGTGATTGCCACTGCCGTTCATGGCGCTTCCTGGGACTGGCTGTTGATGCTGGTACCGGCAGCAGTGATGCTAGCCTTCGTGCTGAAGGGAGAGAATCATGACTAAGTCGAACCGAAAGCCTTTTGTGCTCGCGAATTGGAAGATTAACTTGGATCCAGAGGAGATTAATCCCTACTTGGACCAGGTGTTGCCAGCAGTTGCCGACGAAGAAGCGGTGACGGTTGGTATTGCTGCACAAGATTTGTATCTGGGCCAGTTAGTCGCCCGCACTAAAGGAAGTCAATTGAAAATTGCGGCGGAAAACACCCATTGGATGGACCGGGGCGCTTTTACGGGGGAGACCTCCCCACGGGCGCTGGCAAAAGTGGGCGTCACCTACGTGTTGATTGGCCATTTTGAGCGGCGCTCCTTTTTCAACGAAACAGACGAGACGGTGAATTTGAAAGTCAAGGCGGCGCTGCGCAATGGCTTACTACCCATTGTTGATTTGGACGAGGACTTATCGGCTTACCATGGGCAAGTACCAGAAGACGTCGTGCTCAAACAGTTGGCCGCTGCCCTAGATGGGGTGGTCGGCACTGACTTGGCCCGAGTGACCATTGCCTACGAACCAACCTGGGCCATTGGTTCCGGGGAAGCAGCTTCGCCCGAACAAGCGGAAGAGGCGGCGGCTTTGATTCGGCAGTCGGTGCAAAATCTCTATGGACCTGACATTGCAGCCAATGTGCGTATTTTGTATGGTGGCTCGGTCACGCCGGAAAATGGAACCGACTTCTTATCCCAAGCAGATATTGATGGCATCTTAGTGGGCAAGGCGGCATTGACACCGGCTTCTTTCCTAGCACTGGTTGCGGCAGCCAAAGCGGCTACCGCATCATAAACGAGCGACCCGTCTGGGTCGCTTTTACTTTACATTGTGTTTAATTTAGACAACAACAGTGTTATAATTTACTTGGATTTGTTTTGATAACCGAACGTAAAAAGGAGAACAAAAAACATGTCTTTGATTTCAGATATTATTGCACGTGAAGTCCTTGATTCCCGTGGTAACCCTACGGTCGAAGCCGAAGTAATCACTGAATTGGGTGGATACGGTCGCGGAATCGTGCCATCCGGTGCTTCTACTGGTGAACACGAAGCAGTCGAATTGCGCGATGGTGACAAGAACCGTTACATGGGCAAGGGTGTGACGAAGGCCGTTGAAAATGTCAACACGAAGATTGCCAAGGCCTTGGTTGGTAAGTTCGATGTAACAGACCAACGCGCCATTGACCAAGCCATGATTGAATTGGACGGTACTGCCAACAAGGGTAAGTTGGGGGCCAACGCAATCTTGTCCGTTTCCATTGCTGCTGCACGCGCAGCTGCTGATGAATTGGGCATGCCTTTGTTCTCATACATTGGTGGTATGAACTCATACGTATTGCCAACGCCAATGATGAATGTCATCAACGGTGGGGCACACTCAGACAACAAGGTTGACTTCCAAGAATTCATGATCATGCCTGTTGGTGCTCCTTCTATCAAGGAAGCCATCCGCTATGGTTCTGAAACCTTCCACAACTTGAAGAAGTTGTTGGCAGCTGACGGTAAGGCAACTTCTGTTGGGGATGAAGGTGGCTTTGCCCCTGACTTCGCTAACAACGAAGAACCTTTGCAATACTTGATTAAGGCCATCGAAGCCGCTGGCTACAAGCCAGGTAAGGACATCGCCATTGCGGTTGATGTGGCTGCTTCTGAATTGTGGGATGCTGACAAGCAGACTTACAAGTTGCGTTGGTCTACTGGTCAAGAATACAGCACGCCAGACTTCGTCAAGTACTTGGAAGACTTGGCTGACCGTTACCCAATTATTTCCATCGAAGACCCTATCGATGAAAACAACTGGGATGACTGGGCTGCTATCACCAAGGAATTGGGCAAGAAGGTTCAGTTGGTCGGGGATGACTTCTTCGTTACCAACACGGAATACTTGGCCAAGGGAATCCGCATGGGTGCCGCTAACTCCATCTTGATCAAGGTCAACCAGATTGGTACGATGACGGAAACGTTGGAAGCCATCGAAATGGCTAAGGAAGCTGGTTACACGGCCATCGTTTCTCACCGTTCTGGTGAAACGGAAGACACGACTATCGCTGACTTGGTTGTGGCAACGAACGCCGGTCAAATCAAGACTGGTTCCATGTCCCGTACGGACCGGATCGCTAAGTACAACCAGTTGATGCGGATTGAAGAATTGTTGGCTGACACAGCCAAGTACAAGGGTGTGAACTCATTCTATAACTTGTCTGCACAAGCCCGCGAAGCTATTCAAGCTAAGTAAAAATAAAAACGCCCTTCGGGGCGTTTTTTTGTCTTTTCAAACGTATGATGAACTAGGACTAAATGGAGGACTAGTAAATGAAGCCAGAAAAACAAGACCACCGTTGTGCTTGGGCCAAGCCACTGGCCAACGGGGATTTAACCTTGGTACAGTACCATGATCAAGAATACGGTCGGCCGGTCCATAGTGAACGGGCTTTATTTGAATTACTGACGTTGGAGATTTTCCAGGCGGGTTTGAGTTGGCGGACGGTCTTGCTTAAAAGGCCGGCCTTCCGGCGGGCCTTTGCCTCCTTTGACATTAACCGAGTGGCTGACTTTACCAGTCAGGACGTCGATTGGTTGCTTGGCCAAGCAGACATTATCCGTAATCGCGCTAAGATTGAAGCGACGGTCAAGAATGCCCGCTTACTGGTTGTGCTGCAGCGGAAGGGGGAGACCTTGACGGCCCTAATTCGTGATCTGCGCCGCCAGGCAGCGGAAATACCAGCTGACGAGCTAGCGGTACTTTGCTCACAAAAAATGAAGCTGCAGGGTTTTTCCTTTACGGGGCCCGTCGTCATGGATTCTTATTTAAAAGCCTTAGGTGTTATTCCTGGACATGAACCTGATTGTGATTTTGCGTAAAGAAAAAGGCAGTGACTCGAACTTGAGTCACTGCCTTTTGATTGGTGGTGATACCTCACTGTATCAAAACCGTCTTAAACGTTGATATACCAGTGCTGTTTCATGCGCGATCCGGGAGTCGAACCCGGATTGCAAGAACCGGAATCTTGAGTGCTATCCATTACACCAACCGCGCGAACTAGTTTATTATAACCTATTTGGCTGGAATTTCCAAGTAGGTTTCCCCAGTATTTTTAAAATTAATTTGCGCAGCGAAACGATTCGTCAGCGCTTGTTCGAATGCGGGCAGCTCGTCAGCTGCAACCGCCACGGTTTGGTGGACCTCGGTATCGAAGGTTGTGTCAAGAATCGGATAATCACCCTGTTCTAACCAGTAGGTCAATTCGTTATGATTCTGGTAATCAATGTCGATGCGCACCGCCATCCGAGTCAGTCGTTCGACCAAGCCCAAGGCATCAAGCGCACCGGCGGCTGTCCCGGCGTAGGCCCGAATGAGGCCACCCGCCCCTAATTTAATACCGCCGAAGTAGCGAGTCACCACGACGAGGACGTTGTGCACGCCCTGTTTTTGGAGAACAGTCAGGATGGGGACGCCGGCGGTCCCGGAGGGTTCGCCGTTATCGGAGTAGCGTTTGATTTCATCCTGATCGCCGATGACATAGGCAAAGACGTTGTGTGTTGCCGTCCGATGTTCTTTTGTGATGTCAGCCAAAATGGCTTTGGCCTCTTCCTCGGAGTTGACGCGCGCTACAGTAGCGATAAAGTCAGACTTTTTGATGGTCTGCTGCCACTGTCCGTGTTCAGGTTTTAGTAAGTAATAAGGTTCCATAAATCGTATTATAGCACGATTACTTGGGGGCTTAGAAAATGAAAAAAGAAGATTTTTATGGTCGTTTAGTCCTGCTGCCAAAGGACGAACCAGTAGCAGTTGGCCTGTCCGTCAGGCCAGCTTTCATTGGGCAACGCTGCCAACGTTGTTGGGGTCGGCATGTGGCCAAATTGCCTGCTGGCAGTCACTACTGCCTGGACTGCCTGTTGTTGGGTCGGGTCAGTAGCCAAGATGTGTTGGTAACTGCCCCGGAGCCGAATGCTTTTCCCCCTTTTGCCGGGGCAACTTGGCCACAGACGCTCACGTCGGCACAGTTAACGGTTAGTAAGGCCCTTTGTCAGGCTTATCAGCGGGGACAAGGCTATCTTGTCTGGGCAGTAACTGGGGCTGGGAAAACAGAGATGCTCTTTCCGCTACTCAACCAGGTGCTCTTGGCGGGCGGCCGTATTGGCCTCTTTGCCCCCCGGGTGGACGTTATTTTGGAATTAGCACCACGGCTACAGGCGGTCTTTGACCTACCCATCCAGGTTCTACATGGTCGGACGAGCAGGCCTTACCACTATGGGCAAGTCGTGCTGGCGACCACCCACCAGGCCCTGCGCTTTGAAGCGGCTTTTGACTTGGTGATTGTGGATGAGGTGGATGCTTTTCCTTACCGCCGGTCGGCGATGTTACAACGGGCCGTTGCTCGGGCTAAGAAACCCCGGGGCGTCCTCGTTCTGTTAACCGCCACGCCCGGCCGGGCAGAGCGGCGGGCCATCCGACTTGGTAAACTGGGCTATTCACAATTACCGGCTCGTTATCATGGTGGCCTGTTAGCCCAAATTCAAGTCGTTTACGGGTGTGACTGGCGGAAGCGCTGTCCCCGGCAGATAAGAAAATTGTTGCGCCATTGGCAACCGCAACAGGGACCTTTGCTGATTTTTGTACCCAGAGTAGCTGACCTAGTGTTGGTGGCCGACCAGGTTGCAAAAGAAACGGCAGCGCCCGGCGCTACGGTTCACGCCAGTGATCCCAAGCGCTTGGAAAAGGTACAGGCACTGCGGACCGGGCAGTTGGCCTATCTCATTAGCACAACTATTTTAGAGCGGGGCGTGACCATACCAAGGGTGACCGTGTGCATCATGGGCGCAGATGAGCCGACCTACAATGCAGCTGCTTTGGTGCAAATGGCAGGTCGGGTGGGCCGGTCTGCCCAGGCCAAAAGCGGGCTGGTCCTGGCCTTTGCGGCCGGACCGAGCCGCAGCCTACGTTTCGCCCGCCGGCAAATTGCCGCTATGAATGCAGCAGCCCAGGCGCTAGCGGAGGACTGAATGCTTTGCTTACTGTGTCAACAAGACTATCACTGTGACTTTTCTTTACCACATTTCTTGGCCCGGCAGCCCGATCGAGCGGACCTTCTCTGTCCCGATTGTCTGGCTGCTTTTTCCTTGCTGACTGGCCCGGTCTGTGCTGGCTGCGGTCGTTCTTTTGCCAAGGGGCCGTTTTGCGCTGACTGTTGCTACTGGCAGCGAAAGGGTGCGCCTAATCTACAACATCGCGCGCTTTACCACTACAATGAGCAAATGAAGGTCTATATGGCGGCTTATAAGTTTCAGGGGGACTACCGCTTGGCCCTTGTTTTTCGCAAGGAATTAACTGCCTTTGTTCGTCGATTAAAGCGGCACTATCAAGCCAACCTAGTACTGCCCATTCCGGTCAGCCCGACCCGCTATCAGCAAAGGGGCTTCCATCAGGTAGCCGGACTGCTTGCTCCTGGGCTAAGGCAGCAGGGCCTGGTTGTTGCCCAGGAACCGCTGCAGCCGCAATCTGCGTTAACGAGAGCTGCTCGTCTGGCTAGCGCACAGCCCTTTGCTATCGCTGAAAATTGGCAGCCACATTTAAAAGGGCAGCGGATACTTTTAGTAGACGATGTCTACACGACGGGGCGGACGCTGCAACATGCGGCAGCTTGTGTGTTGGCAGCCGGTGCCCAGGCCGTCTTTTCCTGTTCGTTAGCCCGTTAATTGGCTCGAAATCCTTTTTTTACCAGCCGGCTTTGGCTATAATAGGCAGACAGGAGGAAGCGCAGATGGCACCGATTGTATCGCTTATCTTTACCATTGCTTGTATTTACTTTGTCTTTACGTTAGTGCGGCCACTGGACTTGAATCGGTTCATGCCCAGCCAACCAGGGGCGGCGGCCGCCCTAAAAGTGGTGCTGGCACTGGCCCTTGGCTTTTTGTTGGCCGAAGCGCTGTTAACAATGCTCGATTGGGCCAGGGCGATGCCGGGTGGGCTCCTCAAGGACTAGCGTGCTAGGTGCTAGCCCCGCTTTTATGTTATAATGTACAAGATTGTGAGTGTCTTGCTACTAGCAAACGCCCACCGAAATGAATTTTGGAGAAAACATTACCATGGCTAGAGATATTGGAATTGACTTAGGGACAGCCAACGTGTTGATTTACGCAGAAGGAGAGGGTGTTGTCCTCAATGAACCTTCTGTTGTAGCCGTTGATGCGAAGACTGACCGCGTATTAGCAGTGGGGGCGGAGGCCTACCGGATGGTGGGCCGGACACCTGGTCACATTCGGGCGGTTCGTCCTTTGAAGGATGGCGTGATTTCTGACTTTGACATTACAGAGGCAATGTTGACGTATTTCGTCAACAAGCTGAACGTCAAGGGCTTTATGTCTAAGCCCAACATCATGATTTGCGCCCCTACAAATATTAGTGAAATTGAACGAAAGGCCATTATTCAGGCTGCCGAAAAGGCCGGTGGTGCCAAGGTTTACTTGGACTACGAACCAAAGGTAGCAGCCATCGGGGCCGGCTTGGATATCTTTAAGCCGGTTGGCTCCATGGTGATTGATATCGGGGGTGGTACTTCTGATATTGCCATCCTTTCTTTGGGAGACATTGTGGTGTCCGAATCCATTCGGGTGGCCGGTGATCGCATGAACATCGATATTGTCAATTACTTGAAGCGGGAACACAACCTGATTGTTGGGGAACGTTCCGCCGAAACCATTAAGATTGAAATTGGCTCTGCGCTCCAACAGGAAGAACCTGAAAGCATGGCAGTGCGGGGTCGGGATAACTTTACGGGGATGCCAGAAACCATTACGGTGGATGCCAACGAAATCGAACGCGCTTTGCACGATACGTTAGCCCAAATCGTAGCGGCCGCCCACCTCGCCTTGTCCAAGTTGCCACCAGAACTCTCTGCTGACATCATCGACCGGGGCATTATGCTGACCGGTGGGGGTGCTTTGTTGCACGGCTTAGATGAACTGTTAGCAGATAGTCTGGGCGTGCCGGTCTTTGTTTCAGAATCACCATTAGACAACGTGGCGAAGGGAACGGGTGCTTTGCTTGAGCACATGATGAAGAAATCCTAAGGAGTTTTTATGAGTAAGAAAAACCAGTCCTTTACCGTTACTCTAGAAAACGATCAGGATGCGGTAATGGTGTTGGTCAATGAAAAACCCATTGGTCAAATTCAGCAGCAAGCCAATGCTTACAGCGGCTTGCTGGGGCAGGATGTTGTCATTTCTATGGCTCGCTCAGAAGAAGAAGCGCTGCAAGCCATCCTAGCCGCTTACAACCTTTACCACTAACAAGATTGAATCCTTTGCTTCGGCAAGGGGTTTTTGTCTATAAAATGTGATTTTATTTGTCAAAGGAAGAGAGTCATGCAGCAAAGTAACGCGCACAAAACAAGTCGTCCATCAGCTTCTGAGTTGGACTGGGGGATGATTTTAATCTTGATTCTGTTGATGGGCATTGGTTTGATGTCGCTGTACTTGGCCATTGCCAACAACGGCAAAGACGTTTCGCCCATTCGGCCGCTGATTGTTCAGCTCTTTTACTGGGTGATTGGGATTGTGGCCATTGCCTTTATTATGCGTTTTGACGCTTCTCAGCTTTGGCGGATTGCGCCCATTTTGTATGGGCTATCTCTCTTTCTGCTGGTGGCGGTCCTAATTTTGTATAGTCGGGAATTAAAGGCCCAGGCGGGGGCCCGGTCCTGGTTTGCCTTCGGTCCGATTACCTTTCAGCCCTCGGAGGTCGTCAAGCCAGCTTTCATTTTAATGCTGGCTAAAATCGTAACCAATCATAACCGGGAGTATCCGACCCACACGGTTCATTCGGACTGGTTGCTCATTGGGAAAATGCTGGGTTGTTTTTTGCCGATTGCCCTACTGATTGGCCTACAGCCCGACTTTGGAACGTTGTTGGTCTTCGTTGCCATTTTGGGTGGCGTCATTATTGTTTCTGGGATCACCTGGCGGATTTTAGGCCCTGCATTAGGGGCCATTGCTGCCTTTGCCACGGGCGTGATTTATTTGGTGACGTCGGCCACAGGCCGTAATATTTTGGGCGCACTGGGTTTTCAGGCTTACCAGTTCGCCCGTATCGATGCTTGGCTTCACCCAGGACAGGATACGTCAGCGGATGGCTATCAAATTTACCAAAATTTGAAGGCGATTGGTTCGGGTGAGCTTTTTGGTTCTGGTTTTGGAAACTTGAAAGTCTATGTGCCGGTGCGTGAATCGGATATGATTTTCTCGGTCATGGGCGAAACCTTTGGCCTAATCGGCGGGGCTTTCTTGATTCTGCTGTACTTTTTGCTCATCTACCGAATGATCCAGGCCACCTTTAAATCACACAATGCCTTTTATGCTTATATTTCTACGGGTGTGATTATGATGATTCTTTTCCACGTTTTTGAAAATGTGGGCATGAACATTGGCTTGTTACCATTGACTGGGATTCCCTTGCCCTTTATTTCGCAAGGGGGTTCGGCCTTAATTTCGAATATGCTGGGGGTGGGACTGGTCATGTCGATGTCTTATCAGCAGGAGAGTCGTACCTTTAACGAGGATTCACGCTTTAACGTTTAGGAGGGCAGATGACTGCGATTGAAAATAGTCGGGAGCAGGTAGCGCTACTATTGGCGAAAACACAGGCTGGCCATGTCTTTGAATCGTTACCTGGTCTTTTACACACCTTGCGAGAAAATCAAGAGGTCACGCCGCTTGATGAGGATCAGTTTGACTGGCAACGATATCCGGCCCACGGTGACGAAAGACGCATTCCGTCCGTGCAAGAACGGGCCGATTTCGAGCAAAGTTTGACCGACCGAGAACTACGGCAGTGCTTAGACTACCTTGGTTATCCCTCCTGGACAGTCCGGGAGTCAGGGCCTTTCGTGATTTTAGCATCGGCCATTCAAAACGGTCGGTTAAACGCTGATCAAATGGCCTTTACCACGGCCTCTGTGATTGGCGACCAGCAGCTCTTGCGCCAGCTCCAGGAAGAGGAGAACGACGGGGCCTACCGCCGTTCGGATAGTTTGGCGCTGTTGGCTTTCTTGCTTCAAGCAGATCAGTCGGCAACGGACCCGTTCATTTCACCCGATTTGCTAGCTGCCATTGTGGTCCGGGTAGCCACGTTGGCCCTGTTTGAACGGGATAGCCGGGGCTTTGTTCCAGGACGTGGCTGGATTCACCTCTACGCGCACTTGGCCACAGTCTTGGAAGCGCTCTTTGAACGGACAGACTTGACGCGGGCTGATAAAATCTTTTTGATGGGAACGACTTTGGCTAACTTACGGTCGTTAAATCAACCACTTACCATGGGCGAGATGCCCCGCTTGGTGCGGGTTTTGTTACGCTTAACGCAACGGCACCCACTCTACCGCGATTATTTCTTGCTGTCCCTCAAACTTTGGCGGCAGGATTTGGTCCAAGAACCCTTTGCCCAGACCCGTTCGGCCTGGCAAAAGATCTATAACCGCGTTGATTTCTTCCAACAAATCTTAGCGGCAGGCAGTGAAGAAGTGCCCGAAGAGATTTGGCACTATGTACAAAATACAAAAAATTATTTATCTTAATGACAGCAAAGCGGACGGTTTGGTCCGTACATAAAGGAGTTTAGGATGGCAAAAAAGCACGTCGTAATTTTGTTTGGCGGCAATTCTTCGGAACACGATGTTTCCAAGCGGTCTGCCTATAATTATTATCAAGCCTTGGCGGCCACTGGTAAGTACACCCTGTCGGTGATTGCCATTGCGCAGAATGGTTACTTCATTGATGCGAAACGTTCCTATGAAATCATGTGTCAGGCAGAAGAGGGCCCTTTGGTCGAGGACTATTTAAAGACCATTGATGATAGCGCTTTGTTGTCACCGTTGGCCGCACTGGCTGACCTGCCTAAAATTGACATCTTCTTCCCCGTTGTGCACGGTAATTTAGGCGAAGATGGGACACTGCAGGGCCTGTTCCGGATCTTACAAATTCCTTATGTCGGCGCACCTTTGCGCGGTCACGCACTGGCCTTTGATAAGGTCCTGACCAAGGAAATTTTGACGCAAAATGGTATTCGGAATACGGATTACCTAGTTACTTATCAACATGATGAGGAACCATTAAACTGGGCCAAAGTAAAGTTGGCGCTTGGCGATGTGGTCTTTGTCAAGGCGGCCAACCAGGGTTCTTCCGTTGGTATTTCTCGGGTAGAAAATGAAGCCGAATTTGAGGCTGCTTTAGCTGACTCTTTCCAATACGACCACAAGGTCTTGGTGGAAGCAGCCGTGAAGGGGCCTCGGGAACTCGAGGTGGGCGTCATCGGAAATGATGACCTCTTGGTTTCTGAAATTGGTGCCCATCAAGTACCCGACCAGGGGGGCGACGGCAAGGGTTGGTATGACTACCAGTCCAAGTTTGTGGATAACTCCTCCGTTTCATTCGAGATTCCCGCAGCCTTGCCAGCAGATGTGACGGCTGAGATTAAGGAAATGGCCGTCAAGGCCTACCGGGCTTTGAATTTGGCTGGCGAAGCTCGGATGGATTTCTTGATTGATGAGAACAACGTGCCTTACCTAGGGGAGCCCAACACCCTGCCTGGTTTCACGAACATGTCCCTCTTTAAGCGACTTTGGGACTTCTCTAATATCCATAATGCCGAATTGGCCGACCGCTTAGTTCAATATGGCTTTGCTGCTTTTGAAAAAGAGCAAGAATTGTCCTATGCTTTTGAAAGCTTGGGCGAAGAAAAAGTTGGTACCTTCCATGAAGGGCCAGCTCAATGAGATAGCATTCAAAAAACCCGCAATTACAATTAATTGCGGGTTTTTTGCTGATTAAGAACGAACGACCAGCACGTCAACGGGTGCGGTGCGGGTCACATAGGCGGTCACGGAACCGACTAGCACTTGTTCGACTGCATTTTGGCCCGTGGCACCAATGACAATCAGGTCGGTCTGGAGTTCCTTGGGTAGATCACGGGCAATCACTGTCTTCGGGGAACCGTAGTCAATCCGGTAATCAACCGTTTTGACTCCTGCTTCTTTGGCCCTGTTCAGGTAGCCCTCCAACGTGACCCGGGTATCTTCCGTCATCCGATCAACCACTTCGTTGTCGAAGGAAGCCAAATTCTGCACTGCCCGGGTATCAATGACGGCCGTAATGACGAGGCTGCTGTCATTGGTAGCTGCCAGGGCAATGGCCCGGTCCAAAGCGGCCGCTGCCTTTTTTGAGCCATCTACAGCGACTAAAATCTTCTGGTAAGTTGCGTTCATAACATTCTCCTTTTTCTTTAGTATAAGGCTTCTTGGGTTGGGATGAAAGAGAGCAAATAGTTGTCATAATAAAAAAGCCCGCCCAAATTGGCGGGTCGTAGGACAAGCCTACGCTACTCTATTGACACCGTTAATCGCTGCTCAGATTTTCCTCGGGTTTAATCGAGGTGGGCGGTTTCTCTCAGGCTCTTGACTACCAAACGAAAGGGCATGTCAGCACCAGTTGAGTCCCCTCCCAAAATAAAAGGGTGTAAGGAAAAAGCTGTTAACGCAGCAATGCGCATGCCAGAGCACTAAGGACAGTATAACGCGCTCATTTTAAAATAACAGTCTTGACAATTTTAAAATAGCCGTCCGAAAAGGCGCCTTACTTGCCCAATTCCTTTTGCTGCTTGTCTTTGAGCGTTTGGTTGACGTCGGCGAGCTGCTGCTCGTAAGTCGAATTGCCCTTAGGGGCAAAGTAGCGGTCTTTTTCAATGGCCTTGGGTAAGTAGCTTTGGGCCACCCAGTCGTTGGGGAAGTCGTGGGGGTAACGGTAACCATCACCCGCCCCTAATTTGTCAGCGCCAGCATAGTGGCTGTCTTTTAGGTGGGCAGGGACTTCTTGAGCCTTGGATTGCTTAGCAGCGGCCAAGGCGGCATCCATGGCCTTATAGGCGGCATTGGACTTGGGCGATAGGGCCAGTTCAATGATGGCATTGGCCAGCGGAATCCGGGCTTCTGGAAAACCAATCTTTTCCGCCGCTTCAATAGCCGTCACGGCCCGCTGCACAGCGGGGGGATTGGCTAAGCCAATGTCTTCGTAAGCAATCACCAGCAAACGTCGGACTAGAATCGGTAAGTCACCGGCCGCAACCAAACGGGCTGCATAGTGCAGGGCTGCATCCACATCGGAACCCCGAATTGATTTTTGCAAAGCCGAGATAATATTGTAATGGGCATCGCCATCCTTATCAGCGGTCAAGGCTTGCTTTTGGGTGGTTTCTTCTACGACTGCTAGCGTCAGATGAATTTGGCCGTCCGCAGCAGGTTTGGTCGAGAGCACCGCCAGTTCGAGTGAGTTGAGGGCGGCCCGAAGATCGCCATTGGTCGCCTTAGTCAGGTGCTGCATGGCGGCTGGGTCTAAGACGACTGGGTACTGGCCGAGTCCCTTGTCTGTGTCGGCTAGCGCCCGGTTGATCGCAGCTTCAATCTCGTCACTGGTGAGCGGTTCTACCTCAAAAATTTGGGTTCTGGAACGGATGGCGGGCGTGACGTTTAAATAGGGATTTTCCGTCGTTGCCCCAATTAAAATAATGGCCCCGGATTCCAAGTGGGGTAATAGAAAATCTTGTTTGACTTTATTCAGCCGGTGAATTTCGTCCAAGAGGAGCACCACAGTACCAGACATTTTGGCTTCTTCAGCAACAATTTGTAAGTCTTTTTGACTATCCGTGGCGGCATTGAGCATGCGGAAGGCATAGTGGGAGGAACCGGCAATGGCAGCCGCAATCGAGGTCTTGCCGGTGCCGGGTGGCCCGTAGAGAATCATCGAGGACAGCCGCTTGGCTGCCACCATCCGCCAGATAATTTTATTATCGCCTACTAAGTGCTGCTGACCAACCAGCTCATCCAGCTGCGTGGGGCGCATGCGGTAGGCGAGGGGCGTTTGTCCTGCCATAACTTTCCTTCCTATGATTATTTAAAAGAAAAGGCCAAGCCGACGATTAGCGCTGACTTGGCTTTTTTAGCGTTATAGTTCAATGTTTTGCTGATTGACGGCCTTTTTTTCAGCCAAAACAACGGCATAAGGATCCTTGCTGGCCGTTGTGCCTGCATAATTTGACAGCAGGGTGTAAGGATTACCAGCGCTGACGGCCATGGTCAAGTAATCCAGATAGCCGTCTCCACAGACATCCTGGTCGATAGCGACCGTGGCCTCTGGCCAAGACTGGAGCAACTCTTGGAAACGGCTTTTGACGTTTGCATCATCTACCTGGGAAGCCTTAACGGCTGCGACGACCCGTTCCCGAAAGGTTCCTAAGTACCGTCTTTTCTCGTCAGGATTGAGTTCAGGGCCGCTGCCACTGTGTTGGCCTTGTTCGAGTCGTTCGTTTACGTCCATGTTTATGACTCCTTTTGATTACTTATCTCTCATTATACGAGAAATACCAGTAAGATACAAAAAGAGCCATCGTAGAAACGATAGCTCTTTGGTCAACCGGTTGAGGATTAACCCAAACGGTTGTAGTATTCGACGATCAATGCTTCGTTCAAGTCGGCATCGAGTTCTTCACGTTCAGGCAAACGAACGAGGGAACCTTCCAACTTTTCGGCATCAAAGGAAACGAATTGTGGACGAGAAACCACGGATTCAACCGCAACTTGAATTGGCACAATGTTCTTTGACTTTTCACGAACAGAGATCACTTGGCCTGGCTTTACTTCGTAAGAAGGAATGTCCAAGCGCTTGCCATCGACCATGATGTGGCCGTGGTTAACCAATTGACGTGCTTGTTGACGGGTCGTGGCCAAACCTAAGCGGTAAACCACGGAGTCCAAACGACGTTCCAACAAGATCATGAAGTTGGTACCGTGCGTACCTTGACGGATCTTACCAGCCTTGTTAAACAAAGTGTGGAATTGACGTTCCGTCAAGCCGTAAGTGAAACGCAACTTTTGCTTTTCGCGCAATTGC
Organism: Leuconostocaceae bacterium ESL0958; assembly: GCA_029433265.1. Lineage (GTDB taxonomy): Bacteria > Bacillota > Bacilli > Lactobacillales > Lactobacillaceae > Fructobacillus. The sequence continues at coordinate 4,676 of JAQTHT010000008.1, read as the reverse complement.
ATACCATATTCAGAAATCTTACCGCGACGGCCTTGGCCGTGATCGCCTGGTGCGTAGGCACGGCGGGACAATTCCTTACCAGTGCCGGAAAGGGAAACACCCAAACGACGGGAAATCCGCCATTTTGGTCCAGTATAACGTGACATAAATGATGTCCTCCAAAATGTAGTTTGCTGTACATTTGAGGGTCGACACCAGATGCGTGCACCGCCGATAAAGTCGCTTTCAGTGACAGTAGCGATGTCCTTACTAACGAATTGGGGCGGTGTTGACGCGCTTCTTTGCCGACTGCTACTCAATACAACCTTACTTAGTCTAACAGAGTCAGCTCGATTACGCAACTGCCAGCCCGCTCACTGTCGGGATTTAGCAGGGATGCTGATTTTTTAAGAAAAGAATAAAGATGGCGCTGGGCCCAACATTGGCAGCAGAGATGTTGTATGGTTATCTTAACTATCCTATTAGAGATGAGGACGAAATCGTATGTGGGTTTTCATAATTGTACTACTCTTCGTGCTGGCAGTGGCAGCCATTACTTGGGCCATTTTGGCCCAACGAAAGATGGCCGGCCAAGTTCAGGACTGTGCGGTGGCCAAAGAAGCCCTGGTCGCTGAAGATCTCAGCGGCCGCCTGGCAGAATGCCGTAAAATTTCTTTGACCGGCCAGTCCCTAAAGGACTTTGCGCATTGGGAGTCTGAGTACCAGCGTTTGCAGGATGAATACTTTGTGGCCTTAGACCAGGCGATTGAAGCAGTCTTGGCTAAAACAGGGGGGCTGAACGTATTGGGGACTCGGAAGGAGTTGCAGCAGGTACTGGCACTCTTGCAGGAAGCCGCCCAATTACAAAAGGAAATTAAGGCTGGCTTATCCCAACTGACGCAGCAGCATCAGTATCAGCACCAGGCCATTGATCAGTTACATGCTGATTACGAGCAGGTGCGCAATCAGGTAGCCGACGGAGTATTGCAATACGGCCCTGCCCGTGCCGCACTGTTGGATTTCTTGGCCCAAGAAGAAGCAGACTTCCAATCCTATCAGGAACTAAAGGAAAAGGGACAGGGGACCGAAGCGGCACAGATCTTTGAAGAACTCGGCATGGAAGCTGGCCAGGTCACCCATTACATGCAGGCTGTACCAATGCTGGTTGCTGACTTCAACCAAAAGTTTTTAGAACAGCTACAAGAAATTTTGGAAACCTGGACTTCCTTTGTTAAAAAGGGCATTATTTTGTCTGATGAGGAATTGTGGGCCCATTTTGAAGCAGTCGACCAGAAGCGCGTGAACGGCTTGCTCGCCTTAACTGAGCTAAAAATTAAAGAGGCGCAGGAACTCGATCAGCAAGTTAACAGCGACATTCAGGCCTTGTATGACCTGTTGGAAAATGAATACCAGGCCTACCATGATTACTTTTCCAAGCAAGAAGGCTTTCGCCAATACCTAGACCGTGTGCAGGAACAAAATCATTCTTTGTTATTGGAAATTGAATACCTGAAGGCCAACTTTACCTTCCAGCACGATGAAGAAGAGGAACAGCAGCATTACCGCAGCGAAATTCAGCAATTGTTGACGGCACAGCAAAGTTTGCAGCAAGCTATTACGGATAAGGAAACCACTTTCCGTGCGGCTCGCGATCAACAGGAAAATGCGCTGTCGGTATTGACGCAACTAGACCGGGATCAGGTGGCCTTACATCAGCAAATCGCCGGTTTTTGGCCAGCTTTGAAATCAGCTAGGGCTGTTACAGAGGAACATCTGAACGGCATTCGTGATTTACAGCGGTCAATGGAACGGCGTGATTTGCCAGGGCTACCCCAGGCCTTCTTGGATTACTTCTTTGCCATTTCAGACGAAGTCAAGCGTTTGGATGAAGCGGTCCATGCCAGCCGCGTTGATTTAGATGACATTCAACGGCAAATTAGTATTGTCAGCGCAGACTATGACACCCTGCGCGAGCGCGCCGAAACGGTCTTGACTCAAGCGGAGCTGGCAGTTTCACTGCTACAATATGCTAGTCGGTATGAGGAAGACAACGAGGCCGTTCAGCGGGCAATTAAAAGTGCACGTGCTGCCTATCAAGAACAGCATGATTATGCCGCTGCGGTGCAGACCATGAAGGAGGCGCTGCAGCAGGTCGATCCAGATGCTTACGGTCGTTTACTGGCGAACCAGGCAGATATCGAATTATAGTCAAGTAAAAAGGCAACCAGTTCAAACTGGTTGCCTTTTTGAGTACCCGCCGTTTTGGCGGATTACTTATTTGTTGCTGTGACGAATACCGTAGGTAAAGTACCAGAGCAAACCGATGATGACCCAGATGCCGTAAAGTCGTAACGTTTCACCCGGTAGCTTGGCAATCAAGTAAAGCGAAATGATACCGGAAAGGGCCGGCAGGACAGGATAGAGTGGCATCAAGAAACCATCGTGTTGAATGTCCTTTCGACGACGGAGGAAGAGCACCCCGAATGAAATGAAGGTAAAGGCCATCAGGGTCCCAATGTTGATCAAAGAAGTCAAGGTGGTCAGGGGAACGAAGCCGGCTAAGACAGCTTCCACTACGACCGCTACGATGATGGCGTTGTTGGGGAGGTCCCGCTTGCTGACTTGACCTAGTTGCTTTGGCAACAAGCCGTCCCGACCAAAGGAGTAGGCCAGACGGGAGGAAGCAAAGATTAAGGCCAAGACGGCCGTAAACATACCAATCAGAGCACCGATTGTAATCAAGCTAGAAAATTGATCCTGCGAAACGGCCTGGAGGGCAAAGGCAGCCGGATCATCCACGCCCAGTTTTTTATAGTTAACAATGCCAGTTAAGACAATGGCAAAAAGCGTGTACAGGGTGGATGAAATGACCACTGTTCCTAAAATCCCACGAGACATCGTCTTTTTCGGATTCTTCACTTCTGCCGCATGGGCGGCAATTGTATCAAAGCCTAGGAAGGCAAAGATAATGGAAGCAGTGGCAGCCGTGATGCCGTTCAAACCGAGAAAGCCACCATGGAACTCCTTGGGATAGAAGTCGACATAGTTATGAGTATTAATGAAGAAAGTGCCCCCGATGATGAAGAGCAAAATGATGCCGACCTTCAGCACTACACCTGCATTTTCAACTTTCTTGGACTGATTTAACCCAGCAAAGAGAATCGCTGTTGCCAGTAAAATAATGAGAACGGCCATTAGGTTGACCGCGCCGCCCTGACCAGGTCCGGCTTGGAGCGCCTTTGGTAAGGGGATGCCCAGCTGACCTAAGAGGTTATTAAAATAGGCGGCAAAACCAGTTGAAATGGCAGAGACGGCTAAGAAATACTCTAGAATCAAGGACCAACCCAATAACCAGCCGACCACTTGTCCATAAATGACGGAACCATAGGAGTAGGCGGAACCAGCCACTGGCATGGCGGAAGAAAATTCTGCAAAGGCCATGCCACAGATGCCGGCAAAGACAGCGGCTAGGATAAAGGAAATAGCGACTGCAGGACCAGCGTTATGGGCGGCCTCTTGACCTGGTAAAATGAAAATACCAGATCCGATAACCGTCCCGACGCCAAGGCCAACCAGGTCCTTGGTGTTGAGGACACGGTCGAGCTGCCCATCTTTTTGAAGATAGGTGTCGACGGATTCACGTGCAAATGCTTTTTTTAAAAAACTCATCAATTCTCTCACTTTATTTTCATGATAAAATGATTGTAGCAGGTTTTACAGGACCTGTCGATTAAAAGAAAGGCCTTTGATAGCGTATGGACAGCCCAGAAAAGAAAGTACTAATTTTAACTGGACCAGCCGGAGCTGGTAAAACAACACTGGCTAATTACCTCATTGACCATGACCACTTGGCGCGTGTCATCACGCATACGACCCGGACGCCAAGGGCGGGGGAGGTAGATGGCGTGGATTATTACTTTGAACAGCCCGATTCTTTTGGGCAACGAGACTATCTAGAGCAAGTGCACTATGCGCATGCTGCCTATGGCTCTTCCTGGGAAGGCTTGCAAGCAGCTTGGCAGAGGAGTGATTGGGCTTGTATCGTATTAGAAACAGAAGGGGCCCTTACTTATAGGAAGAAACTGGGTGCGCAAGCAGTACTTTGTTATATCAGGACAACTGATCCAGCAGTGCTCCGTCAACGGTTAATCAGCCGTGGGGATGCCCCCTTGGCAATCGAAAAGCGATTAGCGGCAGCTGAATTTCAACGGGACTTAACCTTGCCAGCTGCATTGGCTGGACAAGCTCATATTATTATCAACGATAACTTCCAAGTGGCCTGTCGAGCAATTGAGCAATTGCTGCATCAAGAGTGAGAATATTCCGATACTACCCACTAGTTTTTGAAAACAAAAAACGGATAATCGTAAAATCGTAAAAACAAACATCCGCCTTTGTAAAATCAAGCAAGAAAAAGTTAAAAAAAGCTTGCCAAGGTCAGGGGAGGTTGGTATATTAGATATTGTTCTCAGCGAGGCAAGGATGCTTCGGCTGAGGGCGAAAAACTCAATCAAAAAAGTTGTTGACAAGAAGTTGTCAACACGGTATGATAAATGAGTTGTCCGCAAGGGCCTAGCACATTGAAAACTGAACAAAACTTTGAACAAACAAATCTGTAATGGTGGCTACTTGGTAAGTAGTCACAAACAAATTTGCGAAGTCAATTCGTAACAAACAATAAACGGATGATGTTATCG
>JAQTHT010000007.1 GCA_029433265.1 Leuconostocaceae bacterium ESL0958 | reverse complement strand
AAAAATATTTGGTTGGCAATCATCCAACCAGGTTTATCAGGAAAAACTGTTGCACTTGAATTGACAATTCACCACAAAAAACCCCGGTTGGCCGACCGAGGCACATACGCTTATCCCTTTCGAGATAACCATTTACGCAATTTAGTTAATGCTATTTCTGCAAGCATGGTGGCTAAAACAGAAGATAACACGCCCAGCAGGAATTGCGCTAAGCTAATTAGGAGTTGCAAAATTTTGTCCTCCTTTCCCGGTGTCTAACTACAACACCATAGCTAATAGTTTACAGGAAAAGGCATTTTCTCAATGTTTTTTCTACCAGAAGTCAAGCCTATCAAGGCGTTTGGCTTCTGGTAGAAAAAGTGCAACATTTGATGCATGACATGCACATCAAAGGAGCTGGCTATCGTCAGAAACGAGCCAAGTATAACGCCTATCCAGGACTAAGGGGTCAAAAGACGAAGAATCGGCTGCATCGTCCTTTCCAAAGTGACCGGCCTCTACAAAAATTAGCCAGTGATGTAACGGCATTCAGATTGCCAATGACCGGTGAAAGAATCTATTTGGAACCAATTTTGGATCTTTACAACAAAGAAATCATCACCTATGCACTCAGTACAAAACCAGATTGAAATTTTGCGCTGCAACCAATCAAAAAAGTTAGCGGAACAATTACCCGTTCGTGGCTATCAAACGTATCTGCACACTGACCAAGGTTGGCAGTATCGCCATCGCACATGCCGTCAATTATTACTGAAAAGTGGGCTTAAGCCCAGCATGTCGCGTAAAGCGACTGCCCTTGATAACGCAGCGATGGAAAGCTTCTTCAACAAATTGAAGACAGAGATTGGCGAACTGAGTCAATTTCATTCTGTTGCCGAACTAAAAACGGCCATCCAAGAATGGATTCATTACTATAAGACAGAATGCATTCAGATTAAACTAAAAGGCCAGTCGCTGATTGAATATCGGCAACTGGCCAGCTAGGCTAATTATTCACTTCAACTTTTGGGTTACGGGCCAATGACATTTGGATTCCTTTTTAAGATACAACATATTTATAATAATTTTTAATAAAATATACTCTTCATTGTATATTTACAATAACGCTTTAGGTACTCGAGAAGGAATTTTAATACTTTTCTCAATGGTAAAATGAGTAATAATCCAACTACGCTGATAGCAATAGTTATTAGGAGTGTTGTCCAATCAAAGGATTGTTCTTTCAATGAAACAAACAAAATAAACAACACAGAACTGAATATCATAGAAATGTCAGTAATAATGGCAGTTAAAGTCAATCCGATTATTACTAATCCAATGGTCATAATTAAGAGAATATTAGAAAAAATCATTCCTAATAATGCCATATAGTTAATATTTTTATCTTTCATATTTATCTCCTTTAACATTTCTAAGATAGAAACGCCATAAATATTTGATAAATCTTCGAGAGCTTCTAACGATGGAATCTTTTTTCCGTTTTCCCATCTTGATATTGTTTGACGTGTTACAAATAATTGGGATGCCACTTCTTGTTGCGTTAATCCTTTTTTAGTTCGAAATTCTTTACAATGGTAGTTGCTAGACCAACCAAAAGTAGAATTTCTTTGGGTTTTTTGTTTTTAATTATCGTTCGAATTAATTATAGAATCTGCCATTAATAGATAATGCAGACGAACCATGTTCCATAATAGCTAATGAAAATTTTAGCTATGGGAAGTATTCAAATAGTCCTGTGTTATGAATTTTCACAGAAGCAGTAATCCTGTAATTAATATAAATGATATAACTGCCCTAATGATATGATGACGAATGTGTAAGTTGTTAGTTGATATTCCGCGATAGATCGCTGTTAACTGATAGCCGATAATGCCAATTATTGACCCGATAATAAATATTTTTAGCTTAAAAAAGGATGTTGATAAAATTAACAAACTGATAAATAAGTTTATTAAGTGAAAAGGAATAGATTGTTTTGGATTATTATGGATGGATTGAAAAGAAGCTACGATCATTAGTATTGCATATAAATCAATTATTATTCTTATAACAATGTTTACCATATCGTATTCTCCTAAGGAATGATGCTGATTTTTAGAAGGTAGATTCAAATCTGTATTCGTCTTTATGACTGATAAGATTAAAAATTTCTGCCGTATTCCATGACGATTTGTTAATTCTTGGAAAAGCAAGCATCCATCTAAAAAGAGAAGTGGCACAAATAGAAGCGCTCAGTATGTTGACTAGTTAAAAATTAATCCTATTTTTGGGGAAAAGAAGTGCTACGAACAGAGAAAGTTTTCTACATTACCGAATTTTTTCATAGAGCGGCAGCAGCGCTTGCAGCACCTCTAGTAAATAGCTGTCCAAGGCCGGCGTCCCCATGAGCGGACTCGTCACAGGCACCTGCACGCCAACCAGCACTTCGGCCGTCTTGACCCGTTCAAAGCGTGCCACAGCCGCTTCATAGTCTGCCAGCGGCAACTGCATCTTTTCCATATGCTGGGTGGACAGACAGTAGTCTTCCGGCAGCGCTGCCACCATCGGCCTGAGTTCGGCTAGGCGCGCGGCAATGGCTGCCGTCTGTTCTTGCGCCTTCATATTTTCTTCGACCGCTAAATACAAATAAAGGTGGTCCGACCAGAGCCCAAGTTCAAAGTGAGGCATCATCTTATAGCCCCGCTTATTGGGCGCCAAAGCCACCCAGGTATTTTCCGGTGGATTCTTCTTCCGCATCTTATGCTGGGCAACGTGGACCTGCCAGTCTTGCCCGTCAGCCTTGAGCAACGGCAATGCAGCTGCAGCAAAATCCTCAAATTTTGGATCAACAATCGTCCGAATCCGGTCCATGCGACCAGCTAAGGTCTGCTCTTGAAATAGGTCAAAGTCAGTCTTTTGAAACATGTTTACCCTTTCTGCGTTGTAGGCGGGGGAAAGTAGCCAGCCAAGTCATTAAGATATAGCCACTGGCTAAGATGATGGCAATAATATTTAACCAAACCAGGAAAACGATAATGGACGTAATCGACTGGTAGAAGCCGTAGCGGCCAAACTGCAAGTTCGCATAAGCTGCAAAAGTCTTATTGACGGCGGACAGCAGCCCTAAGTCAACCAACGAACCAAAAAGGACAATGTGAAAGGGCGGCCGCGCGGCTTTGGTGGGCAGCCAGTAGTTCATCGCTGTCATCACCAACCAGAGGCCCAGGACAATCAACCAACGGGTTGGTGCCACCCAAACTGCCAAACCAGTATAATTTTCCACTAAGACGGAAAAAATATTACCAGCTACGAGCAGTGCCGTAAAAGCCACCACCACAATAATTAGCCAGAGAAAGGCCCAAGCCCGCGTTAAAAAGGGGGCAACGCGCTCTTTAACACCGGCAATGTCATTAAAGGTCCGCCGCAACAAGGCAGTCACCTGCGAAAGCGACCACAAAATAAAGAGCAACGAAATGGACAAATAAGACCTCGTTTTGGCTTTTGCAATCGATTCAAAAACTGGCTGTAAGAAAGCCATAATCGAATCTGGTAACACATTGCCCATCACATTCAGCGCCTGGACGGTATCCTTGTGCAGGGCAGCTACTAAGGCGACCACGGCAATCAGCATCGGGAAGAGTGTCAGCAGAACATAGTAAGCAAAGGCCGGTCCCATTAGGTTCAACCGGGCCCGGCCAATGAAGAGCATCAGATCCCGAATGTGCAAAGCATGATCGAGACGGGCCCATCTTTTGGTCAGATAACTTTTCATAACTACTATTATGCCATAAAAAGTAGTAGCAGCCAGCGTCTTTTTCGCCGACAAACAGCCACTTTTGTTCTGGCAGCAGCATAAGACCTAACAAAAAAACCGCCTAACGGCGGTTCTCAGCGTATTTAAACGGAAGGCGTTTCACCCAAGGCAGTTTGTGCAGCCAAGTTCAAAACAGACCACTGACGGTCATAGCCAGGTTGGAAGAAGAAGTCGGCTTCTGCCAAGTCTTCCAAGGTCATCTTGCCCTTAATGGCCAAGGCAATCGTGTTGGCATGAGCCGTCACATCAGCCTTAGACAAGACTTGTCCCCCCATGATTTCGTGGGTGTGGGGGTTGTAAGCCAGCTTAATCATAATTTCTGGGTTACCATCCTGCACAAAGTTAGGACGAACCGTATCTTGATAGAGGGAATAAGCCACATCCAAGTTCATCTTGGCAGCATTGTTCGCGTTAACCCCAGTCGTGGCCAATGAATAATCAAAGACCGTCAAAGCAGAGGAACCATTGACACCTGCGAAGGAACGACCAGGCTTTTCAATCATCATGTTTTCCACTACATAACGGGCTTCGCGGCGGGCCGTGGAAGCCAATGCGATTGGCGCTGGCTGACCGGCTGGTGCAAAGAGTGGCAAAATGGCATCGCCGATGGCATATACATCCGGTGCAGACGTCTGCAAGTAAGCATTCGTCTTGATGTAACCACGAGCATCCAAGTCCAACGTCCCTTCCAAATACTTGGTATTTGGCTTAACACCGGCGGCCACAATGGCCACGTCGGCGTCAAAGACTTGGCCGTCGTCCGTCTTCACGGATTGGAGGACCTGGTCACCATTAAATTCGGCCACCGTGTGCCCCAAGTGCAAGTCGATTCCATGGGCTTCCAATTCTGCTCGAATCTTAGCAGACAGTTCAGGATCAAGATAATTACCCAGTGGGCTGTCAATCATATCGATGACCGTTACATGCTTTCCAGCCTTGGCAAAGACTTCGGCTGCTTCGATACCGATATAACCCGTACCGACAACCACAACGTTTTCCACTGCGTTGTCATGGGTCTTGTCATAAATCTTCGTGGCCCAGTCCCGGCCACGCATCAAGTAGACGTTTTCCATATCAGCACCAGGAACCGGTAAGGTCACTGGGGAAACACCAGAGGACACGATCAACTTATCGTAACTGTCTTCGATGCTATCACCAGTCCGAACGTCCTTGACCGTCACCTTCTTGGCATCCGTATCAATGGCCGTCACCTCGTGGTTCTTGAAGACCTTGCCACCGTACTGTTCGATGTCAGCTTCTTTAAAGTTCCGCACGTCGTCACGACGGGAAACCTTGTCTTCCAAATACAACTGCATGCCACAGGACATGAAGGAGATAAAGTCTCCCGCCTCATAAATTGTGACTTCTGCATCGTCGTAACGGGTCAGCAGTTCGTGCGCTGCCTCGTGGCCGCCGTGGGAAGCACCAATAACTACAACTTTCATCATGAATTCCTCCGTTAAAATTTCAACAAATTTACTTAATACCATTATAGTTGTCTAAGACAATTCCGCCAATACCTTTTTAAAAGAATTGCGAAAAAACTAGATAACATAGGCTTTGTTTAGAATAGTAAGCCAATCCCAAAATGAATGGCAATCGTAACCAATCCAATCCAAATATTTCGGTAAACCGCCAGCGCAGGCCGACCTGCCGAAAGTTTGGCAGCAATAAAGCCCGTCAACGAAACGGCCAGCACAGTGGCCAAAATGGCCGCTGGATACTGCCAACGCTGAGGAAATAGCAAAAGAGCCAATAGTGGCAACGCCCCACCCAGTGCCGCCGAAAAAGTGGAAGAAAAGGCGGCAGCTAAGGGCGAAACATAGCGGCCCAGCGTCAAATCATACTTCACTGATAGGACCGTGGCCAAGGGCTTCTTCTGGTACAAGTCGGCCGCAATCAAGGCTGCTGTTTGCGTCGAAACACCCCGATCTTCGTAAAAGGACTGAATACTGGCGAGCTGCTCCTGACCAGCTGCTGTGCCCAACCGTCCTTCCTCTTTTGCCTGGACTACTTTTTCGGCATCCCGCTGGGCGGAAACGGCCGCATATTCGCCTGAACCCATCGATAGTGCGCAGGCTAATAGGTCCGACAGCGCCGCCAGGATGATCACAAGGTGGTTGCTGCTAGCAGCGGCCACCGAAAAGACCACGCCGACCACCGTTAAAATGCCGTCGTTCGATCCTAAAATGCCGGCGCGAATTGTATTTAACCGCTCCTCTGTGCTTGCCTGTTTGTCTGCCATTACCCAGCCTCCTTAGTGAAAGAAGCAACCAATGCCAAAGGTTGCCAACATTGTGATTAGTCCTGCTAGTAAGTTACGCAACGCTCCCCTGCGCCGGTTAGCACCGTTCACAAGAGCAGCTACATAACCCGTCAACAATAAGGCCAGTAGCACCGCCAGAAAGGTGGCCGCCAAGCGCTCATGCCGGGGCGCGAAGGCGACCCAGGCCATGGGAAAGGCAGCCCCGGCTGGAAAAGTCAGAAAGGAAACGAGCGCTGCCCCAAAGGCCGAAATCTCGGAACCCAGGGAGAAACCAAAGCGTTCGCGAACCGTTGTACCCAAAGGATCCTGGGCCATCATTTCCTGAGTGGCCCTTTCCGCTAGTTCTGGCGCAATGCCTGCTGTCACATATTTTTGCCGAACAAAATCAAACTCGCCATCGTAGTCCCTGACCAACGCCGCCTGCTGTGTGAGGCGTGCTTTCTGCTGGGCATCGTGGTTGGAACGAACTGAAACATATTCGCCCATGGCCATCGATACCATGCCCGCCAGGGTCCCAGCAAAGGCAGCCAGCAGGATATTGCCCCGGCTTTGACCAGCAGCAGCCACACCAATAATGATGCCCGCAATGGATAAAATGCCATCGTTGCCCCCCATGACGCCTGCTCGAATTAAATTATTTTGTGCCAACAACGATTCCGCCACCGGATTGTCCTCCTTTTAATTAAGAATGATTCTAATACTTTTATACCAAGGATGCTATCACTTGTCAATCCATTTTTGAACAATTCTAATTCTGGTGTTATAATTGCCCTAAGCAATCGATCGGTTAGGAGGCAATATGCTTGATCAATTACGAGCGGTGCTCCAAGAACACCAATTAAAAGCTACTCGGCAACGTTTACTAGTTTTGGAATACATGATGACCCATGAAAACCATCCCACGGCGGATATGATTCATCAGGAACTACCGGAGATTTCATTGGCCACGGTCTATAACACTTTGGAAAAGTTTGTCGCGGCTAACTTAGTCATCGTCATTGACGGCATGGCCGATGGCAAGCGGCACTATGATACGGCCGAAGAAAGGCACTACCACGTTATTAATACGGACAATAACGACATTATTGACGCTAGCAACTTCGACCCTAGCACCCTAATTAAGGCGGCCGAAGAAGCCACTGGTTTGACCATTACCGACTATCGAATCGATCTCTATGGTCATCCGGACAAAAAATAAGCGCACAAAAAGGGCACCGCTCAATAGTAGCGGTGCCCTTTTTGTGTACAACAGTTCGTCAGCAACGAACCGCCTTATTTACTTTCCTTTACCGGCAATGAATCCGGCGTCAAAACAGTTTCATAGAAAGCCTTAATGATAGCCGAAGCAATCCGACCGTTGGTACCATCCAGGTAGGAATTCAAGCCAGGTAGCGCCAGTGACATGGCAAATGGCTGTCCCGGTACATAAACGACCATTGACTCCGTAAAGGTCGAGTGGCCATTGGTAAAGGTTTCGGCCGTTCCGGTCTTGGCATAAACCTTGGGGTTCAAATTATGGACCCCTGAACCGGTGTTAAAGCGGTCATGACCGTTGGCCACCCGTTCCATTCCATCCTTAATGACCTGCCACTCGTCATCCTTAAGCGCAACCTGCCCCTGCAGCTCCGGCCGAGCATTCCAAACCGTTCTCTGGTGCTTATTGTCGGCATCACTTTGCAGAACAGAGCCAACCAGATGGGGCTGGATGAGGTAGCCGCCATTAGCGATAACGGATACGTAACGGGCCAGCTGCATGGTGGTATAGGAATCATACTGACCAAAGGATTCGTAGAGATACTTTCCTTGATTCTCACCTGTCGTTGGCCCCCGGTAACCAGCCGTTTCCCCTTCCAAATCAATGCCTGTCTTCGTGCCCAGACCGAACTGACCTAAGCCATTGCGGAGGGTCTGAAAAGCGTCGGACCGTAGATGTAACTGTTGGTTCGGTGAATAAGTTTGCCCACCAATCTTCATTCCTAGCTGCACAAAGTAGGTGTTCGAAGACCGTTCCAAAGCCGTCCGCGCGTCGATGGCTTGTGGTGTCCCACTCTTGTTCCAGTAAGAAGTAATCTTCGGCGTACCGGCAATCTGAATGCCCTGATCGGCCAGCGTATTATTCGAAGGCGTGATGACGCCCTTCTGGAAGCCAGTTGCCAGCACGGCCGGCTTAACGACAGAACCCATGACAATGGCCTGGTTAATATTACCCGTCTGGTTGGCCGTCTTCTTACCGGTCGAGGAATCCCGGGCCACACCGGCCATGGCGTAAATACCGCCATTATAAGGGTTGATGACCGTCGAGTAAGCCCCTTGGGCATCCCCACCCGGCATGTTGTCTTCCAAAATCTTTTGCACCTTATTCTGGAAATCAGCATTAATGGTCAACTTGAGCGAATCGCCCGCCTGACCCTGGTACTTCAACTTAGAGGTCTTAATCCCATTGCGATCAATAATTTGTGTCTGGGAAGGGGAGCCCTTCAGCAGCGATTCATACTGCTTTTCAAGACCATAGTTCCCCACTGGCTCGTTCTGAGAGTAACCCTGGGCTAAGAGCCGGTGGAGCCGGTCTTCCGGTAATCCAACCGATTCATTGGAAACCGTACCCGTCAGAGATTCAAAGTCATTGCCTTGCGGATAGTCCCGAGTCCAGGAAGAGCCAACCTTAACCCCGGGCATTTCCGACAGACGTTCACCAATTTTGGCCTGCGCTTCATCGGACACGCCAGACTCTTGAATGTAGGTCGTCGACAAGGCATAGGCCCCGGACATCTTCTGGAAAATCATCGCCTGGTTGGCATCCACGTTCTGATCCAAATGGTGCGCCGTCACGTAGTTCGACATGGCCGTATTCAATGCCTGCGTGGACCAAGTCTTGGCCGCCCGTGGATTAGCCGCTTCGACCTTCTTTTGAATCTTGGCCGCTAGCTTTTGGTCCGAAATAATCAAATAATCGGCCTTAGACCGAGCGTTGAGGCGGCTGGTATCAATGCTAATGTAGCGGGACAGTTCCTTAGCGACTTTAGCAATCTCAGTCGGTTGGGTGGTTTTACCCCGGGTATAGGTAACGGCCGACTGGGCCTGATTGCCCGTGATGACCTTACCCGTGCTGTCATAAATCAAACCACGGGGGGCTTTGCCCTTTTGAATGGTCTCATCCGAGCGGTTCACTTCCGCCTGATAGTTTGGCCCTTGTTTGATGGTTAAAAAAGCCAGCTGCACCACCAGCGCCAACATCAAGGCCACCACAATGGCCAGTAGCAGCTTTAAACGACCCGGCAGATTTTCCCGGGCATCATTTTTATCACGATTTTCAAGGTAAGGATTACGAGGCATGGTACTCATTCCAATCAGACAGTCTTTCCTACTACTTTACCATAAAATCAACTTTTCCTCTTAAAGCAGACTGCTTTTGTTATGCTAATTTTATGAAGAAAATCATGAATTCTTGCTATCAATTAATGAAACAACCAGCCAGCATCGCCTTTGCCTTAACCGTCCTGGTCCTGCTCACTTACTTTGCAGGACGGGGCATGGCGCCCTTTGGCTCCAATAGCATTTTGACGGTCGACTTGGGCCAGCAGTATATCGACTACTTCGCCTTCTTTAAACGAACCATCCTGCATGATCCCAGTGCCCTGACTTACTCCTTTTCGGCCGGCATTGGTCAAAACATGGTGGGCGAGTGGGCTTACTATCTGCTCTCCCCCTTGAATTGGCTGCTTTTAGCCGCGACACCACTGACGCTGCCAGTTTGGCTTTTATTCCTGACGGTCCTGAAATTCGGCTTAGCGGCCCTCAGCATGGTTCTACTCTTAAATCATAGCGGCTGGGTCAAGGGCTACTGGTCGCTGCCTTTTGCCCTCTCCTACGCCCTGTCCGGTTGGTTTGTCGCCAACACGGCCAACCTGCTCTGGTTGGATGCCGCTGCTTTTCTGCCAATCTTGATTTTGGCCATGGAACACTTTCTCCATACTGGTAAGCAACTGGCCCTCGGGGCTTCTTTGACCAGCACCATTCTTCTCAACTATTACATGGCCTGGATGATTGCCCTCTTTCTGCTTTGCTATCTGTTTTTCCGTTTACTAGCGTCCGGGCAGCAGAACCGCTGGCAGCGCTTTTTCGCCTTTGTCAAAACGGCCAGTGCCGCCATCCTACTGACAGCCTGGCTCTGGCTCCCCACGCTTTTTCAACTCCGACAAAGTAAGAGCAGCCAGGCCAGCCCCTGGTCCCTGGCCTTCGTGCAAAATCCCTTCGGATTGCTGTGGAAATTAGTACCCGGGACCTTTAACTTTGATCAAATGCAGGCGGGTCAGGCTAATTGGCTGGTCGCGCCCTTGGTCCTCATCCTCGCTGGCTCTTACTTTACGAACCGACACTTCGCCCTTAGGGAAAAAATAGTAGCGGGCGCCACCTTGCTAGTCTTTGTCCTCGCTAGCAGCTGGCAACCTTTGCTGTTGCTCTTCCACGGCTTCCAGGAACCCATCTGGTACCCTGCCCGCTTTTCTTTCTTGCTGTCCTTCTTCCTCATCTTGCTTGCTGCCCGTAGTTGGCAACAAGGGTGGCAGCCTTCTTTGCTGGCAACAATCAGCTGGTCGATTCTGCCCGCTTTATTAGCACTGGCGGCAGTTTTCTACCCCAAACGGCCAGACTACCTGACGGCCGGCCGTTTAACACTTTTCGTCGTCCTCTTTTTGCTAACAGCATGGGCGGCTCGCCTCATCCAGGAAGACAGTCTGCGCCTAGCTGTTCTCTTCCTGCTCTCCCTCGTCTATCTGCTAGCCAACCTTTCTCTATCCCTAAACCAACTCTCCTACCTGTCCCTGCAGCGCTATCAGGCAGGGGCCAGCCGACTGCTGGCGGTCAAAAAGGCACTACCATCAACAGAGCAAGGCTTTTACCGACTTGGCCAGGGCCTGACCCGCGATCAAAATGATGCCCTGCTGGTTGGCTTTCATGGCGAAAATCATTTTTCCTCCCTCAATAGCCGACAATCTGCCCGTTTCTTTCAACAGTATGGCCAAACAGGGACGAGCACGAATCTGGTGACATCCTTCGACAGCAAACCCTGGGATGCCCTGCTGAGCAACCGCTACTATCTGGCCGCTACGTCCAGCTTGCCAGCAGCAGCCCGCTATATGGCGGTGGCCCAACGGCCTGACTACCAGGGCAGTCCCACGGTCGCCTCGGGTGCGGGCTGGCAACTAAAAGAAAATCAGGATGCCTTGCCCTTTCTCTATGCGGCCAGTGACGAAGCCCTGAACCAGGCGGCTAGTAGTAGTTATCCGCTGACCAACCAGGTCCAACTGCTCAAAGCACTCAACCCGTCAGTTGACAGTCCCTGGCTGACAGAAGAAAAGCTAACGGTCCAAAGCAGCCAAGGCCTCCAGCTCTTTGGTAGCAGCATCAAAAATGCGGTTATCCGAAAGAAACAAGCAGAACAATCCGCGCAATTGCGCCTGACCTTTACCCCTAACAGCAACGATTCCTACTACTTGAATCTCGGTCCCGCCTTCAAGAGTGCGGGCGTCACCATCAAGGTCAACGGGCAGGCCGTCAGCTTGCCAGACAGTCGGGACAATGCGGTCGCTCTCAACTTAGCAGCCAATCAAAAGGGCCAGAACCAAACCATCAGTTTTGATTTCCCAAAGGGCACAAGCAGCTACTATTTAGATAATGTTAGCTTACTGTCACTAAACCAAGCAGCTTTTAGCAAGGCAGTCCAGCATTTGCAGCAAAGTGGGGCCCAGTACCGTTTCCTCAGCAACACGCGCATTCAGGCACAGGTCCGTACAAGCAAAGATCAGCCGTTGATTATGACGGGTATTCCTGCCGATCCAGGCTGGCAAGTGCGCTTGGATGGTCACCGCGTCAAGGCCCAAACCGTCGCCCATACTTTTCTTGCTATCAAAACCCAGCCTGGTCGACACCAGCTATCGCTGACCTACCGGCCGCCCTTCCTCCGAACAGGTTGGCTCATCACTGGCTTCACGATGCTTTGGCTCCTCGGCCGCACTTACCAAGGAAATCGGTCCGCCCGCTTGCGCCGGCGCTGAGGCCGTGTTATATTTTTCTTGCTGTATTCTGCCCCTAAAAAGGCAACGAAAGGAACCCTTACATGGCTGAAGAAAAAACATTTCCCATGACGGCCGAAGGCCGCGATAAATTAGAACAAGAACTGAACGACCTGATTATGCGTCAGCGTCCCGAAATTACCAAGCGCATTCAAATTGCCCGTTCTTACGGTGATTTGTCAGAAAACTCTGAATACCAATCCGCCAAGGATGAACAGGCTTTCGTAGAAGGTCGAATCGTCACCCTGCGGAAGATGATTGAAAACGCCGAAATTATCTCTTCCGAAGACACGGATCAAGATGAAGTCGGTATGGGCAAGCAGGTCACTTTCCAGGAATTACCAGATGAAGAACCAGAAACTTATACCATCGTCGGTTCCGTGGAAGCGGACCCCATGGCGGGTAAGATTTCCAACGAATCGGCCATGGCCACTGCCTTGATTGGTAAGCACAAGGGCGACACGGTCAAAGTGCCCCTGCCAACCGGTGACCAAATCGACGTCAAAATTTTGGCTGTTGAAAACAATGAATAACAGAAAAGGACGAAGCATGCGCTTCGCCTTTTTTTGATTCTCGTGGTAAAGAAAAAAGCTTGGCGAATCGCCAAGCTTTTTGTATTAAGCAAAGGAATGAATATTACCGATAATCATGGCACCAATCAGTACCAAGATGGTACCGGCAATGATGAACTTCATCTGGTGACTGGACTTCTTTTCCTTCAAAATGTAGATACCACCGAAGGTACCAACAATAATGCCCAGCTGTGAAAGCGTGGTAGCAATCGTCTGCCCAACGCTTGGATCTGCGGCTGAGATGAAGACAAAGATGTTACCGGCCGCCCAAACCAAACCGGTGATGATGTTCTTAAAGGAAGCCTTGCCAAACATCAACTTGCTTTCGCGGAAGACTAAGACAATGATAATGGCACCGATGAACTGACCGATTCCCTGTGGGCCAACAATGGCCGTCGTATAGGCAATTCCGTTATCAACTGACTTGATGTCATCTGAGATATAACCAATCTTGGACAGGAGGTTTGGCAAAACGAAGTAAATCATGAAGCCAACCGTAGACATCACCAGGTAGAAAATCCCCTTGGCATCCAAGTTCGACTTTTCAACCGCAGCTTTATCAGGTTTAGAAATAAAGGTGGCACCCAGCACGACCAAAGCAATGGATACGATGCCAATCAACCACATCATGCCGTTGGTCCATTCACCAAGGACCACAGCGGCCAAGAGCGCATTCATGATAATCTGAGCGGCCGTTGACAGTGGCATCCCCAGGGAAACGCCCATCTGCTTAAAGAGCAGGAACTGGAAGGCCATCCCCATGGCCCAAACCAAACCAGACAAAAGGCCAACTACCCAAATCCGGCTACCGAGGTAGTAGTGGTTTGGCATAACAAAGGCGAACATTGTCGTTAATCCGAAGAACAACGCCCCCGTTGACATTCCTAACGTTTGTTGGGCGGCTGTCCCACCCATCTTGGTTGAAACTAGACCAACCGATCCCCAGAACAAGGCTGGGAGTAGTGCTAATACAATTGCAAAATCCATAAAATTGGACTCCTTTCACTTATCTAACATCATTTATTGTACAACGATGTAACCGTTTACACAACACTTTTCCCAAAAAAATTTTCACATAATAAAAACCGCGCCAGGACCAATTGGTCCAGGTGCGGTTTTTGATTAATCGTACTGGGCTAAGTTCCAGTTTTCAATAATGCGAATGATCAGCTTGGCATAGTTTGGATCGGTGGCGTAGCCATCGGTCACGAGGGCTTGGGCTGCCGACTGGTAGTCTTTAGCAGCCAGGACGTCATCGAACTGATGCGCGTTCCAACTATTGCCGTTTGCCAGCGTCTTGGCATGGGCTTTCATCGAATCCTTATAGGAAGAATAAACGGCAAAGCGGGCCTGCTTCGTCACGGTCTGCCCATTTTCAACTTCCTGCGTATCCAAGACAACGGACTTCCCTGGCGTTTCATCATCAGTCTTCACCCCATAGAAGTTATTGTACTTAGAAGACAACTTAGAGTTATCCCAATTTGATTCGTGAATCGCCTGCGCAATGGAAATGGAAGGAAGAATACCGAAGCGGTCCTTCAATTCCTTAGTATAAGGGGCCAACTTATGGATAAAGGCCAAACGCCGGTCAAATTCCTTCTTGCCGCCGTCTTCAGCCAGCAAAATAGCCGTGGAAGCCGGAATCTTGTTCTGATCCAGCTCCTGATAATACGGCTTCATCTGTTGATTGGCATCGTCTAACAGGGTCAAGACAAAGTCATTGGCTGACTTTTCCTGCTTAAATTTATAAATCCCTGGATAAACAAAATCATAGAGCGATTGTCCGTCCTGCGCCTGGCGCATCAACTGCGGATACTTTTTCTTGGCTTCTTGGAACAGGCTTTGATCCTTATAGGCTGCCTGCAATTTATCGGGATCCACATTGGCCGCGTTGGCCAACGTCTTCAACGTTTGATCAGACGTCTTAGTTCCTGACAGATAGGTATAACCGGCTGGTAAGACGGGATCCGAATCAGGGCCTTGCGTTAATTCCTGATAAATATTGGCTACGTCCTGGATTGGTGACAAACGGTAATCGCCGGACTGGATCCCTTTTTCACCGTATTTGTTGGCATACTTGGTAAAGTAGCCCCCCTTCTTGACCAGACCAGCTGCGCGGAGCTTATCATTAATGGTCGTCAAGCTATCTTTTTGTTCAATCGTCACGGTTTTGACCGTTGTATCAGACTTTGAAACCGCTTGATAGCCTTCATGGTCCCGGTAAAGCCAGAAACCAGCTCCTAAGATGACTAACAGGCCCAAGAGCCCGATGGTTAGCCAGAATTTTTTACTTACAAACAAACGCACAGTCGGTTCACCCTTTTCATTGTTATGTAGAAAGCAAAAAACACAACTGGACCCAGCCCAGTTATGCTTTTGCCTTGCCTTTACTGTTTACATCAGCGATTGCACATCACGAGCAATCATCAATTCTTCATCAGTTGGTACGACAACCGTCTTAATCTTGGCATCTGCAGCCGATACATCTCGTTCTTCGCGGCAACCGTTGTTCTTGTCAGCATCGATCTTAATGCCGAAGTAACCCAACCGGTCCACGATTTCTTCCCGAACCCAGTCAGCATTTTCGCCAATACCGGCCGTAAAGACGATGGCATCTGCACCACCCATTTCAGCCAAGTACTGACCAATGTAACGGACCACCCGGTCTTCAAAAATTTGGATGGCCAGCTCTGCCCGTTCATTGTCTTGACGCTGGGCCCGCAAGTCACGCATATCACCCGAAATACCAGAAATACCCGTCAAACCGGACTGCTTGTTCAAGACCGTCAACATGTCATCATTGGTCATGCCTTCCTTCTTTTGGATGAAGTCAACCAAAGACACATCAACGTCTCCAGACCGGGTCGCCATCGTCACACCGGCCAAGGGCGTGAAGCCCATGGACGTGTCAAAGGACTTGCCACCCTGAATAGCAGTAATCGAAGCACCGGCTCCAAGGTGTAGGGTGATCAGCTTTAAGTCAGTCAAATCTTTTCCTAAGATAGCGGCAGCACGGCCCGCCACGTAACGGTGGGAAGTACCGTGAGCCCCATACTTCCGAGCACCATACTTTTCATAGTATTCGTAAGGAAGGGAATACAGGTAATTTTGCTTAGGCATTGTCTGGTGGAAGGACGTATCAAAGACTGCCACAGAAAGTGCGTGTGGCAGCAACTTTTGGAAGGCCCGAATTCCCAGCGCATTGGCTGGGTTATGCAATGGCGCATAGTCCGCCAATTCATCAATTTTAGCCAAAACCTGGTCGTTAACGACAACGGAGCGGTCAAAGCTTTCACCACCCGCCACAACTCGGTGGCCAACGCCGACGATTTCATCAAAATTCTCGATAATGTCCAACTTGGACAACTGTTCGAGCATGTAATTGATGGCCACTTGGTGGTCAGCAATGGCTGTTGTCTGTTCAAACTTGGCCTTGTCGCCCTTGACCGTCACGGCCGCATTTTGCGCTGCTGCTTGGTTGGCGTCAAACTTGATGGTCACGATGGCGTTTTCCATCCCAATCCGTTCGATCAGTCCCTGCGCAATGACTGCCTCTTTTGGCATTTCCAATAGTTGAAACTTCAACGAAGAACTACCCGCGTTGACTGCCATAATCTTTGCCATGTCAAACCACCTTTTTCTACTTTTACTTTAGTCTGTTTCTCTTAATAGTTTACCCCAGGCAGATATATCTTGCAAAAATTCTTGCAAGGCCGCTGGTTCCTTAATCGATGGGTATTCGCCTAGCATCACCTGGCCCTTTTGCCCGGTTGCTTTCTGCTGCAAAACTAAGAGGGCTTTTTTGCTCTGGTCACTCTTAAAGAAGTCCTTGGGCAAGGTCAAAAAGGCCCGCAGCTGTGCCTTCTGTGCAAACATCTGCAGTATTTTCTCGTGCTGGTTACCCGTTAGCAAATCTGCTGGTACCAGCAGATAGACAAAACCGTCGGCCGTGACCAAATCCAAGGCCTTTTCGACCATCAAAAAGTGGGCATAAGAGGGGCCTTTTTGAAAGGCCGTGAGATAGTCTTGCTGGAGTGGACCGGGGTAGTAGCCAACGGGCAAGTCCGCGACCACAATCGGTGCCGGTGCTAGTTCTCCTGGTTCCAGGGCAATACTATCCCCTAAAAAGAGTGGGCTGGGCGTATCATTCAGCAGTTCGTCAAAAACAGTTGCTAAATCGAGCTGTTCCTGACTCCGATCAATACCCATCAACGTCACGTGCTGATCATACTTGGCCAGGCTCTCCTTAATCGTATTTAATAAATTACCGGAACCAACGGCAAAATCCAGCACCAAGTCCTGATCTTTGATAGGCGCTGTTTGATGAATTAATTCGGCCAGCAAATAACCAATCCCATCGGGGGTAATCTGCTCATTGACGGGCAACTGATCTTCGACGTCCACCTTGAGCGCTAGTAATTGCAAAATATTGCGCCGGTCCGCATAGGACAGCGCCACAAAATTCAAGTCTAGAACAGCCGTCAAATCAGCAGCCGTTCGTTTTGTTACATCGGCAACTGCGTCAATTGGCTGGCCCGCATTCTTGGTCGCGAGAACCCAGACGAGGGCCTGCTGGAAGCGAACGTTTTTTTCTTGTTGAACGGCCGTCACGGCCTGAAAAATAATGTCAAAATATTTGGGAATTTTCTGATTTACCATAGCCTTATTCTAGCTTTTTTTGCTTAGGTAAACAAGGCGCGGTCTGGTACAAAGGGCGCTTGGCTACTTGACCATCACCTTGGATGATGACCTGCCCTGTGGCCGAATCACAAGTATAGGTCCAAGCGGCTAGCCGTCCCTGCTCACGCCCAGTCCTTAAGTAGTCCGCACTGGCCTGAATTTGCACCAGCCGAATCTTTTCTTCTTGCAGACTTGCTTGACTGGCCTTTAACCGTTGGTCAAACCAAAAGAGTTGACAGAACAGTAAAAAAGAACCACAGGACAATAGCAGGAGGGTCGGTAATAAGATGTAAGCCGGTGCTTTTCCCATGTTAGTCCTCCTGCGTCTCTACTGCTGGTAGTAAGAACAGTAGCGCCGACTGCTTTTGCCCAGCTACTGTTTGCAACTTTATTTCTTGATAAATCCCCTTGTCCTGCACTTGAAGGGTCTGAACCCCTGTCATGAAAAAAATCTGACCGTGACTTGGCCCGCGTAAAACCAAGCGCTGCCGCTCCTGTTTGAGGGTAAAAAACTGACCTGATCGGGTTAAGTAAAGCGCCTGCGTGCTCGCCCGCACCAGCCGGTAGTCTTGCCGGGCTAACTGCGTACAAGCCGCCGACAGGCTGACTTGGGGACTAGTTCTTAGAAAATGCTGCCCTTTCGGCAGAACGAGTGTACAGGCTTCAAAGACCAGCGCCGCCAAGCCCAGGGCAAAAAGCGCCTCCACCATGGTAAAGGCAGCCAACCGGCCCTTCATGGTCGCTCCTCCGCCACTTGTTTTTCTTGAACCACCTGCTGCAGGGCAGACAATGCCTGCCGTTCCTGTCGTTGACAGCGACGCAAGGCCTGGTCGAACCGCTGCTGGCTACGCTGGTAATGCTGCCAACTAGTCCACTCGAGCAGGGCGAAAGCGGTCACCAGCCCAAGCGCAACAAGTCCCTCCACCAGTACAAAACTAGCTTTTTTGCTGAAAACGATGGGTCCCACCTCCAAATTGAAAAATCAGGGCCAACTCTTTTTGCCCAGCCTGCCAGGTAATAGTTTGCGGGTGGATATAGCCCGTTCGATGCACCCGCACGCTGGTTACCTGGTGCAAGTGATAGCCGGCCGGATAGGCGACTTGCACGCCCAAAGCAGTCAGCGCATCCGGCTCAAAGGCAAGCATCACGGCCTGGTCTTGCACTTGAGCCGTCACCCGCGCCCGTTGCAAGAGCTGCGCAAAAGAATGTTCAAAAGTCAGTACCGATTGCTGGGGCGCCTGCGGTCGATACTGAACGGCCAAACTAAACAAAAGCGTCAGTAGGAAGAGCACCAGTAGGCTTTCTACCAAGGTAAAGGCCGGTTGGCGCAACTTAAGCCCGTACTTCATGGCCCTGAATACTAATCTTTAATTGTTTGACCTTGTTGACCTGGTCCGCACTAAGATAGTGCTCTTTTTCTAAGTCCGACAAAGTCACGGACGCTTGATCAGGATGGTCATTTTGATAAAGGTCCACTTGCGTCTGGACCGTGGCCACCATGGCCTTAGCATGCGTTGCCTGGGCGTGCTCCTTCTGTCGAGTAAGATTGGGCAAAATCAACAGCATCAGCAGGCCGATGATAAAAAGCACCACCGCCGCTTCAATCAACGTAAAGGCCGCCGTCCAGCGGCCCCATTTTTTCTTTTTCATCATCCGTTCAAATCTCCTAAGTGTTGATAGAGGGGTAAGAGCATGGCTAGGTACAGTAAGACAATCGTCAACCCAATCAGGGCAAAACAAATCGGCTGGACCCAAGCCAAGGCTCGGTTCAGTAACCGACGGAAATGCCGGCCCTCATTTTGCGCGAAGTAAGTCAGGGAAGCCCCCAGGTGCTGGTCGGCCCCGCCCCGTAACAAATAGCCCGCTAAGATTGGATTGAGAAAGGATTGCCGCCGGACCCAGTCCGCTAACGGTTGACCGGCTGCCGCCGCAACTAATGCCGACTGGGCCAAAGCCGCTGCAAAATTTTGCCGGGTCCCTTTCTCTTTTGCAAAGCGGCGCAGAATCACCGGCAAGGGTAAGCCGGCTGACAGTAACAACCCCAACTGCGCCGCTAGCAACTGACTTACCAACGCCTTTGTAAAGGGCCGTAGCAGCGGCAACCGCCCCAGCCAACGTAACTGCTGCAAGGGCGCTAGTCGGCGCAGCCAGATAACAGTAGCCAGCAGCAATAAGGCCAAAAACAAGCAAGCACCCGCTAACCAGTGCAGACTGATCAGGGCCTGATTTTGCCCCGTCATTTGCAGGGCTGGCCCCAATAAGTCTGCAAAAGCTGGATACAAAAAACACTCCAATAAAGCGACCAGTCCCAGCAAACAGACGAGTAACACCGCCGGATAGGTTAGGACCTGTTTCAAGCGCCGCCGGTAAGACAGCAGTAATGTTAAATGGCTGGCCAGTAGCTGCAGTGTTTCTTCAAAACGGCCATTTCCTTCGCCTAAGTCTAGGTAAGTCGCCACCTGGACCGGTAGACAGACTCGCAGGGCGGTCGACAGTGGCTGCCCCGCCGCTAACTGCTGCTGGACCCGCCCTAATTGCTCTGCCCAGTTTGGATGAGCCAGCGCTAAAATTTCTAGGGCCGTTGGCATTGCCTGCCCGGCCGCTGTTAGTTCTGCCAATTCGGCTAAAAAAGTCACCTGGTCAAAGCCTTTCAGCAATCCTTTTTTTCGTGGATAAAAAGAAACCATCAAACCCCCTCCCCTTGAAAATCGACGGTGGCAAGCACTCGCCCTTGTTCATATCGAGCCCAGGATAGTGCTGCAGCCGGCTGTCCCCGGGCATTGCTGACGAGCCGCTGATAGACCACTTTGACCAGTGCTTGTTCTAGCAGAACGGGATCGACGGCCAAATTGATTAAACGGGCCTTGGTCCCGGCCAGCGAATTGGCATGAATGGTAGCCAAAACCAGATGCCCAGCCAAGGCTGCTTGTAAAGCTGCCTGGGCCGTCTGTTGATCACGAATTTCCCCAATGAAGAGCAAATCTGGCCGCTGCCGTAAAGCCACTTTAATTAGGGCCTGGTAGTCAATGCCCGCCGCTTCGTTGACTTGGAGTTGCAAAAAATCTGCCACGACCAGTTCCACCGGATCTTCCACGGTCAGCACCAGTTGCCTGTCCGCCCAAGCCAAGAGCAGTTGATAGGCCGTCGTGCTTTTGCCAGCCCCGGTACGACCGGCTAGCAAGTACAGGCCGGCGTTGGGTTGATCGGCTAATAATGCCTGCCACTGAGACGGGGCAGCCCAATGTACTTGGCCCAATTCCGGATAAAGCAAGCGCAATACCAGGGGTTCTCGGTTTAGAAAATCACCCACGGTCGAAACCCGGACAAAAATATCGTGATAAGAAAAACGGCCCAACTGTGGTCGACGCTGCTCCGCTAAATTTAACGCGGCCCGGTACTTGATGACGGCCAGTACAGCTGCCAAAAAGGGGCCCTGCAGGCGGTCCAAGCATTGGATGCCACCAACTCGCGGTGTTTTTAAAAGAGCCCCCTCCTGCGTCGGTAAAAAATATAAATCCGTCAATCGTAAGGCCACTGCCTGCGCTAAAACAGCATCTAACCAATCGCTCGCACTACTCGCCGTCACCCGCTGCCAGTCTTTCATTGCACCACCCCCTTGCTTTAATGCATCAAACGACCAGTAGCAACAAAAGTCAATCAAAAAAGCCAAGTCCCTTAGGAACTTGACTTCGCTTGTGCTTGTGCTGCATGCAGCGTGTTTTCAAATAAAGTGGCAATCGTCATCGGCCCCACACCACCGGGCACGGGTGTAAGGTAGGCGGCCCGTTGACTGGCACTGTCAAAATCAACATCCCCCACGGCTTTACCCGCCACAAGGTTCATACCAACATCAATGACCACTGCACCGGACTTCAACTGATCACCGTGAACAAAGTTGGGCTTGCCAACGCCCACCACCACCAAATCTGCCTTGGCCAACAATGCATTCAGCTCCGCAGCAGGCGTATAGTGATGGGCCACGGTCACTGTGGCATGGGCATTGAGCAAGAGGGCCGCCATCGGCCGGCCAAACAGTTGCGAGCGGCCAATCACCAAAGCGTTTTTCCCAGCTACAGGTAGTTCATAGTGGGCCAGTAAAGTCATCACGCCCTTAGGGGTAGCAGCCACTGGATAATCCCCGGCTTGGTTGGTAAACAATCGGCCTTGACTAGTAGCGCCTAGCCCATCGACATCCTTTTCGGGGGCGACTGCAGAAAAGATGGTCTGTTCGTCAATGCCAGCAGGTAAGGGCGCCTGAATTAAAATACCAGTCACCGCTGCTTCTTGATTAAGGAGTGCCACCCTAGCCAGCACGTTGGCCGTCGTTTCTCGGGCCGAAATCTCATAGTGTGCCACTGTGATGCCCACCTTCTCCGCCGCCCTTTTTTTCATGCCCACGTAGAGCCGGGAACCATCGTTGTCAGGATCGTACAGCACCGCCAACTTTGGCTTGGTGGTTAAGGTAGTCGTTGCTGCTTTGATCCGATCTTTGACCAACTGGGCCACTTTTTTACCGTCTAAAATTTCCGCCATCTTCCCTACTATCCCCTTTAATTTTTCATGGTAAACTGACAATAACAATCTTATTTAGTCTACACAGAAAGGACGGACCATGACAAGTCAAAGAATTTCTTGGCATCAGTATTTTATTGCCCAGGCGGCCATTCTCTCTACCCGGTCCACTTGTAACCGCCGGCACGTCGGCGCCATTTTGGTCAAAGAAAATCGCATCATGGCTTCCGGCTACAACGGGGCCGTTGCTGGTACGCCCCACTGTACCGAAGTGGGTGACTACTTAGTCGATGGGCACTGCTTGCGGGCGGTTCACGCCGAGCAAAACGCTTTGATGCAGGCCGCTAAAATGGGTATTGCGGTCGATGGGGCCGACCTCTACGTGACCGACTTTCCCTGTGCCCTCTGCACCAAATTACTCTTACAAGCGGGCATCCAACGGATTTATTTTATGCGGGACTACCGGCCAGACCCCTTCGCCAGCGAACTGCTAGACCAAAAGAAAGTCAGCATTGAGCAAGTCCCCTTTGAAGCCAATACGGCCGAGCAAATTAACTTAACCCAATTTTTAAAGGAAGATTAGCAAGCCAAGATTTGCTATACTAAATAGCAGTTTTTAAGTCTGAAAGGCGGCAATGATGAGTCAAAATGAACAAGTATACCTGAACCAGGCCCAAGCCATTCTCGACCAGGGCCTGGAAAAAGCGGACCGCACCGGAACTGGAACCTACTCCCTCTTTGGGACGCAGATGCGCTACAATCTGAACGAAGGTTTTCCCCTGCTCACCACGAAAAAAGTTTTCTTTAAATTGATCAAATCGGAACTACTCTGGTTCCTGCGGGGCGACAATAACATCCGTTTTCTACTGGAAAACAATAACCACATCTGGGATGAGTGGGCCTTTAAAAATTGGGTTGAGTCTGCCGACTACGATGGCCCCGATATGACCAACTTTGGCCTGCGGGCAGAGGCGGATCCCGCCTTCAAAGCCAGCTATCTCGAACAGAAACAACGTTTTGTCGATCTAATTTTGACCGATGATGCCTTCAAAGAAAAGTTCGGCTATATTGGCGAGGTTTACGGTAAGCTCTGGCGGTCCTGGGCCTCCGTACTGCCAGGGGGCGAATCAACGGATCAGGTCCAAAATTTAATTGACCAAATCCGGACCAACCCGGACTCCCGCCGGCTGATTCTAACAGCCTGGAATGCGGAAACCACACCACAGGCGCCTTTGCCTTCCTGCCATGTGCTCTCGCAGTTCTACGTGGCCGATGGCAAACTTTCCGCCCAACTCTACCAGCGGTCGGGGGACTTCTTTTTGGGGGTGCCCTTTAACATTGCCTCCTATGCGCTGTTGATTCACCTGATCGCTGCCCAAACCGGCTTGGGCGTTGGGGACTTCGTGCACACCATCGGCGACACCCACATCTACAAGAACCACGTGGCCCAGGTCAAAGAGCAACTGAGCCGGCCGATGCATCCACTTCCAAAACTCTGGATTAACCCAGACGTTCAGTCGATCTTCGATTATACGATGGATGATATTCAAATTTTAGACTACGAATCGGAGCCGGCCATTAAGGCCCCTGTGGCGGTCTAAGCAACCTAAAAAAGCCATGCGCACTAGCGCATGGCTTTTTTGCTGATCGAAGCATCAATCTTGGTCGGATTGTGCAGCCGCCCGTTTTTGGTCACGGTCTAACACCTTTTTCAAATACTGACCCGTATAAGATTCTGCCTTCTTGGCGACCTTTTCAGGGGTCCCCGTTACGAGGATTTTACCCCCACCGGCGCCACCTTCTGGGCCCAAGTCAATCAACCAGTCGGCACACTTAATAACATCGAGATTGTGTTCAATCACAATAACCGTATTGCCCTGCTCAACCAGGCGGTTGAGTACCGCCAATAGCCGCTCAATGTCGGCCGTGTGCAACCCAGTGGTAGGCTCATCTAAGATATAAACTGTTTTACCATTGGTCCGCCGGTGCAATTCAGAAGCCAACTTCATCCGCTGCGCTTCACCACCAGACAGGGTTGTCGCAGACTGACCTAATTTAACATAGCCCAGGCCCACGTCGTTCATCGTCTGTAAACGGCGGGCAATTTTAGGAATGGGCTCAAAGAAAGATAGGGCTTCTTGCGCCGTCATATCTAATACCTGTGAAATGGTCAATCCTTTGTAAGTGACCTCCAAGGTTTCTGAATTGTAGCGCGTCCCGTGGCAAACTTCACAGTCCACGTAAACGTCGGGCAGGAAGTTCATTTCAATCTTAATCACTCCGTCGCCCCGACAATTTTCACAGCGACCACCCTTGGTGTTAAAGGAGAAACGGCCCTTACTGTAGCCGCGGAGCTTGGCTTCGTTCGTTTGGGCAAAGAGTTCCCGAATATCATCAAAGACGCCCGTATAGGTCGCCGGATTGGACCGGGGGGTCCGACCAATGGGGGACTGATCAATGTCGACCACTTGCTCAACATTTTCAATCCCTTCGATGGACCGGTAGGCCCCGGGCTTGTTGCCGTTCTTGTTCAGCTTTTGCTTCAAAACCCGCTTCAAAATACCATTGACCAACGTCGACTTCCCGGAACCCGAAACCCCCGTCACGGCCGTCAGCTTGCCCAATGGGAACTTTGCGGTCACGTTCTTGAGGTTGTTTTCCTTGGCACCCCGCAGGATTAGTTCGTGGCCATTTCCCGGCCGCCTCGTGGTTGGAACTGGGATAAAGCGTTTCCCAGAGAGGTACTGGCCAGTGAGCGAATCAGGATTCGCTTCGACCTCAGCCGGTGTCCCAGTCGCCATAATCCGGCCACCCTGGGAACCTGCTCCTGGGCCAACATCAATCAGATAATCCGCAGCCTTCATGGTGTCTTCATCGTGCTCAACGACGACCAGCGTATTGCCCAAATCGCGCATGGCCTGCATGGAAGCCAGCAGTTTGTCATTATCCCGCTGATGCAAACCAATGGACGGTTCGTCCAAGACGTAGAGGACACCGGACAGGTTGGAACCAATCTGCGTGGCCAGGCGAATCCGTTGAGATTCCCCACCAGATAAGGTGGCCGCTGACCGGGCCAGCGTCAGATAATCTAGTCCCACAGAACTCAGGAAGCCCAGCCGATCATTAATTTCTTTGAGAATGGGCCCCGCAATGGCCTCATCCTGCTCACCAAAAGTTAAATCCTGGAAAAAGGCTAATTCGTCAGCCACTGCCATTTCAGCCACTTGACCGATGTGCTTACCCGCCACCTTAATGGAGAGCGCACCTGGGTTTAAGCGGTAACCATGGCAAGCTTTGCAAGTCAGATGGGTCATATACTGGGCCATCTGGTCCCGGGTGTAATCCGAGTTGGTTTCCCGATAGCGCCGGTCAATGTTGGGCAGAACCCCTTCAAAGGGTTGATCCACGTCCCGCACGCCGCCAAAATCATTTTGATAATGGAAGTGGAAGACCTGCTCGCCAGACCCATAGAGGACCAACTGCTGGTCCTTCTTGGGCAGCTTTTCAAAGGGCTGGTCCTGATCAATCTCAAATTGCTCACAGAACTGCCCTAATAGCTCTGGGTAGTAGTTCGAGGAGATGGGATTCCAGGGGAGGATAGCGCCCTGGCGCAAGGATTTGCTAGGATCCGGCAGCACTAATTCTTCATCAACTTCCTGGGTTTCGCCCAATCCTTGGCAAACGGGACAAGCGCCCATTGGCGCGTTGAAAGAAAAGAGCCGGGGCTCTAAGCGGCCAACCCGGAAGTCTTTCAAATCACCCAGGTAGTGGTCCGAATAACGCAAGGAATCTTGGGCTGCTTCGCCCGAGCGGGCAACCGGCTCGATCACAACGAGGCCGCCCGCCAAATTCGTTGCCGCTTCGATGGAATCAAAAAGCCGTGACCGTGCGTCGGCCCGGAGCACAATCCGATCCACCATCACTTCGATGGTATGGGCCTGGTTTCTTGCTAAGGACAGGTCATCCGTTTGGTCCAGTTCGATAATCTCGCCATCCACTCGTGCACGTAAATAACCCTGCCGCTGCATTTGCTGGAAGGTCTTAGCATGGGTACCCCGTTTATTTTCGATAATCGGTGCAAAAATTTGTAAGCGGGACCCTTCGGCCAAGTGCTTCTGGGTGTAGTCCACCATTTGGTCAATACTATAGAGAATTTTGGTCCCATCCGCTGGATCGTCCGGCTTGCCGACCCGGGCATAGAGCAGGCGGAAGTAGTCCGCAATTTCCGTAACCGTACCGACGGTGGAACGGGGATTGTTCGAAGTGGTTTTTTGATCAATCGAAATGGCAGGAGACAACCCGTCAATCGAATCTACATCTGGCTTATCCATCTGCCCCAAGAACTGCCGGGCGTAGGAGGACAGGGATTCGACATAGCGACGTTGCCCTTCCGCATAGAGCGTATCGAAAGCCAGCGAGGACTTCCCAGAACCGGACAGCCCCGTGACGACCGTCAGCGACTCCTTTTGAATATCCACATCAATATTTTTTAAATTGTGCGCCCTTGCGCCACGAATCTCAATTTTATTCTTTGCCATGGCTTCCTTTCGGACCGCTTACCGGCCCGCTTCCTTCTTCAATTTGTTGATATTGTCACGGATTTTCGCCGCGGCTTCAAAGTCCAAATCCTTGGCTGCAGAACGCATCTGCTGGGCCAGGCTTTCCAGTACATCAGTTTGGTCATCCTTTGGCAAATCAGCAAAGTTGACCTTGGTCAGGTCCACGTCGGTTTGTTCTTCGGTCGGCCGAGTGGCGGAAATCAGGGCCCGAATATCCTTTTTAATGGTCTTCGGCGTAATGCCATGGGCCTTATTGTAGGCCATCTGAATCTCACGACGACGGGCCGTTTCATCCATGGCCCACTGCATCGACTTGGTGACTTTATCGGCATAGAGAATAACATGGCCGTTTTCATTCCGGGCTGCTCGACCAATGGTTTGAATCAAGGAACGAGGATTCCGCAGGAACCCTTCTTTATCCGCATCCAGGATTGCCACCAACGAAGTCTCCGGCACATCGATGCCCTCTCGCAGCAGGTTGATGCCGACTAGGACATCATAGGTGCCCAGACGGAGTTCTCGAATAATCTTGGTCCGTTCGAGCGTCTTAATGTCCGAGTGAAGGTAGGCCACCTTGATGCCAACATCCTTGAGGTAGTCCGTCAAATCTTCGGACATCCGCTTGGTTAAGGTGGTGATGAAGACTCGCTCGTTCTTTTCTTTCCGCTGGTTAATTTCCCCAACCAAATCATCAATTTGGCCCATTACAGGACGGACTTCAATGGTTGGATCCAGCAGACCCGTTGGCCGAATAATTTGTTCGACGACGTCGTCCTTTGGCACCCGCTCTAATTCATAGTCGCCAGGTGTGGCCGACATATAAATGATCTGATTAACCCGGTCCTCAAACTCCGGCAGACGGAGGGGGCGGTTATCCAGGGCAGAAGGCAGGCGGAACCCGTAGTTCACCAAGGTTTCCTTCCGGGCCTTATCGCCGTTATACATCCCCCGCACTTGGGGCATGGTCACGTGGGACTCATCAACGACGATTAAGAAGTCGTCAGGGAAGAAATCCAGCAACGTAAAGGGCGCTTCGCCCTTTTCTCGACCATCCATCCAGCGGGAATAATTTTCAATTCCCGTGGTAAAGCCCATTTCTTCCAGCATGGCCAAATCGTATTCGGTCCGCTGCTTGAGCCGTTGGGCCTCGAGGACTTTGCCTTCCTTTTGGAACTTGGCCACCTGCTCGGCCAGTTCTCCCCGGATGCCGTCCAGTGCTTCCTGCATCCGTTGGTCATCCGTCATAAAGTGCTTCGCAGGGTAAACGGCCACATGGTCGCGTTCAGCAATAATTTGGCCGGTCAAAGCATTAATCGAACGAATCCGGTCGATTTCATCCCCGAAAAATTCAATCCGCAGCGCGACTTCATCCTGGGAAGCCGGAAAGACTTCGACCACATCGCCCCGTACTCGGAAAGTGCCACGCTGAAAATCAATATCATTGCGGGCAAATTGAATGCCGACCAGATCTGCCAGCAGCTGGTTCCGACCATACTCCTGGCCGACCCGCATATTAATCACGTGGTCTAAATACTGGTGAGGATCCCCCAGTCCGAAGATGGAGGACACGGAAGCCACCACAATGACATCATTTCGTTCAAACAAAGAGGCCGTGGCGGACAACCGTAACTGGTCAATTTCATCGTTAATGGACGAGTCTTTTTCGATAAAGGTATCCGAAGAAGGCACGTAGGCTTCCGGCTGATAGTAATCATAGTAGGAAACGAAGTATTCGACCGCATTGTTGGGAAAGAATTCCTTCAGCTCCGAATAGAGTTGTCCCGCCAGTGTTTTGTTATGGGAAAGGACTAACGTCGGCTTGTTGTTTTGGGCGATTACGTTTGAAATGGTAAAGGTCTTCCCGGTCCCCGTTGCCCCCAATAGTACTTGTTCTTTTTTGCCAGCCTTTAACCCGGCCACCAATTGATTAATGGCTTTGGGCTGGTCCCCTGTAGGGTCATACTTTGAGACGACCTCAAAGTGGTTATCCATCTTACGTTCGCTCACGACAGTCCTCCTGAAAGTTCAACTAAGAAGCATTATAACAAAAAACGAACACGTGTTCTAATCAGACACACGGTTCGTTTTTCCCTACGGTTAATTTTTATTCTGACTCACTTCTGGGGCATCCGTCTTATAATCGCCAACGGTCGACTGACCTTGGTGCTTGGCTAATGCCGACGTCGGATTAGACTGCTGGCTGTTCTTCAAAGCCGTCAGTGCTTTGTCTTTTTGGTAATCGTAGGATTTCTTATTAATCTGATGGAAATTCAAACGATTCTTGTCAAAGCGAAGGAGGTCCCCCGTGATGACCTTGTCGGAATTAGACAGTTCCGCATCCGCATAGGCTTGCACGCGTGCCGCCGAGGACTTCAGGGCTGGATCATGGTCAATATCCAGTTCCTGACCGGTCTGCGTGTCATAGTACTTATTCCGGTACTTGGTATAGGTTGGCGTGACCCAGTCCCCATTACGGAAGACCACGGTCTGTGGGTTTTGCTGCGAGAAGAGGTCATGCCCAAAGACCGTCATGCCATCCATGGAAACACCCAGCAAGTTCATAATGGTTGGCATCATGTCGATTTCGCCGCCATAAGTGTGGTCAATGCCGCCCTGCAAGCCAGTGCCGTGAATCATCAATGGCACCTTCTGGAAGTTGGCCAAATCGTAGTTGTTGACCGAATCCTTACCTAAGAGCTTGGCAATGGCCGGCTGGTGGTTTTCGGAAATACCGTAGTGGTCCCCGTACAGCACAAAGAGCGTATTGTCGTAGAGGCCGGCGGCCTTGAGGTAGTTCATAAACTCCCCAAAAGCCTGGTCCAAATAGTGGGCCGTCTGGACGTAGCCATCGACCGTCTTATCGCCCGTATCCGTCGCTGGGAAGGAAACGTTTTGCTTATCTAAGTCATAAGGATAGTGGTTGGTAACCGTAATCATTTTGGCATAGAAAGGCTGTGGCAACTGCTCCAAATACTGGGCAGAGTCCTGTAGGAAGAGCTTATCCTTCAGGCCGTAGCCAACGTTGTTTCCTGGCTTATTGGCGTTAGGGTAATAGTCCTTGGAGAAGAAGTAGTTATAGCCAAAGGACTTGTAGGTATTATTCCGGTTCCAGAAGGAGCCGACATCACCGTGGAAGGCGGCTGACGTGTAACCCTGCTGGCCCAAAATGCCTGGCATGGCCTCAAAAGTATTGGCTGTACCGTACTTGGTCATAGCCGAACCGGTGGACAGGCCGTAAAGGGAGTTTTCCTGCATCATTTCGGCATCAGAAGTCTTTCCCTGGCCAACTTGGTTATAGAAGTTATCAAAGGACCGGGTTTCCTGGTCGTGATAGAAGGCATTCAGGTTCGGCGTCACTTCCTGGCCGTTGACCTTGTAATCAATCAAGAACTGCTGGAAGGATTCCAAGTGAATCATCATCACGTTCTTGCCCTTCTGCTGACCGTAGTAGGACAGGTTGGCCGGGACCTTGTTTTGGTTCAAGAAGTCCTGTACCTTTTGGAGGTCTTCGGCAGAAGCTTTCTTCCGGGAATCAGACTGCTTGTAAGTTTGCCAGCCATTAAAGGCGGCATACTCGTTCATGCCCAGGTACTTGACGATGTAATTGTTATCAAAGGACCGCGTCAACAAGCCCGAGCGATCAACCGAGGCGACCCCAAAGTCGACCAACATCAGGGCCAGTCCCAGCAAAGTCGTCAAAAAGGCATAGCGCTTTTGAATGCCCTGGCGGTCAATCGGCCAGAACTTAAATAAGAGCAGCGCGGCCAGCACAATCAGGTCGACAAAGACTAAGAAGTCCGTCGGCTTGATAATGGCCATGATGGACTTGGACAGGTTATTGCCCGTTGAAGAACCCGAACCCATGATGCCAAAGGAGAGAAAATCTGAAAATTCCCGGTAGTAGAGCACATTGGCAAAGAGCCAAACGGTCTGAATCAGGTTTAAAAGCCAAATCAGCCAGTAAGCCAATCGCTTTCGGCAGTAAAGGCCAATGCCGAGCAACATAATCGCTGTCGGGATGGGGTTTAACACCAGCAAAAACTGTTGCAGGGTACCCTGCGCCCCTAAGCGAAAGTTTACTTGATAATTGACATAAGTTTTCAGCCAAACCAAGAAGAGGTTGAGCAGAAAGAAAGCCGTAATCGAAGACCAGCCGGCCTTATTTGTCTGAAACAGCTGGCGCCAACTACCGTTGCCCAGCCGCTCCTTCATCCGAGTCATCATTGCCATTCCTCACAAAACATTAAAAAGTTTCCTGCACATCACGCAGTAATTCATAAATTTCAATCGCCACCAGGTCCAGGTCATCAAAGTGGTAGACCTGATTGTGCTGGTGCTCCGCTATTGTCCAGACCTGATTTTCCTGATCCAGTGTGACTTTGAGCACCTCGATGCCATAAGCATCAAAGCGGCGGACCTGGAAGCGTTGGTCCCCCGCTGCTTCCATCGCCAAAAGTCGTTGGATAATCATTAATAGTTGGCTATTGCTGCTTAAATCAGCCATGTTTTTCCTCCGCCGCAGTTGTCACCCTCGTTGGCAAAACATAAGCCAGAATTCCTGCAAATAAGCAGAAATAATAGGTAATCAACCGCCAAATTAAAATCACCAAGATCAAGGTCGCTGGATTTTTGACAAAGGGCGTGAACAGTAGTTGAAAGGACAGCTCGGCGCCCCCAACCCCACCAGGAATGGGAAAGAGGGAGATGACCATCACAATCATAATATTCATCACCAAAATCAAACCAGGATTAATATGGCTGTAACCAAAGGCACGAATTACAAAGTAAGGCACCATATAAAAGAAGACTAACTGGAGCACCGTGTAACCGATGGCTGCCAGTAGTCCTTTTTTGGACTTGAGCACTCTCTTGGCGTCATAGTGGAAATTTTCCACTTTCGTGCGGGCATAGTGAAAGACCCGATCGACCCTTTTCTTAGGCAAAAAGTGCCGAGTCAAGCGATCCGCAAAGTCAACCACCTTGAGGGTGAAGGCCGGCCAAAACATGACCAACAACAACCCTAAAATCACAAAAGCATGAATAGCGATGGCGAAAGGGATGAAATTGGCAAAGGTGCTGGCCACGTTCTGATAAATGAACGGGGCGGCAACGGCATAGCCAACCAAAAAGAAGAGCACAACCACCACTTGGTAGACTAAGAACTTCATCAAAATAACCGACATCGCCCGGCCGCCTTCAATTTTCGCTCTGGTCAAGCCGTAGAGTTGAGCGGGCTGCCCCCCAGTTTGAAAGGGGGTCAGGCCAATGCCCAGCTGATTTAAAAGGGGCACCCGTAAAAGCGTATCAAACTTCGCCCGCCGGCGGTCAGCCGGTGACAGCAAAGCCCGAATGGACAGTGCTTCCATCAGTAGTGAAAGCAGCATCATCGACAGCGCCAGAAAGAGAAAACGCCAATCTAGCACCTTTAGCGCGGCCTTCAATTGCTGTTGCCGGCCGGCCAGCTCTTCGCTCAAATAGTAGACCGTCAAGCCTGTTAAAAAAAGGACAATAACGGCCGAAATCTGATTTTTTCGACTATTCATGCCCGGCCCCCTCTGTGGACTGTGGCAAGGCCCCTTGCCCGTCCGAGCTAGAAGCCAGTGCCCCTTGATCGAGCACTTGACCAGCTAACACTGCCCGGTAGACCCGCTCCAGGTCAGCACCCACCACAGACAAATCCCGGGCTTTGGCAACCGCATAGCCAGCTTCCGTTAGGTCAGGAACTTGACCAGCCAAAATTGCTGTGAGCTGGCGGTCAAAATCAGCTAAATCATGGGCCTTATAGGCGTTGACCCCATCTTTTAACCAAGGATCGTAGACGGGAATATCCCGGACCAGGAGGGCTTGCTTAGAAGCCAGCGCCTCTAGGACCACAATCCCTTCCGTTTCTTCATAAGAAGGATAGCAGAAGAGGTCCGCATCGGCAAAGGCGCCCAGGATGACATCCCCACTAATATAACCTGGGAAATGAACATTCTTGGGGTGCTTGCCCTTCACCACCCGGCGGACCTTCTCTGGGATGATGGCCAAATTGGTATGACCGAACCAAATAAAGGTGACATCAGGATGGGCTTCTGCCAGTGCGACAAAGTCGAAAATACCCTTTCGTTCAAAAAAGAGGCCCACAGACATGACCACCCGCTGACCCGGTTTCAGATGAAAGTAATCACGAAAAGCTTGGACGTGGGCCGGATTAGCGCCGTACTGGGCCAAGCGAATGCCATTTGAAATCGGATAAATCGGCGCCTGAATGCCGTAGCTGGCAACCAGTTGTCTGGAATAAGGCGTCGGGGTAATCAGGGCGTCTGCACTACCATAGAGCAGCTGCAGATATTTTTTATAAAAAGGCGCCAGTAAATTCGAGGCCAAGAAGGAGTTCTTAAAATCCTCATAGGTCGAATGGGCGTGGTAAATCACCTTTTTGCCCATTTTATGGGCCTTTTTGACCATAAAATAGGACTTAATGCCATAGGTATTGATGTGGAGGATGTCGTAATCATCACACTTCGGGTCGGTCGTCACTGACACTGCCCGGTCCGCCAAGGCTTCCTGCTGGAGACGCATGGCCCGGCCGATGCCGGACTGCTTAATTAATTCTGCATTTTCGAAGTATAAAAGAACTTTCAATTTAATTTCTCCGGAATGGGTTGCGCAGCAGCCGCTTGAGATAACCAACTTCATCATCATTCAGTTCATCCGAATCATCGTCATCATCATTCTGCCGGTAACTAGCCTGCACTTCCTGATAAAAATTCGCCACACGGGTTGCGAAAGTATCTGCATCCACATTTTTCACGGCAGCTTGCCGCTTGGCCTGATCCGCCGCAGTGCTCTGGTGGGCCAGATAGTAGCAGACCGCTTCATAAAAGCCGTCATAATCTTCGACAAGCGTCCCGATGGCCGGATCCGTGACGATACTGTCCAGATAAGGTGAATCGATGGCAACAAAAGGCCGGTCCGCCGCCAGGGCTTCAATAAAGGTCAGGCCCTGCGTTTCAGAATCAGAAGAAGAGACAAAGACATTGGCCATCTGGTAGTAGGCGGCCACGTCTTCGTGGGGAATCATGCCCGTAAAGTGGATATGGTCTTGTAGGTCTAAGTCCGCCACTTGGGCCATCAAGGACTTTTTAGCCGGGCCATCCCCGGCGATGACCAGTTGCGCATTCGGGAACTGCCCTAAGATTTCCGAAAAGGCGGAAATGGTCAGCGCGATGTTCTTTTCATAAGCCAAACGGCCCAAGCTTAAAATCACGGGCGCATCGTCGGCAATACCGTATTGACTGCGTAAGTCCGTATGACTCGTCTGTCCGTGGGTTAACGCCACCCCCGTAGGAATGACTGGAATCGGCATATTTTGCACGCCATAACTTTCCAGCGCAGCCTTGACCCGTTCGGAGGGCGCAATCACGCCATTCATATCTTTCAAATAGGCCTTCACGATATGAGCCACCGCACCGGGCTTAATAATCATCCCCTTGGCAAAGTAGTGGGTGTAGTCCTCGTACATCGTATGGTAAGTGTGAATGGCTGGAATCTTAAGCCGTCGGGCCACGTATTTACCAATCAGCCCCAGTGAAAACTCTGTCTGCGTATGGACAATGTCTAGGTCCAAGCCCCGGGCAATTTCCACCGCCTGCATCAAGCCGCGAAAGGTCATCCGCCGGTCTTTAAAGCCAAAATAAGGCAAAGAAGAGAAACGGAAAATTCCGTCCTCTTCTTGGTGCTTATCCACTTTTGGATCAGTCGTGGTAAAAATATAAACTTGGTGGCCCTGCTTTTCCAGACCCACCTTTAATGTTTGGATGGACGTGGCGACCCCCGATACTTGGGGGAAGTAAGTGTCCGTAAATAAACCAATTTTCATCGTTTGCTCCTCAAGATACTGATGACAAGCGCAAGTAGTCATAGTATAGCATGTTCCCTCGGTTGCTTCCACGAACCAACGCCTAGTCAGTAGACTACCAGCCGGCAACCGACCCCAGCAAATCCGCTTAGGTTAAGTCCATTTGGTCGTGGTAAAGGTCCGCGTAAAAGCCCTTTTGCGCCAGTAACTGTGCATGGGTGCCGGACTCCAAAATCGCGCCATTTTTCAAGACAATGATTTGATCGGCATCCAGAATGGTCTTCAAGCGGTGGGCAATGATAATGGCCGTTCGATCTTTCGTCACCGCCTGCGTTGCCTGGTTGAGCTGGGCTTCCGTCACGGTATCCACGTTGGCGGTTGCCTCATCCAAAATGAGCACGTCCGGATCGGTGATAATCGTCCGAGCAATCGACAGTAATTGTTTTTGGCCGGCGGAAAAGAGGCCACTATCAGCCGACAGCATGGTGTCATACTGTTCTGGCAATGTCATGATGAAGTCATGAATTTGTGCTTGCTTGGCTGCTGCAATAACAGCTGCTTGACTGGCAGCTGGCCGGCCGTAACGGATATTATCCGCCACAGACTTGGAAAAGAGGACCGTGTCCTGCAGCACTAAGCCAATCCGGGACCGGATAGCCGACAAATCAACCTGACTTAAATCGATGCCGTCAAAGAGAATCCGCCCTGCCGATAAGTCGTAGAACTGGGACAGAAGGTTAATAATAGTGGTCTTACCTGAACCTGTCGGTCCTACCAAGGCCAACGTCTCCCCCTTGGCCACCTGAAAATTGATGTCTTTGAGAATCGGTTGGTCTGGTTGGTAGGCAAAGTCAACATGATCAAAGCGAATCGCTTTGGACAAAGGTGGCAAAGACCGGCCTTGGTCCGCCCGTTCCTCTGGCTGCGTCGCCACTTCGTTGACCCGGTGAACACCGGTCATCGCCAACTGCAGGGAATTATAAATCGATGCGAGTTGCGAAATCGGTTGGAAATACTGCTGTGAATAAGAAACAAAGACGACCACTAAGGACAGCCCGGCCGCCTGGCCCATGCCCGTATGCAGGGCTAGCCAGGAACCAAAGAAAATCACGATGGCCAAGTTGAGCAAGGATAGCCCCTGCATCAGTGGGCCCAGTAACCCGGAGTAAAACTGGCCCCGTTGACTGGCCGACCGAACTTGTTCGTTATAAGGGGTGAAGTCTGTCACGGATTCTTGCTGCCGGCCTTCCGCAATCAGGACCGCTTGGCCAGCAAGCTGTTCGTTGATGTAGCCATTCAAATCACCAGTGGCTGCCTGCTGCTGTTGGATGGCCAGCCGGGCCCTTTTGATGATGAACAACGACAGGAGAATGGCCACTGGCGACAAGGCCATGGTCACAAGCGCCATGGTGAAGGACTTCCGCAGCATCATGACAATAATGCCGATGAAGACCATCCCTTGAGAAAAGATTGAAAAAACGGCCTGACTCATTGCACTTTGTAAGTTATCCATATCCGACGTAAAGAGCGACAGAATTTGCCCATCTTGCCGTCGGTCAAAAAACTTGAGCGGGAGCCGTTGTAGTTTGGCAAAGAGCCCCTTCCGCATCCCGGACGTCGCTTTGGCGGTCACGGTCGCGGCTGCCAAACCAGATAAGGTTTGCCCGGATTCACTCAGTAAGTAGAAAAAGATTAGGAAGCCCAAGGCCCGGTAAAAGTCATGTAAGGAAGCTTGCGCAGGTGCCGTCAGGACGGTCTTTAAATAGTCGGACAGGGCAGCCACGGCATTCCCCAGGTAGAGCGGTGCGGTGACCTGAGCATAGGTGCCCAAACCTAGGAGTAAGAGGGCTAACAGTAGGCCCCGCCAAGCCGGCTTGAGATAGTGGTAAAAATAGCCGATAGTTTCTTTAAAACGCTGCATGCTGGTCCTCCTCTTGCTGACTTTGGTAAAGCTTTTGATAGAGCGGGGATTGCGCCAGCAGTGTTTGGTGGGTGCCCTTGGCCACAATCTGACCCTGGTCTAAGACAATCAGTTGGTCTGCATGGACAACGGATGAAAGCTTTTCCGCAATGATGATTTTCGTCGTCTGCTGAAAGTCCTCGGCCAATGCCTGCTGCACCAATTTTTCAGAACGAGCATCCAGGGCGGAGGTCACATCATCCAAAATTAAAATCTTTGGCTGCTTGACGAGTGCCCGGGCTAGGGAAAGGCGTTGCCGCTGGCCACCGGATAAGTTGCTGGACCGTTCTGAAATGGTCTGCTCATAACCGGCTGGATAGCGGTCGATGAATTCAGCCGCCTGGGCCTGCTGGGCAGCCTGCACCAAGTCGGCCTGACTAGCATTTTGATTGCCCATCTTCAAGTTAGCCGCAATGGTCCCAGAGAAAAGCACGGGTTTTTGCATCGCTAACGCAATTTCTCGCCGTAGCAGACTGGGCCGAACCTTGGTAAGCGGCACACCATCTACCAAAATTGCCCCATCCTGCGGATCATAAAGTCGGTCCAACAGGGCTGCTAACGTGGACTTGCCTGAACCAGTCGTGCCCACTACGCCCAAGGTCTCCCCGGCCGAGAGATCAAAGGAAAGGTTCTGTAAAACCGGCTGCTCGCCTTGTGGGTAGGTAAAACTCACCTGCCGCACTGAAAGCGCACCCGTTAACTGGTCCAAGTCGGCCCAGTCCTGTTCTGCTTCTGTTGGCATGGTTTCTTTCGTATCCAACACGGCACCAATCCGTTGCAAGGAAACAAAACCACGGGCCGCAAAGGTCGAGACCATGCCGGCAATGAGCAGTACGTTCAGAATCTGATTTAAATAGGTAATAAAGGGGCTAATTTTAGCCAGTTCACTGGGGTGGTGCGTAATGGTTTGCGAAATAATCAAGAGTGCGGCCACGATTGCCGCATAAGATAAAAGCATAAAGGCCGGGAAAATAATGTTAAAGCAGTAAGAAATGGTCTTATTGACCTGAACTAACTGATCGGTACTTTTCGCAAACGTGGCCTCTTCCTGTTCTTCCTGATTAAAAGAACGAACCAGGCGCACGCCAGCCAAGTCTTCCTTGACAGCCGTATTGCTCTCTTCGATGTAACGCTGCACCTTGCCAAAGAGCTTCCCCATTGTCTGCACAATCCACTTGGACAAGAGAACCATGCCCAGGACCATCAGGACCACCACCCACCAAAGTTGGGGTAGCGTGTAGATGGCCAAAGTGACCGCACCGATAAAGAGCACGGGGACGCGAATCACCGTCTGTAATAATTGCATGGTCAGCTGCTGGACCTGGTTGACATCGTTGGTCAAACGAACCACTAAATTAGCGGACGTAAAAGTTTGCACATTTTCCATCGAAAAGCGTTGAATTTTTTCATATTCCGCTTGCCGAAAATCTGCCGCAATGCCTTGGGATACCTTGGCGGCAAAGGCCGTGTTGGCTACGCCAGCCAGAATGCCGACCAAGGCTAACAGTAAGAGCCCAATGCCGTTGCTCAGCAAGGCAGCGCTATCATTGTGGATAATGGCCGTCATCATTTTTTCCAACAACTGCGGTTGAATCAGCGTGGAAGCGGTCACCAAAAGAATGGCCGTAATCGTAATGGTAATGCCCAACCAATAAGGCTTGGCAAAAGTAAACAATCGTTTCATGAAACCCTTTCATTGAAAAAAGCTGACTGGGTGCGCCCAATCAGCCAACCGAATAGTAAGCAAGTCACTTTAGAAAAGGCCCATCTCACGTCGGCGAGATGGGCTTCTTTGCTACCAGTCGGGCTAGTCTTCTTTGTGATCGGCTGCGTCAGCCTTGTCATCATCCGCTGACTGGGCAGGCTGCTGGTCAGCAGCTTGTTCTGGGGCGGTCACGGAGCGAATGGCGTTGGCTTCAAAAGTCAAAATGACGCCTTCGGCATCCAAATCAACCGTCTTGTCAGCTTCGTTAATGCGATCCACCACGGCGTGCAAGCCGCCAATGGTCACCACCTTGGCCCCCTTTTGCAATTGGCTTTGCATCTGGGCCTGCTTAGCCTGCTGTTTTTTCTGTGTTCGGGTCACGAAGAAAATCATAACCGCAATCAAAATTAGTGGAAAAATTAAACTATTCATGAATCCATCCTTATCAACGTATTTCTACTATTGTAACAAAAAACTAAAAGAGGCGGGCGTTGGGTTTGTTATAGCCGTATTCCTCAAGCACGCGCTCCCGGAAGGCCAACAACTGGTCCTGTTCAATGGCCGTCCGCATTTCTTCCATTAAATGCAAGAGGAAGCGCAAATTGTGTTCAGAGGCAATCTCTGCCCCTAAAGCTTCGTTGGCATTAAAGAGGTGGTGCAAGTAGGAGCGGGACAGATTTTGGTAAGGACTGTAGTTTGGCAAATCATAGCTAGCTAAGCCCCCGAACTGTTCGCGACGAATTGGATTATCCGAGTAATAGGTTAAATCAGGATCAATCGGAGAGAAATCGTCCTTATAACGGGCGTTTTTAATCACCACCCGGCCATGCTTGGTCATCAACGTGCCCTTGCGCCCAATCCGGGTTGGCAGCACGCAGTCAAACATATCGACACCCCGAATAACGGAATCAATCAGAGAGTCCGGGGCAGCCACGCCCATCAAATAGCGGGGCTTATCACTTGGCAGCAGTGGCATGGTAAAGTCCAAGACCCGGTTCATTTCCTTCTTGGATTCACCCACGGATAGTCCACCAATCGCGTAGCCGGGCAAGTCCAGTCCGACCAGCTCTTTGGCCGATTCAGTTCGTAAATCCTTAAAACCAGCGCCCTGGACGATGCCAAAGAGGGCCTGTTGGTCTGGTTTTTTGTGAGCTACTTGTGCCCGCTCTGCCCAGCGCAAGGACCGGCGCATCGAGTCCTGGATGTAGTCATAGGTTTCAAAATAAGGAATGGCCTCATCCAGCTGCATCATGATGTCAGAGCCTAAGTTATTCTGAATGCGCATGGCCACTTCTGGTGACAAAAACATCTTGTCGCCGTTGACGTGGTTCTGGAAGGTCACCCCTTCTTCTTTTAACTTCCGGGCATCGGATAGCGAGAAGACTTGGAAACCGCCCGAATCGGTCAAAATCGCCTGGTCCCAGCCCATGTACCGGTGCAAACCACCGGCTTGAGCAATCAGTTCATCCCCCGGCCGGACCCAAAGATGGTAGGTGTTGGACAAAATCACCTGGGACCCGATTTCTTTCAAGGTCCGGGTATTGATGCCACCCTTCACGGCTCCCTGTGTCCCAACGGGCATAAACATTGGCGTTTCAAAGACCCCGTGGGGCGTATGCAAGCGGCCCCGCCGAGCGCCTGTATCTTTTTCAGTGTGCAAATGTTCGTACCACACTGCTGGTTTTGCTGACATAATCTACCGCCTCGTTTTTTCTTTCTTCTATTATAACATGGCACTGCCGGCCGCAACTTTGTGAAAAAAACGAATGGTGGTATCATAAACGGTAGTCTGTTAACGAATCATTGTGATTAAGGAGTCCTACTTATGGAAAAAAATTATATTGCACGTATGCGCGAAAAGGTCGGCCACGAAGGCATGATTTTCAACTCTGCCTTCGGCGTTCTTTGGAACGAAGACCGGAC
Organism: Leuconostocaceae bacterium ESL0958; assembly: GCA_029433265.1. Taxonomy (GTDB): domain Bacteria; phylum Bacillota; class Bacilli; order Lactobacillales; family Lactobacillaceae; genus Fructobacillus. The sequence goes on along the minus strand of JAQTHT010000007.1, from coordinate 21,743 downwards.
GGCCATCCTTTTGGAAAAGCGGGGCGATTCTGCCAAAGGCTATGGCTTCCCTGGCGGCTTCCTCGAATACGGGGACTCCCCAATGCAGGCCGTCGTCCGTGAATTTAAGGAAGAAACCAATCTCGACGTTGAAGTGGTCCGCCTCTTAGGGATTGCCACCCACGTCAACCCCCACAACTCTTGGGGGGATGCACAGGAAACGGTTTCCATGGGCTTTGAAGTCCGACTACGCCCAGGAAGCGATGCCAGCGCCTTAGTAGCGGATGGCGACGAAACCCTGTCCGTGGCCTTTGTGCCGGTTAATCCCCGTCCCGAAATGTTTGTGCCGGCGGCTCAAGATACGCTGGAACGGATTTTAACCGAAAACGAACAGTCAGACCGCCCTTGGCTACGGGAACCCGGCCAATAAAGGAGGCAGCGCATGATGGCCATCCTCTACGGCTTCTTGATTGGCTGCTTTGTCACCGTCATCGGTGGCGGGGGCACGACCTTCTACCTGGGCGTACTGACCGCCTCGCTCGGCCTGTCCACTGCTGAAGCGGTTCCTACCTCCCTTTTCATTGCCGTCTTTGCCTTGTTTTCCGGGTTTATCACACAGCTGCGCTTAAAAAACGTGGCCATTAAAACTGGCAATCAATTAATCATCGCGGCCATTCCTGGTATTTTCATCGGGACCGCCGTGGCCAAGTATATCCCAGAACAAATTTACCGGATTGCCGTTGGCCTTCTGCTCGTACTGATGGGTGGCCTAGTGCTGGCTAAATTTTTCCGCCGTCAGAAAAAAACGGTTAACCCGGATCGCAGCCGCCGATTAGCCACCCTCTTTGGCCTCCTTTCCGGACTCATGGTCGGCTTTGGGGGCCTATCAGGAGGTTCCGCTACGGTGGCCGGCTTGTCCATCATGGGCGTTCCGGCAGTGTTAGCGGCCGGCACCACCACTTATGTACTCTGGGTGCTGGCTGTGGTCGGCTTTATTAGCCACCTCTTCACCTCGAGCGTCAACTGGTCGGCCGGACTCCTACTCATGGTCGGTGGCATCGCCGGCTCCATTTTCATGCCCCTGGTGCTCGCTCGGTTCAATCCACAAAAGTTGAACCGTTACTTGCCCTTGCTGATGGGCGGTACCATCGTTTACTTTGGGCTGAACTTGCTGCTGTGACCGCCGTGAAGCGGCTGTCGCCTTCCTGTCGGGTAGCTGTCGTGGCTAATTTTGTGACAAACAGCTACTCTAAAGACGTCAAAGGAGGTAATATTTAATGAACCAGAGTAACCTACCCGCCCTACGAAAAGAAAAGGGCTGGACACAGGAAGCGCTAGCAGCAAGCGCCCACGTGACTGTACGTACCGTGCAACGAGTCGAAGCAGGCGAAACAGTTAGCCTACCCACTTTAGAAGCCATTGCCAATACTTTTTCAATTCCGGTCAATGAACTCTTTACAGCCGTCGGCGAGCCTGATCAAGAAGAAGCCATTATGGCTTTTGCCAAGGAACAAAGCTTGCAATTACAACAACGGCGTGCGGAAGCTAGTTCTTTAGCACTACTATTAATTGCCGTTGATTTTACGATCTTATCATTAACCGGTATTGCTGTCGGTCGGATGACCGGTACGACCCAATCCATTTGGGGCACAGCCTGGTCTGCGGGTCTCTTCCTGATTCTGGCGGCTAGCATCTACCTCTTTCGGATTACCATCAACAATTACCTGAACCGCAAGTACCCCAAAACGGTCGGTATGAAAAAGCAAAGCCAACACCAACCCATTGAAAATGGTTGGCAATTTTTGGCTTACCGCTGGTGGCTGATTTTCCCAATTGGCGGTTTCCTATTTGGCCTGTTCCAAGCTTGGGACTAGCATTTCCGGCCAGTGGACGAATAATGCTGGATGAAAAAGCGACCTTCGCATTGCACGTGTGAAGGCCGCTTTTTTGTTTACATATTATCTGAAGCAGCATGGCCCTTGATCAGTCTTAGCGCGCTCATTCCCTTGGCTGCTCATAGGCGAGCATACCCAGTTAGCAGAACAGAAGCGCCTTGTTGTTTTGTTACATAACATTCAAACATGGTATAGTATGAATAACTTGTTCATATTATTGATAGGAGGGTGCTATGTTAAGCCAACTCGTCACATCCAGCCGAGGCGATGCTCATTTTACAAAGGAACTCAACAAAGTCCTCACTGCCTTGCAAAATGACCATCATGAAATCATTGATGTTAAATTCGATCGGTCACTCAGTCGCGTTTCTGCACTGGTGCTCTATCAGGAATCATAAATTCAATCGTTGTTAACAAAAGTTAACGAAATAAAATTAAAGGCGAAGCCTGTTGTCCATCAGGCTTCGCCTTTTTGCTGTCGTATACTTGTTTTTTCTATGACTCGCTTTCGCTGAGGGCTGGAATATATTCTGCCAGGAGTTTCTTAGCCTGTCGCTCATTGTACTTGTTCGGATCCAAAACCACTTCCTGTCCTGTTTCATCAAAGAAACGGCCCGTCACATCCTGGTAACGAGCATCCAGTGCTAATTTTTCACCAACGGGCACCTGTTGATTGGCCAACCCTTGCGTATAGGGCATGAGGTCACTTTGCACATCCCCTGGGAAGAAGGCATTCACCGTGCTGCCGACTTGCCATAACTTTTCTTTGAACAATGAAACCAATAGGGTTTTGTGCGTAACGGCCCAAGCCGCCCGCATCATACTGTTGGCTTGTAAATTACAGAGTGGCGCCATTTTGATGGCAGCCGGGTTCCCTGTCACAATTAACACCCGACTATTGTGCAGTAAGTCGAATAGCCCCGTTGTTAGATAATAATGAGGCAATAAATTATGCGCAATGTTTTCTGCTGCAGTCTGGGGATAAACCCCAGCGCTGTGAATTAACACATCGACATGGGAAAACTTGTCCGCAATAAAGCGAATGGTTTCCGTTCGTCCCGTTGTCGTTGATAAATCAGTGGCTAGATAACTAACATGCTCACCTAACTGACTTTGCGCCCGGGCCAATTTTTCACGACGGCGGCCAATAATGATGACCCGATGATGCGCTGCCAAATCTTTCGCAATGGCCAACCCAACGCCCGAGCTACCCCCAGTAATCACAATGTTCTTCATACCTTCTCTCCCTCAACGCAGGTATACAGCAGCTGTGACGACAGTTCAAAACCAGGCTTGAACAAGCAGTTCATAAAACCGACTCACATCTGCTAATTATCTTAAAAATTCAAATATTCACATTTCATTCTACAAAATTTTCACTTGCCTGTCTAGTTGATGGCTTCGTTCTTTCAAAAGCAACAGTAAAGCAGCGAAACGTTTTGAAGGCCCCCTTTAGTCTAGTCGTTTCTTGGCAAAATTAACAAAGACAGGCGCTTGATGATTTGTCTATTCGGTAAGAATAACGCTTCGCCACTATTTCTGGTGCATGTTCAAATGAAAACACTAATCTGCGGTATTTATGCTAAATATGTTACTATTTACTTGTTTACCTCAGTTTTTTATACCCTATTTGGTATGGAAACAATGACCCAATGGAGAGATAACAGAAGAGAAAATCTATGAATCAAAATTCAAATTTGCACTATAAAATGTATAAATCTGGTAAATACTGGGTATTTGCCGCCCTATTTGCTTTTATGGGGGCTGCCGCTGCCAGCCAATCCACGATTCTTCATGATGCTGGTCTAGCCCCCGCTGCTAAAGTATCAGCTGAGAACCCTGTTCGTGAAACAAGTAGTGCATCTGTCGCCCTCAATGTTCACGATAGCCAAGTAATTGTCGGTCCTAACAAAACTTTTCAAGCTGGGGATAATTTTGACTCAGCTTATGATGCCGACGGTCAGCGCGTTTCCTGGCCGGATGAACGAATTCAAGTAACAGGCAGCGTGGATGAAACAAAAGTGGGTGACTATCCTGTCACCTATACTTTCGAAGGTATCAGTAAGACTGTTACCGTTCATGTTATCCCTACCAAGGCGACTTTAGTCGTGCATGACAGCGATATCGCCTATGGTGCCGCATGGCAAAGTGGCGACAACGTGAGTGAAATTGACGATGAAAACGGGCAGGCGCTCGATCGCTCGGCTGCGAAAACAAATGAAAAGGTTGATACCCAAAAACCAGGCGTTTACACCATTCACTATTCTTACACGGATGCAAGTGGCAACACATTGGCAGTGCAAACAGCACATGTCACAGTCAATGAACCAACCACCAAGACTATCACGCGTACCATCCACTTTGAAAATAGCGACGGTGTTCAGATTGCTGATGACCGGCAGTACAACGTATCCTTTGTGCGTACAGCCGAATACAATGGTACACCGGGTCAAGTAACTTATGGTACTTGGCGTAAGAGCTCCGAATCAGGCAACTGGCCAGCCGTTGACGTCAATTCAGCGGTTGATGCAAGCAAGTATAATGATCCAAAAATTACCATTAATGGTCAGGCAGCTACAACAATTGACGCCGAAACACCCACTGCGGATAGTAAAGATGAAAACATCGTCGTGACTTACGCTCACAAGCAGTCGTCCGTAACCCCTGACACGCCTAATCTTCCTGATAACGTCAAGCGGAAGTTGGTGAAGGATGTAACGCGTACCATTCACTATACGGATGGCACTTCGGGTAAGGTATTTCAGACAGACAAGCAAACGGTCCACTTTACTCGTTCAGCAACAATTGATGCAGTAACTAATAGTCTTGTGTACAACAACGATTGGCAGGCAACTGGTAATCCAACCTCTTTTGCAGCCGTGGATGCTAATACCGCCGTCGATGTAAACAAGTATGATGACCCCAAAATTACCATTAATGGTCAAGCAGCTACAGCGATTGATGCCGAAACACCCACTGCAGATAGTAAAGATGAAGACATCGTCGTGACTTATGGTCACAAGCAATCATCCGTAACCCCTGACAAGCCTAATCTCCCTGACAAGATTAAGCAAAACTTGGCGAAGGATGTGACACGCTCAGTCCAGTTCGTGGACGCAAAGGGAAGCGAAATTATCCCAGCTCAAAAAACTACCGTTCATTTTGAACGAACAGCAACGGTTGATAATGTCACTGGTGATGTCAGTTACAACAATGATTGGCATGCAGTCGGCACAACAACGTGGCCAGCTGTCGATCCCCATACAGCTGTCGATGCCAGCAAGTATGACGACCCCAAAATTACCATTAACGGCAAAGAAGCTACAGCAATTACAGCGGAAAGTCCCAATGTAGATACCGAAAATGAAAACATCATGGTGACTTATGCTCACAAGCAGTCGTCCGTAACGCCAAACACACCGAACATTCCTGATGACGTCAAGCAGAATTTGGTGAAAGATGTAACGCGCACCATTCACTATACAGATGGTAGTTCAGGCAAAGTCTTAAAAACGGACAAGCAAACGGTCCATTTCACTCGTTCAGCAACGATTGATGCCGTGACTGATAACGTGATTTACAATGATGATTGGCAGGCAACTGGTAATCCGACCTCTTTTGCAGCCGTGGATGCTAATACCGCCGTCGATCTAGACAAATATGATGACCCAAAGATTACCATTAATGGCAAAGAAGCAGCAGCGATTACGGCCGAAACACCCGATGCGGATAGTAAAGATGAAGACATCGTCGTGACTTATGCTCACAAGCAATCGTCCGTAACCCCTGGCACGCCTAATCTCCCTGACAAGATTAAGCAAAACTTAGCAAAGGATGTCACACGTTCAGTTAAGTTCGTAGATGCAAAGGGAAGCGAAATTGCTGCCACACAAACAACTCAGGTTCATTTTGAACGAACAGCAACAATTGATAATGTCACTGGTGAGGTTACGTACAACGACGATTGGCACACAGCGGGCACACCGAACGCTTGGCCAGCCGTCGATGTCAATGCCGCGGTCGATCTAGGCAAATATGATGACCCAAAGATCACGATTAACGGCAAAGAAGCCACAGCGATTACGGCCGAAACACCCGCTGCGGATACTAATGATGAAAACGTCGTAGTTACTTACGCGAACAAAGAATCTTCCCTAACCCCTACTACGCCGAACGTTCCTGATAACATCAAGCAAAACTTAGCAAAGGATGTCACACGTTCAGTTCAGTTCGTGGATACAAAGGGAAACGAAATTATCCCAGCTCAAAAAACTACCGTTCATTTTGAACGAAATGCAACGGTTGATAATGTCACTGGTGAGGTTACGTACAACGACGATTGGCACACAGTGGGCACACCGAACACTTGGCCAGCCGTTGATGTCAATGCCGCGGTCGATCTAGGCAAATATAATGACCCAAAGATTACCATTAACGGTCAAGCAACTGCAGCAATTACGGCGGAAAATCCCAATGTGGATACCGAAAATGAAAACATTGTGGTGACCTATCAAAACAAAGTCGCTAAAACTCATCGAGTAACACCAGATAATCCCGGAAACGTTAGCGTGAACACGTTGAAGAAGGCAGTAACGCGCACGATTAAGTATGAAGATGACCACGGCAAAACAGTAGCAGACCCTGTTACTGAGACTGTTACCTTTACGCGGGATGCCATCGTCGATGATGCTTCAGGTAGGGTCCTTTCCTATACTGATTGGCAAGCGCTTGCTAGTACTGTTTGGCGTGCTCAGATTTCACCCGATCTTTCCAATAAAGGATTGAATGGGCCCAGTCAGCAGCTAGTTGCTTCGCAAGAAGTCACAGCAGATACCCAAAGTACGACGTTAGTCGTTACTTATACGGCTAAGGGTGCCAGTTCAACACCGACGCCTAACCACGGCGGCAATGGCATGCCAAACAATGGAGGTTCCGGCAACAATGGTGGCAACGCCACGCCAAATAACGGCGGTTCCAGCAACAATGGTGGCAACGTCTCACCAAATAACGGCGGTTCCGGCAACAATGGTGGCAACGTCACGCCAAACAACGGCGGTTCCAACAACAATGGTGGCAGCGTCACGCCAAATAATGGCGGTTCCAACAGCAATGGGGGCAACGTCTCACCAAACAACGGTGGCAACAGCACACCAAACAACGGTGGTTCCAACAACAATGGTGGCAACGGCACGCCAAATAACGGCGGTTCCAACAACAATGGTGGCAACGGCACCCCAAACAACGGTGGTTCCGGCAACAATGGGGGCAACGTTTCACCAAATAATGGCGGTTCCAACAACAATGGTGGCAATAGCACACCAAACAACGGTGGTTCCAACAATAATGGTGGCAACGTCTCACCAAACAACGGCGGTTCCGGCAACAACGGTGGCAACGTCTCACCAAACAACGGCGGTTCCAACAACAATGGTGGCAACGTTAAGCCAAACAACGGCGGTTCCGGCAACAATGGGGGCAACGTCACACCAAACAACGGTGGTTCCGGCAACAGCAAAACAAATCACGATAGTAATGCTGGCCATGCCAGTGACGGACTACCAACCAACCCTACTCCTGTGCCAAATGGCCCAGAAAATACAGCACGTATTCCAGCTAATTCGTCGGCAATGACAAATTCTGCAAGTAAAGCAACATTAAGCAATTCAGAATTGCCAGAAACAGGAAAAAGCGCACAAAAGAACACGCTAGTTACTACATTAGGACTATTCTTATCATCAGTAACAGCTTTGGCTGCGCTTAAAAAAAGTAAGAAGTAACCATAGATAATCTTAATAGCATTCAAAAGAGCCCTAAGGATCGGTTTTACTGAGATCCTTAGGGCTCCTTATTATGTAGATTACTTTTTTTATCAAATAGATTGATAGCGACCATAACTAACGGAGCACAGAGTACCCGTTCCCTTTTAGCCTTTATTATTTATTCATAATCTCTTTTATATCGTGCACGAATGACCATAAAAAGTAACAGCAGGACACAGTAGCCAGTAGACAACGAAAAATGTTAAATGGTAGATAAAATACTAGATACAAGGAGAATAAAATAAACGACGCAGCAATCAAAATATTTACGTAACGATAGTATTTGTTATTAAACAATATAGCCCACCCCCTTTTTTGCGGCTTTTAAAAAACAAGCAGCGACAGTCCCCACCGAATCATCGCTGCATGTTCACAAGTTCAAATTTTAGTAATATCCTAACATATGCTAGATCTGAATTGCCGACCATCTGATTATCAGTCATTATGAAAAATAAAGAGATAAACTATATGTAATTGAATAGCCCGCCAGGGGACTACCCATACTTGTGGTCGCCTCCCGATTGATAAAAAGCACCGGACTAGTAACTATTAAATCATAGAAAAATCTATTCACTCATCTGGCAATGATGTATGAATAATAATAAATCATACAATGGACTCAGCTAGTTGCCTAATTTTTTGGTTATTTTGCAAGAAAAATAAGTTTCAGCAACATTGTCCATTTATTTTTATCAATAGAACATTTAGTTTACTAGTTAGTAAGCATTGGTACTAAATAGGCTTCAGCAACAGCAGCTATGAGAAACAGTGGTAGCGCATAGAGTATATAAGTCATAATGGCTGTTTTGATAATTGATAATAGTTTTGCTTCTGATTCAACATATTCATTACTAGCATATATTTTTTTACAAACAGCTTTGTTTATCATGGCGGCACAAACAACTGTTATTAAAATAGCAAATTGTTCAAAAAAACCATTTGGGCCAACACCTAATAACAGATCAATAAAAGAAACATGGTGATTTATGACGGGTAGCGAAAAGGCTAATCCTAAAATAATCGCATTGACCAATAACACCGTCACAAAGAGATAAGGAATCGGGATAAGTGCGATAATAAAAGTGAATAATGGTACTTTCAAGGCATTATTGTATATAAAATATAAAAAAACGTGTCCCTGTGTTGCATCATCACTAATTCGTCCTGCCATACTACTAACTAGTATCTGCAGCGCATTAATTCGCAGCACAAATGGTATTAAAAATCCAATCGTTATCAACAGCAGATATAGATAAAAATACTTCTTAACATCAGCTAGTTTTAATTGATATTTTTGATATACTCTCATCACAATCCCTTTGTATCATAACAAACCGTTATGCTTCATTGTGCCACACTTGATAGGCTAAATACCAGAATAACGACAATGGTGCTAATCGTATCGACAACCTTCAGTTAGGAACAGGTTATACCATCCTATTTTTGATTACTTATAGGTTCAATAAAACCAATTACCTTCCGTCACTCAACAGCTAATTGTTGGGTAGCTAAGCAATGGGTTAATTAAATACAGGCAATCCGCTCCAATAGCTAAATTATTAACAATTCTAGTTTATCATGAACGCCATTTTTCAGTACAACTTGCTACTGTCGATAAGAGAAAATTTATTACCATTCCTTTACTCTGTCAGAAGTTCCCTGTTCTTTCATTCTCTCACCCAGCAGATCTGTTCTTAACAAATACTAGTACGAGTACCTTCTTGCCCATTGAGAAGATGGCATAACCTTCTATACCTGCACAACGGGACGGTTAAAATGTTCACTACTGTAGACCCAAATCACCATCTGATCTGATTTCAATACGAGCTGTTGTTAAAACAATTTCAATATAGTGCTTATTTATTCAAATACTAAGACCTTGCTGCATCGTAACCCAAGCAGCAAGCCATCCCGTCATTAGCATAAGGAGGCAAGATGAAGAAAATTCAATTTTGGAAGGATTAATTGCCCTCATCCTGACGATTATCTATTTTAAGCTCTTTACGGTAGCTGGCGTATCGGCGGGCCAATCTTCATTAGTTGCCATTCTATTGGGATGCGGAACCGTCAGCTCATTTCAGTCACTATACCAATACCTGCAACGACAACATCATGACTAGTGTGCTTAAAGATTGCTAGAAAATTTCCCCAATCAACATAACCAAAAGATAAGTTCATTGACGCCCGGAATTAGGATAAACATAATAAACAAGATAAAGAAGCAGCATGAGTTTGATGGGCCATCAAACCGATGCTGCTTTTCTTCTATCCAAAAATACATGTTAATCATGTCAAAAACGACCGCTTGTTTGTCAATCATAAAATGAAAACTTTTTCATTTTAACCCCATCTTTTCCTGAGCCGGTGTTACCCGTAACGTTGGTAAAAAGCAACGCAAGAAGCCACAGAGCAGGGCGGTTCCTAGTCCAGCCAGCACAACAGACACCAACACTGCGATGCCTTGATTGATGAATAAGTGAAGCTGGCCATGAATCAGGCCATCGGTTGGTGCCCCGGCTGCTTTACTAGCAAAAACACCAGTCAGTAAGGCCCCTACCATACCGCCGACACCGTGCAAGCCAAAGGCATCCAAGGTGTCATCGTAGCCGAAGTGCGCTTTGACGGTTGTCAGCGCATAGGCGATGATTGGTGCGGCTAGTATGCCAATCAGGACTGCTGCCCAGGGGTCAACATAGCCGGCTGCTGGCGTAATGGCAACCAGACCTGCTAAAGCGCCGTTCAACAAAACAGCCAAAGTGACTGGCTGGCCTTTGAGCCGGTAGCAGTCCGCAAAAACAAGCAGGGCCTTACTGGCCGCCAATGCCGTATTAACCAGGGCCAAAAGCGCCTGCCCATTGGCAGCCAGAGCAGAACCACCGTTAAAGCCGAACCAACCAAAACAGAGCAAGAGGCCGCCGATAAAGGTCAACCAGGGGTTTTCCGGCTGTTCAACTGTGTGCAAACGGGGCCCAACGACCAAGGCCAGCACCAGCGCAGTCACGCCGGAGGAGATGTGGACGACAGTCCCGCCGGCGAAGTCAATGGCCCCGAGCTGGGCCAGCCAACCGTTATTCCAAACCATGTCGGCCAGTGGTGCGTAAACCGTAAACAACCAAGCAGCAAGAAAGAGTAACAAAGCCCCGGTGCGCATCCGACCAATGACACTGCCAGTAATAATCATGACAGTCAAAATGGCAAAGGTGCCTTGAAAAAAGGCAAAATTGGCATCGGCAATGGACAACCCGCGTGTCGAATGATCAAAGGCTAACTGCTGAAAAAAGAAGTGCTGGCTCCGTCCTAGCCAAGTACTATGATTGGCAAAGGCCAGGGAATAACCAGCGGTAAACCAAAGCAAAGTGACTAGACCAATCACCATCAGGGTTAGTTTCAACGTATAAACCCGATTTTTTTCTTCCCCTAACCCGGCATAAAAGAGACCGAGCCCCGGGGTCATCAACCAAACCAACAATGCTGCTATCAAAACAAAAACGCTATCGCCACCATTCATGATGCGCCATCCTTTCTTACGACTAGGAACAAGTAATCTGTCTTTTATCCTAACGCTAGACCACCTAGACCAAAATTATTTTGGCAGCTATGCTCACAAATCCTCATTTTTCGTTCCTAGGAAGGGCTGTCGACAACCCACTGCTATCAAGGTGCAGCCAATCTTTATCAGTTAGCATCGGGATAATTCTCATAAACTTTCGTTTTTGATGATAAAAATTAAAAAATTATTTGACTTCTCATTTTGATCATGCTTTAATAAAAACAACTTCAAGAGAAAGGAAAACCAACATGACTACTTGTCCTATGACAACCCAGCGTTATTATTTTGGCTTTGATTACTTTAGCTAGCACGTCCGGATTTCGATGCGGACGTGCCGATGCCGTTCGCATCTAGTAATGAAAGTCAATTTTCGCTTTGACTGACTAGGTGTGTCCTCCACCTAGTTGGGAAGTCATGTTCTTTCTCTGCCAATGCGCATGTGAAAAAATGCAACCGACCAGGTGTCCCCTGGTCGGTTTTTTTATTAGAGAAAGGATCCTTCTTATGACTGATATTGATGGTCACACCCGTTTAATTGGCCTCATGGCAACGCCTATTCGCCACTCGCTGTCGCCCACCATGCACAATGCGGCTTTTAAAAAATTAGGTCTCAACTACGCCTATTTGGCTTTCGAAGTGGGCACCGATACGCTAGCAGCTGCTGTCCAGGCCATTCGGACCTTGGACATGCGGGGCAGCAACGTTTCCATGCCCAATAAAACAGCCATCATCCCCTACTTAGATGAACTAGATCAAGCCGCGGCGCTAGCCCAGGCGGTCAATACCGTGGTCAACGACCAGGGCCGGTTAACGGGCTATACCACGGATGGTGTCGGCTTCGTCAATGATTTAGCCAAAAAAGGCCATCCTGTCCAAGGAAAGAAAATCGTACTAATCGGCGCTGGTGGTGCCGGCACCCCCATTGCCATCCAAGCTGCCATCGCAGGGGCCAGCGCCATTCAAATTTTCAATCGGGCGGACGGCCATTTCCAGCAGGCCCAGCAGAACGCCCAGGTCCTGCAAGAACGCTTCGGCTGCCAAACCAGCGTACATGACCTAGCCGATCAAGCCGCCTTAAAAGCGGCTCTGGCCTGGGCTGACATTTACTGTGATGCCACTGCCGTCGGCATGACGCCCCTGGCCGACCAGGCGCTCATCACGGACCCAACCTGGTTCAAGCCTGACTTAGTCGTCTACGATGTGGTCTACGCACCCCGCGAAACCAAGCTCATGAAGACCGCGAAAACAGCAGGTCTGACCCATGTTTATAACGGACTCGGCATGATGATGGAACAGGGGGCAGCAGCCTTTCAACTATGGACCGGGCAAGCCATGCCGCTGGCAACCGTCCAAGCCGCCCTCACCGAAAAGGAGACAGCCGCATGTCAGACAACCCCTTCCTAAGCGACAGCCAAAGCAACCACTTGGCCGCCATTGCCATCCCCATCTGTGCCAGCAACTTCGACGAACTGACCACCGCAGCCCAAAACATTCAGGCCAGTCAACCCGATGTCGTCGAATGGCGGCTCGATGCTTGGGCCAGCCTGCCCAGCACCGCAACCATTCAGCGGGGCTGCCATTTACTGGCCAAGCTGCTTCCCAAACAAAGACTGATTGCTACCTTTCGGAGTCAAGCGGAAGGCGGCCTACAAAAGGAAAGTTCGGCCGACTACTTCCAGGTCTTAGCGAGTTGTGCCCAGGCTGACCTATCCTTCGTGGATATCGAACTCGCCCGGGACCCCCAGCAAGTGGCCAGCAGTTTGGCCCGCTGCCAGGCGGCAGGTCAACGGGTCATTGCTTCCTATCATGATTTTACGGCCGTCCCAACGGACCAAGTGCTGACAGACTATGTCGCACAGGCGGAATCCCTGGGGGCCGACATGGTGAAATTGGCAGTTATGCCAAATCAACCAGCGGACGTCGGTCGTTTTCTGGCCATCAGCGCGACCCTGGCAGCGCAAGCCAGCATCCCCACCATTACGATGGCGATGGGTCAGCTGGGCATGATCTCCCGCTTCGCTAGCAATCTCACGGGATCGGTCCTGACTTTTGCCCGCAACGGCGATCAAGCATCTGCCCCCGGTCAAGTCAGCATCGAAGAGCTGCGCCACTACCAACAGTTATTAAGGAGCTAGTCAATGTCAACACAGCATCAACGTTTGAAAGCGGGCCTCTTTACCAACTACCTGGTCCATGGCTTTGGCATGATTATTTTGACGCAAAATCTACTGCCCTTGGCCCATAACTGGTCCACCTCGCTGGCCACCGCCTCCTATATGCTCTCCGGCATCGGAATTGGTCGGCTGCTAGCCTACCTCCTCATGGGTACGCTCTCCGACACAGTCGGCCGCAAAACCGTCCTGCTCTTCGGCATGGTCACCTATGGCCTTTTCTTTGCCCTCAGCCCGCTCAACCATTCCCTGGGACTGGCCTACGGGCTTTCGGTCCTAGCCGGTGTCGCCAATTCAGCCCTCGATGCCGGGACCTACCCACTGCTAGCGGAAAGTCAGGGCCAACAGGATGCCAATGCCGTCTTACTCAAGGCCTTCATCTCCATCGGCGAATTCATCTTGCCGCTTTTGATCATTGCCCTCAACCAGCAGCAACTTTGGTTCGGCCTTTCCTTCTATTTGCCGGCTGCCTTACTGCTAGTCAATCTCCTAAACATAGCCAGTCTCAAGATTACTGGTCAGGAAGGGCAAGTGGCCAAAGCAAAACTGGGCCCCACCATCCCCATTAGTCGACCAAAAAAGATGGTGGTAACGGCTGCCCTGCTCGTCTACGGCTACACTGCGATGGCCGTGATGATTTGGTTTACCCAGTGGATTTCCATTTTTGCCAAAAGCATCGGCTTCTCTAGCACGAACGCCCACCTCCTCCTATCCGCTTACAGTCTTGGTTCCATCACGGGCGCGTTGGCAGTCGTCTTGTTCCTTCGGCGTCTATCCATTAAAAAAGAACTCTTCTTCGGCATGAACCTCATCTCCCTCTTATCTTTGGCCACGCTGACTTGGGTTCATGTCCTACCCGTAGCCATGGGGGCCGCCTTCTGCTTCGGCGCTGCTGCCGCTGGCGGTTTAATGCAAATGGCCTTGACCACCCTGCTGAGCCTTTTCCAACAACACAAAGGCCTGCTGACGGGGCTCTTCTTTTCCTTCGGTTCCTTAGCCTCCTTCTCGGTGCCCCTGATTACGGGCTGGTTGGTCAAAGAAGGGCAGCAGAACATGCTGGCCTTCGATGTCCTAATCGCTGCTTTAGGCCTTGTCATCGCCTGCATCGTGACCTGCCTCGTCCCAAAGGAGGAACAGTCTTTAGCAGATGCGCGCCGCCATATCAGCCAGCTTGACCGCCGGCTCATTCAACTCTTAGATGAACGGACCGCAGCCGTCAGTCGGGTCCATCAGTTTAAACAAGTCGAAGGCGTGCCGGTCGAAGATTTAAAAAGAGAAGCAGTCGTCTTGCAGGCGGTGGCGAAAAACACTAACGATCCGGCCCTCATTCCCTATCACCAAGCGGTCCTCCAAAGCATCATGGATCAATCTAAAAAATATCAATCCTCTTTAAAATAAGCACAAGAAAGCGAGTTTCCTATGTTAACTTACCTCACTGCTGGCGAATCCCACGGTCCCGAACTATCTGGCATTTTAACCGGCGTCCCTGCTGGCCTCAGCTTGGACATTGACCAAATTAACCAGGCCCTAGCCGACCGCCAAGGCGGTTATGGCCGGGGCAATCGGCAGAAAATTGAACACGATGAAGTCGTCATTACCGGGGGTGTCCGCCACGGGCAAACCCTCGGCTCTCCCATCGCTCTAACCATCCGCAACCGGGACCACGCCCAGTGGTCCAAAATCATGCACCCGACAGCAGCTGCAAACGCAGAAAACACCCTGCGCGCGGTTTCCCGACCACGACCAGGCCATGCTGACTTAGTGGGTGGGATGAAGTACGGTCACCGCGATTTACGCAATGTCCTCGAACGGTCCTCCGCCCGGGAAACCGCCATGCGGGTGGCCATCGGCAATATTTGCAAGCAAGTGCTAGCAGCCCTTGATATTCAGATAATCGGTTATGTAGCGGCAATTGGCGGACAAGGAGCCGACCCGGAGCAACTGACAGACGTCGCCCAAATCCAAGCAAAAATCCAGACCAACGACCTGCGCATTACGGAAGCGGCGCAAGTAACCCCCATTCATGAATTAATTGACCAAACCAAGAAGCAGGGCGACACGTTGGGCGGGATTATCCGGGTTGTGGCCAACAATGTACCCGCTGGACTGGGTTCCTATGTTTCCTGGGATACAAAATTAGACGCCAAAATCGCAGCCGCCGTGATGGGCGTTAACGCCATGAAGGGTGTAGAAATCGGTGACGGTTTTGAAAACGCCGCTCATCCTGGTTCTGAAGTCATGGATGAAATTGATTGGACCGCTGGCCAGGGCTTCTCCCGCAACTCTGACCACCTGGGCGGCTTTGAAGGGGGGATGACCTCCGGCATGCCAGTCATTGTCAAGGCTGCGATGAAGCCCATCCCGACTTTGTACAAGCCTTTGCAATCAGCCGACATCAACAGCAAGGAAGTCAAGCAGGCAACAGTCGAGCGCTCCGACACGACGGCCATTGTACCCGCTTCAATTGTCATTGAGTCCGTCGTGGCCATTGAGCTCGCCAAAGCCATTACCGATACCTTTGACGGCTCGAACATGACCCGACTGCAAGCACAACTGGCGGCCTACCGCCAAGAATTAAGTCAGTACTAAGGAGAGAGCATGACCATTCCAGCGCAACCCGGCCTACAAGGCAGCCTGACCGTCCCCGGCGATAAAAGTATCTCCCACCGGGCCATTATTTTCGGGTCCTTAGCCACAGGCCCAACAACCATTCATAACTTTCTTGATTCAGCGGACTGCAACAGTACCATAGCCGCCTTTCAAGCCATGGGGGTCCCCATTCGCAAAGCCGGCCAAACCGTTACCGTGACGGGGGTTGGCCTGCTGGGGCTGCAAGCACCAAAACAGCCCTTGGACTTTGGCAACTCTGGCACGACGACCCGCCTTTTAACGGGACTACTCTCCGGTCAGTCCTTTGTCAGTCAAATCAGCGGGGATGCCTCGCTGTCAAAAAGGCCCATGGGTCGGGTCATCGATCCGCTAACGACCATGGGCGCTGACATCGAAAGTCGGGCCGGTCAGCTGCCCCTGACGATTCACGGCCGGCCCTTACATGGCTTTGCATACGAATTACCCGTGGCTTCCGCTCAGGTGAAATCCGCCCTGATTTTGGCGGCCCTAACTGCTAGCGGCCAGACGACCATCCGCGAAAAAACGCCGAGCCGGGATCACAGCGAACGCATGCTCGCCGCCTTTAGCCCCGCTAGCATTGACGTGGCAGACCAACAAATAACGATTCATCCTGGGCAGTCCCTCCAGGGGCAAAATCTAACGGTCCCCGGTGATATTTCTTCCGCCGCCTTTTGGTTGGTGGCCGCCGCCATCGTGCCTAACTCTCAGATTACCGTCCACAATGTTGGCTTAAATCCCAGTCGAACTGGCCTGCTCCGCGTCTTGGAACGGGCGGGTGCTGATATGACCCTAACCAACGTTAGCCAAGCTGCCGAACCAGCTGCCGATATCACCATCCGTACTAGCCAACTCCGCCCCTTTGCGATTGAAGCGGCAGAAATCCCCAGTCTGGTTGACGAAATTCCCATTTTAGCCCTGCTCGCGGCAGCTGCCCCAGGCAGATCCACCATCTCTGGTGCTGAAGAATTACGTTTGAAAGAATCTGACCGGCTGCATGCCATTTCCACCGAATTTAACAAACTGGGCATTGAGTTGCAGGAAAAAGCCGATGGCCTCGTTATTGATGGCGGTCGGCCCTTTACCCAACCAACTCAGCCGCTCAATTCCTACCAGGACCACCGGATCGCCATGACATTACGCATCGCGAGCCTAGTCCTAGCAGCACCCGTCACCATCCAAGACTTCGACTGCATCAATATTTCTTATCCCAGTTTTGCAGATGACTTAGCAAAAGTAAGCAGGAGGTAAAGCAATGACCACTGTCTTCATCAACGGGCTCGGCCTAATCGGCGCAACGCTAGCGCAACTCATGAAAAAAGGACAGCCCGACCTGACCATTTGGGCCGCCGATCAGCAAAGGGAAAACCTGACAGCGATGCTGGCACAGGGCACGATTGATCAAGCCGTTTCCTTTGAAAAAGGCGCCCCTGCTGCCGACTGGATTCTCTTAGCCGGGCCCGTTCAGGTCATTATCGAAAACCTAGCCCAATTAGCCACCATGCCGCTCAAGGAAAAAGTGGTGGTCACCGATGTTGGTTCGAATAAAGAAGCCATTTTACAGGCTGCGGGTCCGCTCATGGCGCGGGGCATTGCCTTTATCGGCGGTCATCCCATGGCCGGTTCCCATTTGAGCGGCAGTCGCAATGCCAACCCGGCCTTCCTAATGCAGCACTCCTACTTCCTGATCAATGGGTCTGCTAGCCACGATCAATTGGCCGCTTTTCAACAGCTATTAGCGGCCGGCCAGTTTCGCTTCCAAGCGCTAACGGCAGCGCAGCACGATCAACTGGTGGCTGCAACTTCCCACCTGCCCCACTTCCTTGCCTTTGCCCTGATTAACACCATTCTGCCCGAACTAGCAGCCTGGCAAATCGATCCCGGGCTGCCTTCCGGCGGCCTACTGGATACCACCCGAGTGGCCAAGGCCGACCCCACCATGTGGACCGCCATTTTCATGACCGAAAAAGACACCCTACTGGACCAGTTGACGGCCTTTCAGCAACGATTAACCGACTTAGCACAGGCCGTCGCGGACGGCGAAGCGCAACAAATTCGAGCCTTCCTACAAGCAGCACAGGCAGGTCGACTCAGTCTGGAGGAACGCACATGACCCTGATTTTAATTGGTTTTATGGGTGCCGGTAAAAGTACCGTTGGCCAAGCCTTAGGCCAAGCGCTCAAACAGGACTACGTGGATTTAGACGAATTCGTAGCAGCTAAAGCTGCTATGTCCATTCCTGACTACTTTAACCGTTACGGCGAGGCAGCTTTTCGTCAGTTAGAGCAGGCAGCACTGTCGGAGGCCTTACAGCAGGCGGACATTCTCTCAACGGGCGGTGGAACCCCGCTCTATGCGGGCAACCAAGCGCTACTGCGTGCGCAGCCGGGGGCTGTAATTTTTCTGGACGCCAGCGATGCCACCATCGAAGCCAGGCTATTAGCCGACGGTGTGGCCAGTCGGCCCCTTTTTCAGGAACTAGGCCTAGCCGGACTACTTGATTTAAAAGCAGCCCGCCAATCCAGTTATGAAGCACTGGCTGATCAACATATTCTGGTGGACGGACAGCATCCCGCCGCCATTGCAGATTGCATTTTAACTAACTTAGCCAATTCTTAAAGGAGTTGCCGATGCCAACCATTCACACCCTCGGACCCAATAGCACCGATTCCTACCATGCCGCCTGCAGACTGACAGCGGCAGATCCCCACTATCAGGGCGCAACCATTCGCTGCCATGACTCTTTTGAAGCAATTTACCAAAACTTAGCACAGTGGCCGGGGGACTACTTCCTCGTACCAGTCGCCTATCAGGATGCCAGCGGGACTTCTTGGACCAACAATAACTACCGCTACAGTAAGGTGCTAAAAATTGTGCACACCTTTGCCCAGCCCCTGCTCCCCCTCCTCTTAGTCGAAAACACGGCCGTTCAAAACCAGCGGATGGTGCTCCATGCCGCCACCGACGCCCTGCGAGAAAAGTTGGCGGCAGAAAGAGGTCAAGCAATTACAGCCCAGTACTACTCCAGCAAACCACTGGTAGCAGCAGCCTTTGCCAGCGGCCAATTCCAATATGGCATCTTCAGCGAAGCCAGTTTTCAAGACGGGGCAGACTATCAAATTATCGACCGCTACCAGCCCGAAATGGTTTGGTGCCTCTATCAAATTCAAGCCCAACAGTAACCATAAAAAAACGAGCAAAGAAGACTTTGCTCGTTTTTGATTGCTCAGCATCAGTGCTCATTGCTTGCGATATGCTTTCTCGAAAAAGACTGCCCCAACACCCAGGACCAGGCCAATCAATGCAGAAAATAGCATAGCAGTCCAAAAATGCCAGCTTGAAGGGATGAGGATCTGGGTGAGCAAGCCGCTAAGCAGCCCAACAGCTAGCGGTAATTGTACTTTTTTCATCAACTATCCTCCCAATTAATAACTTGTTTAGATTATATCATACACCAAACACTCCTCAAAGCTGATAGAGGTAATCATTGGTAGGCAGGTATACATTTCTATTTTTTATGATGCCACACATGCTATTATCTCAGCACAAGTACTAATCGAATCGGTCTTCGGACCCCATATAGATTGACCCGCTGTATCGAGGTTGAGGCTGCAGAACCCCCTCTTTTTGTCTACACTTATATACCTAATATGAAACGCTAGATGTTCACCCAGTACTATCTGCTCAACATGAACGTGCAGAAAAATTGGCCACTAGAGGATTCAATAGTTAAAAGGTCTAAATCGCGTCTAAAAGTTTACAGAAAACATTGAAGCAGCTAGAAAATATCACATATAAACAAATAAAAAGCGCTTCATATCAACCGTTAAGGCTGCTATGAAGCGCTTTGGTATTTGCTATAAACTAGCATAGATGCCGACGAAAGGATTCGAACCTTCGACCCCAGGTTTACGATACCCGTGCTCTACCAACTGAGCTACATCGGCAAACTCCGACTGCCGGGCTCGAACCGGCGACAACACGATTAACAGTCGTGCGCTCTACCAACTGAGCTAAGTCGGAATAATGGATTGCTTTAAAACAACTATTTAATTATGCCATGGCAGTGGCTCACTGTCAATAAAAAAACTAAAAAAATTATTTTTTCATCAGGCAGATTCTATAATTAATTTGAACGACAATTAAAAACGGCATATTACAAGTTTAATTCGAACGCCCCGGAAAAACTGCCATCAAAAAAAGCAAGCCCTGCAGCTTGCCTAATCATCACGAACTTAATATTGAATATCTTTGCGACCCAAAGCAGGAATCAGCATCATAATGATGAAGGAGAAAATGTAGATGGCGGAGAAGAACATCATGACCACGGCCAATGAATATTGGTCCATCAAGAGGCCAATTACCGGTGGGAAGAAACCACCGAGAAACTTCCCGACCGAAGAAACCACCGAATTAGCCGTCACTCGGTATTCAGCCGCATAGAGGCGGGATACGACCACCCCGTAGCCACCGTACATCCCGTTGGAAAAGAAACCAACCAACATCATAATCAAGAGCAGTGACCAAGCATTCTTAGCAAATAAGAGTGCATACACTGAGCAGGCAGCAACCAGGAGAAAGGAACCAAAAGCGGCCCGAGCGCCCAAACGGTCCATCACCCAGCCGAAGCAGTACATTCCAAGGGACATCCCGACGATGGTCACAATCATCCACAGGGAAGACTTGGAAATGGACAAGCCCAGTTGCTTTTGCATAATCTTAGGGAGCCAGTTCATGAGTCCGTAATACCCACCGGTCTGGACCATCATCATCAGAATCAAGCCCAGTGTTTGCAAGGCCATGGCTGGCGTTTGGAAGACGGCTAAGACGGGCACTTTGTTCGTTGCCTTTTCCTTATTTTCCTTCCGTGCCTGTTGAACGGCTTCGAACTCAGCGCTTTCCTTGACGTGTAAGCGAACAAAGAAAGCCAGGCTGACTGGAATCAGGCCCACTAAGAAGAGTGCATTCCAACCCCAGAGTGGGATAATCACGGCAGAAGCAATGGCGGCCAGAATGGCCCCCACTTGCCCACCAATGTGCGCCAGTGAAGTCAAACGGCCAATCTTATAGCCCCGAAAGTTTTCCGCAATCAGGGTTACCCCAGCGCCATACTCGGCCCCAGTGCCAACCCCCGCTAAGAAGCGCAAGATGTAGATCAGCCAAATATTATGGGCAAAGTAGAGCGCGCCCGTTGCAAAGGCAACGAAGAAGAGGGTCATGGTAAAGACCCGCACGCGGCCGATTCGGTCCGCCAACATCCCAAAGATGATGCCCCCAAAGAGGGTGCCAAAGGCGGAAACCGTGGCAATCATGCCACCGGCAAAGTTCGTTAAGTGCAGGGAGGAGATGATGGACGAAAGCGCAAAGGAAATAAAGAGCGCATCCATGTGTTCCAGCGCGAAGCCTGCGGTCGTTGACCACAGGGTCCACTTCTGATTGCGGCTGAAGTCCTTGTGCTTCAGCGGCTTTTCTTCGGGCAAGGCAGTAGTTACTTCTGTCATCGTTAAAAAAACATCCTTTCAAAATTGACGCTCACAGACGTCATTTATTTCTCAGGTGTTGCCACTTGAGTTATTCCTTTTGATTACTATACCGAACTGTTGCGTAAATAACAAGTTTTTTACGGTGAATTGTCAATTCAAGTGCAACAGTTTTTCCTGATAAACCTGGTTGGATGATTGCCAACCAAATATTTTTCTGG
>JAQTHT010000006.1 GCA_029433265.1 Leuconostocaceae bacterium ESL0958 | reverse complement strand
AAGTCGCGTTAAGTCGCGTTAAGTCGCGTTAAGTCGCGTTAAGTCGCGTTAAGTCGCGTTAAGTCGCGTTAAGTCGCGTTAAGTCGCCCAGCTCCTTTTTATCGCTGGGCAGTCCTGCTAATCGCAGGACATTTGGCTGCGCCAAGCCCTCATGTTGTTTTGCACATTCACCTCAGTGATATTCCCATTGGACTGTAAGCAGATTATACAGCTGAAACAACAAAATTCGTCGGAATGCAATGAATTCGTTAATAATATGTACCAAAGCAGCCTATATCTAATAAGGCTGCTTTTATTTATGTGACTTTTGTCGCGTTTTGTCGCATTGTTACCTATGCGCCATTCTTATCCATCTAAGTTATTCACCTGTTTTTTCAGCCAACTTAATTCTGCTACGAGTTTTTTGTGACAGGCTACTAGTGCCCATAACACAATGCATAAAAATGCCAGGGCCGTGACTACCTGGCTCATAAGGTGCTGAGAAGCTGATAGTTTTGTTATTTTACCAGAAAGTGAACCGAGGTAAAAATCACCCAACTGCTTCAACACAAAGCCTATCCCAACTATGAATGAAGTCACTGTGCTAATAATTATCAATCCAGCTACTATTTTCCAGATACCCTCCTTGGTCTGCAATTGATTAATTACTAATCGCATTTCTTTTTTAGAAAGTTGGCCATACTTGGTATTCATTCGGGACTCAAAGGCTTTTTGCTTGCGTTCGTATCTAACTTTTGTTCCGAATCTTTTGCTGAAAAATTCGTAAATTACTGAAAGATTAATAATTCTCCATTTCGCTTAAAAATTTACGTATGTTTTACTTCGCCGGTTCTTATACCCCTAAATTATACATAGTCTCGACTATCCTTTCACGAGATCAAAACCAACAAAACGTTTGCCCTTGTAAGTCTTTTCAGCTAGTTTACCCTGTGCAGTAAAGGTCCCGCCTTTTTTCTTATTCGCTTCAAAAATAATGGTCTCACCAGCCAATAATTGGGCTTGTTCTTCTGATGTAAAGGTATGCCCCGCAAAACTATTATTAAAAGAAACTTCTTTACCCTGCCAAGTGCCGGACACCTTTTCCTTGGGGCTGTAGTTATTTTGAGCTGGCAATTGAGTCTTTTCTGCTAATTGCTTCGCGTTTTCCACGATCATAGGCAGGTCATGTTCTACTGTAATCTGAATCGACTGCAGCGCCTCATCAGCGGTCATCTCAAAGCGGCCTACCTGATCAAATATCTCAAAGACCCGTTTAGTCGTTTTGGGATTAGCAATGTAGGTGTTCTCAACAATTTGAGCGGCGGCTTGGCCGTAAGCAGATAGGGTGATTTTGCCTTTTTTGTCGATAATATAAGCATACTTTCCATTGCTTAATTCCGCATAAGTACTAGTTCGAGTAGCACCAGTGCCAATGTCATATTTTTCCAAGAAAGCTTTGAGCCAGGACCAGGTGGGCGCCGTTGGCTTAGCGTTTTGCCCTTCATAAACAAATAATTGGGCTTGGGTTCCCATCGGTTGTTGCGTCGTCTCACTATGATCCTGTTCGTCTTGGTAAATCACTTTCCAGCCAGCAGCTATTGGCTCATTGATAGTGGTTTGAAAGGCGGGTGCCTCTTGAATTTGTGCTTTTGTTTGATGATAACGATAGTCCTCAGCAAACATGGCTAAGAAATTTTTTGCCAAGAGTTCATAAATTTTGGGTGCGGAAGGTCCATATTGGGTCAAACTTTCCAAACTTTCAGGTACATTCGGTCCCGGTCGATTGGCACCATGCGCCCCACCCTTCTTGACGTGAGTCGGACGATTGTCTCGGTGAGTCAGTAAGTCGGCATCAATATGAACCACTGCTGCAATTGAATCTACCAGAGGTAGCAGATCATAAAATTGTTCAAAAGTAATCGTCTTATCTTCCGTGCGTGGGTACGATACCACCTGACTTTCATACATCTTTTGATAGGTCGCTAAGACCTCTTGAGCATTATAGCCTAACTTCGCTAGTCGGGCTGATAAAGAGGACAGATCAAGTAATTTAGGGGGCTTAGTGGCCTTCTCTGCTTGTTCAACAACCACCGGGGTTCCTGTAGTAGCTTGGTCGTGAAAGTGTGTGACAGCTTCTTGCTGACTCGGATACCGAAAAGGGATTGGATCCATGTCTTTTGAGACTGCTCGCGCATAAATATTTCCTTGGTTATCTTTGAAGCGATTTTCAAAGTATGGAATACGTTGATAATTTTCGATGGCCTGTAATTGCTGATAAATACGGACAATCATGGCCGATTTTAACCGCCCTTGCCGGCTCACAAATTGAAAGCCTTGTTGTCGGCTTGCCGTTGTGGCGGCTCTGGTCAGCTGCATGGAAGCGAAGTCCCATTTGTTACGGGCCAAACCTTTTTGATAATCGGCATCCTCTGCTTTACTTTTGATCACCTTTAAATTGTGCATGGCTCTTTTAATGCCCTTTTCACTTTCATCAACAAAGTAGGCTCGCAAAACGGTTCCTTGCCAGCCAATCGCTTCTAGCGCCTCCCAGGCAAGTAACTCTCCTTCGCCAGAGGGATCATGGTCTGTAGCGATCACAATCGCGTCAAAACCCGTACTGCTTTGTTTCTTCAATGCATCCAGCAAGGCCTTCGTACTTTCTTTTTTACCCGTTTTGGGGTTCTTAGATGTGATATACGTTCGTTCCCAATTGAGATCATCCAACGACCAAGGAAGGTCTGTTAATTGCCAACTGGCATACTTTTCTTTGAGAGCCGCATTCACTTGTTGTTCAGGTTCCTTGAGCGTCATGACATGTCCTCTCAAGTTGGCTAGTTCATATTTAAAGCCGGCAAAGGTCCCTTTGGAGGCCCCCAGGGCTTTTTCAAAATTGCGGCGGGCACTAGGCTTTTCAGTTAAAATTAAGTATTTAGTCATGAGATTTTTCCTTTCCTGATGTATGAAAAATAATTAGAGAAACAAAAAGACGCCCCGAAAGGCGTCCGTTTGCAAGTTATTAAATAATGTGATATAATAAACTTAATAAACCAAAAAATCCACAAGCCTTGAAAACTTTGGCCGGTTCCGGCTTGATGGACGAAATAGAGCTATCACTAGCTATGACTACATTATATAAAAGCATTAAGCTTTTATCAATAGCATACGCAGATTAATAGCTCCGTTTCGCCCTGACTTGTGGTAGAAATGGAGTTTTTTATGTCCTATTCAACACGGCAACCTTTCAACTTTTACCGTTTAAAACGAGAATGGTCAGTTGAAAAGTTAGATACTTTTTTCATGGATTTTTCCTATAACAAGGTGGAGTTGACAGCGGTCTATTCAAAAATAGAGAACTCAATTTTATTACTGAAAAAGAACGCTAATGGAATTGATGCTGAGCTTGATATTCCATTGATAGGCGATTTTCAAATTGATACTTATTTAGGCACTTTATACCAAGATCTTGCTTCATTTTTGGAAGTAAAGTACGATCCGAATAACGCTTTTCGTCCATTCAATTTCTTTAAACATTTTGATGATACCTTTAAAGCGCGGTCGTATGCTAATAAAAAAGAAGTCGGCTATTTAAATCGAAAACGTAATTTAGAAGACCCGGATGCGATTTATTATCTCCGTTTGGTTCCGCACGAAGGTAAAAACAACGGGAATGTAACTAAAAAGAATCTGGAAAAAACGAAGTGGTTGCTCCCTAAATTTTATGCAAAACACAAAAATGACAACATATCGGTGGCCTATACTGCGGATCCTAGTAAAGAAAAGCCCATTCCTAAGGAATATCAGTAATTTGTGAGTTCATTGTAATTTCTTTTAACTTGCCATCAGGAAAGAGTTTCAATAGAATACTGAGGGTATTCTTATCTCCATCCGTAATTCTAAGGGCAGCAAGTGGATTCGCAGTTAATTCGGTGCTGTCATATAAATAATTCAATTTACGGTAGGTGCTAGCCAACTGGCTTTCACTGTATTGACCAGGTTTTTGGGCATCAATGCCTTGGAAGTGATCGTAATCACGGTTAGAAACTAGCCAGCCATCAACGACCTCAAATACTTTGAAGTTTTCTTGTAACGATTTTTTTATATACTGTGTTTCAATCATGGTTTGCTCCTATCTTTTCACGCCTTAACTTACAAGGTGCTCAATTGCTTTATTCAACAGGACAAATTGTTCCTTGTAAGATAACTTTTCTAAAGTGGCCACTTGGGAAGTTCATCAGAATGTGTTTAGCATAAGAATCATCTACACTATCAAATTGTGCTGCTGCCAATGGATTAGCAACAATTCGAACCCTCTCAAAGGTCCAGTCAGCTTCTCGGTAATATCCTTCAAATTGACGATCAATAAGATCCAAGGAACCTTGCGGGCTAGGGCTCACTAATTGAGTGACTCCCTGAGGCCCTAAGTACCAACCTTCACTCAGCTCAAATACTAAAAGTTCGTCTTGTAAGTTCTTTACTTGTTGTTCATTCATCATTATATTGTCTCCCTTCATCGTTATTGTTCTTTCATGTACAGATGGTATAATGAAGATATAAGAAAAGCGATGCTGCTCGAACAACACCGCTTCCCTAGCGAACCCGTTAAACGGTGGCTAGCCTTAATAACTATTGAAAAATAATTATCTCATGGCCGTCCAAAGCGAGAGATAGTTATTTTTTTTGACTTAATTTAATAAGTTCAATAACAGTGCCGATTAGCATGAGAATAAAAGTTCCAAATGCCAATAGCAATGTTAAGACATCCTTGTCGGACATCCAGGCTTCTCCTTTCCTAGGATAATGGGAGTTATGATTTTAAAATCATAGGCACCACCACCTTTCCAGGATAGCCACCATCTTCACTTGTTCGCTATGTGTCTATTATACCATGAAACGCCTTAACCATGCGGGTTTGAGGCGTTTTTTATTTGTATCAATTTACTCTTTTTACAACTTGGGCCCCTCCTTTTTCACTTTGCTTTGTTCCTCCCTCGCCGCCTGATATTGTGGATTATATTTGGCACTAAGACCCCGATAATAATCCAAATCAGTCACACTACTTTGGTATTGATCATAGAGGGCATCACGACTAACCGTCAGGGCTTCCTGTTCTTTGACAAAGCCAGCCAAGCTGGCCGCCGATAGTTCTTTGCTAGCAGTCTGCTTGAGTTCAATGATTCGTTGATCTAGTTCTCGTAATTTGTTTCTGGCTGCCAACATGCTTTCCAATAGTTTGGCTTCAATCCGCTGACTTTGTCCCGAAACCAAACGGCCATCACCATGCTTGGCATAAAAGTCTAAAGCTGCTAGGTAGTCTTGCATGCTTTTCATCACGGGTTCTTTTCGCACGGGCGTCCGGCCATTGTAAGCAGTTAGCTGTCTGACCAAGGTACTGCCCTTCATATAACGGGCAGGTCTCTTTGCCTGGGTTGACTTACTAATGGACTGGGGTTGCTCACTCTGATCTTCTGTTAACGGAAAATAATCATCGTCCGATAAGTATAAAGCGTAGTGCCCGTTGTCTAACTGATCTAAGTAGTTGCCATGGATAAAAACCTGCCCTTGCCGATCTGAACCAAAGTCCACGTTCAAATAGATACCTAAATGATTACTAGCATAAATCTGCCAAGGCTCAACTTCCACCTGCCAAGTAAAATCTTGTTGCTGGGTGTTGACCTGTTCTATATATTCATTGACGACTTCTTCAACACTAATATCTAGTTCATTATTGTTTAGCGTCTTGACCATCTGGTCCATCTGATAATAATCTGGCTGTCTTTTGTTGAGTGCTCGTGCCCGGGTCCAGTTTTGTTGGTCTTCATCTAGTAATTTGAACTTAGTGTGCTTGCCCTGATCATTGACTAGCAACGATAAGGCTTTTGCCTTGGCCAAAAAATCTTCTTTTGAGTTGGCATTTGCTAATAAAAAATCTAGTCGCGCCTTAATTTTTTTCTTGAAAAGATTGTTAGCCTGCCATTTTGTGTATTGGGCATGACTATTTTTGGGCGCTTTGTCGATAATCTTGGCCCCGTACTTACTAGCTATTTTATTACTAATATCTTCATAACTTTTTTGTGTTCCCTTTTGCCAGCGGAACTGTCGGTTGGTCAAGGAGTTCGTTGAATTAAAGATAATGTGATTGTGCAAGTGGCCCTTATCGATATGGGTGGCAATCACAAATTGATGATTGCCTCCGGTTAATTCTAAAGCTGTTTGGCGACCAATTTCATGAACCTGCTCTGGTGTTAGGTCATCCTCTGGGGCAAATGATTGAATTAAGTGGTGGCCTAGTTGAGCCTTCCCTTTTTGACTTTCGGCTTCAAAATCTGCCAAAGTTGGTGGCTGCATTTTTCCTTCGCTATCAACTTTCAGATATTTGCCCTGGCTAATCGCTGCCATATATTTTGTATTGATAAAGTCATCGTAAACATTGTTGAGGTTACTAATCAAGTGACCCGAAACCAACCTTTGTTCATCTGTCTTGCCGGGATCGGTAATATAGTCAACGGTATTATTTAACTGTTGCCCACCATCTGACTGCCTGAGAATTGTTTTGGCTTCATTTTTAATGTAGTTTTCGGTGTAGTGCATTTGCTTAAAAGTGTGAATGACCTTGTGCTTTGTGTAAACCATTTATGACGACCAGGCTTTCCGAATTTGCTTTAATGCTTGGTTCAATTGATCTTTTAATTCTGTCAGTTCAGTAGTCAAAGCTTGCACGTCTTCAGGCGCCACCTGCTTATAAATATTGGCTGCTTTGGCCAACTGGTTGACGTTGGTGCCCAACTTTCCCACTTCAAAGTTAAGCCGGTTCAATTCTGAAAAGTCGTTGTGAATGACTTTCCCTTGAAAGAGCATTTGGTAAGCATAGGCTTGAAAAGTTGGGCTCTTACTAGCTTTTATTTTTCGGTTTAGTATTTCGTTCTCGTCTCTGGTTAGCCAAAATTTTCGTTGCACAGATCGTTTTCTTGAATAGGATTCGGTCATATTTTCTCCTTCCTTTTTAGCTTTGAAGGGCGTCGGAATTGGCAGACGTTGAATCTGAATTTCAGGGGGACGATATCTTTTGCAAGTACAGCAAGTGGGTACCCACTTGCGACCTTATCCGACCCAATTGAACCGCTTCCCGGTCATTTGGGCTGGGATAAATTTTGGGGGCGCTGCCCCAATCCCCGGATAATATCGTCAATTTTTTGGACTAATCTAAGTCGTAGGCCAGACAAATGTCTTCATAAATTTGGATGAAAGTGACTTCGTTTTGGTCATTTTTGAGCCAGTCAATTAGTTCCGTTAGCTCTAAAACATCGTCGCTTAGTTCATATTCCTGACGAACTTTTCGTTCGTTCTCGAGGAATTTTTGTAACTGTTTGCGTTCATTTTTGAGGGTTCCTTTGCCAGGTTGCTCTTGTAAATCATAGGTCTGATATTTCAAAATGCCTGCATAAACTTCTTCGTAAGTCATCTTAGTCTTCTCCTTGTTTGCGTTCCATTGCGGCTAATTTATAGCCAAAACTTTGTCTCATTTGATTTTTTCTTTCGGAAGGGGTGTCTACTTGCTTGGTCCCTTCCGCTGGGTTAAATTTTCAGTTTTCTTCGCCGACTTTTCTTGTTTATTGCTTTCCCGAACCTCTGCAAATAAGTCATGGGTTGATGTTTTTTCTGAATTAAGGTGCAGCATGGCCTGATCCACTTGTTGGATTAAGTCATTGCTTTCTTTGATAATCGTGTCGAAGCTGCCTTGAATTTCAGACGTGGATACCTTGTTTTCCCAGGACTTCAAATAACCAAAACTATATTCTGATGTATCAATCCCTAAATGATTAGACACCACATAAGCGATGGCTTCTGCCTCAAATTCATCCTTGGCATAGTCACTGCTGCCAAATTGATGGTGGTGTTGATCATGCAAACGACTGTGAGCAACCTCGTGCAAAGTTGTTTTGAGTGTTGCCTTTTCCCCTAGGCCGGGTTGCACCACGATTAAGTTTTTATCTTTTAAAAACACGCCTTTGGCTGACTCTAAATTGAACTTTTGAATTCTAATTTCAGCATCAGTTAGCTTTTGAAAAGCTTCCATGTACGCTGCCAAGCTATAATCTTTTTGGGATAAATCACCCTGAATGTCTTGCACTTGTTGCGGCAATTTTTCTGGAGATTGCGTCTGTTTAATATCAAATACTGACACAAAACGAAAGCCAACCCCCTTCTCAATCTCGCCAGTATTGGTATTTCGTTTCGGCTCACCATTTTGATCTTTTTTGACATAAGTATAGGGGGCTCGAATCTTTAATGACTTCTCTCCTTTCTTAACGGGGCTACCTAAGTCCTGCCACTTTTTATAACCAGCAACGTGTGTTGCGTCTGGATTTTGTTGGGCGATTAGGTATTGATTGCTGAAAGAATAAGTCGGAAACTTTGATACAAAGTTCAAGAATTCTTTGAACTTGTCACTATCTAAGTAATCCTTCATTCCAGCTTTGATATGCTCATCTAAGCCGTGACTATCTTTTGCTTTGAGAATGTCTGATAAGTTTTGTTCTGGCATTTTTTGCTCCTTTTTAAATTCTTGTGCGCATAGCTGATCGATTTGCTCAGCATAGTTGGGCCCGTTCAATATTCTTTTGATGCCCTCAGGATAATATTTGATGGTTGTAAATTTCACGGCATTACTATGAACCGATTGATTAATTAGTCTTTTAAGATAAGCTTGAAAAGCTATTTGAATGTCTGTTTGGTGTGATTGGATAAAGGTAATTTGTGTCGGATGAACGATCCCTGGCGGCAAATCGATTGTGTGACTTGCGCCAACAAATATAGCCTTCTCAAAGTTGAGACCTGGGTCTTTCAAGTGTTTATTATCGCCCCTAACTGGCGTTGGAAAGCTACTGCCATGCGGACTTTGCTCCCTTAATTTAGCTACTAACGGAATAAACCAATCGTTTTTTTCATCGTATAGCCCTAAATAAGGACGGGTTGACTTTGCTAAAAACTGTTTTGATCCTGTTCGCTCTCGTTCTTTTTTTAAAAAGTCACTACTGATTAACTTGATTTTCATGCTTTTGTCCCCTAAAATATAACTATTGAAGTGGTACAGGCGGGGCATGCCGTTAAATGTCTCATAAGTGAGGCCACTTCTTTTTTTGTACATATTTTTATTACGAAAAAGTCGCTCTACAATGGGGCGGTTTTTTAGTTAACGACTAAATCCTCGCTTTCGGCTAGTCTGCTCTTGCTTGGTTCGCTCTTTTATGAGGGACGAAAATGCTTGCGGTCGATTGTCAGCGGCTAAGGCCGTTTTAATCTCATCGTTTGTAAAATCTAAATGAGATGCTGCTAGCTTCTCTGATAGGTCCATTGATACAAATTCTTTTGCATAGTCAGAGCCCCGATGAGTTGTTAAAAATTGATAAGCTCCATCTGCCAGTGCCACGTGAGTGGCTGCACTGGTCGGGGCTGTTGTAATTTCGGTTAATTCGTTGTCAACTTTGGCTACTTTGTATAAGCTCAAAAACGCTTGATTTTGCTGATTTTGGCCCACAAACAATACTTCATCTGTAAGTAAGTTATAAGCTAGTGGTTGTTGCTGATTAGGCTCTCTCTTAATTTTAGTGAGAATATCAGCTGAGAGATGGAAGCGGACATTCTTTTGCAAAGCCCCCTGTTCAATCTCTGTCTTGAGGGCTTGAACACCGCTGAGAGCAGTGGCCACAATTTCCGCGTCGCCTCCTTGATTGAGGACCTGCTGATAACTGAAAAAATAAGGCGCGACTTCCTTAAAATCTTGGTAGTTTAAGTTACGGACCATCTCAGTCACTAAAATATTGTCAAATTCATTGGGTTTGTTGGCCATGGCGCGATCCGCCTCTAACTCTAAGGATTCAGCTACCCAACCGCCAGCACTGGCAATTGTCTTTTGAATAATGGCTGGGTCTAAGTTGAGCATGGCCGCCTTGACGCCCTCAAAGTACCCCACACTAAGCGCGCCATCTGCCACAATATCCTGTTTAAGGCCCTTAAATTGCTTTTGATTGAGTTCATTAATGGCCTGTTGCTTCGTATCAACTTTTGCCGCTTCTCTTGATTCAGCATAGGTCTGCATTTCGTCGACCAATTGATCTACATCCAGCTCATCATTG
The DNA here is from genome assembly GCA_029433265.1 of Leuconostocaceae bacterium ESL0958. Lineage (GTDB taxonomy): Bacteria > Bacillota > Bacilli > Lactobacillales > Lactobacillaceae > Fructobacillus. The sequence goes on along the minus strand of JAQTHT010000006.1, from coordinate 66,616 downwards.
TAGAGATTGCCATTCCGATCAAATAGCGTTTCCGGTGCTTCAAAGGGTAACTGAAAAGGGGTGAACTTGGCTGCTTCTTGTGCATCAAGATAAGCACTGCGATATTCGGTAAATAAGTGCTTGTCTGTGCCCATGCCTGTGGCCAGGGGTTGATCTTTGGCAGCAGGGTTCATCAAATCGGCCTCGTTCGATGCCGTTTGTGCGTTAATTGCTTGCACCTGATTCCAGTCAACAAATTCACTCACCTCAGCGGCACTAGCCGCAAATAGCTCATCGGTGAAGCTGTCAATTTCAAAATCTTGATCATCTAGCACGCGTTCTCGTTCTGTGGCCAGAAAGTCTTGATAGTAGGAATCAAAATCAAAGTGATCAATGATGTCGTACCCGTCATACGTTGATTCGTTTTCATAAGCAGTCTTTAGCAACATTGTCACGGCATTCGAAACGCTTTCCTTATCAAAACCCTTTTCCACTAAAAAATGCTCAAAACGGTCCTGTTCAGCACTATCTAAGGTATTTAGGTTAGTTCCCTCTGTCATATTGTTCTCCTTACTACTTCATTACTGGACGATGTTGCTGTTTTGCTTTCGCTTTTGCCTGATAGGAACTGGCATAGTTCGGTCTACTAGCTGTCTGATTGGGCCGTGCTGTTTGCACGGCCTTTAATAAATCGTTCCAGTCCACCTTTTCTGCATTCGTGAAGTTTTTGGGTAAATGGGCTTTGGCTTCAACATATTCAGTGCCAAAATTTTGAACAAATTCTCGACCCGCTTGGTCATTGTCGACAGCTAAGGCAATTTTAACGGCCCCTTTTTCCAAAAAGTGGTGCTCTTCAATGGCGTCTAACAACTTGGGCTTTTTCTCAGGATCCATATCCACATCAATCTGATTGGCAATACTTTGACTAATGACACCTTTTTTTAAGCCATTCATGGCTACTAGTAGGACGCCATCTAGTTTTTCATGAAAGAGCTGGTGATAGGACATCAAGTCAATGGGCGCCTCAAAAGCGATGATTTTTAAAGGGTTAGCTGCACTAGGTTTATCTGGTAGTTGACCTAGTGCAACTTGAAAGCCTGCTTGGCCGTCTCCTTGAATCTTTTTCAGGCGTCCCCGACTGTAGTCGTCCTTTTTCCACAAACCTTGCACCGAGATGGCTGCTACCTTTTCTTGGACCAGTGACTTAAAAATCAACACCGGTTCAGATTCATTCGTCTGGAAGTTCTTATAAGGCGCTTGGGCTAACAGGCCTTGGTCTTTGAAGAATTGAATGGTTTCTTTGTTCAGACCTCGTTCTTGTTCCAAGTAATTGCTGGCCGCATTAAAGGAGTGATGTTCCTTTAGCTTATATTTAAAATCCTTCTTTTCAGTATTGGCGACTGCTTCAACCGGCTTGCCGTTGACCGTGGCCAAAAATTCAGTGGCTTGAGTAAAATCACACTCTTTGATGGTCTCCACCAGACGAATGCCATCACCACCAAACCCTCTAGAGTTCCAATAAAAGATATTTTTCTTGGGATCTAAAACAAAAGAATCATGTTCTCGCCAAGTAAAAACTCGGCCTTGTTTTTGTAAGTCCATACCTAGGGCCTCTGCAATCGAAATGACACTCATTTGCCTGGCCTCTTTTAAAACGGCTACCCGTTCTTTGTAATTCATAGGCTATTTTCCTTTCTTTTTTTGTACGCAACAAGACGCGACTTTTCGCGACAAAGTGCGACCATAGTCGCGCTCCTATCTGGGGAAACCGGATATAGCAGACTTTTTCGGGGTAAATAAAAAACGCGACTTTTGTCGCGTCTAGCTCAGTGATTCTGTCACATCTAATGTTCCTTCGATTAAACCGCAGTCCTCTACTTGTAATGTTGGATCATTGACTGCAAGATACTGCATCTCTTCGTATGGATTTTTGAAGCGTTTATAGCGATACCAATTAGCTTCACTAGGATTATTTGCTAATTCTGCAGACCGAGGGTGATCAAAGGTGTTGTACTTATCGTCCATAAAGACATTTTGGCCGTTGATGAAGACGAGTGCTTTTCGGTTGTCCAAACGCCCGACTTCATCAGGTGTCAATAGATCACGGGCTTGTGTTTGCCGATTTTCTGATCCACCACGTCCGTTGTTAATGGAGTGATTCCGAATTGATATTGTCTGCTTACCTGCCCGTTGGGACAAGAATTCAATGGTTTCCTTCTCGTTTCCACCTAAGAAAATCAAGGTATCCGCCGTTGCCAAGAGCGATGCCCACCCCTTTTGATACATTGTTTTCAACTGATCTAATGCCTGGAGAATAATCACTACTGACATTTCCCGAGAACGTAAGGTGGCCAAGGCCTTATCGATATTGGGCAAGCGACCAATATTGGCAAATTCATCCAAATAGTAGCGAACATGGCGCAACGGCTGGTCATTTTTGGTTGTTAAAAATCCTTGATTAACATCATCCGCTTTCTTGGACAGGATCGTAATGGAAGTTGCAATCAACATAGACGCTAGGAAGTTATAAGCAGCATTCATTTCTGGGATATGCAAGAAGACAGCCGTTTTGTCCTCGTTCCAAGTTTCAATGTCCATGGTGTCATCAGTAATCATGTCGGTTACGACCTGGTGATCAAACACTGAAAAGATCGCAACGGCGTTGCCAATCACCCCGGCTTGGGTTTCTGGCGCTCCGGCCGTCGCCTGAAATAACTGGAATTGCTTGCTGGCATAGTTACCAGGCCTTTTCTTTTCCAAAGCATCAAACAGCTTTTCCGTCAGACTGGGACGATTGTCGTCCTCTCGTTCTAGCCCCCGTAGCAAATCAGCTACCTCCGCAATATTCGGTGTGTAGTTTTTTTCTTGGCCGTCATACCATAGAAAAGCAATCAGGGAGCGTAACAGCAAATCTGATGCCAGTTGCCAAAAGTCTTTCTTTTTGTCGCTATCCTGGATAGCAATCGAAATACTCTCTAAAACACGATCCACATCTAATTCTGTAGGCATGTAGTTGAATACATTAAAACGATCTGTATCAGTTAGGCGCGCTAGATCAAAGACCTTGATTTGGTACCCATTATTTTTTAACATCTGCCCGGTTTCGTGCACCAACAATCCTTTCGGATCCGTGACAATAAAAGAGGCATTCATTTGCATCAAGTTAGGCTTTAAAAAAGTGAACGTTTTTCCGGAACCAGAGCCCCCAATGACAACACAATTCTTATTACGTTGGTATGGACGGGGAATTAGCCGATTAAATAGGCCCATCCGGCCATTTTTAGATAACAAAATATTATTTTCTGGCTGATGATCAGCAAAATGATCTAATTCTTTTTGGGTAGCGTAGCGGGCCGAACCATGCTCTTCGCCATTCCGATAGACACCGCGATCATTATGGTAGGTATAGAGTAGTAACGCTAGCATAAATCCAAACCAAGCGCCCAGAAAGGCCCATAGAGAGATGCCAAAATATTGGTACCAATGGTGCAAATGATTTTGCACTGTTTCATTAAAGTTGAACAACGCCATCTCTTTTTCAGTAAATGTTTGACCAGGTAATCCGATTAAAAAATTGATTAACCAATAAAAAAAGACGGCTAAGACGCCCCCTAATAGTAGATGTGGTTTAATTTTTTTCTGATAGGTTTGCATAGCTTACCTCCTCATCTGTTTCCTTGCTGTTTTAGTTTTCGTGGGTGCCTGCTTTTGACGGGCTGCTTTCACCTGTTCGCTGGCCCGGGGTTCCTTGGAGCGACGAATGCTGTCGAAGAAATCTTTGTGTGGATTTTGTAAATCTTCCAAGAAATCAGCCAGCGCTCGCTTCGCTAAGGCTTGATTTTTAACTTGGTAAAGCAGTTCTGTGCGGCCGTTCGGTTGATGCCGGAAAGAAAAAGCAATACCTTTTTCACTTAAGTAGTTTTTTAACTTATCTAAATTCGCCGGATCACGAAAAGCGTCGGGCAATAATTCAAGCTCCTTGGCTGTATTTTGGGCCATTAGCCGCTCATAACTAACTTCCCCTCGGATAGGGCGGGCCTTTTGCCAGCCAGCACGAATGGCTTCCCGAACCCCCACCCCCGTGACAATCGCTAGTGCTTTCGTGACTCCCTTTAACGTCGGGTAACCAATTGATTCGAAACGACGCATGACTTGTTCTTGTTCCATACTCTCAGTCCTCCTTAATTGCTTGCATCTTTGTACTTATCCCACAAAGCATCATCTTTTTCTTTCTGCTTGTCATCCTCATTCTTCAAGTGACTAAACCAGTTAAAGGCCGATTGGGCCCGGGCTTGAACTTTATCGCCCGGATTGCCTTCCCATTGATTTAAAAATTGTATCGTCAATGCTTGCACGTCTTGACTATCGGAATTCAAGATATTGCGCGCTACTGCCGCTTTGCTGTCGACTTCTAATAGAAAATCTAACTGAACACCCAAGTCATACCATTTTTTATTTTTCGACTTGGCAAATTCGCGCAACATGGTGTTTCGGCCACCCGGTCCGGGGGCCACATCAGTCCATTGGCCTAAGCCCAGTCCACGATGAATAATATTTGGAAAGCGGCCGTTATAAATAGCTGGACCGCCCATATTAAGCCAATTATCGTCATCCCAAGAGCTATCAGATTTACCAACGGGTGGGTTCAGATAATCCCCTTCTGCTCGCTTGGGATTGATGCCACTTTCGACATCAAAATTCCCTAACATGGCCACAATGCCTGCTTTTTTATAGCCCTTTTTGGTTAGATAATTGTAAGCATCTTGTGCTCGTCCTTCTCGATTTTTTGATGGATCAAAATCATCCGAAACGACCGTGGTAAATTGCAAATAATTTGCTTTTTTTACATAAAATCCGATATTAGTCGGAAACCATTCTTTTTCCAAACGATCATAAAGGTCATAGCGAATGTCTAAGAAATCTCCTTGTGCATTCCCCAATGCTTGACCACTTACGACATCTTGGCCATTCAGCACGTGACTTGTATCAATCCCTGCAATCGTCAGCGCGGCTGTTTGATCCACACTAATCTTCACCGTATTTGCATTGAGAACTTGAACCTTACCTGACAATGGCGCTTTCACCATGGTATTAGGACTGGCGGCAATGACATTACTGTCATGCCGCACAACTTTATCGTTACGTTTTTCATAACCGAAACGTTCAATAATGTTGACTTCATCGCTGTCTTGTAAGGGGTCTAATTGGTTGTCCAATGGATCAAACCCTAAATCTTCCATGGCCGTTTTCACATCTTCCTGTTTCTCCGGTACCATGGCCCAAGAATTCCACTGATTTTCTCTTTCGGAACCCTTTTTGACATTTTTACCGTCCATTAATTGTTGCACTGTCAGCGGTTTATCATCTTGATTCGTCTCGGTCCAAAGTTGCTGGAGCATCTGGGGGTAGGTGGTAATTTGTTCATTTGAAGAGAACTTACTACGCAGTTGAGATATTCCCTGGCCGTTATTCGTGTCGCGAGGATTGAAATCACCAAAACGTTCATTTAAATAAAACATATAGGGAGACCAATTCGTAAAGTAATGATGGGTCTGATCACTTTTTTCAGCATCAATTTTCGTTAAATCTAACCATGTCTTATTAATGTCATTGTTGGTCTGCTTGATACCAGGATTCGTCGAAGACGCTGCTGCAATGACGATAATTAGTAACAAGACAATGGCAGCAATACCTAGGCCAACGGGTGATAGGGTCGTCTTCACCCCTTTTGCACCGATTCGCAAAAACTTAAACAGGTACTGTGAGCCACGCCCCACCGCTTTATGTCGCCCCAATAATCGTTGTGCATTACGCCGCATCTTTCGTTGTGCTTTTCGACGGACCGCCTTCGCGCCCTTCCGCGCGCCCCAAAGTTGCTTGTCATAAGGGGTTTTTACAAACCCCTTCCCCACTACCAAATTCTTAGAACGATTGGCTAAATGATAGCCCCCTTTGATGGTATTCCCAGTAATTTTGCCTGTATTTTTAGCCAGGGACTGACCCGTGCGACCATAAAATTTACCTTGTTGATATTGGTCATAGGTATTGAGGGCGGTCTCACCATAATCATCCTGACGTAGCTCTTGCTTCACTTTGCCCAACGTTTTTTGCTGGAGCCCTTGTTTCACGCCAGTTTTAAGGGAACCTGTCACACGATTTTTGACAGTGGCTGGATCTGTTTTTTTGGCATATTTGTACTGTTTTTTGGCCACTTTGCGTTCATGGCGTTCATCTCGTAATTGTCGATCAGCTTCCCAAGTTCCTCCTAATTTTTGACTATAATGCCGGTGTTGCTCACGATAGTCGTGTTTTGCTTGGCGATAGTTTTGTTTCGCCTGTAGTCGGGCCTCCCTAGGAGGAAGTTGATCATATTCGTGTAAACGGCCTCTAATATCTGACCGTTTGCTCCAATAATTATCCCAGTGCTCCCGGATGCCATTAGGTTGGGAAGAATGACTAGCAAAATTATCTTCTTGCTCTTCTCCCAAGTCATCAAAAGCCTGTTGTGCTCCCTGTGCTTTTTGGGTTTGATCAGATCCTTGCTTAAACTGGCTGTCCCTGGTATTACCAGTATCATTTTCATGAAGTCGATTTCTTAGACGATCTCCATCTTGGGATTTTTGCTGTGCAGTATCTGTTTGTTTGGAACGATTTGTCTGATTTTGTCCCGAAGTAGTTTTCTGATATTGCTTTTCATGCTCATGTAGATGTTCTCTAAGCGGATTATCTTTGCTAGCTTTTTGGTGATTATTTTGCGGTTTTGTCGCTTCTCCATTCTTATTAATGGTAGAACTAGCTTTTTGATAGTTTTTTTCATTTTCATGAAGACGCTCTTTAAGTGGATCAGTTTGGCCATCATTTTGACGATTATTTTGGGAGCTTTTCACCACCTTGTTTTTATCTGGGTTTGAACGGTCTTTTCGATGATTGCCTTCATTTTCATGAAGACGTTCTACAAGAGCATTATTCTGCAAAGCGCTGGGATTGCTTTCCCAATTTTTTTTAGAAAAACCAGACCGCTTTGAAGGTGATGAACGTCTTTGATCGCTTTTGCCTGTTTCCGGTTGACTATTTTTTTCATCATATTGATGCAAGCGATTCTTGACAGAATTACCGGTTTTATCTTCTGACAACCCGAAGTCCTCTCCTAGGCTAGATTTAGGGGCCACGTTGTGGGTTGTCGACACTGTGGCCTGATGGAATGGCTGTTTCCTTACTGTGGAATTACTATGTAAAGCAGAACCCGCAGGTTCTTTTTTAGACAAGGCAGACTTTTGTGCCTGTTGCCGACGGTACCGACGCTGCTTGTCTTTCTCTTCTTGTAGCTGCTTTTCGTGATTTTTGTCTACCATGATTGACCTCTTTCTTACATAAAAAAAGTAGTCGATCAATTCGACTACTTTTGACTAAACGCCCATAATTTTTTCGGCTGCAGCTAAACGTTTTTCAATTCTTTCCTTGGCTTGAGCCGCTCGTTCTTTCCCCTGATCGGCCTGTGCTAAGCGTTGCTGCAGCACTTGCTCGTTTTCTTTGGTTAAGGATTCCAGAATTTCCAAACGTTTTTCTTCCACGGCTTGTTCATGACGTGCGGTTAACTTTTGAATTGCATCTTGATGCCGTTGCTTTTCAGCATCCATGGCCCTTTCATTTTCTTGATGAATTTCATCTAAAGCTACTACTAGAGCGCTTTCTAACTTTTCCGAATAGTCACCGTCAACTTCTGCCTTAATCTGAGTCACCTGATCTGCAGCTAATTGTTGGTCTAAACGTGCCAATTCTTGTTTCAGATGTTGAATTAAACTCTTCCCAGGAGTCAAGCGTTCTTCAGGCACAATGTCAGTTTTCGAATGGTTTGAAGCGTTGTCGGTCGCACGGTCCTTTGGTGCAATATCAACCTGTTCTTTTTCCTCTTGATCAACAGCTTGTTGTTGTGTAGCCAACGCTTCTTTTTGCAGATCTAATTCTTTAGCTTGTGCTTCAATAAACTGATCTTGTTGTGCAATACGTTGCTTTAAAGCTGCCAGCTCTTGTTGTTCGTCAATCGCTGACATATTTGCTTGAACATCGCTTTGCCTTGTATCTGTCTCAGTGTGTCCGTTACTTCCTTGCATCTTCTGCTGGAAAGCATCTTCAACATTGTCTGAAGGCGCATCTGGCATGGAAGTAATCCCTTCAGTTGGCGGGGTTAAAAGGTTTTTATCAAAAACCAACCGTTTGTTATCGTAAAAATCTGCCATTAGACTATCCACCTCTGCCTGCAAGGGTAAATAAATTTCTTGCGCGAAAGCCACGTAATCATCTTGGTTCTTTTTAACCGCCACAATTCGATCCGATAACTGGCGATTTTCCAAGTAATTGCTTTGGCTTTCAACATAATTCAGTAAATCATCCGGTGTTTTCAGTACGCGATCTGATACGTACTGGCCGAATTGAACGCTATAAGTCCACACATCGTCCTTTTTCTTTTTTCCAAAAGGCCAAATTGATACCATCTTACTGTCCCCTTTCTTCAAGTAAGTCAAGCAATTCTTCTGTATTCAATTGATGCTCCTGCATGATTTCTTGGATGGTGTTGGTTTCCAAGTGATTTAGCTCCGTCTTTTTTTCCGACAGTTTGCTTTCGAGTTGCTCAATTTCATGTTGCAAGCGTTTTTGTTTATTTAAGGTTTTTTGATTCGGCATGGGATTTCCTTTCTAATTGTTGTCATCATGGATTGATCGGACTTGATTCAAATCTTGAGGCTGCTCGTTTTGATCTGGATCAGATAGCTTCTTCTGTTTCAAATCATTTACTTTTAAGTCGCCATGATCGTTGCTATAAGAGATTACGAGGGTTTCACTCTTATTTTGGGTTGTGGCTGAGGAACGGTCATTTTTATTCTTCAAAGAAGAATTATGATACGTAACATTAGCAATCACTTGTTGGTTGGCGTTATCAATATAGATATCCGCTTTATCAAATACTTGATCCACTACAAAGCCTTTGTAAGCTTGTTTAGCTGGTTGATCTTCATCGTTTGTAACCGACTGATATTCACTTTTGGTCATGTAATCCTGGTATCGGTTACGGTTTTCTCCCAAATCTTCCTTGGTATAATAAGCAATCAAAAAGTTTTTAACTTGTTTTTGGGACAAAGTTGGGGCCTTCTTACTGATACTGTCTTGCGCCTTATTACTAGAATCTTGAATCGGTTTGGTTGAAAAATGAGTCATGGCCAGTCCGATTAGGACGCCGAAGAATAATAGAATGACCCTTCCTAATCTTTTTTTCCACTTTAATTTTTTTGAGTTCAACATATACTCACTCCTATTCATTAACTACATCAGTAACTACATCAGTATTTAAGAGACCAAATAGCTTGGTATTCTCTGGAATTTCGTTTTCAAACGGAATCATGACATTATCGGCCTGAATAATTCCGGTTCCCTTTGCGGGGCGGCCACCACAAAATTGTCTCAATAAGACTTCATCATAACCGAGCAATTCTGACATTAACTTTAAGTCAGGCCCTTTCTGTCTTAGTAAGATCATAAATTCTGTGTTCATCACCATTTTTTGACCCGCTTCTTTCTCCAAGAGGGTCATGATATTTTGGGTAATACCCGTTGGAATCGCACCATATTTTCGAACTCGAGCCCACAGATTGGTAAACCATTGTGCGTTATCCGCTGTATCAAAGTTAACTTGGATTTCGTCAAAGTATAGCCAAGTGGCGGCTTTATTTTGATTAACAACAACCTGCTTCCAAATTTGGTCCAAAATAACCTTCATAGCAAAGGTTTTCAACTTCCGGTCTAAATTCTTGGTGTTAAAAATCAAAAAACGGCTCGACAAATCAATATTAGTTGGGTAAGCAAAAATATCCTGGGAACCCATTGTGTAGGGATACATGGCATTGGCTAAGTCATCTGCCTGTGGATCTGGTTGTTCTTCTAAAACCAACTGCCATTCCTTCAATGTGGGCTGATCATATTTGCGATAAGTTTCGCCAGTTACCCGATCAATAATGCCTCGATCTACGGCAGATAATTCCACCACCTCTTCCAACAATGACACCAAAAGATTAGTCTTTTCCTTGACCAAATCCAGTTTTTGATCTTCACGGTCCAAATCTTCCTTTTTAGGCAGATCCAATAAATTCAAATGATTATTGGTGCCCGTTGAGATGTCCAAGATCTCAGCTCCTAATGCTTGGCCAATGGGTAAATATTCACTTTCTGGATCAACGATAACGATACGATCATTGGGATGATTTAAAAGCGTATTCATAATTTGATACTTTGTGGCCACTGATTTTCCCGATCCTGAAGTTCCTAAAATCAAACCTGAAGGTGTTAACAATTCATGCCGGTTCTTGCGATCAATAGTGATGACGTTACCTGTTATTTGATTTTGACCAAAAAATTCGCCATGCTCACTTTGCATCTCAACGGAGGTAAAGGGAACTTGAGTCGCTATATTTAAAGTGGTCATATCACGAATATGTTCTTTGGCCATTGGTTGATTTAAGTAATTTTTTCCAAAGGGCAAAATGCTATTAAATCCTTCTTCTTGCCAATTGTAAGCTGTTTCAAAATTGACTCCTGCTGCTTGCCCGACGCCCTTAATGTCATCGGTAATCCGCTTCATTTCTTTACGACTGTCAGCAAAAAACATCACAGCAAAGGTTCCTACAAACAATTTTTCGGTATTATCTTCAAAATGTTGCATTAACGATTCAGTACTGTCCTTGACATTGGTCGACAGGCCCGAAACCAGATCTTCGCCAATCCCCTCTTTAAAATTAGATTTTTGTTGACGGATTAAATCAATCTTGTTTAAGGTGGCAATTTTTTGAACTTTGCGTTTGGCTTCCTGCATATTATAGGGACTAGCATGCAGGCTAATGGCTAACTCTTCATTCAACTTTAATAGTTCTCGAATCAACTTATCTTCCATTAAGGTTGGATAGTTACGAATATACAGAACACGCGCATAACGTTCGTTAACTTTAAAAAAAGCATTATCAAAATGAAGATTTGCGGGGGCAACGTAATCTTTACTATCATCTTCTGCTTGCCAACGAACGGTTGGATTTTGTACCCCTGGATTGGTTAATTGATTGATTTGGTCAATCCGTTCCTGACCGTCTAAAGGGGTCATTTGTAGATCCACGGCATTGTCCTGGAAGGATTGTGCAAAAGATTGTGCTAAGGTGTTAAGATCGCGACTTCCTTGGGCAGCCGTCATACTTTCCGTAGTGAGCGTTAAGTAACGTTTCGCATTGAATTCGTTTTCGTTCTTTTCAAATTTTTCAGTAATTAGCTGATTGATTTCTTGACGGTAGACATCATTTGAATCATCGGCCAGTGGCATCAATAATTTTTCAATAGCGCGCTTACCTACCCGTTCATTGACCACCAATAACTGTAATCGATCATGATGATCCAGCTTATTAATCGCTCGGGCATAGGATTCTACAACATCATCTTGTTTCATCTCTCCAGCCGCTTCGTAAGCAATATCGTTTAATTGATATTGTTGCGAATATTCTGTTTGTGGTAACCGCATCAGCCCGGTCTGATCAATGCTTGTAAAATGCAGGCTGTCTTGGGTACTAGGGAGCTCTTCAGCTAAACGTCCCTGCTTACGTAGCGCAGCAACTGGCCGACGCTTTTTAGATGATTTTGATTTCAAAAACATGATTACCTCCTACTGTTTTTTGATCGAAAAGTACGGTCTTTAATGACAAAGAAAAAATCATAGCTGTGTTTCAAGTTGTCCCATCTATCGGCCCACTTTAAAAGTAGGGGCACCATGAGAAAAAGGCCAATCATAATCGCCAGCGCTGGGCCAATCCAACTAGTCACAAAAATCCAAGAAGCAATCATGGCCAAACTGATGGGGACTAGTTGCCACAGCAATCTTGCTTGCTTCTTTGTAAAAGTACCACCATTTGTTTTAGGTTCATATTTTGATAAATCTGCGTAAAATTTAGATTTCATTGCTATACTCCTACCATTCTTCTTGCTAGATTTTGTGTACCAATAATGGCAATAATAACGGCAATGGATTTAATCAGTGCTACACCCGCAACACTGACCCATGTGCCAAAAGCAATATGATTACCAGTTAAAGAATCAGAACTCAAAAATAGTGGATAGAGCTTTAATACCACGATTAAAACAACTGATTGTAAAGCAATGGCCATAATCTGTTTTAAATAATTGATCGCTACCGGCCGAAAATCATCAATCATCCAAAAAGAAACCATTACTGGGGCCGTGGCCTTAAAGATACATAGGGACAAGAAACGTAAGAAAATCAGTATTGTCGCAATGACCTTGACTGCTGACCAAATAATTTGATGGATTGAATAAATGACAAAAAATAACGGCTTTTGATACCAATGCAGATTAACTTTAGAGGAGTCAAAAATAGCAGAATTCATATTAGCCGGATCAGGAGCATGTCCGTTAGATAAGCCGCCTGTAGTTGCCACTACTTTGGCTATCAAATTCCCCACCCAGATAATGGCATCAACAATTTGTACTGAAAGCATAATCATCAGCAATGAAACTAAATAGCCAACAGCAATTTGTGCGACCACATCCGTATTGAGTGGACTTCCTTGTGTTTCTCGAAACTGATTGCTGGTTTTAGAGACCTGCATTAAAAAAGTGACCCCTAAAATAATTAAGGCAATTGCCTGTACACTATGGGCAATTGCTTCAACCCAATGATTGGCAGTACTGTTATATTCATTCATTGAAGCCGTTAAATTACTAAATGTTTCTCGATCGATATTCATTGGGAAGACTCCTTTCTTTAATATGTAGAACGGGCCTTCCACCCCGTTCGGGCTAAAAGGGGCCGTCCTTTGTTGTTAAAACTTAATGGCATTCAAAGCGCCTAAGATACCGGCAACCACACCCCCAGAAATGGAGGCAATGACACCGCCTAAAACCATTGACTTAGTGCCACTATCTTGCTTATTAGGGTCATCGTTTTTATATCCCTCGTACCATTTTTGCAATCCAATCAATACGTTGATGAGACCGACAACGACAACAACTGCTCCAATGACACCTATTAATTTAGCGACAATATCCATATTCTTTTTCCTTTCTTGCCTATACTTAGGCAATAAAAAAGCAACGAAAAATTTTCGTTGCTGCTCGTGTTCCTTATTTTGAAGTATGTTTCTACTAATAAAACATTACGGTCCTCTCCTATTATGAGGGCTACTACGCTTCATCATTCGTTATGCTGTAGCTTTCTTCTTTAAAGCCAGCCGCTTCTTCTTGCGATAGAGTTGCTTGGTTTGGTCAAAGTTTCCTGTAACGACAATTGCACTGGCCGCTGCGAAACCAAGTGCTAAGTATCCTGGTTTTGCATTATGCTTTGCTTTTTTACCCGTCGACGGCAAGTCTTGCTTAACGGCCGCTGCCCGTGTTGGTTCTTGTTGCTGAACCTGTGAGGCTGAATTAACTGGTGCAGCCGTTTCTTGTGGTTGAGTACTTTCAGTCACTGGAGCCGATTCGGTAACGTTTTCACTTTGCTTTGGCACTGATGAAGCAACTTGTGGATCTGCATCTGTTTGAGAATGCTGTTCCTGTGTTTGCTGATTGCTACCCTGTTCTACCTTTGGTTGAGTAGGCTGTGTCTGCGTTTGCTTTGTGGTGGTCTGTTCCTCTTGTGGCTGCTGCTCAATTTTTGGCATCAACTGCTGTTGTTGTTGCTGTTGCTGCTGTTGATTGACATTATTCGATGGATTAGCTGTTTGTGCCATCGTGCCGCCATTTTGAGTAACTGGACTGCCAGTTTGTTCAACAGCACCAGTCGTTTGATTAGCCTTGGCCCCTTCCTGAACAACACCGCCAGTTTGTTGATGAACTGGGGAGCCTGCTTGTTCAACAGCACCAGTCTTTTGCTCGGTTTGGGCACCCCCTTGCGTTACTGCACCAGTTTCCTGATGCACAGGAGCCCCTGTTTGTGTGATTGGGCTTCCTGTCTGTTCAACTCTACCAGTACTAATCTGAACCGGTTGTCCTTCCTGATTAACAGATCCTGTTGTTTGATGAACATCTGGTGCTTTGACATCCACTGAAGGTTGACTATTTTGATTGTTGGTACCACCTTCTTGCCTCAAGTCGTTATTCCCATTAGCCTGCTGTTGGTGTTCTTCCTGTTGTTGTTGATTTGTGTTATTAACAATAGGATTAGCATTCGTAACGGAATTGCTTTGTGCAGATGGGTTAGCGTTGATAGCAGGATTATTCTGCACTGATGGATTAGCGTTGATAGCAGGATTATTCTGCACTGATGGATTAGCGTTGGTATTGATGACCGGATTAGCTGATGAACTGTTGTTAATGTTGATATTAGGCTGTCCACCTCCGGCGCAAGTTTGACAATCATTGTGCTTTTCAGACGCATCAAAAAGGAATAACTTGGATAGATAAATGTTGTCCGACTGCTCATTGATTTGGCTAACCGGTACAGTCATGGTTTTAATCGGTGCTTCTTGGCCTTTTTCATTTACCGTAAAGACATAGGCTGTCTTATCTGCATTCATTCGAATGTGTACATAAAGTGGTTCAATATGTTGGAAGCCTTCTGGTGCATTCACTTCCCAAAGTTCATAGTCCCCATAGGCCAAATTATTGAAGCGATAGTAGCCATCATAACCATTGGCATCCGTTTCCGTTGTGACAACCTGTGGCTCTCCCTTGGTACCGTTAATCGGGATCATCTTCAACTGAATACCGTTGTAACCGGATTGAGCCGAGCCAGAAGCAGACTTGACGTACTTAAAGCCGTCAAACGAGAAGTTAATGACCTGCTCCTGAGAAGTCTCATCATTGGTTACAACCGGCGTGTACTCATCCTGGTAATTAATGGCGAATTGATATTGCTTTTTATCAATTTGATAGCCTTCAGGGGCTTTGGTTTCCTGCCAATAATAATCTCCCAAAGCTAAATGCTTCACCCCAGCTTGATTCAAATCTTCATCAATTCGGAGCGTTACTTGATCACGATTTACTTTTTTACCAACAGTTACTTCTGGTGTCGGCTGACCACTTTCTCGCCACTTCACAGGCGTGCCATCTTGGTGATAAAGGGTGTATTCTGCCCCTGCAAAGGTTGCTCGTCCTTGCGTATTGTCACCTGTCTGCTTATCTTGCTTGGTAACAGTGGTTTCGCCAGTCACTTCTTGATTGGTATCTCGGGCCAAATCAGCGACTAGTGCCACTTTTTGCCCGGCATACTTCAGGCTAACTTTTTGAGGTTTAAACGTTTTCGTAAATCCCTTGGAAGCCTTACTTTCAGTGACAACGTAGTCGCCAAGCGGCAGATTAGTGGAGGTTTCCGCATGTCCTTGGTCATCGGTCGTCATTTGGGCAACCACACGTCCTAATTCGTTACCTTCGTGTACATCAAAGACATTGCCGGCTAGTGAATAGTTCCCATTCCACTGCTTCTTGCCGGACTCCAAGCCGGATTTGTCGACCACAATCTTTCCTTTAACCTCTTGGTTCGTACCTTCGGTCATGGACAAAACTAGAGGGACATCTTGACCGGCGTAATTAATATCAACATCCTTCGGTTGGAAGGTTTTGACAAACCCTTTGGAGGCCTGGACTTCTTCGACAACATAATGGCCTAGTGGCAAATCTTCCCGAGTTTTCGCATAACCGTTGGCATCGGTCGTTACTTCATCCACGACGTCACCGTTTAGGTTGTCTTTATGAATCTTAAACACGTTACCCGCCAGAGAATAGTGATTATTCCATTGCTGGGTACCCGTTTCGGCCCCAGTCTTTTGAATGGTGATGCCACCCTTCACTTCCTGGTTCTTGGCATAGGCTGTATCAAAAACGACCGGGGTTTGTTGGCCGTTATAGGTCAGTGCAACTTTTTGTGGATCAGCCGTTTTGGCAAAGCCTTCTGAAGCCTTGGTTTCTTTGACCGTATACTTGCCTAACTTTAGGTCCGTCTTGGAGTAGGCCTTACCTGAAGCATCGGTGGTCACATGGTCGACCAACTGGTTTTGTTCGTCGAAAATGTCAAATTCATTTCCAGCTAACGTGTAGTGTTCATTAATCATGTTTTTGCCTGATGTAGCCCCGGACTTATCAATGATTAATTGGCCTTTCACTTCTTGATTGGTACCGCCAGTTGCTGCGATGACAATTGGCACTTCCTGACCGGCGTACTTAATATCGACTTCTTGGGGTTTGAAAGTCTTTAAGAATCCGGTAGAAGCTTGTTTTTCTTCTACAACATAATGGCCTAATGGCAAGTTTAACGCAGTATTGGCATAGCCATTGGCATCTGTGGATACTTCGGCAACAACTTCTCCATCTAATGAATCTTTATGAATAGCAAAAACATTATCCTTCAGAGAATAATTAGCATTCCATGGGTTCTTACCAGATTCCATACCTTCTTTATGAATTTGAATGCCACCAAAAACTTCTTGATTCTTTTCATTAGCAGTGTCAAAAACAACGGCTTGATCTTGCCCATTATAAGATAAGGTGACTTGCCGGTCCTCTGCTGTCTTGGCAAATCCTTCTGAAGCCTTGGTTTCTTTGACAGTGTACTTGCCCAACTTCAAGTCCGTTTTCGAATAACCCTTACCAGAAGCATCGGTCGTTACATGGTCAACTACGTTACCTTGCTCATCGAGAATATCGAATTCGTTACCTTCTAGCGTATAGTGATCATTGATCATCTTCTTACCAGAACTAACACCAGATTTATCGATAACGATACGTCCCTTAACTTCTTGGTTGGTACCGCCGGTAGCAGCAATAACAATTGGAACCTCTTGACTGGCATAGGTAATATCGACATCTTGCGGCTTAAAGGTCTTCAAGAATCCTTGCGAAGCCTGGACTTCTTCGACCACATAGTGTCCCAGAGGTAGATCCTTGGCAGTTTCGGCAACACCATTGGCATCCGTGGACACTTCTGCGACCACTTCACCATTTAGACTGTCCTTATGAATTTTGAAGACATTATCCTTCAAGGAGTAGTTGGCATTCCATTGCTGGGTACCAGACTCAGCCCCGGTCTTTTGAATCTTAATGCCGCCCTTAACTTCCTGGTTTTGGGCATAGGCCGTGTCAAAGACGACGGGCGTTTGTTGGCCGTTATAGGTCAACGCTACCTTTTGGGGTTGGGCCGTTTTGGCAAAGCCTTCGGAAGCTTTCGTTTCTACGACCGTATACTTACCCAGTTTCAAGTCGTTCTTGGAGTAAGCTTTACCGGAAGCGTCCGTCGTGACATGATCCACCAAGTGGTTTTGTTCATCGAAGATATCGAACTCATTGCCGGCCAAGGAGTAATGGTTGTTGATCATGTTCTTGCCGGATTGCGCACCCGACTTATCAATAATCAGTTGTCCCTTAACTTCTTGGTTGGTACCGCCGGTAGCGGCAATGACAATTGGCACTTCCTGACCAGCGTACTTAATATTGACATCTTGCGGCTTAAAGGTCTTCAAAAATCCCTTAGAAGCCTGGACTTCTTCGACCACATAGTGTCCTAGGGGTAGATCCTTGGCAGTTTCGGCAACACCATTGGCATCCGTGGACACTTCTGCGACTACTTCACCATCTAGGCTGTCCTTATGAATCTTGAAGACATTGTCTTTCAAAGAGTAGTTGGCATTCCATTGCTGGGTGCCAGACTCAGCTCCAGTCTTTTGGATCTTAATGCCGCCCTTAACTTCCTGGTTTTGGGCATAGGCCGTGTCAAAGACGACGGGTACTTGCTGGCCAGCATAGGAAAGTTCAACCTTCTGCGGTTGGGCTGTTTTGGCAAAGCCTTCCGAAGCTTTGGTTTCTACGACCGTATACTTACCCAGTTTCAAGCCGTTCTTGGAGTAAGCTTTACCGGAAGCGTCCGTCGTGACATGATCCACCAAGTGGTTTTGTTCATCGAAAATATCGAACTCATTGCCGGCCAAAGAATAGTGGCCGTTGATCATCTGCTTACCCGAGGTAGCACCTGACTTATCAATAACAAGCTGGCCCTTGACCTCCTGATTCGTACCCTCGGTCATAGACAAGACTAAAGGAACATCTTGGCCGGCATAATTAATATCAACATCCTTTGGTTGGAAGGTCTTGACAAAGCCTTTGGAAGCCTGCACTTCTTCAACCACGTAATGGCCTAGTGGCAAATCTTCCCGAGTTTTCGCATAACCGTTGGCGTCCGTCGTTACTTCATCCACGACTTCACCGTTCAGGCTATCCTTATGAATCTTGAACACGTTGCCCGCTAGCGAGTAATTACCATTCCATTGTTGCTTACCCGACTCTGCACCAGTCTTTTGAATGGTGATGCCACCCTTAACTTCTTGGTTCTTGGCGTAAGCCGTATCAAAGACGACCGGGGTTTGTTGGCCGTTATAGGTCAACGCTACTTTTTGTGGATCAGCCGTCTTGGCAAAGCCTTCCGAGGCCTTGGTTTCCACGACTGTGTACTTGCCTAGCTTTAGGTCCGTCTTAGAATAAGCTTTTCCGCTGGCATCAGTCACAACGTGATCGACTAACCGGTTTTGTTCATCGAAAATATCGAATTCATTGCCGGCCAAAGAGTAATGGTTATTGATCATGTTCTTGCCGGATTGCGCACCCGACTTATCAATAATCAGTTGTCCCTTAACTTCTTGGTTGGTACCGCCAGTAGCGGCAATAACAATCGGCACTTCCTGACCAGCGTACTTAATATCAACTTCCTGGGGCTTGAAAGTTTTCAAGAATCCCTTAGAAGCTTGGACTTCTTCGACGACATAATGACCTAGCGGTAAATCCTTAGGGGTTTCGGCATGCCCGTTGGCATCGGTGGCGACTTCAGCCACCACGTCACCCTGCAGGTTATCCTTGTGAATCTTGAAGACGTTACCAACTAAGGAGTAGTTAGCATTCCAGGCCTGGGTACCAGATTCGGCGCCGGTCTTTTGGATGCTAATGCCGCCCTTAACTTCCTGATTTTGGGCATAAGCGGTGTCCATTACCACGGGTACTTGCTGGCCAGCATAGGCAAGCTCAACCTTTTGCGGTTGGGCTGTTTTGGCAAAGCCTTCCGAAGCTTTGGTTTCCTTAACAGTGTACTTACCTAGCTTCAAGTCTGCTTTCGAATAAGCCTTACCTGAAGCATCAGTCACAACATGGTCAACGACTTGACCGCCTTCATTCAAAATATCAAATTCATTGCCCGCCAAAGAGTAGTGACCATTGATCATCTGCTTGCCCGAGGTAGCACCGGACTTATCAATAACAAGCTGCCCCTTCACTTCTTGGTTTGAACCACTGGTCATAGACAAAACTAGAGGAACATCTTGACCGGCATAATTAATATCAACATCCTTTGGTTGGAAGGTCTTGACAAAGCCTTTGGAAGCCTGGACCTCTTCGACAACGTAATGGCCTAATGGCAAATCTTCTCTTGTATGAGCATAGCCATTGGCATCCGTGGATACTTCATCGACAACCTCACCGTTAATGTCGCCCTTATGAATCTTGAAGACATTGCCCGAAAGTGAATAGTTGTTATTCCACATTTGAGTGCCAGTTTCGGCCCCAGTCTTCTGAATGGTAATGCCACCCTTAACTTCCTGATTTTGGGCATAGGCCGTGTCAAAGACGACCGGAGTTTGTTGGCCGTTATAGGTCAACGCTACCTTTTGGGGTTGGGCTGTTTTGGCAAAGCCTTCGGAAGCTTTCGTTTCTACGACCGTATACTTGCCTAACTTTAGGTCCGTCTTAGAATAAGCTTTCCCGCTGGCATCAGTCACAACGTGATCGACTAACCGGTTTTGTTCATCGAAAATATCAAATTCATTGCCGGCCAAGGAGTAATGGTTATTGATCATGTTCTTGCCGGATTGGGCCCCCGACTTATCAATAATCAACTGCCCCTTGACTTCCTGGTTAGCACCGCCAGTAGCGGCAATAACAATCGGCACTTCCTGACCAGCGTACTTAATATCAACTTCCTGGGGCTTGAAAGTTTTCAAGAATCCCTTAGAAGCCTGCACCTCTTCAACCACATAGTGTCCTAGGGGTAGATTCTTGGCACTTTCAGCAACACCATTTGCATCTGTGGACACTTCTGCGACCACTTCACCATCTAGGCTATCCTTATGAATTTTGAAGACATTATCCTTCAAGGAGTAGTTGGCATTCCATTGCTGGGTGCCAGACTCAGCTCCAGTCTTTTGGATCTTAATGCCGCCAGTTACTTCCTGATTATCACCTCGAGCGGTTTGCTCGATTTGGCCGCTCCCATTTAGATCGACCGTTACCGGCTTCCAAGAACGATTAAGGCCCTGGCTGGCCTGCTTTTCCGTGATGACATAACGACCATAATCCATATTAGGGCCCGTTTCGGCTTGTCCTTGATCATCAGTGGTCAGTTCTCGGACAACGGGCCCATCTGCCGTATCTTTGTGAACTTCAAAAACATTGCCGGACAAGGAATAGTTGCCATTGGTTGGCTGCTTACTATCACCCATTCCTGCCTTCAGAATAGATTTATCAATTTTCAGATTGGCTTTTTTGACCTCAACTTGGACATTCGCTGCTTGGCGAGATGGGTCTTTTGCTCCATAAAGTGGTTGGCCTTCCGAACCGTCCGGATTGGTAACACCATATACATAACTAACATTATTCCGGTTAATTCCAGTATCCAATGTGATGGAATGGGTGCCTGCCGATGCCGAATCCGCTACGGATAATGTCAATCCGCCCGAACCGTTAGGCACCATGGAGATTGAGTTATCGCCTCGAACGTACTTAAATTTGGACAAATCAACGCCATTAGTAGCGGCTAGTTCAGCCGTTCCTCCAGCAGTGACGTTCAGGGGAGCTGCAGAAAACTCTGGAACCTGAGAAAGGGCTGCCGCATTATCCAAGATGGATTGCGCCTTATTGACTACTCCAGCCCCTAAATTAGAGTCCCAGCCTGTAACTTTGGTACCCATGGTATTCGTCAATTGACTGGCATCCACTCGGCCTGAGCCGTTCATGATACCTGGGACACCATTCTGTCCTGCTAGAAGTTGCCAGACAACAATCTGAGTCGCCATGTAAGTTTCACGGTCTGTTGCAGCACCTTGTGATTGGCCCACCCAAGCCACATTATTAATTAGAGCACGCTGATAACTACTCAGCTTAGCCCACAAATCATTTTGGGCAGAAGTTTGGCCACCAGGCGTAGCCAGGGCTCCATTTTGTACTAACACAAAGGGGTTAATACAGAAAACAACTTGACCATCCATTGATAAATTCACAACCGGCTCAGACTGGCCATTGTCAAATTTAACGTAACCATCTTTGCCGTTATAGGCCACTCGACCAGAATCTGCAGAAGCCGTATGATTCGTCAATAAGGAACCTCCAATCATGAGAGTTCCCAACATTAACGCAGTCACTAAGGCTTTTCCATCCTTGTACAACTTATATCGCTGGAATGGCCGTTGTTCGATCATTCTTTCCATACGCTTTTTCCTTTCCTGCCTAAATCTAGGCAATAAAAAAACCACTCTTGCGAGTGGCTAGTTATATCAATATCAATAACCTCTTGTATAATCAACAGCTAAATTACTGTCCCCATAATCAGCGGCAGCATTCATTGCCTCATCTGCACTTGAAAATCCATGTTTTTCCCATAGCACATTTCCTTTAGCGTCATATGCGAAGCCTGCATGATCCTGCTTAGCAGGCGCTGCTTGTGCCGGTGCTTGCTGAGCTGGAGCAGCTTGACTCGACTGTTGCTGAGTGGGTTGGCTAGGCTGTGCCGGTGCCGCTGAGGAAGCACTTTGCTTGTTGCTACTTGCTCCCTGACTGACAGCAGGACTGTTGTTAGCGGAACTAGTCTTTTGACCGCCACTTGACTGGCTAGCATTAGCAGAATAATTGCCAGCATTTGTTTGACCAGACTGGCCATTATTATTTTGACCGGTTTGGGCAGCCTCTTGATCAGTGGTTTGATTTTGCGATTGATCTTGTGACTGGCTTTGCGTTGAATCCTGACCTTGGCTTTGATTGCCGTTTTGATCGTTATTGGATTCTTGTGACTTTGAAGAAGACTTGGAGATCTTCTTACTTGACGAATGTTGACTTTGCTTTTGGTCGTTTTGGTGCGAATGGTTGTCACGAGTTGCACCGACCGTCCACAGACCAGCGATAACCATCGCTAATACAACGGCGGCAACGGCCAACCAAGTTTTTTTCGTCCACTTCTTAACGTTTAATGACATTGTACATCCTTTTTATTTGTCAGTTACTGAATTAGATTGTTGCGTTAATCGGTTTTTATGGTTGCTAGATAGCAGCTATCCCTAAAACATACCGGCGACCTGATTCCAAAGCCACAGACCGGCTAATAATAGAATTGGAAAAACAATCACCATCAAGAAAGCTGCCGCAATAGCTAGTTGAATTAACCAATATATGCCGATGATAATCCACATGATGGTCAAACAAGTATATTTAATGGGCCACCAAATACAGAAGATTAAGAAAGCATATTGAATGACTAACCCAATGGTCAAAAATACTAACGTGGCTGTACTGCGTTCCGGTTTTGCCTGCGGTCGTGGTTCTGGTTCTACAAAGTCCCAGTCATTGACATCATTAGGCATGTCCTCATATTCTGACCAAACATCATCTGGCTGCAAACTTGCATCATAGGCTGCTCGGCGTTCTGGTTGTCTCAGTGTTTCGTAAGCTTCCTGCACCAAAATATACTGTTCTTCGGCATCCGGAGCATCGTTCAAGTCTGGATGGAATTTTTTGGACAAAGTCCGATAAGCAGCCTTAATTAAATCTGGACTTGCTTCTGGGTCTAAACCTAGACGTTCATAGTAATTTTGGGCGGTGTTAGCGATCATTAAGAGTCCTTTTTTGCTGAATAGTTAGTGAGTCCCGCTGAAGAATAAACTTGATAGCCTTCATAAGCGTAGGATTGATCAAGACCTTTCATAAAAACAGTCCTGCTGTCAATTTCAGTTGTCAAAGCATTCGCGATAAGCACGTTAATTTCTAAATCTTTTACCGGACTACGCTCCATAGCTAATAAATAGTCTTCTTTCGATATTTTCGACCAATCCACAACTTGGCCTAAGGCCTTCTTCAACATTTGATCAAGCCAGATGCGACTAGAACGGCCATTTCCTTCCCTAAAAGGATGCAGGATGTTCATCTCAACATACTTGGCAATAATCTCTTGATAGTTATTATGTGGCATTGCATCCACTGCTTGAATTGCTTCTGGTAGATATAAAACCGGTGCAAAACGGAAGTTCCCTTTCGCTAAGTTTTCACTACGCACCTGACCAGCAAAATCATAGAGATCTTGGAACAAGACATAATGAATCTCCGACAAGCCTTGGTAAGTTCCAACCGGGATATCATTGATCTTGCCACTATCATATAGATCGATAGCCCGTTTTTTGGTTAAACGTTCTTCGACATCGGCTAGCTCAGCAGAGTTTTGAATACCTAATTTATTTTTAAGCATAAGCCCCTACTCCTCTCTGGCTGAACACCAACGAAGCCCTTAGGGCTCCTTTCGATGATGCTGCCTTGATTTTGCCATAACAGAGGCAATTTTTTCCGCACTGGCTAAACTTAGATTATCCAAGGCAATCGTTTTATTACGCAATCGATAAATCTTACTGGGCGTCATGCCAGATAGTTGTGCTAAACGGTAGCCCGTCAAATCACTATCTAAGGCTTCTTGCACCTGTTCTCGTAATGTCTTTGCCATGTTGCACCTCTATGCTAATTATTATAACCAAAAACGCATATATAATCAAGCGTTAAAATAGCCATCGTAGCAATAAAATGATCATCTGAGTCAGACAAATCCCCATCAACAAAACATAGACCAA
Organism: Leuconostocaceae bacterium ESL0958; assembly: GCA_029433265.1. GTDB lineage: Bacteria > Bacillota > Bacilli > Lactobacillales > Lactobacillaceae > Fructobacillus. The sequence continues at coordinate 42,743 of JAQTHT010000006.1, read as the reverse complement.
AAGTGTCGTGCTTAAATCAATAAAGGCTAAATGAACCGTCCTAGAACTATGTTTGTAACGCCATACTTCCTTGCCTATCATGTAGGAAAACCAACAGAAAGATACTAGATAAAGGCCGAATAAGCATTCTTTTAGTATATACATCCTGCATTTCCACTTTAATTTTCTTTTTGAACCAAGCTTCCCTTACGATCACGAATAGCTAACATCCGATGCCCCACCTTAATGGACTGAATGCGTTCCCAATTTTGTGACAACGACAATTTGCGTCGGATCTCATGCTCGCGATTAGCAATTACTGCCAATTCTGGTTGACGACTAATCAAACAATCTTCCCTTAATTCGTAAATCTGTCCATCGTCCAACTTAGCTGTTGCTACTTGGTACTGATAAGCAATCTGTCGGATATCCTTTAATCTCATCTCTTACCCCATTTCTTTCAATTCATAAAAGTTTTGAACAGCTTCATCAAGAAGAGACAATAAGGATCGATCAGTCTTTACTTTCAATTCCAACAGCTGCTCGTAGCTATGGGCCTTGACTCGAACTGACCTTGGCCTATTCGTTGGTTCATTAGCAACTAACTTTCGTCCCTCGTTCTTTAAGCCAGTTGTCTCACTGACGGCTTTTTGTTTCTCAAATTCATCAACAAACTGATTAAATTTTCCCATCAAGCCACCTCCAAAATTCTGGTGAAGATTCCCCGTACTTGCTTTTGAAGCGCCGTGTCATTCGTGCCAAAAATTGGTTTTTCATCCGCAATTTTCGTTCTTCGCGGTAAATATCCAAGATATTCGGGATATTCATTTAAATCTTCGAGTAAAGCCTTTGACGCGTTTTCTGAAAAATTAATCTTGTTCGCGATAAAAGCTAATTTGGCATTGGTGGCGAACTCTTCGTTGAGCTCTTGGACAAAATTTTTCAAGGCAATGAGGGCCATGAAGGAGTCTTTGGCTGCTTCCGCAACACCTAAAATCAAATCAGAGACGATTAGGGCGTTCTGCGTGAGAATCCCTTCATCGTTTTCAGTGTCAATTACGATGTAGTCATATTTTGCGGTTAAGGACTCTTCGTTTAACCCTAACCACTTCCCTAAGATGTATTCACGACGGCGGCGTGTGTTTAACCGTTCTTTTAGCTGTTCCACAGAAGCGTGTCCAGCAATTAAATCTAAGTTCTTTGACAAATTAATTGGTGTCACATCACCGTTTTCAAACAGATTAATTACTGTTTGGTTCAGGTTAGTGTAATGACCATAACGATGCGTTAAGTTTGTGGAATCGTCAAAGTCCATCAACAAGACCCGCTGGTCCTGTTTCAAATATTCTGCCAGGTTGTAGGCCAGGGTTGTTTTACCGGCCCCACCCTTATTGACGTTGATAGTAATGATTTTCATAATTAGCTCCTAGGTGCTTTGGGTAAGTCATAGTGAATTGTGGCAACGAGGCAATTATTTTGTCTCGTCGCAATCAGCTTAGTTCCTTGCTTTAGAATCTGGATTTGGCCGATGGCCTTCCTGTAACTGATTCTAAATTTAACTTCGGCCGAAAGGCCACCAATAATGGCATCATGGCGGCGATAATAAAAGCCATCTTGCCGCAATTCTCCTTGCCGACCATTATTAAGTCGACCGGTTACATTCCCCAAACGCCCTAGGCGCCTTAAATCGTTAATAGTAATTTCATGCATGTTACGACCTCCTTAGGCTGCATGGCTGTATTACAGCTTTAGCTGAACGCTATCTAAATGATAGATAGGTGACTGCATTTTTTATGCGAGATTTTTAGTCAAGGAATCTCTAACTCCGTGAGCTTCTACTACTCACTGTGGCGGCGGGTCTGATTTTCACAGTATAGCGACTCCCCTATTTGTCTTATCCCTAGCCGTGCTAATCAGGACGTCGCTTTTTCTAAATTTTCAAAGTACAAAGTTAAGTCTTTTATGGCGTCTTACTCAGGACGCTGCCACCCCTCTAAAAGCCAGCAAATTTAAACGCTGGCACTTTCGGTTTATGGACTTGATCTGGTGATTGCTGATTTAAGTGGCCAAGCGCTGCCTGTTCTTTAGCTGCATTATTTAGTACAACCTCTACGTAACGAAGACTCTGGCCCCCTGCTTCGGCGGCAGTCTTAATAGCCGCCTGCGTTTTTTCAACTCCAAACCAGTCGCCTAGATTTTTCAGCTTCTTAACTTGAGCTGGGTTTAAAGTTTGACCAGTTTCATTGGCATAGAGCCTTGCTAATTCATCTGAGCATGACGATTGGCTGACCGATGTGTTTCTCTCGGGTGCTGTATATGTATATTCATCATCGTCATCATTTAAATCAGTATCACTATACTCAGTATCATTAGGGTTTGATTTTGAAACTTCTTGAAGTTTGTTTTTTAAACCTCCGGAAGTTTGATTTTCAAACCCCCGGAAGTTTGATTTTGAAACTTCCGCTTTTACCAAGGGTTCTGAGCTTTTTTTAGCTTCAATATCAGAGGCAATTGTCCCAAGATATAGACGGTTTGGTCGATTTAGTCCTTGCCGCTCTTCTTCCAACAACCCATGTTGGGACAAGTCTTTTTTAATGCCAATCACCTTATTTTTTCCGCAACTAAGAAGTGCTCCAAGTTCATCGACGGTAAAGACGAAGAATACATCGCCCTGATTATCGACCCAACCATTTTGAATCGATAGTTCAAAACGATCACGTAAGATTGCATAGGCAGTTTTTGATTCGAGCCTCATGTCTTTATATTTGTCAGAAGTAAAGAATACTTTTGGAAGCCGATAAAACTGCTCAAAAGTTTTAATTTGGCTAAGATTAATTCGCTCCATAGGGATCCTCTAATTCTTCAAAAAAAAGTTGACTTAGCAATTCGGGTACTGTCAGAAACATCGCGTGTGCAATTTTTTCTAAATCTAACAATGTTGGGTTATAAAACCCCTTAGCTTCAATTCTTGAAACCTTTTGTTGACTTAAATTAGCTTGCCTAGCAAAGTCAGCTTGGCTCAGTGCATGTTGCATCCGATAATCATGAATTAGTGTCCCTAACGTCTTTTTCATATTCGCCTCAAGTAACTGTTTTACTCAAAAATGAGTCAATTACATTAAAAAAATAAAGTATACTTCTCAACTGCCTTACCCATTTCTGAGTAAAGAAGTAATAAAAAAAGCTAACAAAGTTAGCTTTTTCTGGAACAGTAGCGCAGGGTATTAACCATTGGCACTGGCTGTTTAAGCTATCTTTGTTAACTTTATTATTTCAAAAGTGCGGTTATATGCTATCGGCACTTGTCAACCCTTAAGTTAACAATCCAAATGATATGGACCGGTTAATCCCTTTCTTTTATTAATATAATCGGTTCCGTCGTCGAACTCAGGAAAAAAATCGGCTAAACCAAATGATTATAGAGTACTCAACTTCAATTGGTTCAATTTTTCAAATTCGTAAACATAACTGGGTAAATATTTTCTAATACGAGCAATAAAATAAGTTAAATGATTCAATTGTATGTTTGGCATATACGTTGTCCCATTTTCTATTGTTGTTCTTTTTACTGGTAGTGATATAATAAAGGCATAAGAAAAAGGCACTAGCTGGAACTAGTGCCTTCCTAGCGAACCCGTTCAACGGTGGCTAGCCTTTAGATTAGTTAATAACCATCACGGCCGGCGAAAGCAGAGATGGTTATTTTTTATTGCTAATTTTTTCGATTAGCTCAACAACCAATGTAATCAATGCTAGGATGAACATCCCAAACATAAACATTAGTTGTATGGCTGCCGTTACCGACATCCAGGCTTCTCCTTTCCTAGGATAACGTGGCTTATGATTTTAAAATCATAGGCACCACCACCTTTCCAGGATAGCCACCATCTTTACTTGCTCGCTATGCGGTCATTATATCATGCTAAAGTCTGTCACCATGCGGGTCGAACAGATTTATCTGATTTGTTAGACAACATCACTATCAACTGTATCGTTTGATTGTCCATGTTGATTCCTACTATTATCATGACGTACCATATTTTCCTTGCATGGCCGATTTTTAGGATCATTTTCTAACTGCTTCAACTGAGGAGGAAGCCAATGAATCTCACACTTATCCTGTCTATTGCCTCTTTTTTGATTTCGGTTGGCTCTTCTTGTTATGTCTTTTTGGATAAAAAACGCAAGCCCCACCTGCTAGTTTATTGGGCTCACGCCGACAAAGCAACAAACTGGTTGTATTTTCGACTAGGCATTTATAACAGTGCCGCACTGCCCTTGTCTATTACACGAGTGGCCATCGTCAGCTTACCCAGTCGGAAAACGGTTTTTCTACCTGCCATCAAGCAAGTGATTGCTGGCAAAACACAGGGGCCTACCTTCTATTCCGATACAGTGCCTTTAAATGTCTCAGCAAAAGTTTCAGCCACAGGTACGTTTGCCTTTCCTAACTTGCCAAACGTGAGCGACTACTATGATCAGCCGATTCTGATTGTGCTCTATTCTGGCCAGAAAGTTTACCGCCTGAAGGAAACGCTCAAATCAAAAGAAATTTCCACCCAACAATTAGTGGATCAAAGTTGAAAGTGCGAACAGTAGTTTCCGGTAAAGCCTGGCGCTAGTCAATTACATGCAACATTCGTTACCATTATCAAATAAATGTCATTTGCTTAATCCTCATATAATATGGCCTCGTTATTGTGTCCCTATAGCAAATAGCGCAGCTAATTGATTTCAGTTAGCATGTTATCTAAGCGAGGTTATTAAATTCATGAGTATAACGAAAAAAATTGTATTTGCAGGAATGTCCGCAGCCTTGATGGGCACGATGGCTTTTACAGCCGACCAGAAGGTCAACGCGGACCAAGTCGACACCGGTGAAACGTATACCGTTCAAGCTGGTGATACGTTAAGTGAAATCGCGCAAGCACACAACACGGATGCCCAAACTTTGGCCAACAATAGTGGTATTCAAAACATTGATTTGATTTACGTTGGCGACAAGATTAAGTTCTCTGCCGACAATCAAAAGATTGAATCCGTGACGACAACGGATGGCCAAGTGAAAACGGCGAACAATGATGCAGCCAGTGCAACAGTAACGCCTCAGGCAGCCACTGCCGATGAGACGCAGGCCAACGTACAGGCCACAGCGGCAACTGCTAGCACGACGAATGCCAATGTGCAGTCCACTGCCGCAGTAACGACGCAGGACAACAGTGCCAACACGAACAGCACGACAACGTCCTCTGCTGCTAAGGACTACATTGCCAACCGCGAATCTGGTGGTTCTTACACAGTCCGTAACGGCAACTACGTTGGAAAGTATCAACTTTCGGCTAGCTACTTGAACGGCGACGAATCAGCCGCTAACCAAGAACGAGTTGCCGATCAATATGTCACGAGCCGTTATGGTTCATGGGAAAATGCAGCGGCACACAGCCAACAGTATGGTTGGTACTAAAAAAAGAAGTGCTGATGGAAAAAACGCTCTTACGAGCGTTTTTTTTATGCTTTTGATTCCTGATCAAGCAACGTAAAGCCCACATACGGCTTGCCCCGAAATCGTTTTTCCGCTAAGTGGCCCTTGGCGGTAAAAGAACCCCCTCGTTTTTTCTTGGCCGGAAAGGAGATGGTCTGCCCTGCTAACAACGCTGCCAGCTCGACGTCGGTAAATGTATGGCCCGCAAAGCTTTTACTAAAACTGACCTGAGCTTGTTTGGGTGCCCAAAAACCGGTCACCTTCTCTTTTTTAGGATACTTTTTCTTAGCTGGTGGGGTTACCTGTTCTGGCAACGTTTGGGCATTTTGCATGATCACTGGTAGATCATGTGCCACGGTGATGTTCAGGGATTCAAGGGCCTGGTCTGCCGATAGTTCAAAGCGCCCCACCTGATCAAAAATATCAAAGATGCGCTTGGTCGTTTTCGGATGGGCAATGTAGGTGCCTTGAATGATGTGCGCTGCTGCACGACCGTAGGAACTGAGCGTAATTTGCCCCTTTTGATCTCGAATGTAGGCAGCGGGTCCCGTGCTTAAATCAGCATAAGTACTGGTCCGCGTGGCCCCTGTTCCGATATCATACTTCTCCAAGAAAGCTTTGAGCCAGGACCAAGTTGGCGTTATTGGCTTTGGATTTTGCCCTTCATAAACAAAAAGTTCGGCCCGACTGCCCATCGGTTTGGCCACTTCTTTGTCCCCTGTCTGGTACAGTGCCTGCCAGCCCGCGGCGACCGGTTCATTGATTGTTGTCTGGAAATCGGGTGCTTCTTGAATGGCCGCTTTCGTTTGGCGGTAGCGATAGTTTTCAGCAAACATGGCCAAGAAATTCTTCGCTAACAGTTCATATATTTTGGGACCTGCTGTCCCATATTTTTTTAAACTGGCCAAATTGCTGGGTAACTGAGGGCCCGGACGGTTAGCACCATGGCTGCCCCCTGTTTGCACATGGCTGGCCCGTGCCTGCCGGTGCGTCAATAAATCCCGATTAATCCCAACGAGTTGGGCCATTTGGTCCACCAGCGGTAATAACTCTTGGAATTGGTCCGGTGTAATGGTTTTATCAGCGGTTCTTGGGTAGGAAACCAATTGATTTTCATACATTTTTTGATAGGTTACCAGCACGCTTTTGGCGCTGTAGCCGAACTTGGCCAGTTGGGCGGACAAAGTAGATAAATCTAACAATCGGGGTGGTTGCTTTTGTTTAATAGCTTGAGATAGCACAACCGGTTTGCCGGTCGGTACTTGGTCTTGAAAGTGTGCTAACGCAGTCGCTTTATCAGGGTAACGAAACGAAATCTGCTCACCATCTTTAGGCACAGCCCGGGCATAGAGATGCCCTTGATCATCCCGATAGCGATTTTCAAAGTAAGGAATCCGTTGATAGTTTTCAATAGCCTGTAATTGCTGGTAAATACGAGCAATCATGGCTGATTTTAACCGCCCTTGTCGACTCACAAATTGGAAGCCCTGCTGTCGGCTAGCCGTTGTGGCGGCCCTGGTCAGCTGCATTGATGCGAAGTCCCATTTATTTCGGGCCAATCCTTTTTGGTAGGCGGCATCCTTTTCTTTACCTTCAATGACGACTAGTTGGCGCAGCGCTTTCTGGATTCCCTGCTTACTTTCATCGACAAAATAGGCCCTGAGCACGGGACCCTGCCAATGAATGGCATCCAGTGCTTCCCAGGCGAGTAGCTCTCCCTCGCCGGAAGGATCATTATCCGTAGCAATAACAATGCCATCAACCCCCGCAGCTACCTGTTGCTTTAATGCTTGCAGAAGCGTACGACTGCTTTCTTGGCGGCCCGTTCTGGGGTTTTTACTTTTCAGATAGGTTCGCTGCCAGGTAAACCGTTTGACATCCCAGGGAAGATCGGCCAACTTCCAGCTACTGTACTGCTGTTTCAAAGTGGCTGGCACTTGTTCAGCTGGCTCCTTCAACGTCATGACGTGCCCGCGTAAGTTGGCCAGTTCATAAGAAAAACCTGCAAATGTTCCCCGGCTGCCGCCGAGCGCCTGTTCAAAATTACGTCTGGCACTAGGTTTTTCCGTCAAAATTAAATAATGAGGCATGGACGCTCCTTGTTATTTTCTGCTGCAGTCATAGCAATGAAAAAACGCCACTATGGGCGTTTTTCATCATCCAGGGCAAAAGCTGGATCGCTTAAAGCGCCTGTTTCCAAGTCAAATTCTCGCAGAAAGTCTTTCATATAGGCGGTGCGACGCTGGCCTTCCTGCTGCCCGGCGGGCGTATTCAGTAAAGGCGCTAAATGCAGTAATTTTTCATAAAAATGATTAATCGTTGTGCCTTCGTGCTGGCGATACTGCGCCTTATCGGTGAGGAGCACGGGCTTACTAGCAGGATCATATAGCTTGCGCTGGTGCTGCCCGCCAAAGGCAAAGGCCCGGGCGATGCCGATAGCACCGAGTGCTGCCAGTCGATCCGCATCTTGCACATACTGTCCCAGTTGGCTGAGCTGATAGCGCTGTCTCAAGTTAGCTGAATAGGACATATGCGTGATAATATCCGCAATTTCGGCCTGAATGAGTAAGGATAGCCCTACTTCCTGTAGCAAGGATGCCACCATCTCCATACTAGCGGCAACGTCGGCCACCACTTTATCATCGATGGTGTCATGGAGGTAAGCTGCGCCCAACAAGATAACCTGCTCTGAGTCGGTCAAGGAACCAGTCCCGTGATCCTGTTGGTAAAGTTTCAGCGCCAGATTGGCGACCTGTTGAGCATGGAGGTAGTCATGGCCAGTGCGATCATCAGCCAGCACAGACTGACTATAGGCTTTGATTTGTGTCAACGCCGCTTTCATTTTAAAACAATCCTTTGATTTGGCCCTGGTCGTCTAAATCAATATCCAAGGCGGCCGGATGCTTGGGCAGGCCTGGCATGGTCAGGACATTACCTGTCAGAGCGACGATGAAGCCTGCGCCGAGTTTTGGAATAAATTCCCGGACATGAATCGTGAAGCCAGTTGGTGCATTAATTGCCTTGGCATCATCCGAAAGTGAGTACTGCGTTTTGGCCATTACCACGGGTAGTTGGTCCCAGCCAAACTGGGCAAAGCTTGCGAGTTGCTTCTTGGCTTTTGCAGATAATTCTAAGGCGGCCCCACCATAAATTTTCTGGACAATAGCCGTCATCTTATCAACCAGTGGATCCGTTGCTTGGTAAAGCGGTTGGAAAGCATGCTCGGTTTGGACCACTTGACTGACAAGATCCGCTAAGTCGAGCGCCCCCTGGCCCCCTTCAGCCCAAACATTGGCCACCCGTCCTTTTGCGCCCATTTGCTGGGCATAGTCCAGCACCATGTCCAGTTCTGCGGGTGTATCAGCCGTAAACTGATTGACGGCCACTAACACTGGGCGCCCGTACTGCTGCATGGCGCGAATGGCCCGACCCAGATTTTCCAATCCGCTAGCCAGTGCGGCTAGATTTTCTTGGTTGAGCGCATCGAGTGCCACCCCGCCGTGATGTTTCAATGCCCGTACGGTTGCGACAACAACGACGGCATCCGGTGCCTGACCTAGTACCGGCGCCTTAATGTCCATAAACTTTTCGCCACCAAGATCAGCCCCAAAGCCAGCCTCTGTGACCACAATGTCAGCCAGCGCCAGCGCTGTTTTGGTGGCCATAACGGAATTGGTGCCTTGGGCGATGTTGGCAAAAGGGCCCCCATGAATCAGGGCTGGTGTACCGGCTAGCGTTTGCACTAGGTTCGGCTTCAAAGCGTCCTTGAGCAGGACCGTAATGGCCCCAGCTACGCCCAAATCTGCTACGGTAACCGGCTTTCGGTCATAGGTATAGCCCAGTACAATTCGGTTAATCCGGGCCTTTAAATCCTTCAAATCAGTGGCCAAGGTCAAGATAGCCATCAGTTCTGAGGCCACCGTGATATCAAAACCGTCCTCGCGGGGCACACCGTTGACTGGACCACCCAGGCCAATTGTCACTTGCCGTAAGGCCCGGTCGTTAATATCCAAGACACGCTTCCACAAAATGCGGCGCGGGTCCAACTGGAGGGGGTTGCCCTGCTGTAAGGAATTGTCAAGCAGTGCCGCCAGTGTATTGTGGGCAGACGTCAACGCGTGCATATCGCCCGTAAAATGGAGATTAATATCGGTCATGGGCACGACTTGGGCATAGCCACCACCCGTCGCACCCCCCTTCAAACCCATCACGGGGCCAAGAGATGGTTCGCGCAGCGCCACCATCGCTTTCTGCCCACGTGCTGCCAGGGCGTCTGCCAGGCCAATCGTCACGGTCGACTTTCCCTCTCCGGCTGGGGTTGGGTTGATAGAGGTCACTAAGACTAACTTACCCTTTGTTGCCTGGGCACTAGTTGGCTGCCAGTTGATTTTAGCTTTGTCATAGCCATAGGGTTCGATTTGGTCAGCAGCTAGGCCGACCTTTTCAGCAATGGTCGTAATCGGTGTTAGGGTTGCTGCCTGGGCAATGTCAATATCACTTTTCATGTTACCTTCCTTTTATGCTTTCGTTAACCCCAACCGGTCCAAAATGGTGTCGACCTGGCTAAGGTGGTAATGGTAGTCAAATGCATCTTCAATTGCCGCTTGGTCGAGTCGTGCCCGGATTGCTTCATTTTCCACGACTAGTGTCTTGAAGGACCGCTCTTCGTCCCAAGCTTGGGCCGTTAGTGGTTGCACCAGGTCATAGGCTTCCTCCCGTGACAGGCCAGCATCAATTAGTTTCAAGAGAACGCGCTGACTATAGATCAAGCCGTGCGTCCGGTCAAGGTTGGCCTTCATTCGTTCAGGAAAGACCGTCAGCGTTTCAACAATCTTAGTAAAGCGAACCAGGAGGTAGTCCAGCAGCTTTGTGGCATCGGGTAAAATCACCCGTTCCGCTGATGAGTGGGAAATATCCCGCTCATGCCAGAGCGGAATGTCTTCATAAGCGGTCAGCATGTGCCCCCGAATGACCCGGGCTAAGCCACAGATATTTTCGGAACCAATCGGATTGCGCTTATGCGGCATGGCGGAAGAACCCTTTTGTCCAGGGTTAAAGTATTCTTCGACCTCATGGATTTCGGACCGCTGTAAGCTACGGATTTCCGTTGCAAAATTTTCTAGCGAAGAGGCAATGAGGGCAATCGTGGCTAGATAATCGGCATGTAAATCTCGGGGCAGAATTTGGGAACTAATGTCCTGCGCCTGCAGGCCCAGCTTGTCACAGACAAAGGCTTCCACCTCTGGTGGAATGTTCGCAAAGGTGCCGACAGCACCCGAAATTTCCCCGACTTCGACAGCCGCCCCCGCCCGTTCAAAACGGGCTAAATTTCGTTGCATTTCTGCATACCAGCGTGCCAACTTTAACCCAAAGGTCGTTGGTTCTGCCTGTACGCCATGGGTACGGCCAATCATCACTGTATTTCGGTATTGTTGAACTTTGTCACGTAGGACTGACAAGAAGGCTTCAATGTCTTTCTTAATGACTGCATTCGCCTGTTTTAAGCGCAGGCCATTGGCCGTATCAACAACATCCGTGGAAGTCACGCCGTAGTGAATCCACTTTTTTTCGGCGCCCAGTGATTCGGATACGGTCCGGGTAAAGGCCACCATGTCGTGATGGGTTACCGCTTCTATTTCAGCCACTCGGTCCACATCAAAGCGGGCCTTTTCTTTAATTTTGGCAACATCTTCAGCCGGAATCTGACCCAGATCAGCCCAGGCTTCGACAATGGCAACCTCAACAGTCAACCAAGCTTGATATTGATTTTCTAAAGACCAAATGTGGGCCATTGCTGGTCTTGTATAACGGTTAATCATGGGACACTCCTTTGCTTTTGACACTAGTGCTATTATAGCAAAAACAGAATATAAAGACTGCTTTAATTTTAATGTTCGTTTTTTAAGGCGATAAAAAGCATTAATTGCCTTTTATTTTATTATTTTATTGCTTTTCCCCCTGGCAATCGCTATACTAGCTTTTGGTTTCAAACGAAAAAAGAAAGCAAGAGGTTTTACACGATGTCTTCACTTGTAATTGCCGGTGCCCAGTGGGGCGACGAAGGAAAAGGAAAGATTACCGACTTTCTCAGTCAAAAAGCGGACTTTGTAGTCCGCTATGCCGGTGGGGATAATGCAGGTCACACGCTCGTGCATGCCGGACAAAAGCTGCACGTTCAGCTGATTCCATCTGGTATTTGCCTGCCCCATGTCCAAAATGTAATTGGCACAGGTGTTGTCGTCAATCCCAAAACACTCTTTGCTGAAATTGATTACTTAGCAGCGCATGGCGTGGCCGTCCACAATCTCAAAGTGTCCTCCCGGGCGCAGGTCATTATGCCCTACCACCAGCTCTTCGACCAATTACAAGAAAGCCTCAAGAGCGAAAAAATTGGTACTACGCACAAAGGAATCGGTCCCGCCTATCAGGATAAGTTGGAACGGATTGGGATTCGCATCGCGGACCTCCTGGATCCAGAAACCCTCCGCTTGCGCCTGGAACAAGCCCTGTCTGTTAAGAATTTACTTTTAACGAAGGTATACGAACAGGAACCCTTGGATTTTGACAGTATTTACCAGGAATATCTGGCCTACGGCGAAAAACTGCGCCCTTACGTTGCTGATACTTCCTATCTGATTAACGAAGCACTGGATGCTGGCCAACGGGTGCTCTTTGAAGGGGCCCAGGGCATCATGTTGGACATTGACCACGGGACTTATCCCTTCGTCACCTCTTCCAATCCAGTAGCCGGGGGTGCCGCTGTCGGGGCCGGCGTTGGCCCGCAGCGTATTCAGGAAATCATCGGCGTTGCTAAGGTCTACTGTTCCCGTGTTGGTGCCGGTCCCTTCCCAACGGAACTCCATGATGAAACTGCCCAAACCATCCGGGATACGGCCCACGAATATGGCGTTGTAACTGGTCGTCCCCGGCGAATTGGTTGGCTAGACATTGTGGCATTACGCCATGCTAAGCGTGTTTCTGGCTTAACCCAGTTATCGCTCAATTGCTTGGATGTGCTCTCTGGCTTTGAAACGGTGAAAATCGCGACCGCTTACGAATTGGACGGACAGGTCATCGACTACTACCCTGCTTCCGAACGGGACTTAGCCCGCTGCCAGCCGATTTACGAAGAACTCCCCGGTTGGTCAGAAGATATTACAACTTGCAAAACCTTGGCCGACCTTCCCGCTGCTGCCCGGGCCTATTTGAACCGGGTTTGCGAATTGGTCGACTTACCGCTAGCCACCTTCGCTGTTGGCGCCGACCGGTCCGCCACCAATGTCTTAGGTCAACTATGGCGGGACTAAAGCTTGAACAGAACAATCAGTCAACTGGTTGTTCTTTTTCTTTGCTAAAATAGGCAGCAGAACAATGGAAAAGGATGGCTTATGTATCAGTATTTAATTTTTGATCTAGACGACACGCTATTTGACTTTCAAGGGGGCGAACAGGCCAACTTAACCGAACTGTTTGCTGACTGGCACTTATCACCAGCAGCGTTGGCTGACACCCTTGCTAGTTACCACCAGATTAACCAGGGTCTCTGGGCAGACTACGCAGCGGGACGGATTCAGCGTGATGATATTTTTGCACGCCGTTTCCCTGCTACGCTAGCGGCTCAGCACTTGTCGGGGGATGCCGCTGCCTTGGAAGCCAGGTACCACGAGCTGCTGCTCAGCAATTATCGACTGCTTCCTGCTGCGACGGAGACCTTGGTCAACCTGAAAGCCGCTGGCTTTACCCTCATTGCGGGCACCAATGGCCAGGCCCCCATGCAGCACCGGCGCTTAGACAAAACTGGCTTAGGCCAATACTTCGATCAAGTTTATATTTCCGACGAAATTGGTTTTGCCAAGCCCGATCGTCGTTTTTATGAGCCGATTTTTGCTGCTAATCCGGGCATGAACAAACAAAATGCCTTAATGATTGGTGATAGCCTCTTCTCGGACATTGCTGGGGGGCAAGCTGCTGGTATCGATACCTACTGGCTCCAGGCAGAACCAACACAAAGAACGCCGGAACCTGAACCCACCTATCAGGGCAAGGACCTCAAGGCCTTACAACAATTCTTACTATCAGACTAAAAAAGGAGGACCAGCTGTTCGCTGGTCCTCCTTTTCATTTACCGGCCTAGTTATCATGCTTGAGCTGCAAAGAGATCAGAAATAGCTTGATCACCGGCAGTCAGTTCATAGACTTGACCATAAGTCGTTTGATTATCAATCACCGCTGCAATGAAAGCAGCCACGTCGGCCCTTGGAATCTTTGGTTGATCGGCTGTTGCTGTCATGGCAATCTTGCCAGTACCGGCTTCATCCGAAAGCGTAACTGGGCGCACGATAGTGTAGTCCAGTCCAGTCCCCTGCAAAATCTGGTCCGCATAGTGCTTCATCATGAAGTAGGTGTAGATACCGGACTTCTTCCAAGTTGCTCGATCGTCCACACCAGCCGCTGAAACCATGATATAACGACCAACTTTAGCAATCTTAGCGGCTTCCATGGTCTTCACGGCGCCATCTAAGTCGATTTCTGTAGTTCTAGCAGCTGGAGCAGCCCCACCTGCACCGGCAGAGAAGACAATTTGATCAACTTGTTGATCATGCAAAAAGCTGGCCATTTCCTTAGGTCCTTGATCAAGATCAAAGAGTACGGGGTGGACGCCCTGCACATCTGCTACGGTTTCAAACTGCTTTTCCTTGCGGAACCCAGCCAGGACCGTGTGGCCTTTCGCCGCTAAATCACGCACGACCAAACGACCGACTTTACCATGGGCACCAATTACGAGTGTTGTCGTCATCAAGTAACTCCTTTCTGAATCATTTACTGCTATTAAATAACTATTGTTACCGACCTAATCTAAAATCCGCAAAATCTCATCCGTTGCTGCCCGAGTGGATTGCGACTCATTCACAGCAGCTTGATCATCCCGGTAGCCTAAGCCGAGCCCCATCACCGCTACCTCATCATCAGCCAGTCCTAGGTGCTTAGCAAGGTGATCTGGATAGAGCACGTACTGGTAAGCAGGAATTGAGGCCAAACCTTCATCGTGAGCAGCCAAAATCATGTTTTCCATGAAGGAACCCAGGTCAATCAGGGACCACTGACTGAAGTCCTTGGGGAGGATAAAGTAAACCACTGCCTGGGCATTATAGAGTGCATCACCTGCTTGGCCTAACTTGGCAGACCAATCGTCGCCTAAGACAGCGGCCCGACTAGCAAACCAGCCCTTCATGTTCTTTTGTGAACGGGCATCCCATTCGGGAACGGGCTTATAGGGTAAATAAGGGGCAGAGGGCGTCTGCTCATCGTGGTTTAAGCTAGCATGTTCCGCCCGAATTTGCTTTAACGTAGTCCCCATGGCTACCACTGCTTTTGGCGTCTGGGAGTTAATCCAGGAAGGGGCATGCTGCGCAGCCTTCACGATTGCCTCAATCTTAGAGCGGTCAATCTGATCTTCTTTGAACCAACGGGCTGAGTGCCTTTCGTTCAAAATCGTTGATAGTTCCATGGAATCCTCCTTCGTATTCGCACTAATTTACTTATTATTATGAACGTTAGCTAGCACAAATACAAGACTGGTCTAGTTGCTTTTTCGGGTGCTCAGACATCTAGCCCCCTAATTTTTATAAGTACACTTATTATTTTCGTCAGTATGATTAACTTATGCCAGGAGAATAGCGACCGGACTAGCAGCTTTTAAAACTGATAGAAAAGCCTCAAAATCAGCAATGCGCTGTCGCTTCACTGATTTGATTTGTCGGGAAACGGTGGCCCGTCCCAACTGGTACCATTCCAAAAAGAAGGTAATCTGTTGCGTATAGCGCTGATTAACGACACGTAGCTGGTAAATGGTCTTTCCCTGCTTTTGTATAAGTGCTGTTACCAGTGCCACAATTTCTGCTGTTAATGCTTCATTTTCCATTATCAATCTCCACCGCTGCAATCTCCTCAAAGGGAAAGTGTTGATAGTCCAAATCAAAGCCATCAGCAAGCACAGCGGTCACGAAGCCGGTCCTTGCTGCTGGTTGATTTTGATTGACATCTACCGTATTGACCTGAACGACTAGCTTTTGATGCTGCTGGTAAGCCTGTAAGACCCGTTGCTGAATTGTCATCTGGCTCTGCTGTTCTGGGATTGTTCTGCCCGATGACTGCCGCTTCATTTTCTTTAATTGGGCCGTGTGATCGGAGAGCAAGAAGCCCTGCCACTTCACCTTGCCCCGCTCTTGATAATCCTGTTCAAAATACGTCTTGACGGTGGCCAACCAGTCCGCTTCCTTTAAAAATAAGTTACTCATATGCATTACCGCCATTATGACCGCCCACTAAGTTTGCTCTTGTGATAGCTGTTGCGCCCTCGTCCAAGGAAAAGGACCGGACGATGGCAGCAGCCCCAAAACGCTGCCGTAGTTGATCAATCGTCTGGTCTAACTGCTGCTGGCTATCGTCAACCGCTCTTTCTTCTTCGAACAGCGAGAGCTCTTGGATCTGATCAGACTGCAGGCCACTATAAGAGACCCCAATGTAACGAACCGGTTGGCCCTGCCAATATTGCTGAAAGAGGCTGACCAGGGCCCGCATCAGCGGCTGACTGTGATTGCTGGCAGGCACTTTTTGCCCTTCATGAAGGCCAGTTTTGCGTTCGTGGCGGGTGTTAAATTGAATGCCTTGGTTGGCATAGCCCAAGTACAGGGAGACATGGCTGGCTTGCTGGTGATTGGCCCGGAGGCGGGCTGCAACCTGATCCCCCATTTCCTGGATAACAGCGGTCAAAGCTTGGGCATCTTGATAGTTGTGGGGCAGGACTTGGGAGTTACTAAAGGTCTTGTGCTTGGGTGTTAACTGCTCCGTTAGATCCGAGCGGTCAATCCCCCAGGCTAGGGCATAGGCCTGTTCTCCACGTAAGCCGAGTCGGGCTTTCAATTCATAGGGGTTAGCTCGGGCTAAGTCTCCGACCGATTGAATACCCCAATCGGCAAAGCGTTTGGCCAAACGGGGCCCAATACTCCAGACCTTTCCAAAATCGGTCACTGGCCACAATTTTTCCGGGACATCTTCATAGTGCCATTCGGCTAAGAGATGGCTGGCTTTTTTAGCTTCCAAATCTAAAGCCAACTTGGCTAATACGGGACTGTCGCCGATGCCCACAGACAAGTAAATACCAGTCTCCGCTAGTACCCGCTTTTGAATTTGCTGGGCCACTGCGACCGGACTATCCCCAAAGAGCGGCCAAAAATCGGTCATGTCCAAAATGGATTCATCGATTGAATAAGGCCACAGATGGTCATCATCCACGTACTGCTGGTAAATCTGTTGAATCGTGACATTTTCCTGGATATAACGGTTCATACGGGGCTGGGCTTTGATGAGCCCAGGCCGGTCTGGCACATCTTTTTGCCGGGTTACATTGGAAATTCCTAGATAGCGTTTGGCCATGGGCGAAGCCGCGAGGACCAAGCCCCCCGTGTCATTTTCCTGGTGGGACATCACGACTAAAAGCGCTTTGAGGGGATTGAGTCCCCGGTCTACCGCTTCTACACTGGCATAGAAAGACTTGGAATCAATCAAAAAAATCACACGCCGTGCTTCTCGTTCATAAATTGTCGTCAACTCAGTGGCCATGCACGAACCTCCCTGTTAATTGGCCCTTTTATTATACGAACATTTGTTCCCTTTTTCAAGTAAAAAAACAAGCCGCAAGGCTTGCTTTCATTAGCTACTGCTTCGAACTAGTGTGTGGCCCCGTTAACAACCAGCCGACCTTAAAATTCATGCAAAAAATTGGTCAATGCGGCCTGGCTAAGTTGGTTATCCAAGCCAATCAGCAACTTTAATCGTGCCTTCTGGCCATTGACCACCGTGGCAAAAATGGCGCCATCCTTTTCTAACTGAACGCCCCCACCTAGATAATCGTAGACCGGTTCTGCAATCCCGTTCAAGGACCGGGAGACAATGACGACTGGAATGGCCGCGGCCAACAAAGCTTGGACCCCGCGGGCAGCGTCCTCACCTAAATTACCAGCGCCAAGCGCCTCAATGACGATCCCGTTGATCCCGGTTTCTGCCAGAAGTTTGAGCAGGCGCCCGTCCATACCGGCATAAGCTTTGATGACGGGAATGTTATAGGCCACCGACTGGACCGGATAGGTCTTTTCCGCTGGCAAATCATAGAGGTAGAGAATTTTCTTTTTGGTGACGATGCCGACTGGTCCAGCAATGGGGGAAGCAAAGGTGGCCACATTGGTTGTGTGGGTTTTAGTCACAAAACGCGCAGCATGAATTTCATCATTCATGACCACTAACACGCCCCGCTGCCGGGATTGCTCGTCCAAAGCCACCCGTAGCGCCGTTTGGAAATTATAGAGACCATCGGCCCCCAGTTCGTTGGAAGAGCGCATGGCCCCAGTCATGACGACGGGAATGGTCAATCCCAGCGTCGCATCTAAGAAGAAGGACGTTTCTTCCAACGTGTCGGTGCCATGGGTAATGACGACACCGTCAAATTCCTGGTCCGCCCCAACCAAGCGGTCATGTAAACGGAGCATGTGGCTGGGCGTAATGTGTTCGGATGGGATGTTGAAAATATTTTCGACCGTCAGGTCCGCCTCGGCTAAATCAAAGTGCGCCGCATTCAAGGGGTTCTGTTCGCCTGGCAAGACCCCACCATCGGCAGCCTCTGCCATGGCAATCGTCCCGCCCGTATGTAAGATCAAAATTTTTTTCATGATTCCTCCTGCTGCTTTCTCTTTGGGATTTGGACCTGTGCTTCCCAACTCGCCATTTTTTGAATAAAGTATTTTTCCTTAGTCATCAAGCCTACCTGCCGCTCGTAAAGGTAATCGATCACCCGTTGAATGGCGCGCTTGGTGGCTAGCGATAAGTTGATTTGCCCTAACTTATGTAAATCAATAGCTGAAAATAACCGTAGATAGTAAACCGTCTTCGGTTGTAAGCCCAAGCGGTGTTCGTCCAGATGAAAATTGCTTTGCTCGATGATGCCATTGTACCGTTCCGAATAGTCAAAAAGGCCACTTTGAGCCCCATTGATTGGATCGGCCTGCCAGTTGGGAGCCACGCCAAAAAGCGGTAAGAGTTGTAGCTCGATGATATTCGTCACGACTTGTGGGTCAGCTCCAGCGTCCATTTTCGCCAAGGCGGTTGCGAGCCGGTCAAACCAGTCGGGCGCTGCCTGTCCTTCCTCTAAGGCTGTATCGACAAGCTTGGCCTGTAAGGCGGCGTAAGCGGAACTGGTTAAATCGGTGGTCAACCGGCGATAGTAGCGACTATCTTGGACACTATTGACAAAGCCCAGACCCTGCCCTTCCTTTGGCCAAGCACCCTCGTAGACGACCCAGGTATAGGGCTGCGTAGCCGCCGCCAACGGTGATTGTACCTTTTTCGCCCCCCTGGCTAGCACCGTTAAAGTGCCCCGCTCTTTCGTTAACAAACGAATCAGCAGATCATGTTCACGGTAGGGCCTGGTGTAGAGAATGAGTCCTTCTATTAAAGCCATGCAACCCTCCTATCTGGCATAAAAAAGACGTAGCCATGGCCACGTCTTGTGCAAAAACACCCTGCTTGTTAAAAATCATCCTTGCGGTAACCAAAGGATTGCAACGCTTGTGGCCGATCTCGCCAACGTTCCTCCACCTTCACCCAGGTTTCCAGGAAGACTTTGGAACCAAGCAGGTTCTCGATATCCTTCCGAGCCCGCGTACCAATCTGTTTGATCATCCGCCCTTGTTTCCCAATGATGATGTTCTTCTGGGTTGGCCGCTCGACAATAATCGAGGCCTGCACGTGCACCACGCCATCATCTTCGGTTTCGATTTGATCAATTACCACGGCAACCGAATGGGGGACTTCCTGTTGGGTCAATTGCAGCACTTTTTCCCGAATTAATTCGGCAATGACGAAGCGTTCTGGATGGTCCGTCAGCTGGTCCGCATCAAAGTACTGGGGTCCTTCATCCAAGTCGGCGACTACCGTATCCAAGAGTTCCGGGACGTTGTCCCCTTCCGTGGCGGAAATTGGGAAAATCTCTGTCCACTGGGGCGCGTTTTCTTGATAGCTTTGAATGACTTGGAAAAGTTCTTCCTTAGGCAACAAGTCAACCTTGTTCACGAGTAGAAAAATAGGCGTTTCGGTGATTTGCTTCAGACGTTCGATGATATAATCGTCGCCACCACCGCGTTTCTTACTAGCATCCACCACAAACCAGATGGCATCGGCTTCATGCAAGGCGGAAAAGGAAGCCTTGACCATATAATCGCCGAGTGAATTCTGGGGTTTGTGAATCCCGGGCGTATCAATAAAGACCACCTGTGCATCATCCCGAGTATAAATGCCTTGAATCTTGTTTCGTGTTGTCTGCGCCTTATTCGACATGATGGCGATTTTTTCGCCAACAATTCGATTTAAGAGCGTTGATTTCCCAACGTTGGGCCGGCCGATAATGGCCACAAAACCTGACTTAAATGCCTGATCTGTCATGAACTATCCTTTCAAATCATGAATAAACTGTGAAAAATTAGTAACGATACCGAAATAGCGCCAAACGTAGGGTTGAAAAATCAAAAAAAGAATAATCATTTCGGCAGAAACAGCGACGAGCACCATCCCGGCCGAAACATCCTTAATGAAACCCGCCAGCGGATGGTATTTGTAATCAACAATCAGATCGACCACGGATTCCACCACGGTATTCAAAAACTCACCGTAAATTGCCAAGAAGACTGCGATAACGACCCAGAGCCATTCGGACCGGTTCAGTCCAAAGTAGAGGCCCACCAGAATAATAACCAGCGCAAAGAATAGGTGGAAGCGCATATTCCGTTCGCGCGCCAGGACTCTAAAAATTCCTGATAGCGCATTTATCATGGAGCGGAAAAAATTCTTATTACGTTTTACTGCGTCTTTTGCCTTATCGCGTGAGTCCATAATCGTCTAAAATCTTCCGTTGCAAATCAAACATTTCCTTCTCTTCGGCTTCTCCGAGCATATGATCATAGCCATTCAAGTGCAAAAAGCCATGCACAACCAGGAAGCCCAGTTCCCGTTCATAGGAATGGCCCAGGTATTCGGCTTGACTGGCAATAATGTCGACAGAAACTAAAATATCACCGATGTTTTCTGGTAAATCAGCCGCCATGTCTTCGTCAAAAATGACTGGGCTATCTTCCCCCTGCTCTTCAATGGCAAAAGAAATAACATCTGTGGGCCGATCAAGACCGCGGTAATCACGGTTGTACTGCTGAATGGCGTCGTTATTCAAAAAGGTAACCGACATTTCCGTATCTGCTGCCAAATCCAAGTAGGCTCCTGCATAATCTAACACAGCGCGAACCAAATCTTGGTGGTAGCGGGAAACCCCGTCCTGAGTTTGATCAATAATGGCTAAATCCATAATCTTCCTTCTATTAGAGTATGCTTAACGTTCCTGGGCTTGGTCGGCAGCTTCATAGGCCGCCACAATCTGGCCCACCACTGGGTGTCGAACCACATCGGCACTATCAAAGTGGACAAAGGCCACCCGGTTCAGGCCGGACAAGATGCGATCGGCGACTAAGAGGCCCGAGGACACCTTTTTGGGCAAATCAATCTGAGAGGGATCCCCGTTGACCACCATCTTGGACCCAAAGCCCAAACGAGTGAGCATCATTTTCATCTGCGCATTGGTGGTGTTTTGGGCCTCGTCCATAATAATAAAGGCATCATCCAAAGTCCGACCGCGCATGTAAGCCAAAGGCGCAATTTCTAAGACACCCCGGTCTAAGAGCCGCTCTGCATGATTGGGCCCCAGCAAGCGGTTAATGGCATCATAGATAGGCCGCATGTAGGGATCCACCTTTTCCTTCAAGTCACCGGGCAAGAAGCCCAAGGACTCCCCAGCTTCGACCGCAGGCCGGGTAATGATCAACCGTTCTACATCGCCTCTTTTCAAAGCAGCCACGGCCATAGCCACTGCTAAGAAGGTCTTCCCGGTTCCAGCTGGTCCAATTCCAAAGGTAACATCATTTTGACGAATGGCCTGAATGTACTGCCGTTGGCCATAATTTTTAATCCGAATGGGCCGACCCTGATGGTCTCGAATCAAGGTCTCACTATAGAGGTCAGTAAAATAAGCTAAGGTACCCTTTTTGGCCATGGTACAGGCTGAAATAACGTCGGCTGGACCAATATGAATCTGCTTTTTAACCAGCGCAACGAGCGCTTGCAAGACTGCCAAAGCAAGACTGGCCTGGTCAGAATCGCCTTGAATCGCGACCTGATTGCCCCGCACATGCAGCCGCACCGACAGGGCTTCTTCAATCAGCACAAGTAACTGGTCCTGTGGGCCCGCCAGCTTGGTCTGCTGCTCCATATTTTCAAAGGTGAAAATCTTTTCCGTTTGATCTGTCAAAAATCGTACCTCTTATCGACTAAACTATTCTAATTTTAACACAAAAAAAGCCCGACTAGGTCGGACTTTCGCATTGATTCGATTAGACTGTTTCGACAGACGTAGCGTTCGTTGCCTTACCTTCAACGATTGGGGCAACAGTGACCACAACAATCTGGTCACCCTTACTTGCCAAGCCTTGATCTTGGGCAGCTTGCTTAGCTGCGTCAACGAAGTCATCAACAGTTTGTGGCTTGTCTGCCAAAACAGGCACAACGCCATTGTTCAAAGTCAAACCACGTTGTACGCGTTCTGACTGTGTCAATGCAATGATGTTGGCTGCTGGACGGTGCTTTGAAATCATCCGAGCAGCGTAACCAGATTCAGTCAAGACAACCACAGCCTTGGCGTCAATTTGGTCTGACAAACGAGCAGCTGCAGCTGCAACCGCTTCGACAGAGTCGTTCTGGTAGAAGCTTTCGTTGTGACGGCTGTACTGCTTCAAAGCAGTTTCAGCATGAGCGTCCAACTTAGCCATCATCGTAACAGCTTCCACTGGGTATTCGCCGTTAGCAGATTCTCCAGAAAGCATGGTTGCGTCCGTACCATCAAAGACGGCGTTGGCCACATCGGCAGCTTCGGCACGCGTTGGGCGTGGGTTGTCTTCCATGGAATCCAACATTTGCGTTGCCGTAATAACTGGCAAACCACGCTTGTTCAAGTTGGCAATCATTTCCTTTTGGATCAAAGGCACGTTTTCGGCAGGGATTTCAACACCCATGTCGCCACGAGGCACCATCAACCCATCAGAAACATCCAAGATAGCATCCAAGTTATCGATTCCTTCTTGGGATTCGATCTTAGGGATGATTTGAACGTGTTCCATGTTCTTTTCCTTCAAAAGCGCACGGATGTCCAAAACATCTTCAGGCTTACGCACGAAGGAAGCCGCGATGTAGTTGATTTCGTTGTCCAAACCGAAGCGGATGTCATCGGCATCCTTTTCAGTAATACCAGGCAAGTTGATGGAAACGCCTGGGGCGTTCACACCCTTACGGGAACCAATTACACCGTGGTTATCAACCTTGACAACCAATTCACGGTTGGCTTCATCCTTTTCAGTGACAGTCGTGGAAACCAAACCATCATCGAAAAGCACGTGTCCGCCAACTTTTACATCGTCATACAAACCAGGGTAAGTAACGGCAATCTTTTCCTTAGTACCTTCGTGGTTGCCATCCATTGAAATCCGGAAGACATCACCAGTGGCAAAAGCAATCTTGCCGTCAACTTGCTTCGTAGTCCGAATTTCGGCACCCTTCGTGTCCAGCAAACGACCAACTGTCTTACCAGTGATCTTTTCGGCTTCGGCAACGTTTTGCATCCGACCGAGTTGTTCTTCGTGGTCACCGTGGGAGAAGTTAAAGCGGAATACGTTCGCACCAGCTTCGATTAACTTCACGATGGTGTCGACATCAGTTGATGCCGGACCAAGAGTGGAGACGATTTTCGTCTTTTTCATGGGTAATAGCTCCTTTGATATCTTGGTGAGTTGTCTATCACAACTTCCTGCCACTATTGTATTACACTTTGCACTGCTTTCACAAGGCACAATTTGCGCTTTTTGTCGGAAAAGTCACGAAAGGCCTTAATTGCTCCTTAATCCACCATGAAAGACTTAGGCAAATAAGTCCGCGCTGGTCATGACCACAGCCCCATTTTCCACGATTTCAAAGGTCTTTTCTGCAGCATCAGCTGACAAAACAGCCGTCACGGCCCCTGTGTAATCCTGGCGCTTAACCGTGATCGTCGTGGCCGTTGGCGTGTCCACCTCAATGCTACCGGCCAAATCAAAGGCAGCACTTTGGTTCCGCCAAGTTAGCAGGCGCAGTAACTGAGCAACGACAGGCCGCTGCACGGCTGCCTTGATTTCATCTAAGGCATAGTAGTGCCGGTTGATGTTGCGCCCTTCCTTCGTTTCCTCCAACAAGTCAATATCATTTTCCCCTGCTAGCAGCCCGACATAGTAAATTTGCGGAATGCCTGGGGCAAAGACTTGGAAGACCCGGCTCAACAGATAAGCCGCATCATCGTTGCCCAGAGCCGAATAGTAAGTGGAATTGATTTGGTAGATGTCCAAGTTGTTATAGGCCGCCGAAGAGTAGGTCTTTTTGACATTGGCCCCTACTTCGTAAAGCTTGTTGGAAGCGTAGTCGATTTCTTCGTCAGTCAGTACATCCCGGGCATCAACCACCCCAATGCCGTCGTGCGTGTCCAGTGTGGTGAACTGCTTCATAGGAGACATGCGTAACCACTTGGCCAGCCGCTCCGTTTTACCGGAATAAAGCGTGTACAAGGTTGTCATCGGCAGTGCAAAGTCATAGACAAAGTAATCGTGTTCACTAATCTTTTGTGGAATACTGTAGTGTTCGTGAATTTCTGGCAGAATTTCAGCATCCAGGGGTGCTAAAATTTCGCGGACTTCGTTCAACGTGTCCCAAATTTCGGGCTCAATGAAGAAATCGTTCGTATCCACTTTTTTGATGGCGTAAGCAAAAGCATCCAAGCGAATCAAGCTGGCCCCGTGCTGAACCATATCGGTCAAGGTCTGCTTGATAAAGGCCTTGGCGATGTCGGCATTGACGTCGATATCAATCTGCTCTTCTCCGAAGGTATTCCACAAATGCTCCGTTTGCCCATCGGCAAAGGTAATCGCCTGGATGGGCGCCTTGTCCTTCCGCTTATAAATCAGGTCGATATCTGCCTGCGTGGGCCGGTTAGGACCAGCTTGTTCCCAGAACTTTTCCCAGCGAATAAAGAAGTCCTTATACTCGGACTCATCATGCTTTTGCTGAAAATCCTGGTACATGATCGACTCACGGGAAATATGGTTGATCATAAAGTCAAACATCAGGTAATAGTCTTCGCCCAATGCTTCTACGTCCGACCAGTCGCCAAAGGCTGCATCCACCCGCGTATAGTCAGACGGTGCAAAACCCCGGTCCCCCGTGGAGGGGAAGAAAGGCAGTAGATGGACGCCACCAATAGCAGCGCCAATTTCTTCCTGCAAAACCTGGCGCAAGTCTTTCAGGTTCTGGCCCATGGCATCCGCATAGGTAATCAGCATGGCTTTATTTTGAATCTTCACGGTGATATTCTCCTCATATTTGCTCACAGTCACCTTGGACTGAACTGCTGCCTGCTAGTTTTACAAAGGTCATCTTTTCACTTTCAAAAACAGCTAAATGGACTTTGTAAATATTTTCTTTAATACAAATCATACAGGAAGGCGCGTCCGTTTACAAAGATTTTTCCTGCTTTGGCTGGTAAATGGCATTGCCAGCACCCAGAATGGCCTCCAGTTCTGCTACTAAGGCTGGGTTGGCAGGCAGTTGGTAAGGCGCTTCTAGCACCTGCTTTTGTTGCTGTTGTTCATAGTAAAGGACCACCACCTGTTGGCCGGCTTGCGCCAGCATCAGCTGACTCAGTGCCTGTTTGACATGATTCTGGTCATGTTCGCTGTCAAAGCGGAGGAACCAGGTGCCCTGGTCTGGCGCTTCCTGCCGTCCTTGATCCAATTGGGCTAAGGTCATCCGGTCGCCCACTAACTGCAAGCGTTCGGCCGGACTCAGTTGGGCCTTACCACGAATCAGGTAGACGTCGCCGATGACCAGGCCAGCCCGCACCTGCTGGTAGAGCTTGGGAAAGACCGTAATCTCAATCTCTCCTGAGCCATCCGCTACAGTCAAGAAGGCCATTTCATCCCCCTTCTTGGTGCGAATCACCTTGGACTTAGTCAAAAGCCCTAGAACCGTGACAGCTTGGCCAACTTGGACGGTTTGAATCGTCTGCGCCTGGCCCTGGTCGTAGTAGTGCCGGTAGGAATCAACGGGATGGCCTGATAAATTCAAGCCAATCGTTTCTTTTTCGGCCTGTAGTTTTTCAATTAATGGCATTTCCTCAGCGCGAACCATCTTGGTCTCAGACAGAATAGCCAAAGAGTAGTTGGCCCCTTCCAGAAGGGTCGGAATGTTTTGCAAAATTTCCGCTCGGTTATAGCCGAAGCGATCCAGGGCGCCCGCTTTGGCCAGTGCGGCCAGGTACTTTTCCTGACGGAAACGCTCGGGCAGTGCTTGAATAAATTGTTGAAGGGACTGGAAGCTGCCTGCTTCCCGGCGAATTTGTAAGACCTCGCTAACAAAATCCTTACGCAAGCCTTTGATACCGTAGAAGCCCATCCGCAAAGCGCCTTTTTGCAGGGACCAGCCCGCCTTAGACTGATTGACATCAGGGCCCAAGACAGACAGCCCCAAGTCCTTGGCCTCCCGTAAATAAGTCGCAATCTTAGGCGCATCCCCCAGCGTCACATTCAGTAATGCCGTATAAAAAGCAGCCGGGTAATGGGCCTTGAGGTAGGCCAACTGGTAGGCTAAGAGACTATAGGCCACCGCATGGGAGCGGTTAAAACCATAGTTGGCAAAGCGCTCAATATAGGCAAAGACCGCTTCACTCTGTGCGGCCTGGTGGCCCTGAGCTTGCGCGCCTGCCAAAAAGGCCTCTTTGAGATCGGCCATCTCGGCCAATTTTTTCTTAGACATTGCCGCCCGTAGTCGGTCAGCCTGGGCCAAAGTAAAGCCAGCATAATGCGTGGCCACCCGCATGACCTGTTCTTGATAGAGCATGATGCCGTAAGTTGGCGCCAAAATAAAGTCAATACTGGCATCCACGGAAGGCACCTGCTCTTGGCCATTTCGTCGGGCAAGAAAGGCTGGGATATTTTCAGAGGGACCGGGCCGGTAAAGGGCGTTAGCCGCCACGATTTGTTCGAAATCATCAACACGCAGGTTCCGGAGCAGCTGCCGGATGCCCTGCGATTCAAACTGGAAAACGCCCGTTGTCGCTCCTTTGGCAAAGAGAGCCAACGTTTCTTGGTCGTCCAGCGGCACGCTTTTAATGTCAAAGTTAGCTGGCAATGCTGGTTGGGCCAGACGCAAGGCTTCCGCCAGGATTTTCAAATTGGTCAAACCCAGTACATCAATCTTTAACAGGCCCAGGGCTTCCACGGGTCCTTTTTCTAACTGAGTCAGTAGATAACCGTCATTGCCCGCTTGGACTGGTAACGTATCCACCAGCGGTTGATCGGATAAGACCACACCCGCCGCATGGGTCGAGAAATTACGCGGCAGGTTTTCAATAGCTTGAGCCGTTTCCAGTAACAACTGACCAGCCGGCAGCTGGGCGGCAACCTGTTGTAACTGACTGCCGGCCGCTAGCGCTTCTTTTAGGGGCACTTTCCGACCATTTTTGCCAGCGGGGACGGCCTTTGACAGCATGCCCAACTCCTTTTGACTGAGCCCAAAGACACGACCCACATCTCGCAGTGCAGCCTTAGCAGCAAAGGTCCCAAAGGTAATGATTTGCGCAAAGGAACTGGCGCCATAGCGGTCATGAAGGTAACGTAAAATTTCATCCCGGCGGTTATCCGGCCAGTCAATGTCAATATCCGGCATGGACACCCGTTCTGGATTTAAGAACCGTTCAAAGAGCAAGTCATAGGCAAGCGGATCGACATCGGTGATACCTAAGACATAGGCAACCAGAGAACCAGCGGCCGAACCGCGGCCCGCACCGGTTTGAATCTGGTGGTCCTTGGCATAGCGAACGATATCCCAGACAATGAGGAAGTAATCGGCAAAACCGAGCGCGCAGATGACCTGTAGTTCCCGTTCCAACCGTTCTTGATAAGCATTGCCATCATGGTTCGATGACTGTGGTCGTTCAGCCAAGCCAGCCAGTGCCAAGGAGCGGAGGTAGTCTTCTGAAGACTGACCACTGTCCTGTTGGAAAACAGGTAAAGCCGTTTGTTTCAAATCCAAGCTGACCTGGATGCGGTCCACCAGCGCTTCATTATTCACATAGGCTGCCGCTAGGTCTGGCTGTCGCTGGTAATCGGCCTGGACGCTAGCAGCGGGTCGTAAGTAAAAGGCCCCCTGTTCTTGCTTTAAGCTAGCCCAATTTTCCAGTGCGCTGTTGCTAGCAATGGCCTTGAGTACATTGGCCGTAAAAACATCGCTGGGGTTTAGATAGTCAACCTGGTCCCAGGCAATGAGCGGCAGTTGCTGGCTCTTAGCAAAGTCAGCCAACTTGGTCAGGTACCTGTCCGACAGATTGGGATGGATACCCAGATAGGTGCCCGCCGTCTCAGTTACGAGTTGCTTCGCTGTGCCTTCAAAATAGGACTGGGCCGTTGGGTCCTGCCCCAGCACCAACTGGGCCAATTCTGACTGAACCGGAAAAGTAAGGGCCAGTCCAGCCAAGTAAGGATAAAGATCGGTTACGGCCAGTTGTCCATCCGCTGCGGTCATCTTTTGAGAAGATAGGCGCAGGAGATTTTGATAGCCCTGCTGATTAACGGCAGTCAATAACAAGGGAAAGGCAGTAGCGGTATTGACCAAGCCGTTGACCGTTAAGGTCAGTGAAAAGATGGGCTTGATTCCGGCTGCGGCGGCCTCCTGGTAGAAAGTCATCAGCCCGTAGAGGACGTTTTCATCCGCCAGCGACAGCGCCTGGTAGCCCCGCTCCTTGGCCGTTTGAACTAATTGGGCCACACTGTTTGGATTTTTCAATAGTGAATAAGCACTTTTGACTTGTAATGGTGCGTACATGGCATCCCCCTCGTCTACAACTAAAATCCATTATAACGAAAAATAAAAAGGGCCGTTTACCATTTGCCAAACGGGTAAAAAAGCGTATCATGTTCAGTAAATAGAAAAGGTGGTGAATGCATGCGTTATCTTATTGCGGCACTGTGGTCCGCACTCTTTGGCCTTTTGATTGGTTACTTGATTTCTCAAATGACTTCCGTTGACTTCAACCCAATGGCGGCCATGATTGTGACAATTATCGTGGGCGAAGCCGCCCTGATTGGCGTACCAATGTTGTCTAAGGGCACGACCACAGACCAACAATAATCAACTCATAAAAAACGCACAACGAATTCCGTTGTGCGTTTTTTTACGGCTTACTGATCGACTGCTCGATCGCTGGCCGCAGTTGTTAAAATCCCGATTAAGACCGTCACGGCCTGTTCCATCACCTGCTTGGAAACGTACTCAAAACGGCCGTGCATGTTCTCCCCACCAGCAAAGAGATTCGGCGTAGGTAAGCCTAAGAAAGTGATCTTGGAGCCGTCCGTCCCGCCTCGGACCGGTTCGATGACCGGCTCAATCCCTGCAGCTACCATCGCTCGTTTGGCTAAGGCCACCACTTCTTGATGGTCCTTTAAGCGATCGCCCATGTTGTAATACTGGTCCTGAACAGCTAGCTCTATCCGGTCTTGGTCCAAATCAGCGTTGAGCTGATCGGCAATGCTAGCCATGCGGGCCTTCTTTTCCTCAAACAAGGTCCGATCGTGGTCACGAATAATGTAGTGCAAACTGGCCTGATCCGCTGTCCCCGTCATGGCTATCAAATGAAAGAAGCCCGCTCGGTCAGTCGTCACTTCTGGTCGTTGGTCTGCTGGTAGGGCGTTGTGGAAGTCAATCCCTACTTGCAGCGCATTGACCATGGTCCCCTTGGCCGTACCAGGATGGACGTTTTGCCCTTGAATCGTCACCGTCGCTGCGGCTGCGTTAAAGGTTTCCCACTCTAACTCACCCAGCGGCCCCCCATCGACCGTATAGGCAAAGTCCGCATCAAAATCAGCAACTTGGAAATGATCCGCTCCCCGGCCAATCTCTTCATCTGGTCCAAAAGCAAAGCGGACGGGCCCGTGTTTGATTTCAGGATGATCGATCAGATAGGCTGCCAGCGTGACCAATTCGGCTACCCCCGCTTTATCATCAGCCCCTAAGAGCGTTTGACCATCCGTGGTAATCAAATCGTGGCCAGCATATTTTTTCAAACTTGGAAAAGTTGCTGGGTCCAAAACGTACCCACTATCACCAAGGGGGATGGTGGACTGGCCGTCATAATTTTTTACTAACTGCGGGGCCACCCCGTGTCCG
Organism: Leuconostocaceae bacterium ESL0958; assembly: GCA_029433265.1. Lineage (GTDB taxonomy): Bacteria > Bacillota > Bacilli > Lactobacillales > Lactobacillaceae > Fructobacillus. Next base: position 12,895 of record JAQTHT010000006.1, on the reverse strand, counting down.
TTAAAATCAGCCGTATCCACATGGGCAATCAAACCAATTTTTGGCACCGTTTTGTCAGCTACGGTTGCGGCTAAGTCGGCGAAAAGATAGCCATCTGGCATCTGTCGAATGTTGGTTAACCCAACTGTGGCCAGCTCTGCTGCCAATGCATCCAAAAAATCTTGCTGTTTGGCTGTCGAAGGGGTACTGCTGGATTGTTCATCCGATTGGGTATCCATTTGAACGTAGCGCCAGAAACGATCGATTAAGCCATCATAAGTTTTGGTCATATACTGCCTGCCTTTCTGTTACTCATACGTATAGGGGTCGGTGTTCACGGTGCTAGCAGTGACTGCCAATGTGGGGAACCAAGTCTGCACTAGGTCGGCCATTGGCTGCATGGCCAGCGCTTCCATGTGGTGATCCGGATCTAAGACCGCAAAGTCGGCCGCCAAGATGTCATGGCCGACATGGTAATACAAATCAGCCGTCACATAGAGGTCGGCCCCAGCAGCCTGAGCGGCCGGCCAAAACTTACCACCGTCGCCCCCTAGCACAGCAATTCTTTGCACGAGTCGGTTGGGGTCGTTTGCAATGAGCCGGACCGCAGCTACGGCACAAGTGTCCTTCACCGCTTTGGCAAAGTCTTTGACTGGGACGGCTGCCGGCAATGTGCCGATGCGCCCTAAGCCCGTTTGTCCATCCTCATTGGCAATCAGGGGCCGGGTTTCGCGAATGCCAAAGGCTTGGCAGAGCCAGTCGTTGAGCCCACCCTGAGCCGCATCAAGGTTGGTATGACTGGCATAGACGACGATGTCATGTTTAATTAACTGCGCATAAAGCCGATTCTGTGGCTTGGTTAAATCTAAATTTTTGGCCGGAAAAAACATCGGTTCGTGGTGTGACCAAATCAAGTCGACCTGCTGGTCAATTGCCGCTGCCACAACGGCTTCCGTCACGTCTAAGGTCGTCATGACCTTTTTGACGCTTTGCTTTGGATCCCCAATTTGCAAGCCAGTCGGGTCCCCTTTTTCCGCCAATGTTTTCGGTGCGAAAGATTCAATTTTCTCAATAATGTCTGCTGCTGTCACCATGGGCGAGTTCCTCCTCAATCATCGCTTTGCGTTGGGCTACTTCTTGATAGCGGGGACTGTCCGTTTGACCGGCCGCGGCTAGCCGGCTGAGGACCTGCTGCTGCCGGTCCAGCTCGGCCTGCCATTTGGCCAAAAAGAGAGCCGACCGTTCCCGTCGTAGACAAGGGCCGAAAAAGTAGTCTGCAGCGGTCAGTGCCGCTGCCGCTGGACCTGGTTGGGCGACGATAATTTCATAAACATGTCGTCCTTCCGCGACCATGGTTTCCCTTTCAATCTGATAGCCCAGTGCCAACAAGGTCCGTCTCAGTGCGGCTTGATCGGTGTTTGGTTGTAGAATCAGTCGATCGAAGGCCCGGCGTTGCTGCTGCCAATCGTTTTGTAGAATTTTTTCAATCAACAAACCGCCCATCCCAGCAATCACAACCGTATCAATGTAATCAGCGGCTTGAACAGCGGCCAAGCCATCCGCCAGGCGGCAGGTCACCAAATCGGTTAAGCCTTGCTTCGCCACCGTTTCACGAGCGTTCGCCAGCGGACCCGGGGCCACTTCGCCCACGACGGCCGCCTGCAAGCGACCGGTACTAGCTAGAGCTGCCGGCAAATAGGCGTGATCAGAGCCAATGTCTGCTAGGCGGGCCCCCGCTGGCACATAGTCCGCAACGGTGGCTAAACGCTTTTTCAAATGAATCCTAGTCACGTTTTTCTTCCCTTTCTTGCTTACTTTCAAAGGCCGCTTGTACCGGTTTAAAGGAGCGACGGTGAATGGGACTGGGCCCCAACTGAGCCAGTCCGGCTAAATGCTTTTTCGTCCCATAGCCAGCGTTGTGGGCCAAATCATAGCCTGGGTATTGTTGGTCCAAGGTCGTCATTAACTGATCCCGGTAGACTTTAGCTAAGATACTGGCGGCCGCGATGGAATTGGACCGGGCATCCCCTTTGATGAGTGACTGCTGCTCCAGGTCAACGGGTACCTGCATGGCATCGACCAGGAGGTAGTCCGCAGGCCGTTCCAGCGCCTGAACCGCCTGACGCATGGCTAACCGACTGGCTTCGTAAATGTTGACTGCATCAATGATGGCGGCATCGACCACCCCCAAGCCATAGGCAAGGGCTTGTTCCCGGATGACTGCCGCGTAGGCCACCCTTTTTTCGGCAGACAGTTGCTTGGAATCAATCACACCGTAGCCCTCAAAATCAGCGGGTAAAATGACGGCAGCCGCCACGACTGGTCCTGCTAACGGTCCTCGCCCAACTTCATCCACACCGGCAATGGCCTGGTAACCCTTTGCCCAGAGTGTCCGCTCAAAGGCAAAACGTTCGGCAAAAGCCGCTTGGGCGTCAGCAAGCTGCGCCTGCTTACGGTCATAACTGGCGACTAGTTTTTGCACGCCAACCCGATGATCCTGCCGCCAACGGGTCAAACGGGGATCGTCAGCGGCTATGTCTGCCAGAGCTGCTTTAATCTGTACAATCGACTCAGTCATCATGGGCGGTCCAAGGTATAACGGCCTAGCTTACCGGACCGGAGGTCATTGAGCATGCGGATGGCTGCCTTGTCATAGTCATCCTGGAAACCTAACTTAGCCGTAATCGCCAGAAGCAATTCCACATCCGATAAGTCAAAGGCATCCTGGTCCAAATGATAACGGTCAATGATGGCCGTCGGCTGCTGCTGACGAAAATAGGCCAAGAGCGCTAGCGCGGCATCGTCCTTAGCAAAGAGCGTATCCTTGACCGCTCCCGTCAACGCCAGGTGCATCCCAATTTCTTGATCTTCAAACTTTGGCCAGAGCACCCCGGGTGAATCCAGGATTTCTAAGCCGGCGGGGGTCTTCAACCAGGCAACCTTCTTGGTGACCCCCGGTTTGTTAGCCGTTTGGGCCACGTTTTTCGTTACCAAGTGGTTCAAGAGCGTGGACTTCCCAACATTGGGCACACCAGCTAGCATGGCCCGAATCGGCCGTTGGTGAATGCCTCGTTCTTCCTGGGCAGCAATCTGATCTGCTAAGACAGTCCGAGCGGCCTTCGTGACGGTAGCGGCCGTTTTTGGGGCCCGACTGTCCAAGACCAGCACCGCCAGCCCCTGTTTTTCGAAATAAGTCCGCCAAGACTGGGTCGCCTTGGGATCAGCCAGATCCGCCTTGGTCATAATCAATAAGCGGGGCTTAGTCCCAATCAACTTATCGACCTCGGGATTACGTGAGGCTAAGGGAATGCGGGCGTCGACTAGTTCAAAGACGATGTCGACTAATTTTAGATTTTCCCGCATCAACCGAAAGGCCTTCGCCATGTGACCGGGATACCATTGAATAACTTGGGCCATCACTGACCTCCTTTCTTGATGACAAAAACGCCCTGCACCAAGGTGCATGAGGCGTTCAACGTTAACGGTCCGCTTGATAGGCTTCCCAAGCCTGATCAAAGACCGTCATGGAAGGGACATAACTGGCTGATTTTTCTAAATAGTCAGAGAGGACTTCGAAATCCATTGACTGCTTGGGAAAGCTGGCATCCAAAAAAGCGTTGTTGGCAAGCTGCTGGACTTCATTAGCTGCCACTGTGTTCCGCTGCGTCATCAACCATGCATAAAAGGAACGGTTGGGATTAGTCATGATCCACCATACCAGTAAAGACGAAATGACCGTCCTTCATGTTTAGTTCCTTTGCCGTAAAGGACAGCTGCCCCTTCTGGGTTAACTTGTGCATGTCCAAGGCAATCTGCTGTTGGTCCGGCTGGAAACTAACCCCCTTTGGGCCATCATACATCTTGGCGATGTATCCTAAGGCCACATTGGTTGGCAGGTTCATCTTGCCCAAAGAAACTTCCTTCACGGCCAGCACGACATTGCCATTGTCCGCCAACTTTGGTTCTGCCGTAATCTTAGCGTCCATTGACTGACCCAAAATCTTGACCGTTGTCGCCATCTCTAAGTTATCCTGTTGAACATGGACATCATAGCGGTTGTGATCCTGTTCGCTGAAGTAGGTCTTTAATAAGTCATTGACCTGATCCCGATCTAAGGAGACGTCAAAGGAAGAACTGCTATCACTTTGCTTGACCGTTGAAAAATTCGTCCTAGTTGGTGTATAGGCCAGGTAAGCAGTATAGGCGCCCCCCGCCAACAAAGCTAAAATCAATAACCAAAACAGATAAAACCAAAATCCACTGCGTTTTTTCATCAAAAGTTCCTATTCCTTTCCTTGGAAGAGTACCGCCAAAGCGCCCATGCCCGTGTGCGTGGACACAACAGGATTGGCAACTGACAGCAGAATGTCAATGCCCGGAAAGAGCGCTTCTAGTCGCTCCTTTAGGGCAATCGCTTCGTCCTTGACCCCTGTGTAGGAGACCCCAATTTGCTTAATTTCTTGATAGGCTTGCATCTTGGCGATGATATCGTCATTAAAAGCGGCAATCGTTTTCAAGCCCCGGCCCTTTTTAATGACCGCCAGTTCGCCCTCATGATTGACCCAAGCCCCAACCTTAATGTTCAAAAGGTTACCGATCAGGCCCTGGGTCTTTGACAGGCGGCCACCGGCCACGACATTGTCTAACTCACGGAAACTCAGGTAAATGAGGCATTCACTACGAGCTTCTTCTGCAGCTGCTTGCACTTCTGCTAGACTACCGCCCGCTTGGGCCACTTTAGCCGCCGCCAAGACAATGAAGCCTTCGGCCCGATCAATCATCAGGGTATCAAAGGGATGGACCGCCGCCTTCGTCAAGCTGTCTGCTTGATGGGCCGTGTTGACCGTGCCAGATAACTTGGAATCAACGTGCATGGAAAAGACGGCTGCTTCAGGATCATCTTGATAGCAGCGGTCATAGACTTCTTGAAAGGCGCCAATGGTTGGCTGGGAAGTCTTGGGCAATTCTTTAGCAGTCGCCATCTTATCAAGAAATTCTTGATTGGTAATGGTCACACCGTCTTGATAAACCGTGCCTTCAATTTCCACCGTCATGGGGATGACGCGGATATCATATTGCGCAATTTCTCCTTTGGTGAGCGTGGCGGCTGAATCCGTCACAATCTGTACTTTTGTCATTGTTTACTCTCCTTTTTGCCGCTGGTAGCGCTGAAAGACTAGCGCTTGTCCTTGATCGATTACAGTCCACTCAGATACCAAACGAAAGTCATCCAGTGTCAGCCCGGTCACAAAGGTATCGCCGTCGTGCCGGCCCGGAATTTTAGTGATGACCAATTCCGTTGCAAGCGGCCATAATGCCTGGTAGAGCTGGGCGCCGCCGGCAACTGTAACTAGCTTTCCAGCGGCCAAACGATTTTGGATGAGCTGTTCTAGTTCGGTTAAAGTATGGCAGAGTCGTACTCGGTCATCTTCTGGGTCATAGTTGCGCTGACTGGTCAGCACAACGTTTTCCCGCCCTGGTAGCGCGCGACCGATTGATTCATAGGTCGCACGGCCCATCACCATGGTGCTGTCAATCGTTTCTGCCTTAAAATGGGCCAAATCTTTGGGAAAGAACCAAGGAATACGCCCATCCTTGCCAATGGCTCGGTCTTCATCTTGGGCCCAAACCATTCTAACTGTTGGCATGTTGGTACTCCTTTGCAAAACTTTTGATGGCGTCTGCTTCATTGGCAAGGTCCCCCTGGACCACTGCTTCCGTGATGGCCTGCAGTAACTGCCCTAACTGCGGACCCGGTGCTGCTAATCCAGCCTGAATCAGGTCCCCACCAGAAAGCGCCAGGTCTTTAGCTGACTGAATCGGCAGCGCTTCGCTCAATCTAGTCAAATGCGCAATCAACTCAGCATCCGTCTCGAAAAGCTGCAGCACAGCTAGTAGAACACGCCGATGTTGCCCTAAATGGTACAAATCAAGACTGGTTAATTGGTCTGCTTGGGGGTAGGCCGCTGCGACAGCCAAAACCGCCTGCATGATTTCCCGGGACAGTTTCCACTGCCGCACTAATGTTGCTAATGGTGTGGCCGTAGGCTGCATGGCGGTTAAAAAGGCAACCCAGGCCAACATGGCCGTTTCAGGCTGTTGCTTGACCAAGTGTCCGGCTAACCGTTGCAGCGCGACTAACGAATAGTCTGCTGCCTGCCCGGGTAAGTAAGCTTGCAAATTCGTCTGCATTAATAGCACCAGACTATTGGCTGCGCCTGGCCCTTGCAGGAGCTTTTCAAATTCAACTTGAATGCGCTCGACTGCAATGTGTTGCAAGTTGGGGGCCAGCTCGGTAAGCGCAGCTAGCGTTCCCGGAGCTACCGTAAAGTCTAGTTGCGCGGCAAAACGTAACGCCCGCATCATCCGCAAGGCGTCCTCCTGAAAACGAGCAGTTGGCTCCCCCACCGCTCGAATGCGGCCTGCTTTTAAATCGGCTAAGCCATCAAAACGATCGACGACCGTACCATCAGCTTGAAGCGCAAAGGCATTAATGGTGAAATCCCGCCGTTGTAAGTCCTCATCCAAGGAACGTACGAAAGTGACCGAATCAGGTCGTCTAAAATCCGTGTAAGTAGATTCCGTTCGAAAGGTCGTGACTTCATACCCTTGACCGTGGTCTAAGACCATGACGGTTCCGTGCTGAATGCCGGTATCCACCGTCTTGTTAAAAATAGCCTTAATCTCTTCTGGATAGGCTGAACTAGCAATGTCCACATCATGAATTGGCTTGTTTAACAGGGTATCCCTGACGGCCCCACCCACAAAGTAGGCTTCAAAACCAGCGCGATTAATTTGTTCTAAAATCGGTTTTGCTGCAATGAGTGCTGCTGGCAGTTCTTTGATTTGCATACAAAAGTCATCCTTTTTTTCTATCCCCACTATCTTAGCAATTTTTTTGTTTTTTTTCACGAAACTTAGCGCTAACAAAAAAGCTAGCCCCAGCTAGCTGTCATCTATTCTTCTATCATGGCTAACCGATCCTGCAGCTCTTGATTGCTTGGATCTAAAGCAACCGCCCGTTGCAGGGCCTGGCGTTCTTTGGCCAACGACGCAGCTGTTTCGTGGTACCAGTCCGCTAAATCGTGATAAAAGTCGGCATTATCGGCGTAATCAGCTTGGGCCGCTGTCCAGTACTGGGCCGCCTGTTCTTCTTTTTCCAGGGCGTGATAGGCCCGGGCCCGGGCCCAGTTAAACTGAGGGTCCACGAGTTCTTCTGCCTCGGCAGCTTGGATAGTTGCCAGCACCTGCTCGTAGTCATGCTGTGCCAAATATAGGTCCACAAGTGCCAGATAGCTTGCCAAATCCTGGTCATCTAAGATCAGTGCCTTTTCATAGTAACCTTTGGCCAGAGCATCCTCACCCTGCTGAAAAGCCTGTAAGCCAGCCAAGCGGTACAAGAGTGGATTGGTTTGATCATAGGACAGGCCAATTTGATAGGTTTTTAAGGCCTCATGCTTTCGGTTGGCCCGCTCATAGAGTTGGCCCAGCAGGGGATAAATGGACGTATACTGCGGATCTGCAGCCAATACCTCGCGAAAGAGCGGCTCGGCCTGCTCATCGTCGCCCTGTTCTACGTAGAGAAAGGCCAATTCAAACTTGGTATCCGTCGTCTGTTCAAAATCCTTAATCTGTTCTAAATAGCCCACTGCTTGGTCTATTTTACCGATAGCCGCGTAGGCAGAGCCAATGCGTGCCACCAAATCAATATCCGCCATTTTTCGCTGCCCTTGGAGGAGTAAGGCTCGGTAAGCACTGATGGCTGGCCGATACTGCCCATTGGCAAAGTAAAACTCCCCCAGTGCAAAGCGAACAATCGGCTCATCCGGTGCTAGCCGACTCGCTTCTAGCAAACAGTGTTCAGCTGATTCGGTTAGCCCCTCCTCCTGATAAAGGTCGGCTTTGACTAACAGTACCTGCAAATAAGCCGGATTATCGCTGCCCACGGTCGCTAAGTACTCCTGAGCGAGATCTAATTGATCATCATCGATGGCCAAATCAGCCAGGGCGGTTAGCACCGAACCTTCCGTTGGGTAATCGGCTAATAATTTCTGGTAGGCCTGCTTGGCAAAATCACGGTACCCACTCGCCTGCAGTGCTTCCGCCAGTGAATAAATGAGATCGTCTGAGTCGCTGGCTAATGATGCCGCCAAGGCGGTTTCTGCCACTGCCATCTGGCCCAATTCTAAGGCAGCCAAGACCTCTTCTGCGTGATTTTCCAAAGCTATCACCCTCACTTTTATTAGTATTACTTGTTTTCATTTTACAATAAAAGTAAAGTGTTCCCAAATTTTTTTAGCAATTGGACACTATCAATAGTCAAGTAGACCAATTTATGCTAGACTGGGTAATGAAAATGTAATAAATGTCATGAAAGGAGTTGCCATGTACTCATTAACGAAAAAACGTTGGCAAGCAATTGAAAACCGTGACCAGCAGTACGACGGTCAATTTTATTATGGCGTTGCCACAGATAGGCGAGTTTGCTGTCCATCTTGTTCTGCGGACAAGGGTTGCGAGCAGCGTGATGTCAAGATTTTTAAGACCGAGGATGAAGCCCTCTTTGAAGGCTATATTCCCTGCCAGGACTGCCATCCTTTCGGGGAGGACTCCGATAAGGCAATGTTGGTGGACCAGATGAAAGTCTATCTGGCTAAGAACTATAAAAAACGGATTACGCTGGAATCAATGAGCAAAGACTTCGGCCGCTCTACCGGCATTTTGCACCGGGCTTTTTTGACCCTCACAGACGAAACGCCACAGCACTACTTGCTGCGGGTCCGGATGTATCATGCCAAAAAACTACTACGTCAAAGCAATGATTCCGTTGCCATGGTCGGCCTTAAAGTGGGCATCCCTAACCTTTCCTACTTCAACACGGTGTTTAAGCAAGAAAACGGTCTGACAGCCGTGCAATATCGCAAAGATTTTTCCTAAAAACTTGCACTTAAATTAAAATTGGTCTATTCTAAAAACTGTAGATTTGTTTGATAGTACGAGGAGGACTTATGTTCGAAGATTTGAACCAAAAAGTGGCCGTCATTACTGGCGGTTCTAAAGGAATCGGTAATGCCATTGCCATCCGTTACGCCCAAGAGAAGATGAAAGTTGTGATTAACTATCACTCCGATCAGGCTGGCGCAGACAAGGCCGTTGAACAGATTAAGGAAGCGGGCGGCGATGCCGTCGCCGTCCAGGCTGACGTGTCCACGGAAGCCGGTGTTCAAGCACTTTTGGACGCCGCCATTGACAACTTCGGGGGACTTGATGTTTGGGTGAACAACGCCGGTATGGAAATCCAGCGCCCAACGCACGAAGTTTCCTTAGAAGAGTGGAACAAGGTCATTGATATCAACATGACCGGTGTCTTCTTGGGTGAAAAAGCTGCCTTGAACTATTGGTTGGATAAGAAGCAGCCCGGCGCCATCATTAACATGTCTTCAGTTCACCAACAAATCCCATGGCCTACCTTTGCGTCCTATGCGACGGCTAAGGGTGGTGTGAAGTTGTTGACAGAAACAACGGCCATGGAATACGCCCCTCACAACATTCGAGTGAATGCTTTGGCACCAGGGGCTATCAACACGCCAATCAACGCTAAGAAGTTTGCTGATAAGGCACAGTACGAACAGACACGTTCCATGGTGCCAATGGCCAAGATTGGTGATCCAGAAGATGTTGCCGATGCAGCGGTTTGGCTGGCTTCTAATCAATCTAAGTATGTTACTGGTACGACGATGTTTGTCGACGGTGGCATGTCCCTCTACCCTTCCTTCCAAGGTGGTAAGGGCTAAGCAACGCATGCTAAAAAGCGAGTGCACAAGCACTCGCTTTTTTTATAACCAATTATTTTGAATGGCTGCAGTAGTCGCAGCAACTGCCTGCTGGCCAGCAGACAGCCAGCGCTGCCCCTGTGCTAGTCCTACCGTATAGTTGGCAGACAAGGTACAACCAGCACCATTGACTGGACCTCTGTGTGACAGCAACTCATGCCACAAGACCTGCTGCTCGTCCGCTTTGGCGAAGTAATCCAGGCACTGGCCTGCTTCTGCTACAAAGCCAGCTTTTAAGAAGACAGCTTGGGTCCCCATTCCGAGCAGAGCTTGCGCTAGTTCCTGGCCTGCTGTCTTCGACGTCTCAAGCGACCAGTCCGCTAAAGCGAGCCCTTCCTGCCAATTGGGCGTGATAACCGTGGCTAAGGGCAGTAGAATGGTCCGATAGGCCTGCAAGAGTTCGGCCGGGACCGCCAAGGTCCCTTCCTTAAAGGCCAGCACGGGGTCGACCACAATTGGCCCCTGATAGTCAGTCAGAAAAGCGGCCACTGCTCGTAATTGACTACAGTTACAGAGTAGCCCCACCTTAATGGCGGCAAAATCACCCTTGATGGCGGCTAAGGAAGCCAATTGTGCTTGCAGAACGGACGTTGACGTAGCAGCTACTTGTACTGATTCGCCAATGGAAACGATAGCCGTAATGGCAGCATAACCTACAAAACCTGCTTTGGCAAAGGTTGCCAGGTCGGCTTGTAGCCCACCTCCAGCCAAGGAATCGGAGCCCGCAATGGTCAAAATTTTCTGCCTAGTTGCTGTCATAAACAATCCTTTCTACTGCTAATGAAAAACCGCCTTGCCGGCGGTTTTTTTAAGAAGCGGTGCTATTTGCTGCTGGCTCGTCTGTTTTGGCTGCTTCCTGCTCGTTCTTTGGTTTTTCCCAGGAAACAAAATCACATTCAGGATAACGGGAGCAGCCGTAGAATTTACGACCACGCTTGGTCTTACGTTCGACCACCTGGCCCTTTTTACACTTAGGACAAGGAATACCAATTTCCTGTACAATGGCTTCCGTGTTCCGACAATCAGGGAAGCGAGCACAAGCGTAGAATTTGCCATAACGGCCCATCTTCACAATCATCGGTGCCCCGCAGACGGTACAATCATGACCCGCCAGTTCGTCGTGCATGGTGATCTTTTCCAAGGTTTCCTCGGCGGACTGGACTTCCTTTTCAAAGGGCCGGTAGAATTCGTCGACCACGGGCACCCACTTTTTTTCGCCCACTTCAATTTCATCCAAAGAGGATTCGACTGAAGCCGTGAATTTGGTATCGGTAATATCGGGGAATTTATCCTCGACAATCGTTTGGACGATTTCCCCCAGTTCCGTTGGTACGAACTTACGGGCATCCACTCGGACGTAATTTCGCCTTTGGATAGTATCCAAGGTAGGCGCATAGGTGGAAGGACGACCGACGCCATTTTCTTCCAGAGCCTTAATCAAAGCCGCTTCGGAATAGCGGGCTGGTGGCATGGTAAAGTGCTGCTCGGGATCAATTTTTTCCAAGGAAACTTGATCGCCTTCCTTTAAGGCTGGCAATTTGTTATCTTTCTGCTTGGCTGCCTGATAGGCTTTCGTGAACCCTGGGAACTTGGTTTGCGAGCCGTTGGCATGGAAGAGTACGCCATTTTGTTCAACTGTCACGGCCATCGTATCCAGAATTTCTGGCGTCATCAGTGAAGCCACAAAACGGGACCAAATCAGCGAATAGAGCTTATACTGATCATTTGTCAGCTTATCTTTAATGGATTCTGGTGTCTTAAAGACATCCGTTGGTCGGATGGCTTCGTGGGCGTCCTGAGCCCCTTCCGCCTGCTTACCAGCCACCGGCTTGTGCCGAGAATACTCAGCTCCCCATTCCTGGTGGATGTATTCAGCTGCTGCGTTTTTAGCCAGCGATGACAGCCGAGTCGAATCGGTTCGCATGTAGGTAATCAAGCCGACCTGACCCAGGCCCTTACCCAAATTAATGCCTTCATAGAGCTGCTGAGCAGTCATCATCGTCTTCCGAGTCCGGAATTTCAACTGGGTGTTGGCCGTTTGCTGCATGGTCGAAGTAGTAAAGGGCGGCTGCGGTTGCCGCTTCCGTTCCTTCGCTTTGACAGAGGTCACGTCAAAGGGCTGGGACCGGTCTAAGTCCTTCAAGACGCCCTGAACTGCTTCATTATCGGGGAGGTTTTGCTTTTTGCCATCAAAGCCATAAAAGCTTGACTTGAACTTAGCACGGCCCGCCTTGAATTCAGAATCCAAGGTCCAATATTCTTCCGGACGGAACGCTTGAATCTCCCGTTCCCGCGCGATAATTAAGCCCAATGCAACCGATTGCACTCGGCCAGCAGACAGGCCCCGTTTAACCGTCTTCCAGAGGACAGGTGAAATAGAATAGCCGACCAAACGGTCAATAATCCGCCGAGCCTGCTGCGCATCCACCAAATTTTGGTTGATGGTACGCGGTTCTTGGAAAGCATTTTTGACCGTATCCTTCGTAATTTCATTAAAGACAACTCGATTAGCCTCTGTTTCATCCAATTCTAGGATGTGTTGCAAGTGCCAGGCAATGGCCTCCCCCTCCCGATCCGGATCGGAAGCCAGGTAGACTTTTTTAGCTGCCTTGGCTGCTTTTTTGAGGTCCTTAATGACCGGCCCTTTGCCCCGAATATTGATGTACTTAGGCTGGTAGTCATGGTCGACATCGACCCCCAAAGTGGACTTCGGCAAATCCCGTACATGGCCGATGGAAGCTACGACTTGATAAGTCGAACCCAAGTATTTTTCAATTGTCTTCGCCTTGGACGGACTCTCGACAATGACTAATTTCTTCGGTGTTTTCTTACTTGTCTTCTTACGACTCGTTTTTTTCTTTGTACTTGCTGCTGCCAAAGGAAAGCTCCTCGTTTTCTAAACAGTCTCTTCAAGCTAGCAATGCATGCTGGCTTGATAACTCTCCCATCATACCAGTGCAGTAGTTCCTTTGACAAGTCGCAGCGTATCTTTCTTCTATAATAGGGGGTGAATTGTCAATTCAAGTGCAACAGTTTTTCCTGATAAACCTGGTTGGATGATTGCCAACCAAATATTTTTCTGG
>JAQTHT010000005.1 GCA_029433265.1 Leuconostocaceae bacterium ESL0958 | reverse complement strand
CTAGCAACTACCATTGTAAAGAATTTCTTTGGGTTTTTTGTTTTTAATTGTCGTTCGAATTAATTATAGAATCTGCCAAATTAAAAACAATTTTCCAATATAATATTGACCTGTACCCCGAAAGTTATGCAACTTTCGGGGTACAGGTCATAATCCATTAAATTGCCTTTTTAATTCGTCCACTCGCTTGTCTTTGATTAATGACTTATATTGCACATTAGCGAGCGCAATATGCTCATACAACTTTAGTAATACAGGAAAAGCTTTGGGTAGCTCTTGCCCACCTGACAAGTCGACCAACATATCATTGAGATAAGTTTTAAATTGATCTGAAAAGGCATTCAAGGCATCCACATCTTTAGTGTCAGCGCCAACATCGTTATTTTTAGCATCATAGACAGTTTTGGCAACAAAAGCATAAGGAATATTCGATACTGATAAGTCCATCGCCTCCTGCTTCAGTCGATTGAAGTGCTCGATTAGATTTGGTATCTCTGGGTCTAGCCCCGCTGCTATTAATGCTTGAAATTCATTTTTGAAAGAATTTAATTTTGTGCCGCTGAGACAATCTTTAACATCCTGAACCGTGCCTACCATTAGATCACCCACTAACTGGCAATATCATGCAACTGGTAGGCCACATCACTACGCCAACCATCAATTGCCCGTTTATGATCAATCCAAAAACGTTCTCGTTGAGAACGATCAACCAAGTTAAATGGCCGTTCCTGAATTAATTGAATGATATATCGCTTTAAGAGCTCACACTGAGGAAAAGTCGTTGCATCTGGATTAGCCACTATTGGATCAGCCCCAAATCCCTGATATGTTTCATAAATATCTTTTACCACAGGTCCATAGCGCCAAACTAAAAAGTGCTGATCATACATGGCTTCAATCAACTCTGAGGGGTAGAGCTGATGTTGCATAACATATTTTAAGCCAAAATACATCACTTTTTGTAATTGCAGATTCGTAATAGGCAATTTTTCCTCATTGGCAATCGCAATAATATAGTTAGCAAAATCTTTCATCGTCATGGGCGCGCACTCCTTTCCTTTCGTAAGTATGCTAGAGACTAATGGCCTAGTTGTTTCCAACAACTAAAGGCAGCCTTTATACTAGCAGCACCACAAGCAAAAGAGCGGTTAATTGTCATTTTCTGTAAAGAACGTGACATAACGGTCCTATCGATTCCCCTATGCCATTGGGGACGGCTTCACTAAACCAGTCTGGACCATGTACTTTTTGAAAGTGTCTTGTGCGCAACCTGCATACTTAGCCACCTGGTTTAATTTCAGCCAACGTGGCCAGTATCTTGCGCTACTGCTGTCTGTTCTGTCATTGTTACCCCTCTTTAAGGTCTGCAAATAACTTGGTTTTGATTTTCTGATAACCGTTACCATCCTGGATGAACATGCTTAGGTGCCCAGCTGTAGGCCTTCAGTTCTTAATGAAGTATTAGTATTGAGCCAGTTCATATCGAACCATTCGAAAGTGTCAAAATTGCACCACAATTTGTAGCAAATTTGTAGCACTAAACTAAAAAAATTATGTTTTAACGTGTCCCAACTTATACCAAACATGACCTAAACGAGTGCTTATAAGCCCACTCATACCAAGGGTTACAACGATTTCAAAATAAAAAAGCCCATCTACTGCGATTCACAGTAAATGGGCCCAAATGGACCTGAGGGGATTCGAACCCCTGTCCAGACCATCCGCCACATCAGCGTCTACATTCATAGGGCGATTATTGCAACCACAAGAAAAGGAGCCACCGTCCAGGGCCTGCCAATCCTTGGGGGCCTAAAAAAGTTTAAGCCCAGCGGCCCAGGCATCACCGCTGAACCGATCTGATCATTTATAAAAGCACTTGCATCATATCAGCCTAACGCAAGTGCCCACGAGTCACTGTGTTTTAGGCAGCGACAGCGTAAGAGTTATTGTTTTTTGCAGTTAAATGTCTGCCCGCTTAACGCCCGGATGGCGGAATGCAGCTCATGCTCGTAACAGCCTGTCGAATTCCAAAAACAGGCCCCAATCAATAACTGAGGCCAAGCCTCAGCTAGAGTATAACAGAAACAAAGCCGCTTTTCCTAGTTAAAAGGAGCGGAAACGGGCCCGGCGCTTGGCAATCAGCTCCGTCGCCGGCAAGCTTTGCAGGTCGTTGAGTTCTGCCGTTAGCTTTTTTTGCATGCCATCAAAAATTTTGGCATGCTTGTGCCCTTCTGGAATGATGTAGTCAATGACCCCTTTTTCCTTGAGATCCGTTGGCGTCAGGCCCATGATGGCTGCGGCTTCATCGGCCTTTTTAGCGTCCTTCCACAAAATCGAGGCAAAGCCTTCCGGTGACAAGATGGAATAGGTCGCATTTTCAAACATCCAGACCTGGTCGGCAGTGGCCAAGGCCAGTGCCCCACCTGAACCGCCTTCTCCATAGATGACGGCAATGAGGGGGACGGGCAGCTTCATTGATTCCAAAATGGACTGGGCAATGGCTTCTCCCTGGCCCATCGCTTCGGCGTCCTTACCAGGAAAGGCACCAGGCGTGTTAATAAAGGTAATCACGGGCCGGCGGAACTTAGCCGCCTGCTTCATCAAACGCTGGACCTTGCGATAGCCCCAGGGTTCTGGTGAGCCATTTCGCTTACTCAGCTTATCGTTGATGTCCGTTCCCTTATCAATGGCGATAACCGTTACAGGTTGGCCATCGAGACGGGCCAAGCCGCCAATAATGGACTGGTCATCACCAGCCAAGCGGTCACCGTGCAATTCGGTAAAGTCGGTAAAGAGGCCGTCAATCAATTCTCGGGCCATGAAGCGGTCTTCCCGGGATTTTTTAACAATCTCAGCTGGGTTGGCTTCTTTTTTAAACCATGACTTGAAAAAATCAACCATTAGCGTGCCTCCTCTTGGTGCAGTGCTAGGAGCAGACCCAACCGGGCCACGAGGTCCTGCCTTGGCACAATCTGATCCACAAAGCCGTTGGCCAGCAGGGTTTCCACTCGCTGGAAATCCTTGGGCAGTTTTTCGTGAATGGTCGATTCAATGACACGGGCACCGGCAAAGCCAACCAAGGCGTGCGGTTCAGCCAGAATCAAGTCCCCCTGCATGGCAAAGGAAGCGGTCACGCCCCCGGTCGTTGGATCCGTTAAGACAACGAAGTAAGGCAAAGCAGCCTCTTGGTGAGCCGCTACTGCAGCAGACACTTTGGCCATTTGCATCAAGGACCGAATACCTTCCTGCATTCGTGCCCCACCAGAAGCGGTAAAGAGTACGACTGGCAGACGGCGGGCCGTTGCTTCCTCAAAGAGCCGGGTAATCTTTTCCCCGGTTTGAGTGCCCAAGGAGCCCATCATGAAGTAAGAATCCATGATGCCCAGGGCCGTCTGTTGGCCGTCAATGCGCCCAACACCGGTTAGAACCGACTCCTGCATCTGAGTCTGCTGCTTGGCCCGGGCCAATTTTTCAGCATAGCCAGGGAAATCAGTTTCTGAGATGGTCAAGGATTCATCAAATTCCGTGAAATCCGTTGCAAACAACGCTAAGCGTTCATGAGCTTGCAAACGGAAGCCGTAGTTACAATTTGGGCAAACCCGGTAGGGGCCCAATTCTTTGTTATAAATTTCCTTGCCGCAGTAAGGGCAGGCTAAAAACAGACCGTCCGGAATGCGATCTTTCATCTCTTCCGGCACTTTAATTTTATTGCTTTCCTCTTTTTTTGGATTAAAAATATTCATGGTTCGGGCAAAGCCCACTCCCTCTCTTCTTAGTCCGCTTGGTCAGCCAAGCTAGCTTCCCAGGCTGGTAGGAACTGGTCTTCTAGGTACTTGGTGTTAAATTGATCGGTCGCAATGTTTGGATCCGCCAACAGCGCTTCCTGGAACGATTGTGAACTGGCCACGCCTTCGATGACCGTTTCGTCCACCAAACGGGCCAATTTGGCCAGTGCTTCCGTACGCGTGTCATCGTGGGCGATGAGCTTGGCAATCATGGAATCATAGAAAGGCTGGATGGTATCCCCCGAGTAAAGGGCTGAATCGATGCGCACCCCTGGGCCACCGGTTGGCAGGAAGACGAAGTCGACCTTGCCGGCGCTTGGCGCAAAGTTTGCTTCTGGCTTTTCAGCCGTCAGCCGCATTTCGATTGCGTGGCCCTGAATCTGCAGGTCTTCCTGGCGCAGGGGTAAGGTTTCCCCGGCGGCCACGGCCACCTGCAAGCGAACCAAGTCCAAGCCGGTGACCATTTCGGTCACGGGATGTTCCACTTGGATTCGCGTGTTCATTTCCATGAAGTAGAACTTACCATCTTGATCCTGCAAGAACTCAATGGTTCCGGTATTTTCATAATCAATGGCATTGACGGCCTTGGTGACCACATCGATCATATCTGCTCGAATGGCCGGCGTCACGGAGGCAGCCGGTGATTCTTCCATCACCTTCTGATTCCGCCGCTGCAAAGAACAGTTCCGTTCTGGCAAGCAGAGGACGTGCCCAAACTGGTCCCGAATGACTTGCATTTCAATGTGGCGGACATCTTGCATGACCTTTTCAATGTACATGTGCGAATCGCCATAGTTCAACTGGGCTTCACTTTGTGCATTTTCAAAGTTGTCTTTCAGTTCATCCGTGGAGTAGACGAAACGCATGCCTTTGCCACCGCCACCAGCGGCAGCCTTCAGCAAAATTGGATAACCGATTTCTTCGGCCACTTCTTTGGCCTCAGCCACCGTGCGGATGTAGCCCAGCGAACCAGGAATCACGGGGACGCCAGCCTTGCGCATTTCATTCCGGGCGTGTTCCTTGTTGCCCATCAAATCAATGGTTTCCGGCCGAGGACCAATCCATTTTAAGTCCACTTCGCCAACCATTTCGGCAAAGAGGGAATTTTCAGATAGAAAACCATAGCCAGGGTGGATAGCTTCCGCGCCGGAAACCAAGGCGGCCATGACCACGTTTTTCATATTCAAATAAGAGTCAGCGGGCTTGGGCCCACCAACGCAGATGGCTTCGTCGGCAATCTGCACGTGCAGGGAATCGCGGTCAGCCGTTGAGTAAATGGCCACCGTTTGGATGCCCATTTCTTTTAAGGTCCGCATGATGCGAACGGCAATTTCCCCTCGGTTCGCAACTAATACTTTTTTAAACATACTAGTCTCCAATGATAAAGGTCAATTCTGCCGTCGTCGCCTTCTTGCCGTTGACCCAAGCAATGCCCTTTCCAGAACCGACAGGGCCGCGCAAGCGTTCCAAGGTCACTTCTAGACGGACTTGGTCCCCTGGCTTGACCATCTTACGGTAACGGGCCTTTTTGATGCCCCCAAAGTAAGCCGTCTTGCCCTTAAATTCTGGCATGGAGAGCAGTGCTACGGCACCCGTTTGCGCCAATGCTTCCACCGTCAAAGCACCGGGAAAAGTTGGGTTCCCTGGGAAATGCCCTTGGAAAATTTCTTCGTTGATGGACACATTCTTCAACGCCACGCAGCGCTCACCGGGCGTCAGTTCTTCCACTGTATCCAACATCAACATCGGATACCGGTGGGGTAGGATTTCCTGGATTTCTTGGGTGTTTAACACAGACATCGATCTTCTCCTTCTTTGCTGTCACAAACTATGTAGGCCAGCCGAGCTGGCTGGGTACTTACTTAGGGTCCACGCGGTAGAGGACCTTATCGTAGTCGACGACTTCTTCGTTGTCGACCAAGATTTCGGCAATCACGCCGGATACATCCGACTTGATTTCCGTCATCAGCTTCATGGCTTCAATGATGGCCACCGTTTCACCTTTTTCAACTGGATCGCCGACCTGCTTAAAAACCGGTTGGTCGGGTTTTGGCTGCAAGTAAACCGTTCCCACCATTGGCGCCTTGATGGCCTTGCCGGCGGGTGCGGCAGCTGCTGCCGTGGCACTTGTGTCAGCGGCAGGTGCTGTTGCGGCCGCTGGGGTTGCGGTTGCCGCTACAGGGGCTGCAGCTGGCGCAGCTGGCGCTGCCACAGCTGCCTCGTTTTTGGATAAATGCAAGGCAAAGTCGCCATCCTGAATTTGGATGTCCCGCAGAGAGGATTGTTCCAAATCAGCTATCAAATCCTTAATTTCAGCTAAATTCAAATTCATGACTTAGGCCTCCGTCCACTTCTTGAAGATGACAGCGGCATTGTGGCCACCGAAACCGTAGTTAGCAGACAGGACGTATTCTGGCGCTTGGTTGCGGTTGCTTGCGTTCACCAAGTTGACCTTGGCCGTGTGTTCATCTGCTTCATCAAAGCCGATGTTTTCTGGCAACAGACCGCGGTCAATGGCACCGACAGAAGCAACAGCTTCAATAGCACCAGCGGCCCCGAGCAAGTGACCCGTCATACCCTTGGTTGAGGATACAGGGACCGTGTTGGGTCCGAAGACAGAAGCGATGGCTTCCGCTTCGCCAGAATCATTGGCCCCCGTAGCAGTGCCGTGGGCGTTGATGTAAGAAATCTGGTCAGGCGTCAAGTCGGCATCTTCCAAGGCCTTCTTCATGGCCCGAGCAGCCCCTTCGCCGTCAGGGGCGGGTGACGTCATGTGGTAAGCATCGGAGGAAGCCCCGTAACCCACGATTTCCGCCAAGATCTTAGCACCACGCGCTTGCGCGTGTTCCAGAGATTCCAGTACCAAAATACCCGATCCTTCGCCTAAGACGAAACCGTGGCGGTTCTTATCAAAGGGTTTCGAAGCTTCCTTCGGATCAGTTTCCTTGGACAATGCCGTCAAAGCGGCGAAACCAGCAATGCCGATTTCGTTGACTGTGGCTTCGGAACCACCGGTCAACATGACGTCTTCACGGCCGGATTGAATGCGCCAGAAGGCTTCGCCAACGGCGTTCGTGGCGGAAGCACAGGCCGTTACCACCGTAAAGTTCACGCCCCGCGCGCCAAAGCGCAAGGACACATTACCAGAAACCATGTTTGGAATAGATTCAGGGACGAACAAAGGAGAAACCCGTTGTGGGCCCTTTTCGTGCATCTTGATGACCTGTTCTTGGATGGTCGTCAAGCCACCAATACCGTTTCCCAAAATAACCCCAAAACGTTCTGGGTTGGCAACCTTACTTTTTTGTTCGCTGTCCGCATCTGGCAACAAACCCGCTTGGTCCAAAGCTTGATAGGAAGCATCAATTGCGTACTGGGAGAAAAGGTCTAACTTACGGGCGTCCCGCTTACCAACCCGGGCCGCTGGATCAAAGCCATCGACTTGACCCGCCACGGCAATCCCCGTTTCACTTGGATCAAACTTGGTAATGGGCTTAATGCCTGACTGCCCAGCAAAGAGGGCATCCAAGAAAGCCTGCACATCATTCCCGTTTGGTGCAATCGCACCCATTCCGGTCACTACTACTCGTGTCATGCTGTTTCCTTTCTACTGTTGGTTAAATATACAAACCGCCGTCTACCGTAATGGTTTGGCCGGTAATATAATCATTGGCTGCTAAGAAGAGGGCTGTTTGCGCGATTTCCTCGGGCTGGGCGAAACGGCCCAGTGGAATCTCTTGCAAAATGGCTTCCTGCGTTTTTTCAGACAAGGCGTCGGTCATATCAGAGACGACCATTCCTGGTGCAATCGCGTTGACCCGAATGTGCCGCTTGGACCCTTCCTTGGCCAAGGACTTGGTCAGGCCAATCATACCGGCCTTTGAAGCTGCATAGTTGGCCTGGCCCGCATTGCCCATCAGACCGACAACGGAGGAAAGGTTAATGATTAAGCCTGACTTTTGCCGAATCATCTTCTTGAAGACCGGCTGGGTAACGTTGAAGGTACCGGTCAGGTTGGTATTAATCACCTGGGCAAAGTCGGCTGGCTTCATGCCCATCACGATTTGGTCCTTGGTGATGCCGGCGTTATTGACCAAAATATCAATGCCAGCAAAGTCTTCTTCTTTGTAAAGGGCCGTTAGCGTGGCTTCCACTGCCTCTTGGTCCGCAATATCAAAGTTCAGTACACGGGGTTCCTTATCGAAAGTCTTCAACAAGTCAGCCGAAAGTGGCGACCGGCCGTGCAAGATGACATTGGCACCGGCTTGATCAAAGGCGTGGGCAACGGCCAAGCCGATCCCCCGCGAGGAGCCAGTTACCAGGACTGTTTTACCTGTTACATCCATGTTTTATCCTTTCTGTTCCTGCAAAAATGCCAGGGTCTCCGCCAGACTATTGGCATCCGTGACCGTCATTTTGGGATTATCTTTCGCTACGATTTTCTTGGCGAATTTCACCAAGGTAGCTGCTGGACCAATTTCAATCCAAGTATCCACCCCGTTTGCCTGCATGGCCTGCAAGCACTGGGCGAAGTAAGTGGGGTGGGTAATCTGCTGGGTCAACACCTCAGTCAGATTAGCGGGGTTGAAAACCGTCTTGGTCGTGTTGGAATAAACCGGGAAAGTCCCTGCTGTAAAGTGCTCTCCCTTGAAACGGGCCGCCATTTGATCGGCAGCGTCCTGCAAAAGCGGCGTATGGAAGGCCCCTGAAACGGGCAGCGCTACCTGCTTTTTAATGCCAGCTGCTTCTAGAGCCGCCACTGCCTGATCCACTGCATCCTGAACGCCACCGATTACCAACTGGTTAAAAGTATTAAAGTTCGCCAGGTAAACAGCTTGGCCCGCTTCCTGCAAGCGTTGAATGGTTGCTTCAATTAAGTCCTGCTGGCTGTCCAGCACAGCAACCATCTTACCGGGATTTTGGTCACCGACTGCCTGCATGTAGGCACCACGATCCTTGACCAAAGCGATGGCCTGGTCAAAGGTCATCAAACCACTGGCTGCCAAGGCCGGGTATTCCCCAAGCGACAGGCCCAGCGCTGCTTGTACCGGTGGTAGGCCCGCTGCTTGCAGTGTCTGGTAGAGGGCCAAGTCAAAAGCGACAATGGCCGGCTGCGCATAGCGCGTCTGTGCGAGTTCAGCTTCATTTTGAAAAACGGCCAGTAAATCATAGTCTAAGATTTCTGAAGCCCGGTCAATGTACTGACGGAAAACGGGCTGGTTTTCATAAAGATCAACGCCCATGCCCGCTTTTTGCGCACCCTGGCCGTTAAAAAGCAATCCGACTTGCATGCAATCCCCCTACTTGGTGGTGTTCTCAATGTTTAGAATCTTGGTTGCCTGATCCCAAATCTCAGCCAGCAATTCTGCCACTGGTTGTTCTTCATGAATCAAACCGGAAATTTGGCCGGCCATGAAGGCACCGCCGTCCTTATCTCCTTCTTGTACGGCCCGACGGAGCGTGCCGGATTCCAGCTTTTCAACTGTCTCATAATCAGGCGCTGGCTTCTGGATTTCGTTAATTTCTTGCTTAATGTATTCCTTGGCCATCTTGTTCTTCAAGACCCGGGCCCGGGAACCGGCGATGTTACCGGTAATGACCGTGTCAATGTCCTTGGCCTTCAAGATCTTTTGCTTGAAGTTTGGGTGCACTTCCGATTCGGGTGTGGCCAGGAAACGAGTGCCCATTTGCACACCAGAAGCACCGAGGGCTAAAGCTGCGGCAACTCCACGGCCGTCCCCGATGCCACCAGCCGCAATGACCGGAATCGAAACAGCATCAACAATTTGTGGCACCATGGCCATGGTCGTCATTTGACCGATGTGACCGCCGGATTCCATTCCTTCGGCGATGACCGCATCGACACCCTTTCGTTCCATCATGCGTGCGAGGGAAACGGAAGGGACAACGGGCATGACCGTCACGCCAGCGGCGTGTAGTTCTTCCAAGAAGGGCGATGGATCCCCGGCGCCGGTTGCGACCACTTTAACGCCTTCTTCCAGGATGACATCAAAGACTTCGCGAATGTGCCGGCTCATCAACATGACGTTGACACCAAAAGGCTTGTCGGTCAGTTCCTTGGCCCGGCGTACTTCCCGGCGCACATCGTCACCGTGCCAGTAACCAGTCCCAATGAAACCAAGACCACCAGCTTCGGAAACAGCTGCCGCCAAAGCACCCGTTCCGGCCCAGGTCATCCCCCCTTCTACGATGGGGTACTTCATACCGAGCTTATCAAAAATAGGATTTCCTACAGTAACTGTCATAATTTATGCCTTTTCCTTCATTTAATCGTATGTATGCGGTCAAAAACCGCGTTGTGTTTTACTTCTTGTCCAATTCAGCTTGAATCTTGTTCACCAAGTCCGCAACCGTTTGCACATCGTCAGCGGCTTCCAACTTCACGTCGAAATCATCTTCCACCCGGTTCAATACTTCAAACAAGTCCAATGAGTCGGCATCGATGTCGTCCGTCATGTTCGTCGTCATCGTTACTTCGCCATCGTCCAAGTCGAATTGGTCAACCAAGATGTCCTTTACCTTGCCGAAAACTTCTTCTTGTGTCATTGTCGTTCTCCTTTTAGTTCCTACTAAACGTTTGATTTTTACGGTGCAGCCTACTACACCGTAAGCACTTGGTTAGACGCGCCAAATTTGCACGCCGGTTGCCAGGCCACCACCAAAGCCAACAAAGGCGATGGTCATGCCGGGCTTGATTTGCCCTGCTTCTAACAGTTCATCTAAGAGCATGGCTGTTGAAGCAGCGCTGGTATTGCCGTATTCCGTCATATTGGTTGGAAACTTGTCCAAAGACTGACCAAAATTCTTGGCAATGGATTCAATAATGCGGTAATTCGCCTGATGGGCCAGGTACAGATCGACGTCATCAGCCGTCAACCCCGCCTTGTCCAAGGCCTTCGCTAAGGTCTTGGGGACTTCCTTGGTGGCAAAGCGGTAAACATCCCGACCGGCCTGGTGGAAGTAAGGGTCCAGAGGACTGATTTCACCAGCAAAGGCATTCTTGTTGGCAAAGCGACCAGCCTGAATGGCCTGTCCGTCTTCGCCAAAGGCTTGTAATTCTTCGGCCAAAAGTCCGACCGGCTCTGCTGTCTTTTCTAACAAGAGACCGCCGGCCCCGTCGCCAAAGAGAACGGAGACCGTCCGGTCCTGCCAGTCAACCAGCTTTGACAACACTTCTGCGCCAATGAAGAGCCCTTTTTGGTAACGGCCGCTAGACAAAAAGGCTGAGGCCACGGATAAGCCGTAGACAAAACCAGAACAAGCCGCATTAATGTCAAAGGCAAAGGCGTTGTTAGCGCCAATCTGCCCCTGCACAATCGCCGCCGTATGGGGGGACAGTGCGTCGGGGGACATCGTTGCCACAATGACAAAGTCTAAATCGCTAGCTGCCCAGCCACTTTTTTCCAATAACTTCTTTGCTACCGTCGTGGCCAAATCAGAAGTATTTTCATGATCAACTACATGGCGATTATGAATCCCCGTCCGTGGGTAAATCCACTCGTCGTTGGTGTCCATTAACGTGGATAGTTGATCATTGCTGACTACCCGCTCCGGTACGGCTCGGGCAGTTGCTTTGATATTCATATTTTCCATATGCGCTCTTTTATAATTCTGCTTTCAGTGTTTGCAGTCGTTGCTGCAGTTGATGAATCGACATGGCCATGGCCGCCGCCTGTTCGTCGGATAAATCAGCCAAAATCGTTTTGGATAACTGATAGTGAAAGTACTGGTGTGCCCGAAAGAGGACGCGACCAGCATGGGTCAATCCTAGCTTGACCACCCGTCGGTCGGCCTTCGACCGCCGGCGTTCCACGTAGCCCTTTTTGACCAGGCGGTCAATGGCTGTGGACATGGCGCTAGGGCTCAAGCGAACGGCTCGCGCAACCTGTGAGGCCGACTTTTCTTCATACATGGAAATGGCATAGATGGTATGCACTTCTTTGACGGTTAAATCCGAAAAAGGACCATTACGCAGTTCATACTCTTCGACCTGAATCACATTGGCAAAGAGGTCGACCAAATCCTTGGTCATCGCGGTTAAATCGACTGAAGAACGATCGACTGACTTATTGTTCTTCATCGGGCGCAACCACAAACATCAGCTGTGCGCTGGTCACCACTTTGTCATCAACCTTGGCCGCGACTTGGACCGTGCCCATCTTTTCCCGAACAGTGCCCATCGTGACATGCAATTTCAACACATCCCCCGGCTTGACCATGCGCTTAAATTTGGCGTCATCAATACCGGTCATGTAAGCCGTCTTTCCCTTAAACTGTGGGGAAGACAAAATCAGGATCGAAGCTGCCTGTGCCAGCGATTCGATAATGAGGACCCCAGGCATCACGGGATTGCCCGGAAAGTGTCCTTGGAAATACTGTTCGTTAATCGTCACGTTCTTGACGGCGACGATGGCTTCGTCCGGCACTAATTCCTCGACGTAATCCATATACAAGATGGGATAACGGTTGGGAATCAAGTCCATAATTTCAGTCGTTGTTAACACTGCCATGAATTGATCCTTTCTGCTGCGCTTAACTCTTCTGTTGAGAAGCATGATGGTAACAGTCTAACAAGAAATAGTTCGATGGTCAAACTATTTTCCCGCTCGCATCTTCAGGCAGAAAAAAAACCGCCGAAGCGGTTTTCTAATTCGTTTTTTACTTCAATGAAGCGAAGTGCAACAACGTACGAACCATGTTGGAAGTAAAGCCGTATTCGTTGTCATACCATGAAACAGTGCGGACCAATTGCTTGTCGCCTGCTTCAACGATTTGCGTTTGCGTAGCATCGAAAGTCGTGCCGTGCGTGTCGCCGATGATATCGGATGAAACGATTTCATCTTCGTTGTAGCCGAATGCTTCAGAAGATGCTTCCTTCATGGCAGCATTGATTTCTTCAGCAGTGACCTTCTTTGACAAAACAGAAGTCATTTCCGTAACAGAACCATCGACAACGCCAACACGTTGTGCGTGACCGTTCAACTTACCCTTCAATTCTGGGACAACCAGACCGATGGCCTTAGCAGCACCCGTTGAGTGAGGGATCGTGTTGACGGAAGCAGTACGGTTAGAACGGAACTTCTTGGACTTTGGACCATCCAAGATCATTTGCGTTGACGTGAAGGCGTGAATCGTCGTCATTGCGCCAACTTCAACACCGAACTTGTCTGCCAAAACCTTACCCATTGGAGCCAATGACTGCGTCGTGCAGGAACCTGCAGAAACAATCTTGTCTTCTGGCGTCAAGATGTCCTGATTGACACCGTAAACGACAGTAGGTACATCACCGGCTGGCGCCGTAATCAAGACCTTCTTGACACCGGCATCCAAGTGGGCTTGTGACTTTTCGGCTGACGTATAGAAGCCAGTAGCTTCCATTACGTATTCAACACCGTCGTTCTTCACCCAAGGAATGTTGCGGGCATCACGTTCTGAGTAAACCGTGTAGTGCTTACCATTGACGATAATACCAGTTTCATCAGCGGATACTTCGGCATCCAAAGCACCGTGCGTTGAATCATACTTCAACAAGTATGCCAACATGGATGGGCTAGTCAAATCGTTGATGGCTGCGACTTCAACATCAGCTGCTGAGTCACCCAATTCCAAAATACGACGGAATGCCAAACGACCAATCCGACCGAATCCGTTAATACCAATCTTCACAGTCATGTGTGTAGACCTCCAATAAATTTTTTGACTTAAGTCAACAAAGTCATTATAACACAATGTTAGTAGACTGGAAGCAAACTATTTTCGATTGGCCTGGTCCAATCGAAAAAACGAACCAATTGCCCCTATCCAACAGTTGCTGGTCTAGGAAAAAGCCCTTTTTTCAACTAGAATGAAGGCAGAGAAGAAAGTAGGAAATGCGAAAGGAACCGACCTATGCCAAAAGAAATCGCCCGTGCTGCTGATACAGCAGCCGACTACCAACGTTACGGCTTAAAAGCCGATACCATCCAGCCCTTTGAAGACGGGATGCGCACCAATGCCAGTGACCAATCATTCGAGTGGTGGTATTTGGATGCGACCCTAGCGGATGGCCGCAGCGCCGTTTTGACCTATATGACCAAAGACCCCATGAACTTTGGCAAAGAACTGAAGCCCTGGGTTTCCTTTGAATGGACGGGCTTGGACGGCAAGACCAGCACTTATCGCAACGATGTGACGGCCACCGACTTCCAGGCAGCCAAAGACCACTGTGATGTCCAAATTGGTCAAAGCACACTGACTGGTGATTTGCAGACCTACCGGGTCCACTTTGAAAAGGACGACGTCGTGGCTGATTTGGTGTTTGAAAACAAGCTCAGTCCTTGGCGGCCTGGTTCAGGGGTCGACGAGTTCGGCGACCATTATTTTGCCTGGTTACCAGCCGTGCCAGCTGCTAAGGTAACGGGGACCGTTCAGTTCGGCGATGAAAAGGTTGCCGTCACGGGCAATGGCTACCATGACCACAACTGGGGCGACGAATCAATGCTCAAGTTGATCCACCACTGGTACTGGGGTCGGGCCACTGTTGGTGACTACCAAGTGATTTCTGCGGACATTACGGCAGCCAAACGTTACGATTACACCGAACTGCCCGTCATGATGATCGCCGATCACGGCCAAATCATCAGTGGCGATGCGGAGAACATGGCGGTGACAGGCAGTGATGTCGTCATCGACGAACACACTGGTAAGTCGATTCAAAAAAAGCAAGCCTACCAGCTCAAGAATGGTCAAACGGAATATGTCCTCACTTATGAAATTAAGCAGACCATCTCTGGTTTTAAAATGATTGACCAAATTTCCGGTGTGAAAAAGTGGTTGGCCAAAATGGTCGGCTTCGACGGGGCCTACCTCCGCTTCACCGGTGATATTTCCGTCGCCAAGTATGTTGATGGCCAATTAGTCGATCAGCAGTCCAAACCAGATGGCATCTGGGAACTGATGTACTTTGGTAAAAACATCGAAAAAGCATAGTCAACGAAAGGCGCCCTGCAGCGGAGTTCATGCCCGAACGCTGTGGTCCGTCTTTTTTCCTATTATAATAGAAAACAGTTTCGCCCTTATGTTATGATAAGATTATGTGAATGATTCTTATTAAAATCTAAGGAGAGAAGCCATGTCCATCCGTTCCGTTAAAACCATGACCATCCTGGCCGTTCTGATTGCCTTGAACTTAGCCCTATCCTATGTGGTGAAGATTCCCGTTCCAGCAACTGGTGGCTTCGTCAATTTGGTGGAAGCCGGCATCTTTCTGGCTGCCTGGACCTATGGTCGAGAAGCCGGCCTGATTGTCGGGGGCATGTCCGGCGCCCTACTAGACCTCTTAGCCGGCTACCCCCAGTGGCTGCTTTTTTCACTGGTTATCCATGGACTCGAAGGCTATCTCGCTGGTCTGTTCGGTGCACGGGCTAGTCAAAAGCAACTGATGGCGCTGACCGTCATCGCTTCGCTGGTCATGATTACTGGTTATGTTTTTGCCAGCGCCTGGCTTTACCATAGTATGGCCGCGGGCTACGCATCCATTATCGGCAATACTTGTCAGTGTTTCTTTGGCGCCGTCATTGCCCTGGCCGTTTGGCCCCTGCTCAAGCGCCATGTCATCAAAGTGTAATATTCTGCTAGAACCGCTGTCACAGGTGGTTTTTTTAGTAAGTCAGCTTTGGTCTAGTTGCTTTTTTTAATATTTTTTCTTTAAATTAGAATAAGTTAGTGGCATAATAAAGGCGTAAAGAAAAAGGAGGAAATTCATGTCAACAACATACGATTATGATGTACTATACTTAGGCGCTGGACACGGGGCCTTTGACGGTGCGCCCATGTTGACCGCACAGGGTAAGAAGGTTGCCATGGTTGAACGGGACACGTTCGGTGGCACTTGCCCAAACTGGGGTTGCAACGCCAAAATCGCTTTGGAAAACGCTGCTTCTTTGCGCCGGGAATTGAAGGCTTCTGAAGGAATCGTTGAAGGTTCTGGTGCCATCAACTGGCAGAAGAACGTGGCCCACAAGAACGATATTGTTAAGGTCTTCCCTAATGCCCTCCAAGGTTTGATGGAAGGGGCCAATGTTGATGTCTTCTTCGGTGATGGTCGCTTCATTGACGCCCACACTGTTCAGGCTGGTGACAAGCAACTCACTGCTGAAAACATTGTGATTGCCACTGGGATGCACTCCCACCGCTTGAACATCGAAGGGGCTGAATACCTCCACGATTCCAAGGACTTCCTTTCCAATGAAGAAGCACCTGAAAAGATGGTCGTTATCGGTGCCGGCTACATCGGCCTCGAATCTGCTGCGATGATGCAAGCTGCTGGTACGGACGTCACAGTCATCATGCGTGGCGACCGGGCCTTGGCTGGTTTCCCTGCTGACTATGTCGACAAACTGTTGGCCGCTTTGGAAGCACAGGGCTTGACCTTCGTGAAGAATGCCAACACTACTGCTGTTGAAAAGACAGCGAACGGTTACACGGTCAAGACATCTGCTGGTGACTTCGAAGCCGGCTACGTCTTGGATGCTACTGGTCGGATTCCAAACACCGAAGGCATGGGCCTGGAAGAAGTTGGCATTGACTTCGATAAGGGTGGCATCATCACCAACGATCACTTGCAGACTTCTTTGCCAAATGTATACGCAACGGGTGATGTCTTGCATAAGGATGTGCCAAAGTTGACGCCAACGGCTACGTTCGAATCCCAGTACGTCGCTGACCAAATCAACGGCGACGACAAGGAAGCCATTGATTACCCAGCAATCGGTACCAACGTCTTTACGACCCCACGTTTGGCACAAGCCGGCGTTAGCTTGGCAGAAGCCAAGGCCAACCCCGACAAGTACGATGTGGTCGAATCAGACGTTATGGCCGACTGGTTCCGCCTGGTCGACTATGAAAAGAGTGGTCAAATTTCCACGATCTTCAACAAGCAAGGCCAGTTAGTTGGTGTCGTTGAGCTGTCCGAACACGCAGAAGACATCGTCAACGCCCTGCTTCCTGCCATCGAATTTGGCTACACCAAGAAGGAATTGCGTCGCCTAGTGACAATCTTCCCAACAATCGGTTACTCTGCCCTCGGCGACTTGGGCTAAGCACCACTTTCAAAACCACTGCGATTGCAGTGGTTTTTTTATTCGAGATAAACAACAGTTGTTTATTAATTGTTGGTCGCTTCTGGCTGACCATTGCCCTATAATTGTGATAACACTTCAGCAACAGTAATAGGAGGATGACAAATGGCACAAGGACGTGTGATGGAAAACGCAGCAGATTACCAAAAGTTTGGTATCAACCCCAACAAAGTGGAAGCTTGGGAAGACGGTAAGCGGGACAACGATGAACCCGGTCACGGCGAAATTTTCTATATTGACTGTAGTTTCGACGATGGTTCAACTTTGGTTGTCGGCTTCCGGCCCAAGTCACCAAGCCAGGTCCCACTGAAGGGTGATAACCCCAATATTGCCATGAACTATACGACCAAGGACGGTCAGCCTTTTAACGACTACCGGCTCTATCAGGCCGCCGATGTCTTCACTAGCACCAAGCAGGCAGACTTGAAGTGGGGCCCCAACACCTTCCAAGGCCATGACTGGCAAAGCTACGACGTGCATATTGAACCAGAAGCGGATTATGAGCTAGAATTGGACGGCAAGAAGACCGTCCAACACCAGACGGCCATGGACCTGCATTTTGAAGCCCAAACGAAGCCTTTCCGTCCCGGTAACGGCTACATTACCTTCGGCGAAAACGACCGCTACTACTATAACTTCATCTGCGTGACGAAGTTAACGGTCAAAGGTCAGCTTAAGATTAATGGTGAAGATAAGACCGTTCAGGGGGAAGCCTACTACAACCACCAGTGGTTTAACACCAGCCCAATGGAAGCCTTCCACAGCTGGGTCTGGGGCCGGCAGATTAGTGGGAACTACGCCGTCCTGCTCTACGACATGGTCGGTGCCGACCGTTTCGGCAAGCCCCACATTCCCCTCTTCACGATTGATGATAACGAAGGCAATCGGGTGCTGGAGAGTATTGACCCTGAAAATGCGCAAGTCGAAATCTTAGACACCTATCTGCAGGAAAAGACGGGCAAGACTTATCCAAAGTCCCTCCGTTATACCTTTGAAAAGGACGGGGTTAAAGCAGTCTTTACCATCAAGGACCCTGAAGAAATCAACTTGATTGATTTTTACGGCATGGCCCCTGCTGCAGCCAAAGCCAAGTTCGATCAGGCTGGCCTCCAGCCAACCTATACCCGCTATTTGGCCAAGACAACCTTGGCCATCACGCGCAATGGTCAAACGGAGACCTTCGACGACAAGATGCTCTACGAGGTCAATTTCGCAGCCAAAACATTTTAACCAAAAAAGCACCGAGCAAAGTGTTCGGTGCTTTTTTCTGTCTTCCTAGCTAGTAAAAAAGTGTCCAATCGAACGATTGGACACTTGCTTCGCTTATTGCTGCTCTGTTTTTTGCGCATCGCGCGCTTCCTTTTCGGCCATCAAAATCGACAACTGCTCGTTAATGGAGGCCAGCATTTCCATCTGCATCTTTTGAATTTGCATCGTGTTGGGTTGGTCCTCTTGAATCAAGTGGTCCACCTTGTAATGCAACATCCGAATTTCTTCTTCGGACTTCAAGTTCACGTGGTAATCATTTTGTGATTCCATCCGGTCGTAGCTCGACGCACGGTTTTGGCTCATCATGACCAAAGGCGCTTGGATGGCCGCCACCATCGATAGGAAGAGGTTGAGCAGGATGAAGGGGAAAGGATCGAAGTTCGAGCCAAAGAGATGGGTGACATTGAGAATAATCCAACCCACCATAATCACCACAAAGGAAATCACGAAGGTCCAAGAACCGCCAAAACGGGCGACCCCATCCGCAATTCGTTGCCCGAAGGTCAGCGTTTTTTCTAACTTCTTGCTAACATCAATAATCTGGTAATCGTCGTTGGATAGCGTCTTGGTCATCTTGTCGTTGATGGCCTTGTTCTCGTGCTGGTCCTCATGAATCATCTGATTCAACTTGCGCAGACGGTAAGCGACCAAGTGCTCACTGCAAATAAAGCTATCCTTTTTGGCTTCCGGGTGGTCCGCCTGAATCATTTGCTGGATATAGGGATCCAACTCATGGAGAAAGGCACCGTCCACCATATTAAATGCATCTTGATCAATTAAGCAGTGATAAATTTCTTGGTCGCTCGTCATAAAAACCTCTTCTATTACTATTTTGCAAACTATTGTTTCCATTATAGCGGGAATTCACGACTCTGCCAATTCGAATCAGTGAAAAAGCAAAACAAGGACCGCCAATTGTTCTGCGGTCCTTGTTGCTACTAAATAATTGACTTATTCGATACCTGCACCGGGTTCAATGCTGTCTGGCAAAATGGTCACCGTTACCTGACCGTTCTTTTCGGCCGAAAGCACCATGCCTTCTGATAGCTCACCTGCCATCTTGCGGGGCGCCATGTTGGCCACGATGGCCACTGTCTTGCCAACCAGTTCGGCTGGCTCTGGATACCAGTGGCGGATGCCTGAGAGAATCTGCCGGGGCTTGTCCGAGCCGTCGTCCAAGGTAAATTTCACGAGCTTCTTCGACTTCGGTACAATTTCTGCCGCCGTAATCTTGGCGGCCAGAATTTCGACCTTGTCAAAGTCGTCATATTCAATCAAATCTTTTCCTGCTTGTTCACGCTGCTCTGCTGTCATAGTTTCCTGCTCTTGTTTTTGCTTTGCTGCTTCCTTCACGGCCCGGCCCTTACCCTTGGTATCCTTGGAAACCAAGCCGGCAATGTAGGCCACTTCTTCGGCGACATCCAAGCGAGGGAAAATCGGTTGCCCCTTCTTCACTACCTGGGTCCCGGCTGGCACTTGGTCGTTGGCCAAGTCCAGCAAGGGTACGCCGGCTGTTGGGTATTCGAGACCCAACTGTTCAAAGATTTTAGCAGGCGCTTCCGTCATAATCGGTTGCAAGAGAACGGCCACCACCCGCAGTGTACCAGCCAAGTGGGCGAGCACTGACTGCAACTGTTGCCGTGCCTGCTCATCTTCGGCCGCCGTCTTGGCTAAGACCCAAGGGGCGGTTTCATCAATATACTTGTTGGCCCGACGCACAATCGTCCACAGTTCGTCGAGGGCGTCAGCTGTTTTCACGTCGTCCAAATAGCCGCGATAGGCTTGAATTTGCGTGGCCACCAGCTGATCTAAGTCGGCATCATAAGCCGTTTGTTCTGTTTGGAAGGCTGGTACCTGCCCCCCTTCATACTTATTAATCATGGCCACGGTCCGGTTTAAGAGATTGCCCAGGTCGTTGGCCAAGTCATAGTTGACCCGGTCGACAAAGTCTTCTGGTGAAAAGACGCCATCATTACCAAAAGGCATGGCCCGCAGCAAGTAGTAGCGGACCGCATCTAGGCCATAGCGGGCGGTCAAATCTTCAGGATAAATCACATTCCCCTTCGACTTGGACATCTTACCGTCCTTCATGACGAGCCAACCGTGGCCAATAATCTTCTTTGGCATGGGGAGGCCCAGGGCATGGAGCATAATTGGCCAGTAAATAATGTGGAAACGGACAATTTCCTTGCCGACCAACTGCACATCTGCCGGCCAGAACTTATCAAAGAGACTGCTATCGTCTGAATCATAGCCCAGCGCCGTAATATAGTTGGCCAGGGCGTCAATCCAAACGTAAATGACATGCTTTTCATCGCCTGGTACCGGTACCCCCCAGTCAAAGGAAGTTCTAGTAACGGCCAAATCCCCCAAGCCAGGCAGAATGAAGTTTTGCAACATTTCGTTCATCCGGGCCGTTGGTTGAACAAAGTCAGGGTGATTTTTGTAATAGTCAACCAGCCAATCCGCATACTTGGACATTTTGAAGAAGTAAGTTTCTTCTTGAATCTTTTCGACTTCATGTCCGGAAGGCGCCTTGCCACCAATCATGTTTCCTGCTTCATCCCGGTAGACTTCAGCCAACTGGGATTCCGTGAAGTATTCCTCATCGGAGACGGAATACCAACCTTCGTACTGTCCTTTATAAATATCGCCTTGATCCAGCAGCTTTTGGAAAATTCGCTGAACCGCTTCTTCATGGCTAACATCCGTGGTCCGGATAAAGCCGTCATAGGAGATATCCATCAGGGACCAGAGGTCCTTAATTTGGCTGGCCATCTGGTCAAGATAGTCCTTTTCCTTTTGTCCAGCCGCCTTGGCCTTCTTTTGAATCTTTTCGCCGTGCTCATCCGTACCGGTCAAAAAGTAGACCTGATCACCTAACAGCCGGTGGTAGCGGGCGGCCGCATCGGCTAAGACCGTGGTATAGGTATTGCCCAATTGTAAACGTCCCGAAGGGTAGTAAATGGGCGTGGTAATGTAAAACGTATTTTCAGCTGACATATGAGTCCTTTCCCGTCAAAATGATGACTGTTCAACTCACTATTATAGCAAAAAAGCGGCCCCGGGCACAGTCTGGCCCCCTTTCATTGATTTCTACTAAACCATTTTTGAAAAGAAAAGAACAAGGCCTAGCTCATTGGCTTAGACCACTTTTCCCATCAAAAACCAATTAGTAACAGACCATAAAACTTAATTGACAAATGCCCCCGTTCTCGGTACACTTAACATGATTTTGGAGGCCTTTTATGTTTGTTTCACAAAGTGCGACAACCTGCTGCTAAAAAACTGAGCACGATCACATTTGCTCAGCTTTTTTAGGACGGCCACCATCAACCATACTGATTCCCCGCCCTTAGAGTTACGCTTGATTCTAGGGGCTTTTTCTGTTCAAAGGAGTATAGACATGAAAAAGAAAATGGCCATCATCATCGCCGGCATTATCGTTGTGCTGGGGGTTATCTTTGGCATTAGTGCCATGAACGGTGGTAAGAAGGGTGAAACCATTAAAAAGGACACCTTCACCGTTGGTTTGGAAGGAACCTACGCGCCCTTCTCCTACCATGACCAAAACGGCAAGCTCACCGGCTATGAAGTCGAGATGGCGCGAGATATTGCCAAGGAAATGGGCATGAAGGTTAACTTCGTGCAGGCCAAGTGGGATTCTCTGATCGCCGGCTTGAATGCCAACCGTTATGACGCCGTCATTAACAACATTGGGATTCGCCCAGACCGGGAAAAGAACTACAAGATGTCCCAGGCTTACCTTTACCCACGGGCAGCTTTGATTAAGCGTTCTGATGATACATCCATCAACAACATCAATGACATTAAGGGCAAAGTGATGGCCCAGACCCTGACGTCCAACTACGGCCAAACGGCCAAGGACCACGGGGCTGAAATCAAGGGCATTTCCGGCATTGTGGATGCCATGAACTTGATTACCACGAACCGGGCCGACGGTACCCTCAATGATTTGGGCGCCTTCAAGGCTTGGCAAAAGTCGAATCCGGATGCCCCGGTCACGTCGATCGATGTTTCCAAGGAAATCCAATCCACGCCAGCAGGCGTTTTGATGAACAAGAAGAGCGACAAGCTCCAAAAGGATGTCAACAAAGCCCTGGATAAGCTGAAGAAGGATGGTACGTTGAAGGACCTGTCCCTCAAGTACTTTGACACTGACCTGTCAAAGAAATAACAAAAACTCTGATAGAGGAAGTAAGCTATGACCGACTTTTTCAATTTAGCAAAGGAATACGTTCCTGAACTCTTTCGGGCAGCCTTTCAATACACGCTCCCACTGACCATTATCTCCTTTGCCTTGGGCCTCTTTTTCGCCGTCGGGACGGCGCTCATCCGCTCGGCCCGGCTGCCGCAAAATGAATGGGCAGCCGCTGCCTTGCAAATCGTGAAGGGCATTGCTGCCTTCTATGTGTGGCTCTTCCGTTCCACACCATTGATTGTGCAACTGTTCATCGTCTTTTATGGCCTGCCCAACGCCCATATCGCCCTTTTCCAATCCGCTTGGATTTCGGCCATTACGGTTTTCTCCCTAAACACCGGGGCCTATGCGTCCGAATCCATTCGGGCAGCCATTTCCTCTGTGCCGGATGTTCAAAAGGAAGCCGCCCAGTCCCTAGGCATGACCGGTAGTCAAGTTTACTGGAACGTGGTCCTACCCCAGGCAGCCCGGATTTCCATTCCGCCTTTGTCCAATTCCCTAATCGGCCTGCTAAAGGATACTTCCTTGGCTTCCGTCATCACCATTGTGGAAATGTTTTACCTATCCCAGCAGATTGCAGCCACTAACTACAAGGTTCTGTCCATGTACATTCTGGTAGCGCTGGTTTACGCCTTCTTCACTTCCATTTTGGCCATTGGTCAGCACTACTTGGAGCAATACACGTCGAGGTTCGCACAATGATTACTGTCAAAAATTTAACCAAAGCATATCGCGACAAAAAGGCGCTCAACGATATCTCAGTCACTTTCCCTGCTGGGAAAACGACGGCCATCGTGGGGCCTTCTGGCTCTGGTAAGTCGACCCTGCTCCATTCGTTGAACCTGTTAACCCGGCCAACGGCTGGATCAATGACGGTCGATGATATTGCCGTTGACTTTAGCCAGGAAATTGCCCGTAGCAAGGTCTTAGAGGTCCGCAAGCAGTTCGGCATGGTCTTCCAGGAAAAGGCCCTTTTTACCCACTTAACGGTCCTGAAAAACCTCACAGAAGGGCCGATTAAAGTCCGGAAGATGAGTAAAGCCGCTGCGGAAGAAAAAGCCAATGCCTTGTTGCAAGAATTCAACATGACGGAGCTGGCCAACCGCTACCCTTACCAACTATCCGGGGGGCAGCAGCAGCGGGTCGCCATTCTCCGGGCCCTAGCGATGGATCCCAAGTATCTACTCCTGGATGAACCGACTTCAGCGCTGGATCCTGAGTTGGAAGCCCAGGTCCTCCGGGTCTTAAAGAAGTTGGCTGAGTCCGAAACTTCCATGATTGTTGTCACCCACAACATGACCTTTGCCCAAAAGGTGGCGGATCAAATCGTCTTCATTGATGATGGTCAATTAGCCTTCCAGGGCTCGACCCAGGACTTCTTCTCTTCCTCCGAAAAACGGATTGAACAATTCTTAGGAGCAATGTCTTTCTAATGGCTAAAAAAAGAAAACGCCCGCAAAACCGTCCCAGCTTTGTTACTGGGGCGGTTTTCGCGCTCATCATCGTGCTGGCAGGCTTCATGTTGGCCCCCCAGCAACAATCCTCCCACTCGAAAAACCCGCTCCAAGCATTTAGCAAGCAGGCCAGCCCCAAACAGAATGGCCAAAGTACCAATCAATCGACGCAGTCGGACCTAGATTTGCTAGCCCTAAACTGGGATGGCAGCCTGGACGGCGACATCGTCCATGTCAACGGCAACCAGGCCAACTTTACCGACGCTGAGCTACAGCAAAGTTTTCCAGCCGTTGCTGGCAATCCACTGCGGCCCCAAAATGGCTTTGCCATGTCGCCCTTAGATTCTCTAGGCCGCTCCGGCCAGGCCAACTTTGTCGCTAGCAAAGCAGCGATGGACCGGGTCCAAAAGCGTCCCGCTTCAATTCCGAGTTCCGTGCGCCCGTCGGGCTGGAATATCGGTGATCACTTTGACGGGCAAAAATGGGTCGGTGGCTACCACACCAACCCTAAAACGACTCTCGGTGGCCGTAAGCAGCCGCTTTGGAATAAGTCGCACATCGTCGGCTACCAGTTCTTTGGCATGGATACCATGAAAACGGAAAACATGACGACTGGTACCCGTGTCGAAAACGCCTTCCCCGGCCAGTTAGCCGCGGAAGATGATATTCGGAATGCCATCAAGACGCATCCGAACATCACCATTCGTGGTCAGGTCACGCCCCTTTACCGGGGCAGCGAACGCCTACCACGAGGCGTACATTATCAGGCGAAATCAGTAGCCGATAATGGTCAGACCTTAAACTTTAACTACTGGATTTTCAACGTACAACCCGGCGTCAACATCAACTACCAAACCGGTGAAGCCCAGGTTCAGCAATCATAAAGAAACCCCCGCCAAGGCGGGGGTTTTTTGCTTGCCATTCATCAAAGAAAAAACCGTTGTGAACGTTTGCTTCTAACGTTCACAACGGTTTGAGAATGCCCTCATAATGCTTCAATTCAGTATGTGAGTGAAAGACTTGGGCACTCTAATACAAGTATCACATTAGAAATATACGCTCACCTACTGGAAGAAAAGAGAGTTACTGACAATATAAAGGCGATGAGTATACTTAACGATGTATCATGATATAGTCTTGATACAGTTGCTGCTAAAAAGTGCTATTAATTCAAATTAGTTCTTACAAAACATTATAAGTTAAACCGTTATAAGGGCACTCATACCAACGTTCCCGCTACTTTCAAAATAAAAAAGCCCATTTACCGCGATTTACAGTAAATGGACCAATATGCCCTCGGTGGGAGTCGAACCCACACGGTGTTGCCACCACTGGATTTTGAGTCCAGCGCGTCTGCCAATTCCGCCACAAGGGCCTTGCTGTTTCAACAACTATATTAGTATAGCAAGGAAGCCTAGTGGTCGTCAATTACTTTTTGAATTTTTTACGCACTGAGCCGACCTGTTCTGCCGCCAACGCCTCTTGATGACTTTGATTGCGCAGAACGTGGCGGACGTGGGCTTCGGCATTTCCCAATAACTGCAAAATATGTGAGTCAGTCAACTGGTAGTAAACGGTTCGACCGTCTTTCTCGACAGTAACCACCTGCTCCAGACGCAGTAACCGCAGTTGATGGGATAAGGCAGATTGCTCCATCTCTAACGCAACAGCCAAATCCGAAACCGACCAAGGACCCTGTTGTAGTAGCGTTAAAATTCGTAGGCGAATGGGTGAGCCAAGTAATTTAAAAATATGACTTAATTCATTTGTCACCTGTTCTTCCATAAAGCCATTATAACAGAGAAAGGAGATGTGGAATGGTCCCAGCTTCCAAGAGGATATAACAACCCAACAGTAGGTAAATCCAAAATTGCATGACTTCCCCAAAACGATCCATTAGTCGTTGCACAACGACGACATGCGCGAACCGGTGCGCCGCCAAAATTGCCAGCATTAAAATGAACACGAAGATCAACAGCATCATTGGTAGAAAACGGGTTTCCGTCAACGAAAAGTAAGGAATATACAGGGCTAAATTATCTGCTCCACAGCTTGAAATTGTCATCAGGACAACCGTCAGCACAATCTTTGCCGCTGGTTTTGTTTGTATGCTCGCAGCAAATGCCGCGCCTTCATCTTCTGTTTCTCGCCCAAAGTAATTGTTAACAGCAATGATAATCGGCACCAAACCAAGAAAGCCCAGTACCCAGTCAGCTGGTACTGTCTTTAAAACAGCCGCACAGAGCCAAGCCAGCAATAGCAACAAGCCGTTTCCCAAGAAAGCCCCAATCACAATGGATTGAATTTGATCATGCCGCTGAAAACGGGCAAAAAGTAAAAGTAAAATCAAAAAATAATCAGCCGTCGTCCCCAAATAAGAAAGGGTCCCGGTCAGTAATGTTGTCAGCATTAGTTGTTCCTCTTTTCTTTACTCCATTATACATGAAAATAATTTCATGTATAGGGCAATAAAAAAACGGCAAAAGCCGTTTTTGTTAATCCTCTTTGACAATCAAAGTTGACGTCCGAGCGTGGCGGGCAATGTAAGCCGCTTGGGAACCAATCGAATCCCAGAAACCCTCTCGGGAATGCGCCCCCACCACAATCAAATCAGCATGCACGCTTGGCGCAATATCCTCGTTGAGAATCTCGCCTGCCTTCACGCCATCGTCGAAGACCGTCTCTACCTCACGAACGCCCTGTGATTGGGCATAGGCTTGGTACTTTTTCAAATTAGCGGCAATCTCTTCCCGCTTTTCCTTGATAACATCCAGGTGCAAGGCATCAATGGTTGACAGGTCGCCCATTTCTAAGATGGAAGCGATAATCAACTTGGCGTCGTCTTCACAGGCTTGGTGGATTGCATTGGCTAAGGCATTATAGCCCTGTTCTGATTCATCCACGCCGACTAGGATGTTCTTAAATTGCTTTGGTTTGATGTTCATTTGTAATTCAGCCATACGAGCCTCCTATTTTTCTGATCAACCAGCAAACATGTTGTACACAAGAAAGACATTAATGGCCGTCAGGGCTGCAAAACAAAGCCAGCCGACCCACTTGACCCAAGCACTATTGGCAAAATTACCCATAATCTTCTTGGAAGAAGTGAAGTAGATCAATGGTGCCATCGAGAACGGCAAGGCAATCGACAGGAAGACCTGCGTGGACTCAATCAAGGCGTCCATCTTGGATTCATTGCCACCGTATAGAATAGCAATAATCAAGACTGGCGTAATGGCAATGCCTCGCGTAATCACGCGCCGCAGCCACATTGGAATCCGGAAGTGTAAGAAGCCTTCCATGATAATTTCACCAGTCAACGTGCCCGTAATGGTTGAGTTTTGACCAGAGGCCAACAGGGCCAAGGCAAAGAGCGTTGATAACACAGGGGAAGCAATGGCGCCCGCAATGTTGTGGTCGTTTAAGGCATCATACAACTGGTGGAAGCCATCCAGCTCCGTTGCGTGACCGAAGAAGAGCGCGGCACCGACAATCAGCAACATGGAGTTAATAAAGAAAGCCAGTGTCAACTGCAGGTTGGAATCCCAAGTCATCAACTTAATGGCATCCTTCACTTCAGCGGGATCATCGTGGTTTACCTTCCGCGTCTGTGAAATAGACGAGTGCAGGTAAAGGTTGTGCGGCATCACCGTGGCCCCAATAATACCAGCCGACAAGTAAAGCGGACTATCCAGCCCCTGAACCGAACTCATGGACATGGTCTTTGGCCGGGGTACGTAGTTCCCGACAACTGCCATCCAGTCTGGCCTAGACAAAATCGTCAGATAGGCAAAGACCAGTAGGATGGTCAAAATCAAGGTCATGACGATGGCCTCAATCTTGCGGAAGCCGAACTTCATCAGCAGCAGCAAAATAATAACATCGAAGGCCGTTAAGAAGACCGTCACCAACAGTGGCCAGCCGAAGAGCAGCGAAAGGGCAATGGCCCCACCCACCACTTCGGCAATATCAGTCGCAATCAAGGCGAATTCGGTCATCAGCCAAAGGGCAATGCGGCCGAACAAATTCGTCCGGTTTCCGGTCGCCTGCGCCAGGTCTTCCTGCTTAACAATCCCCAATTTACCGGCCATGTACTGTAAGAGCATGGCAATCAGGGAGGAAATCAAAATCACTGACAGCAGCAAGTAGTGGTAGGCTGCCCCACCTTTAATCGACGTCACCCAGTTTCCTGGATCCATGTAGCCAACGGCCACCAGGGCGCCTGGTCCCGAAAAGGCAAAGAGTCGGCGCAAGAAGGACCCATTCTTAGGCACTTCAATCGAACCGTTGACCTCCGCCAACGACTTTTCACCAGCATGCTCAATCATTGAGTGATGCTGGTGCTTTTTTGTTGCATCTTCCATAATTCT
This sequence comes from Leuconostocaceae bacterium ESL0958, assembly GCA_029433265.1. GTDB lineage: Bacteria > Bacillota > Bacilli > Lactobacillales > Lactobacillaceae > Fructobacillus. The sequence continues at coordinate 57,013 of JAQTHT010000005.1, read as the reverse complement.
CTCCTTTGGAATAATCCTCAGGATAAAATAAACGAATTCGCTTTTGATCAGTATTCACAAAAGAAAAAGACCGTACAAAAAGTACGACCTAGTGAACGTTCAAAGCGCTAAATAAATTTCATAAAGGGTTTCATCCAACTTGGCTGTTGAAAGCTTATGAAACATACTTAACCCGATTACTTCTTCCTAAGTCACTAACAGTTTCACACGGTACCAACAAAAGGTCAAGCTCTTTTTTGCCAATTCAAAAAAGCTGTTCCTTGAAAGGGACAGCTTCTTTTCACCTAATTTTAAGAAAAGCTTTGGAAAAGCGACGGGGTCAAGGATGCCCGCGAGTAACAGCGACTGGCCTAAATGGCATTGCAATTTTGATTACCCCCCAACTCTAACTGAATCGTCACGTGGGCAATGTGATAGTCCTGTTTCAGCCCCTGTTCTAGTTGGTTGAGCAACTGCTGCTGGGCAGCTACCGACAGGCCATCCGCCACTAAAAGATGAACCGTCAGCGCTGTTTCCGTCGTTGACAGCGGCCAAATATGTAAATCATGGCTGGCCAACACTGCCGGGCTAGCCGTTAGATAACGCTGGACCTGTTCCTCATCGACGGCCGCCGGCACGCCATTAACGGCCAGGGTCAACGTTTCCTTCATCACGGACCAGGAGGAGTACAAAATCACGAATCCGATTAGCAGGGAAACCAAGGGATCAATGGCTTGAATGCCCGTCCATTGAATCAGCCAACCCGCCACAATGACCCCAATTGAAACGCCAGCATCGGCTAATAGATGGAGGTAGGCGGTTTTGGCATTTAGGTCTTGGCCGTGGTGATGACCATCAGGCGCCACTGTGCCCGTCATTTTAAATAAAAAGGCGGTCCCTAAATTGACCACGATGGCCGCCGCTGCCACGATTGTGACCAACGTTCCGTTAGTGGCCGCCTGCGGTGGCCAGCAGAGATCGCGAATACTCTCATAGAAGATCCAAAAAACCGCAAAGAGGAGCAAAATAGTATTAAAAAGGCTAGCCAAAATGGACACATTATGGAAGCCATAGGTGGTTTTCTTGGTGGCCTTCAAACCAAAAACTAAGACCGCCAGCCAGGCAATCACCAGCGCTAAGACATCAGACAGGTTGTGAAAGGCATCCGCAAACAGGGCCGTCGAATGGGCGAGCTTGGCAAAAATCAGCTCCCCCAGCACAAAGGTTAAGTTCAGGACGATGCCGATTAAATAGGGCTTTTGCCCCAGTTGTTGACCCGATGATGGTTGGGGCCTGCTTGCTTCTTTGTGCATCACTTGCGCCTCTTTCTACTAAAGCTTCAGTTCTTCGAAAAATTCGCCGGCGTTACCTTGAATCTGTGTCACCGCCGCGGTCGTTGGTATCTTTTCTAAATTAATGGCAAGTATTTTTGTGCCCGGACGGGCATAGTCCAAGAGACCCGCGAAGGGATATACCCGAAACGAAGTCCCCACCACTACGAGCAAATCGGCCTGGCGGACCCAGCGCACCGCCTCTTCCACCTGCTTAGGTTGCTCACCGTAAAAGGTGATATTGGGTCTGATTTTCGCCTGATCCCCCGCCCGGTAGAGCGAGTGCTGGTAGTCCGCCAACGAAACCTGCTGGCCGTCCACTGGCGTGTAGAGGTCGTAGAGCGAACCATGAAAACGAATGAGTCGGTCCGGTTGCACACCAGCCGCCAGGTCCAAGTCATCCACATTTTGCGTAATGATTTTAGCCCGACCCTGCTGGGTCAGTGCGGCCATCTTTTGATGGACAATATTTGGCTGCGCCGCCGGGAAGTACATATAGCGCTGCATGAACTGGTACTGCTGCTCAGGAATTTCGGCAAAGGCTTGGTCCGATAGCAAATACTCCGGCGCTAGCGTTGCGTGTTGGTATTGTCCGTTCTTGGACCGGTAGTCCGGAATACCCGATAGCGTGGACACGCCAGCCCCTGTCAAAAACACAATGTGCTGCGCCTGGTCAAATAAAGCTTGAATGGCTGCTGTCACCAACATAGTGGTTACCGTCCTTTCACGGTTTTAATCCCTGGGAATATAAGGCAGGGCCAATTTCGTCAAGAGGTCTTCTACCGACCAAGCATAGAGTTCCTTAAAGAAGGCCGGCCGGTCCGCCGGATTGCTAGGTGCTGTAATCACAAACGTATTTTGTCGGTCCTGTTTGCCTAAGCCAACGAAGGCCTTCTCCCCAGTCTTAAAATCAATCATATCCGAGTGGAAGATTTCATACTGGCTGGCCACCGTCGCTCCTAACTGCCGCTTGGACAGCACGGGCGCCAGTGTGACGTACTGGTTAGCATTAATAGTGGGCAAAGCTGCAGTGGACAACGTTTCATCCACCGCCGCAAAAAGCTGCACAATTTGCCTGTGAATCTGCCGGGAGGCCGTCAAATCAGCAGCCAAGATGGGCACCGTTAGTTTTTTGGCCGCCGCAAAAGCCCAGGGATAATCGGCCGCAAAGTCAGCGCTGTAATCGGCGGCTTGCGCCCGCGCCCCTGTTTCTTCGAAGGCTTTGAGGAAGACAGCGGCATCGAGCATGGTTAACAAACGGAAGAGACTTTCCCCATCCACTTGATCTCCTTCCTTACTCAATTCATCTTGAACCCCTGCCACAAAAGCAGCGGCCGTTTCCGCCGTGAGAAAGCCCTGCCGGGCCAATTCTCGGTAGCTGATGGCATGCACCACCACCCGATGCATTCGGGTGGCGAGTTGAATCAACTGCTGATCCAGGGCTTCTTTTTCAAAGGTCAGCGCAAAGAAAATCTGGGGCACAATCCCATTAAGCGTCAAAAGCAGCTTCAGTAGTTCGTTGCCAAGGACGAAATTTGCTTCCGTCTGGCCCTGGACCTCAATCAACAACCGGTCTGCTAGTACCGATTGTTGCACACGGTCTAGCCGTAAGCGCCCGTCCGCTGGACCGCTCACTCGGGTCATGACGGTTCCAGGGTAGGTTTGATTCACTTGCTCTAACAGTGTCTCTAATTTTGCGTCCATGATGTTCGTATTTCTCCTAACACTTGTTGTGCTTTGGCCTGGCTATAGTCACCCAGCTCTTGTAAACGGGCCACGACTGCCGGAATTTCTGCCTCACTAGCACCCGCTTCTTGCGCCAAGACCCGGGCCTGCATTTTCATGTGGCCTGCCTGAATACCGGGTCCCGTAATCGCTTTAAGCGCCGCTAAATTCTGGGCCAGGCCCAGCGCCAGGATGACCTGTTTCAGTTCCTGGACATCCTGAACATCCAAGAGGGCCAAATTTTCTTGGGCACGTGACAAAGAAGCCAGCGCTCCACCGACTAAGCCAATGTTCATGGGAAGCGTCAGCTCCCCCTCCAAAAAATCTTCTTGCGCCGTTAACTGCCAACTCGTCAAGGACTGGTAACGGCCATGGCGGGCAGCATAGGCATGTCCGGCCGCTTCAACAGCTCGGAAGTCATTGCCAGTGGCCAGCAGCACTGCTGCAATCCCGTTAAAAAGCCCCTTGTTTTCCGTAACGGCCCGATCTGGATCGACCGCCCCGAAAGCGGATAGGGCTGCAATCTGCTTGGCCCGGTCCACGCCGCCCAAAGCGGTCACCGAGACCCGGCCCTGCACAGTGAGCAGGCTGTCATGTCCGGCATTGGTTAAAATTTTGGCCAAGAGCTGTTCTTCAAAGGGTTGAAAAATAGGTGCCACGGCTTCCAAAATCGTATTGACGGCGTTGGCCCCCATGGCTTGGCCGGTCGCAACGGTGAGCGTGACCACGGCCCGCCGGCCTGGCAGGGCTCGCACGGCCACGTCACGGAGTCCGCCCCCCCGTTGATAAAGCGAAGGCTTCGCCGCCTGGGCAGCAGCATCGATTGCCGACCGCTTGGCCGCCACAAAAGCAGTTAAGTCAGTTGCTGATACAGCTGTAAAGAGTAGCTGCCCGCCCAGGAGGGGTTCCCCAGCCGCCAGTACTCGGACGCCACCGCCTAAGTTCAAGAGACGGGCGCCATTATTAGCGGCTGCTACCACAGAAGGCTCTTCTGTCACCATCGGCACTTGATAGGACCGGCCCCCAACCAGCAGTTCCTTGACAATGCCTTCTGGCAGCGGGTAGTCCGTCACATAATTTTCAATGAGTGATTGTCGTGCCGTCGACTGGTCCGCTAAAAAATTGGCCTTAGCAGCATCTGATAAGTTCAGTGCGGCCACCCGTTCTGCTGGACTTTGTTGATAAAATTTCTTAACCATATGCTGCTAGCAGTTCGCTAATCAACCCTTCCCGCACGCCTGATTCTGAAAAGATCACCCGGGGTGCGTCAATAAAACGAATTAAATTCAATACGGGGAGCAGTCCCGAAATAATAATATCTGCCCGATTTTTTTCGAGGCCGGCCAGCTGTTCGCGCTCGGCCCGACTCTTTTGGCTAATGGCCGTAAAAAAGCGTTCAACCGCTTCTTTGGACAAGGACGCGCCGTGCAAATCAGCCATGTTCGCCATCCGGGCTAAGGAGCGATTGGCCCCGCCCAATAGAATGACTGGCTGTCCTTGCTGCGCCTTTAAAAAGGCAGCTTGCTGGGCATAATCGGCCGTAATATCCTGACAGGCCTGATCAATGTCTGCCTGATGAATTTGATCAGCTAGCCCGTATTTTTCGGTAAGGGAAACAGCCCCAAAGGGCAGGGAAACTTCGGCTTCTGGCCCACGCTGCCGGTAGGCAATCAGCTCAATCGAAGCGCCGCCAGTATCCAAAATAACGGCTTGCTCAACCGCGGGTAAACTAGCACGAACCCCCAGATAGTCGTAATGGGCCTCCTCCTGTCCAGAGAGCACCCGCAGCGTGATGCCGGTCGTCTCCGCCACACGGGCTAAAAAGTCCGCCTGATTGCGGGCCACGCGAACGGCCGCCGTCGCAATAGCAATTGTTCGGCAGTTTTCGTAGCTGGCAATGGTCTGCACGTAGTCCCGTAAAACTGCCAACGTCCGGGCCATGGGCGCCTCCTGCAGCTGGCAGGCACTGCCCATGCCAGCAGCCAGGCGGGTGTCCGTCTTGGTGCGATAAATTTCCTGATAGTGCTGGTCCACGAATTCTTCGATCACTAGTCGGGCGGAGTTACTCCCCAAATCAATAATTGCTAAATAATGGTCGGCCATGATGTCCCCAAAGTCATTTTCTCTCAGTATAACATGGTTCTTAGGCAAATAAAAAAGACGGCATTGCCGTCCTTCTCTGTTTACTTATGACAATTTTTCACCAATTTCGGCAAGATTATCACTTGCAGCACGAACCTGCTCCGTTGGGACCTCGCCCGCATACTGCGAACCAGTTTCCTTCGCTTTCAGCCCTAACTGGCCGCGCAACTTATCCGTGACCCGCTGCTTTTCGGAAGTCTTGACCATCTGATAGGAAACGCCACCATAGTAGTTGCCAATCCCTTGCAAATGATCAGAATCTTGCGTCTTACCAGCATTCCGATACTTTTGTGCCAACTTGGTCATATCCGAGAAGGTCAAATCCGTCTCGGCATTCTTAGCAACCTTCTTGATAAAGCCTGGATTCAATAAGTTCTGCACGTTGAGCGCCTTTTTAATCAACGCCTCGAGGATAATCCGCTGTCGCTGCTGGCGACCATAGTCCCCTTGTGGATCATCATAGCGCATCCGTGAAAAGGCCAAGGCAGCATCACCCGTTAACTTATGCTTCGTTTCTGACCAAGTTTCCCCGTTATCGGAGGAGTATTCGTAAGCCGTAGAATCCTTGTGGAAACGATACAAATCAGGGCCATAGTCGTGGGCGGTGGCCTGACTATACTGGAAGGACAGCGGTGATTTCACTGACACGCCGCCCACTTGGTTAATCAAGGTCGTCAAACCGCCCATGTTAATCAAGGCATAGGAATCAACCGGCACGTTCAGGTAGTCCTGCACAGTCTGCATCGTCGCCCCAACACCGTCAATGGAGAAGGCAGCGTTCAACTTCTGTGGGAAAGTATCTTCGTGTCCAGGAATGGCAACCATGATATCACGAGGAATGGAGACCATGGTGGTCTTACCATCCTTCGGATTAATGGTCACGAGCATCATGGAATCCGTGAGGCCGGTCCGATCCCGACCCAAATCACCCGTATCCGTTCCCAGGAGCAAAATGGAGAAAGGCTTGCCCTGGGCGATTAAGCGGGAAACATTCCGTTCCCCCTTGAAGCCCTTGGCTTCCTTATGCAAATCATCAATTGACCCCTTATATTGAGTATAGAGATAACCCGCCCAGGCGACGGCACCTAACAGTACAATCAAAATGAGGGAAAGCAACCAAGCCTTCCACCCCTTTTTCTTCTTACGTCCGGTTTTTCCTTCGTCTAAACGGGCTTTCCGGGAATAGACCTGTTCCTCTTGCTCGGTCATGAAACGAATACTCCAATTCTATTAGTTTAGTAACGACTTTGCATGTCTTTCAATCTTAACATAAATAGTCCGACTGTCAGCTTAACAGTCGAACTTTAAATGTTTTTTAAGCAATAAAAAAAACGACTGCGAACAGTCGTTTCCGATTTTGAAATTAGCCGGCCAAACCAACGATTGTTGAACCTGACACACCAAAGCCAACCCGAGTGAAGGATGGGTTCGTCAACCAGTTCCGGTGCGCTGGTGCAGCAATCATGTTCGTTTCGTTGTACCATGCGTCAACAACAGAACCTGCGCCGAAGCCAATAGCAACAACTTCAGGGCCAGCAACTTGGGCCATGTGGCCAGAAGGCAAGCCGCCGTTAGCGTTTGCTTCTTCGGCACGGCCTTGGGCACGTGCAGAAAGGCTAGCATCGTATTGAACAGGTGCCAAACCAAGGGCAGCACGCTTAGCGTTCATGGCGTCGACAATGCCTTGAACGGAAGCATCGGCACCGTTACCAGAAGCAGCTGGAGCTTGGTAAGAAACGTTCGTCGTGCTTGCTTGGTTCTGTGGGTTCGTGTTTGCTTGGGCTTGTGCCTGTGGTTGTTCAGCAGTAGCAGCCTGTGCTTGGGCAACAGCTGCCTGGTCTTGGTTGGCCGTTGCAGTAGGTGCAGCGGCTGGGGCAACCGTGACACCGGAACCATCCGTCGTCAACAAGTCACCAGCAAAGATCAAGTCAGCGTTTTCGATTTGGTTCTTAGCAACCAATTCGTCAACCGTCGTGTTATGATCTTCTGCGATTTGGGAGAGTGTGTCCCCATCCTTCACGGACACTTGGTCAGCAGATGCAGCAGCGTGTGCACCGGCAAAAGCAGCTGCACCTGCGGCAGTCGCCAGAATCGTTTTCGTTACTTTGTTCTTCATGTGAGCCATCTCCATCTTCAAATTAATATATACAAGTTCTTGAGTTCTTGTGCCTAAATTATACGTCCATTATAGACGATGCAAGGGAATTTTTCCTTTGCATTTATGTCTCGATTATATTACAAGCTTTTTGCAAATGCAAATATTTACATATCAAGCAATACAGAACCATAGCTAAAGCCTGCGCCAAAACCAGTTAAGAGTACTTTTTTACCCGTGAGTGTTACCGCCTGATTCAATTGGTCAAAGGCCATGGCAATACCCGCCGAAGAGGCATTGCCATAATCGGCCACGTTGGTCACGAACTTGGCCATTGGCTGTTCTAAGCGCTGGGCAACCTGCTCAATCATGCGCAAGTTGGCCTGGTGCAAAATAAAGTAATCCACGTCATCCAGCGTCAGGCCGGCACTCGCGAGTACGGCCTGCATGTGCTCAGGAATCACCGTCGTAACCGTTTCAAAGACCTGGCGGCCTTCCTGGGCAAAAGCCTGAATCGTGGGATAGTTATCAGCAGCCAATTTGGTCAAGGGTGGAATCAAGCCAGAGTGAACAACTTTATCATCCCCTTTCGTATGCAGACTTTCCGCCTGCAACTGCCCTTGCTCACTTTTCTCCAACAGGACGGCCCCGGCCCCATCGCCAAAAAAGACCGTGCTGGTGCGATCACTAAAATCCATCATTTTTGAATTGACTTCTGCCGCAATGACCAAACCGCGTTGATAAGGACCCGCTTTCAAAAATTTGTCAGCAGTGGCTAAGCCAAAGACAAAACCAGCACAGGCCGTTGATAAGTCAAAAGCAAAAGCATGATCTGCACCCAGGTTTCGTTGTACCAGGGCAGCCGTAGAAGGCGCCAACCCATCCGGCGTGAAAGTAGTCACGATAATAAAATCGAGTGCTGCGGCCTCAATCCCAGCCCTTTGCAGGGTAACTTCAGCTGCTTTGGTTGCTAAATCAGAGGTGTTTTCGCCCCGTAGTGAAACATGTCGACTGCGGATGCCAGTGTGACTAACAATCCATTCATCAGAAGTGTCGACGACCTCTGCTAATTGATCATTACTAACCAGATCGGCTGGCACATAGTGACCACTAGCGCGTATCTTACTTCCTAACATAAAATCTTCCTACTATTATCGATATCTTTCTGGGTAGCGTCGCCCACTACCCACCTATTTTGTCGAGTCTTTATTAAGCTAACATAAAAACCCCACCAGCTGGTGAGGAATTTACTGCCAGAGGCTACTGTGCTTGCAGTTGGGCAATGCGGGCTGCGACCGCATCTGCCTTGGCCTGCCAGTCCGCCAACTTTTCACGTTCTGCTGCGACGACCTTTTCGGGGGCCGAGTTCACGAACTTTTCGTTCTGCAGCTTCCCGTTCGCACGGGCTACTTCTTGCTCGTACTTCTTGGCCTCGCCTTGTAGTCGGCTGATTTCTGCTTCAATATTGATCAGCCCCGCCAATGGGACATAGACTTCAGCGCCAGAAATCACCTGTGACATGGACAACTTCGGCGCTGCCAAATCAGGGGCAATCGTCAAGGACTTTGGCTTAACAAAGCGGTCGATATAGTCGGCATTGTCTTGGAAAATGGCCGTCAACGACTGATCCTGGACATTGACCAGGAGGTCCACTGGCGTGGACATTGGCGCTTTCGCCTCTGCCCGAATGTTCCGGACCGCCACAATTAAGTCTTGCAAAGAGGCAAAGGCCTTTTCAGCGGCCGGATTCGTCAGCGCAGGGTTGACCGTTGGGTAGGCTTGCACTGCCAAACGCTGACCCGGTTGCTGCTGTTGCGCAGGCATTTCCTGCCAAATTGCCTCCGTGACAAAAGGCATGATTGGTTGCATCAACTTCAAGATTTGCTCCAAGACATAAGCCAAGGTGGCCTGGACAGCCCGCTTATCGCCATCCGAAGCCAGCGTTTCCTTGGTCATTTCAATATACCAGTCAGCAAAATCAGACCAGATAAAGTTATAGAGGACCCGACCTGCTTCGCCAAAGTCGTAGCGGTCGAAGTCTTTGGTAACAGCTTCAATCACTGCATTTAAGCGGGACAAAATCCATTGATCCGCCAACGTCAGCTCTGCTTGGTCTGGCACCACCGCCTGCGTATCGTCATCCAAATTCATGATAACGTAACGGGCAGCATTCCAAATCTTATTGATAAAGTTCCAGGCTGAGTCCATCTTTTCATAAGTAAAGCGGACATCTTGGCCTGGTGTCGAACCGGTGGCTAAGAACCAGCGCAGGGCATCGGCCCCATACTGTTGGATAACATCCATTGGATCGACGCCATTGCCCAGCGACTTGGACATCTTCCGGCCTTGTCCATCGCGAATCAGTCCGTGAATCAGCACATCCTTAAATGGTCGTTCGCCGGTAAATTCCTTCCCCTGGAACATCATGCGGGCCACCCAGAAGAAGATGATGTCGTAGCCGGTTACCAGCGTGTTCGTTGGGTAGTAGCGCTGAAAGTCTGCGCTATCCACGTCAGGCCAGCCCATCGTTGAGAAGGGCCAGAGGGCTGAGGAGAACCAGGTGTCGAGCACATCTGGATCGCGTTCCCAAGAATCATCGGGTGCTGCTTCTCCGACGAAAATCTCTTCTTCGGCCGTTCCCTTGTGCTTATACCAGGCAGGAATCTGGTGTCCCCACCAAAGTTGCCGGGAAATGACCCAGTCGCGGATATTTTCCATCCAACGGGTGAAAGTATCTTCAAAACGACCGGGTACAAAGTTGACCTTTTCCTCCGGATTTTGCTGCATGGCCAAAATCTGTTCGGCCAAAGGCGCCATTTTGACAAACCACTGGGTCGACAAGCGGGATTCGATTTGCACGCCAGTTCGTTCGGAATGACCAACTGAGTGCACATAAGGATCCACCTTAAGCAAATAACCCTGGTCAGCCAAATCCTTTTCGATGGCCTTGCGGGCTTCGAAGCGGTCCAAGCCAGCGTATGGCCCAGCTGCTGCCGTCATGTGGGCATCTTCCGTCATCGTGTTGATTCGTTCTAGTTGGTGCCGATTCCCCACCTGAAAATCATTGGGGTCATGGGCTGGCGTGATTTTCACCATGCCTGTTCCAAAGTCCTTTTCAACGTAGTCATCCGCAATAATCGGAATTTCCCGACCAACGAGCGGCACCAGCACCTTTTTTCCAATCAGATCTTGGTAGCGTTCATCCGTCGGATTCACAGCAACGGCAACATCCCCAAACATCGTTTCCGGACGGGTCGTTGCAATTTCGATATAGTCCTGTCCGTTCAAAGTCGTCCCATCTACGAAAGGATACTTCACATGGTAGAAAGCCCCTTCATCATCTTGGTAAACCACTTCGATATCTGACAAAGCCGTCCGGGCCTTCGGATCCCAGTTAATGATGTACTCGCCCCGGTAAATCAACCCCTTGTTGTAGAGGTCAATGAAGACCTTGTTCACGGCTTGGTTCAGACCACTGTCCAGCGTGAAGCGTTCCCGGTCGTAGTCAACGGATAGGCCCAACTTCCCCCACTGCTCTTTAATGGTAGCAGCATATTCGTTTTTCCAATCCCAGACTTGTTCCACAAACTTGTCTCGGCCAAGGTCATAACGGGAAATACCATCCTGCGCAAGGCGCTGTTCCACCTTAGCCTGGGTGGCGATGCCAGCGTGGTCCATGCCCGGCAGCCAAAGGGTGTCGAAGCCCTGCATCCGCTTCTGGCGGATAATCATGTCTTGCAAAGTCGTATCCCAGGCGTGGCCTAGGTGCAACTTACCCGTGACGTTGGGCGGTGGAATCACCACTGAATAAGGGGCTGGTTCCTGTCCCTGAATCGCCTGATTTGCTTCTGGGGCAAACAACTTTTCATCCAACCAGGCTTGGTAGCGCCCCGCCTCAACGGCTGTTGGATCATACTTCGTTGACATCTCAACTTCCCGCATACATTACTCCTTTACTGTGTAGAGGGACCAAAAAAGCGTCCTAATCGACTGATTAGGACGCTTGCACGTGGTACCACCTAAATTGCTACTGTCTTTGTAGCCACTCAATTATCTTTGATGACAAGCAATCAAAGCAACCTTCATTAGGGGCAATGCCTGATTCACAGCAACCATCAGGTCTCTTTCCATTGCCAGCCAACTACTCCTCTTTGACTTGTTCTTAGTTTACAAAGGGGACTGGTCAAAGTCAAGCACTTGGGCGCGGCCAAGGCTAGTACAGGGCCTTAATTTTGCTTTTGCTGACCCTGCTGGTTTTGTTGGTTATTATTGTTACTTTGGCCATTATTTTGTTGGCCATTGTTTTGATTTTGGCTATTTTGCTGGGCTTGTTGTTGCTGTTGCTGCTTTTGTTGCTCAGCTTGCTGCTGTTGCTGCTTTTGCTGTTCAGCTGCTGCTTGTTGCTGTTTTTGCTGTTCAGCTTGCTTTTGCTGCTGTTGTTGCTGCTGTTGGGCCATGTAGGCTCTTGCTTCTGCAGCCGCCTTCTGCTGCTGTTCTTGCATGGACGAATTAGACTGACTTTGTTGCGCGCCTGTATCTGTCGAATCCTGGTCACTGTCGTCACTACTGCTGCTATCAGAAGAAGACTTCGCCTTTTTATGACTTGAATACGAAATATCCGGCGTTGAGCTATCATCACTACCATTGTTTGAGGCAGCTCCCAACGCAAAGAGCGCCCCGATAATTACCGCAGCAATGACCAGGAGGGTAATCACAATGCCATACCAGCTCTTAAAGAAGCGCCCAGCGGCCGAACCACTCTGCGCTTGTCCATTCGCGACGGACTGCTTGGGCAACTTCTTCCGGGCTCGAGAAAGCTGCTCCTCCCCCGGTTGAAATTGCACTTTCTTATTTTTTGGCTTACGTTTCCACATCAGTGATACAACCTTTCTGCCTTATCGGCCCAAACGGTCCAATAGTGCGCGAATTTCATGTCGGTAGTAGTAAACAAAGATGGCCAAAAAGACCGGCCAAGCACTCTTCGTGACGATGGCCATCAGGAATTTACCCAGGTAGGCAAAGAAATCGGCAAAGAGCGTGCCGAAAAGCAGGCGAATCAATAACAAGATCACCAGAACGGCCACGAGGAGGACAATTGGGTTCGACCAATCCGTCTTCTTCTTAGCCGTCTGATAGGCCTTCTGCGCATTCTCTAAGCCAGCCTGATAAGCTTTTTCACTGGCTTCCTTTACATTTTCCGCTACCTTACTAGCATTGCTGGCCGTTTGATCAGCCTCTTTGTCAGCCGCTTGGTCTTGCTTCGCTTCCTCAGTTGCTGGCTGAACCGGCGCCTGCGTGTCTTTTTCTTCTGTACTTTCTGTACTTTGTGCTTTTTCTTCGTCTGCCATGACAAGCCTCCAACTTTGCTTACAGCATTATTCTTTTTTATTTTATCAGGAAGTCGGGGAAAGGGCCAATTTTCAGAGCAAAGAAAAAACCGCCCGTAGGCGGTTTGACAATCTTTTACCAAACGAAGAGGCCGACCATTGCTGCTGAGAACATGGATACCATGATACCAGATAGAAGCAGGTAGCCAACGTTCTTGGCAATCAACCGGTTCTTTTCTTCCCCAACAATGCCCTTGAAGCAGCCAATAATCATACCGACCGTCGAGAAGTTAGCAAAGGAGGTGATGAAGACCGTTAAGACGGCCGCATAGTGTTCAGGGTAGTGGGCAACTTCCTTGGTCACCTTCCCCATGACCACGAATTCGTTCGTCACCAACTTCGTCCCCATCAGCTGAGCCAAATCAAAGGCAGAACTGGTGTCCAAGCCCATCAACCAAGCAAATGGGAAGAGAACAATTCCTAGCAAGTGTTCCAAAGACAGCCAAGGATTGACCCAGCCTAAGACCTTATCAATCATGGCGGCCAAGGCAACGAAGGCGATGACATTGGCGGCAATAATCAAAATCAGCTTCCCAGCGCCCAGGATGGAATCACCCAGGAAGGAGAAGAATGGTTCCCGTTCCTGCTTGGCCACTGTTTGCACTTCTGCTTCTGCCAACCCTTCTGAGGCAGAGTCAACATCTTCGGCGGCAGGCTGATTGCTGCTGCCAATCGTGGCAATGGTATCTTCTTCGGGCGTGACGGTAACGGGGTTCAAAATCGTCGTCACAATCAAGGCATTGACCACGTTGATGGGCACAGCCGTCAGAATAAACTGGCCTGGCATCATTTGGGTGTAAGAACCAATGATGGATGCCGTAACACAGGACATGGACATCATGGCCAAGGTCAAGTTTCGCTCTGCCTTCATCTGCTTCAATTGGTTGGCAGAAACAGCCAAGGCTTCGGTATTACCCAAGAACATCATTTCTACTGAGAAAAATGATTCAAACTTTGGCTGGCCAGACAGCTTCGACAATCCCCGGCCAATCCACTTAATGATAAATGGCAGTACTCCGATATAGTTCAGGATATCGAAGAGTGGCACGACCAGCAAAACGGGGAGTAATACACCCGTAAAGAAGGTGAAGGGCAAGGACATGCCCGTTGGTTTCAAGGCGAAATCAATTCCCACATTGGCCACCGAAATCAATTCGTTGAAGCCGTCGGCTGCGCCTTCCACAATGGAACGTCCCACGGAGAAAGAGGTTAAGAACCAGGCCAAAACCAAGTTGAAAACCGTCATGACTGCCACGGAACGCCAGTTAATCGCGGATCGGTTCTTTGAAAAGAGCACCGCAATGCCCATAAAGATTACCAAGCCGACAATGTTAATCAGCAAATACATCTGTACACTCCCTTAGCTCTTGCAAATGTTCGTCAAAACAAGTCAATTATAGCATTAATTTTCATTTAACAAGGACCGTTTTGCTGATTTCTCCTCCATTTAACCGAACTTTCTTTATTGATTTCATCTAATGTTCGTTTTTTAGCGCCTGAACCTGCCTGCCCTGACTACAAAAACAAGTTATAATGGAGGCCAACAAACACTGTTAGAAAGGAATTCCGATGCTTCTCACACTCTTATTACTCATCCTCGTTTTCGGCTTCATCGCCCTTCTCGGTTTTTTCATTGCCAGTGCGGCCCTGCTGGCCTGGGTGCCCTGGCTATTAGTACTCCTAGTCCTATTCTTCTGCCTGCTTTTTGTCTTCAAGCACTTGCTGTTCTTTCTTATCTTAGCGCTGGTGCTCCTACTGATTGGTCAGTACGTCAATCGCCATCCTGAACAGGTTGCTGCTCGGGCTGCCCGCCGGCGACAGGAAAAAGCAGCTGCAAGGGACGCGGCCGATGGCATTATTGATGCTCAGGAAGAGAATGGGGTCTATCAAAGCCGGCTACAGGAGCAGCGTAAATACACACAGCCGCTCTTCTGGCTAGCCATCATCGTCATTCTTTGGCTGATTTTTCACGGCCTTTAAGCAAGTAAAAACGCTCATCTGAAAATCAGATGAGCGTTTTTTACTTTGACTAAGGAACTGCCCCGGCTGGACTCGAACCAGCGACCTACGCATTAACAGTGCGGTGTTCTACCACTGAACTACAGAGCAATGTGCTGTTGTGAATGATTTCATCTTACCGGATCCGTAGACGCCTGTCAAGCATTTGATGATATTTTTTTCATTTTTTATGATAACACTCAGAAAACTAGCACCGTTATCCTTAGTTCAGGAAAAAGGATTCCAAAAGCGCCCGCCATTCTGCTGGCATAAGAAAATCGATAGTAGTAGCAAAACAATCGTTCCGAGCAGGAAAAGCCAATCTTGCTGGCCCATGTGCTGTGCATGGTACCAACTGCGCCTTTTCCCTTTTCCAAAACGACGCAAAGCCATCGCCTGACTAATCACTTCCACCTTTTCCAGTGTGGCAAAAACGAGCGAAAGTAGCAGCCGACTCGTAGCAAGCAACCGGTTGGGCCAGGAACTATCCGCCCCCAAAGTATAGCCCCGGGCTTCTTGGACCTTTTTTGTCATGGCAAATTCCGTCTGAATAGTCGGCAAATACCGCAGCGTCAACGAAAAGGCGTAGGCAATTTGATAGGGCACGCCCAAGCGATTCAACCCAGCCGCTAGTTGGCTCGGCTGTGTTGTCAATAAAAAGACCAACGTTAAAGGCAGGGAAAAAGCGTATTTGAGCAGCACGAGCAACTCATAAAAGAGCTGCTGACTCGTCAGGGCATAGTGGCCAGTCCCCAGCAGAACCGTTTTATCCGCAAAGAGCTTCACGCCGTACTGGGGAGCAAAAACATAAATGAGCACCAGGTTCAAAATGGCAAAGAAGATTGTTAGCCAGACGATCCAAGCAATTTCGGCCCAACGAATGCGGCTGCGATAAAGGGCAAAGGCAGCACAAACCGTCAGTAAGACGAGAAAACGAGCGTCAAAAGACAGCATCCCCGCCACTGTTAGGAAGATCAACCCCAGTAACTTAGCCCTGGCCGTCAATCGATGAAAGTAAGAATCACGTTTTTGATATCCAAATAAAGCCGTCATCTCTGTTCCTTTTCTATTCGCTGTTGCAGCAACAAATCCGATGGCAAAATCAAGGAAGCTGCTGCTAACGCTACTGGATCACGGAAAAGTTCAGCTGCACTGTGTCCCGCTTCAAGTTGGCCATCCTTTAACAGCAAGAGGCGGTTCGCCCAGTGGCGCAGCAAGTTCAAGTCGTGGGTTACCGTGATAATTGTCACGCCAGATGCCTGTAGTGTTGCCAAATACTGCAAGAGTGCCTGCGCATTGGGCCCATCCTGCGCCGCCGTCGGTTCATCCAAAATTAAGACCGCCGGCTGCAAAACAGCCAGTACTAAGACACTCAAGCGCTTCTTTTGCCCGTAAGACAGAGCAATAGCTGGCCAATTTCGGTAACGGTAAAGGTCGGCCTGCCGGAGACCAGCCAGCACCCGCTCCTGAATTTGGTCCGCTGCCAGTCCCTGTCGCACCAAGCCACTGGCCACTTCGTCGTAGACGCTTTGGCCAATCAGCATTTCATTTGGATTCTGACTGACATAGCCGACATAGCGAGCCCACTGCCCTAGGGATAAGCGACCGCTATCAATGGCGGCCCCTTCCGGATCAAAAATAATTTGACCACTTTGCTTTTTTAGAAAACCAGCCAGGAGCCGGGCTAACGTGCTTTTCCCAGAACCATTGCGCCCAAGTAGCGCCAGCCACTCGTCCCGATGCACTGTTAAGGACACATGGGACAAAATCGGCTGCGTTCCATAGGTAAAAGAAAGGTCCTTTGCCGCCAAGATGACGGGGCTAGGCGCCCCAGCGGGCCGCCCGAGTGGCGCTAATGGTTGCAGCCGGCTTCGGGCCGGTAAGACCAGTTGATCGACCCGGTCAAGCCGGACCAGTTCACTGAGTGCCAGTCCGGATTGGCACAACCAATCTACATAAGGGGGCCGCTGCAGTCCCCACTCTTCAAAGTCAGATTGCTGCAAGAAGGCGCTACTAGTCCCAGCAAAGGCCAGCTGGCCCCGCTGTAATACCAGCACCTGATCAAAATCGGTCCGTAGGACTTCGTCCAAACGGTGCTCGACCATTAAAATGGTTAACCCTTGTTCCGCTTGCAAACGGTCCAAGACGGCCAGCAATTCTTGCCCGGTTTGTGGATCCAGGCTAGCCAGCGGTTCATCCAAAATCAAAATTGGGCTTTGGCCAACCAAGACGCCGGCCATCGCCACGCGCTGCTTTTGCCCACCGGATAGCAGAGTTGGCCCCGAGGAAAGAAGGTCAGTTAAGCCTAGTAGTGCTGCTATTTCTGCCACAGCCTGCCTTAATTCGTCCTGTGCTTTTGCTTCGTTTTCCAAGACAAAGGCGATGTCTTCAGCCACCGTCTGTCCCACGAATTGACGGTCGCTATCTTGCAGGATGGTGCCAATGGCCAGCGACCGTTCCAACACCCCTTGTCCCCGAGCGTCCTGCCCGTTAATCAACAAGGTGCCCGTCAGGTCCCCTTGCTGGGGACCAATGAGACCATTCAGGAGGGATAGCAAGGTACTTTTGCCCGAACCGGATGGGCCTACCAGCAGGGTTTTACTGGCCTTGGGTAGGGTAAACGAGAGATCGTCCAATGTTTTTTCTGCCCGATTATCGTAGGTAAAGGATAAATGCCTAACTGCAATGGCCGCTGTTTCCATCAGCATCCCCCTTTCATTCACTCATCTTCTTCTCGTAATACGCGATCTTGCCCACGTCCATTCACATAGAGCTTGAGCAGCAAGGTGCCAATAATAGCCGTAGAAAGCACGTTCACCACCGTACTCAGCGCACCCTGCAGGTATACTTTGTTCGCTGGTTCCGCATAGATCCAGATATCCAAACTTGGTGCCAGCACGACCCAAGCAAGTAGGTTGGCTACTAACTGACTAAGGTTGAACCAGATGATTTTTTTCCAAGACAAACGCCCTTTGTTGAGCCGGGCCCCTTTCACCAGCCAGCCAAAGACAAAAGCGTACAAACCATCCGCAATCACCCAAGACCACCATACCGACCCATACGAGAGCGCATCATTTAGGCTGTGCCCAATGATGGCCACCAGTGCCCCCACCACCGGGGAGAAAATAATGCTAACCAGGGACAACCAGGATTGGGCCACATTTACCTGCGTATTCGGCAAACCCGTTGGAATGGCAATTAACTTAAAGAGAATCAGGAAGACTGCGGCGCCTAAGCCAACAGCTACGACATCCCGGGTTGCTAACGTCCTTTTTTTCATCCTAATCCTCCTTCACAATCTTAATGGACCAATCTGGTCCGGCAGACAGATGGGCTTCATTAGCAATCGAGCCCTGTCGAATGGCCAAGCCCACCGTGTTAACAGAATTCAAGTACAGCAAAGCTGCGCCCGGCCGAACATCGGCAAACGTCTTTTCATAGGGCAACACCGCATGGTAGACTTCCTGCCCTTCATGGAAAACCGTCACAGCAAAGCGGTCGCCATAGTGACTGCCAAAACCTTCGTGCCAAAGTTTTTCATCAATGTTCGTCCACAGGGAACCAAAGTTTACGTCCGTAATATCCACATTGCCAGTAATGGTCTGGCCGGTTTGCACAGCCGGATTCAATGGCAGCGTAATGACCTCTTCGACTGGCAGGGCTTGACCGATTTCTTCAAAGGTCACCTGTCCAGCCGCCAACTTCGCCCCGTTGTAAACGTAAATGTCTCGGCCGTGGAAGGTCGCTGATTTTTCAGAACCAGGCAACCGGTCAATCCGCTCGTCAATCACCCGAACTGCATCAATGCCATAGAGATCAGCCAAATGCGTTAACGTGCCGTTATCAGGCGTGATGACATAGTGGCCACTCTTTAAACGGGCGACCAGGGACAGTCGCTTGGAGCCCACCCCAGGATCAACGACCGATACAAAAACCGTTTCTTTGGGCCAGTAGCGGACCGTTTGGGCTAAGCGAAACGATGCTTCAAAAATATTAAAAGGGGTAATCCCATGAGTCAAATCGGCCACCCGCACCTCTGGGGCCACTTGGCTGGCCACGCCGTACATGGACGAAACCGCCCCATCGTTCAAGCCAAAGTCTGTTTGTAATACTAGTGGTTTCGTCATTTCTTAATCCTCTTCCTTCTTTTTTGCTGTAATAATCTTAAAAACAATACAATAATAACATATAAAATCAAAATAATACTTTAAAAACGAACTTTAACCCCCTTTTGAGCGCAAAATAAAAGCAACAACCAGAATATTCGCTTCCTTCGTTCTTTGCTAAATAAAAAACCCGGTAGTGCGCTTGCACTACCGGGACGAAAGTTCGCGTTACCACCTGGTCTTGGTCAGACATCACTGCCTCACCCACTTTTAAGTACGCTGCCATTACTAGCTAGTATACCGATCGCTGTAACGGGCGAGACCGGCAAGTGCTCATCGTAACTCACACTTGCAGTAGCTCCAAGACCATTTTCAGCGGCTTTGTTAGGCTAACTCACACCAGCCGTTAGCTCTCTGGGCTAACAAAGTCCGATTACTCATCTTTTCATCGCTATTGATTAGTATTAGATTAAATTAAGTTGATTTATTTGTCAAGCTATTTTCATAAAAATCTCATTTTAACAGAAATAAATCTGGGCATGGCGGGCACAGTTTGGATTAAAAGCTGCCCGGCAATGCGGACAAGCCCCCTGCTGGTAGGCCCGGTAAGTTAACTTTTGTTGGCAGCGGCCACATAGAAGCGGTTGCCCCTGAGCTTTGCTACTCGCCGCAAAGGGATGGTCCGCCAGCGCATCATGACAGTGGTAACAGGCATAGTAGCGCTGGCAATGAGCGCACTGAAGCGCAAGCACGTCCCGCTCAGTATGATAGTGTCGGCAGCCACCATTACCCTGTAAATTCAAACCAAAAATCACTGGGATTCTGGCCATAAGTGTCCCCTTACATCAGCAGCCAACAGAACCATTTCGTTTCGGTAAGGCGCTAAGATGGCCGCCAATTCACCCGGTGTCGTGGTGGGTGTAATGGCCTCGACCGGAATACTTAACGAAGGATTCACGGCTAAGCGGTCCACATGCAAGCCCTTTAACACCAATTCAAGCGCAATCGCAGCCTGAGTGCCCCCATGGCCACCAAAGCAAATCGTAGCCACCGGCAGCCCCTGCCACTCTTGGTATAACGTATCCAGCGCATTTTTTAACACAGCGGGATAGCCCCAGTTGTACTGGGGGCAGATGATGACCAGCGCATCATAACGCTGCACCTGTTCAGACCAGGCAAGCGTACTTGCCTTTTGATAGTGTCCACTAGCCGGCAGTGCTGGTTCGTCCAGCCAAGGCAAATCAATGGCCGCCAAGTCCAAAATATCAACCAGCACTGAATCGTCGCTGAGCAGCGGCTGGGCCCAGTGGGCAATTTGCCGGCTGACCGACTGGGTCCGATTCGAACCAACTAAAAGCGCCACTTTCTTTTGCATTAGGCCACCTTTCCCTTTCTTAATAAAAACAACATCGTCACAGTTATCAAGGCCGGTACAAAGACCGCATAACTAGCCAGTAGCGGTACCAAGAGGCCCACAAAAAAGGCCCCGGCAAAGAAAGCCCCGATAGCAGCTGCTAAATCCAGTCCCTTCGCTAAGCGACGGGCGTCCTGTCGCAGGAAACCATCGTAGAGCGCTTCGTACAGCGTTCGGAAATTGCCCGTCATCATCAGTGGCATGAACCGTTCGCCCTTCAGGGTCCGAAATTCTTGCAAAGCCGCTGCGGCAACAAAGGACAAAATCGAAGTCTGCACTTGATTAGGCGTCCGGCCTACCAAAAAGGCTGACAACAGCAACAGGCCTGTCATATAGAGCAGGACCAGCCGCCGCTCCAAGGCCCCCTGATCCGTCCGGGTCATCAGGAAATGCTGTAAAATTCGAACCAATAAAGTCCCGATGCCAAAGGACAGCAAAGAAATCAAATAGGGCCCAACGTCTGCGAACTGCCCCTGCCCTAAGGCAATGCCTAGCAAAATCAAATTACCAGTTTGTAGGCCGACGAAGACGGCCCCGTGTTCTAAGTAGGAATATGCATCCAGCGCGCCCGCCGTCATCGTCAGTAGGCAAACAAAAAGTAGCCGTTCGTGAACGGGAAAGTTCGGCTGGTCCATTGCTAATCCTCCAAATATAAGCGAGTAACCGCCCCCCCTGGGCTAACATTGGCCACGCTGTGTAATCGACGCTTCCAAGTCCAGGGTTCAGGGCGTTTTTTCATAAAGAATATTCTACCACAAAACAAGAAGGCAGCAGCTTGCGCGCTACCAACCAGGCAGCGTCAGCTACTAGCCGCCAAATGCCATACTAGCCCGCCGGCGGCGCTAATACCAGATCAAGATGGGGAATGCCATCTTCTAAGTACAGATCAGATACTGGTCGAAAACCAAAGGATTGATAAAAAGCCTGCAGATAAGCCTGGCCTGCAATTTTAACCCCTTTGTCCGGATAGCACTGAGCTACTTCGGCCAACGTCGTCGTCACTAGCCGCCGGCCCAACTGCAAGTGCCGGTACTGCTTTGGCACCAGTACTCGGCCAAAGCTCATATAAGCTGGGTCATCAGCAGGGACAATCCGGGCGTAGGCCAACAGGTCATCCCCCTTTTTCAGCATGACGTGCAGCGCCAGCGCATCCAGGTCATCCACTTCCTAGTAGGCACAGTCCTGCTCGACCACAAAAACCCGCACCCGTTCGGCCATAATTTGCAAAAGTTCGGCAGTCGCTAACTCGGCAGTCCTTTTTACCATCGTGTTGATTTCATTCATGTTTGCTCCTTAACGACCCCAACTGGCGGACCTGATATAGTTGCTTGATTTTAGCACAATCTCTTGTGGCCTGCAGCAAAAGCCCGGGTAGCAGTAGCTGGTCTGACCCTGACTTTGGTGCCCTGGATTTCTTTGCTATAATGTTACTTGTTTATCAATCGTGGTAAACAATTCCAACTACCCGGTGCGTTGCTTCCGATGACGGCACCTAAAAAACAATAGGAGAATACAAATGAATCACAACAGCAATCGTTGGCAGCTCACGTTCGGCCCCAAGGCCATCGTGTCAGACTTACTCAGCTTGCGGCAAGCAACCAAATGGCTACTATTGGCCATGATGGTCACACAGATTGGCACCTTCCTGCTATCGGCCGACCGTTCCCAGCTCGCCTGGCTAACACTATGGACCGGACTAGCTGCAGTCATTAATTTAGCGCTAGTCGATCAGGGCAAACAGTCTAATTTTTTCTGGGGACTCCTCTGCACGGCCACTTGGATGGTGGTAGCTTATCACTCAAGAACATTCGGTGATGTCTTTGCCCAGGGATTCGCCTTCATTATGCAATTTTTCGGCATTTATTTCTGGTCCAAAAACCGGAATGAAGAAAAGGGTGAGCTCACAGCCAAGGCCATGCCGAAACAATTGGCTGCCCTCACGGTCCTGGCCACGCTCGTGATTTACCTCACCGTGCTGGCCATATCCAAGCAGCTCAACGGTCTGCAAGTCTACCTAGACTCAGCCGTCTTACCGCTGAACATCATTGGCCAGTTACTGATGACCTACGGCTACCGTTCCCAATGGTTTGCCTGGCTAGCCGTCGACGTCATTCAAGTCATTGTTTGGAGCCAAAACCTTTTGGTGCTATCCGG
The DNA here is from genome assembly GCA_029433265.1 of Leuconostocaceae bacterium ESL0958. Lineage (GTDB taxonomy): Bacteria > Bacillota > Bacilli > Lactobacillales > Lactobacillaceae > Fructobacillus. Next base: position 34,682 of record JAQTHT010000005.1, on the reverse strand, counting down.
CTCCTACGCCCTATCCATGTTGATTTTGCAAATTGTCATGCTGATCAACGCTCTGTACGGCACCTGGTATTGGTATCGCAAACAAGGTTGAGGTGGGCAGCCCTGGCTTGCCAGCTATGACTGAACAATCAGTCCCTGTAACATTTTGATTGAAACAATTTACGATTTACATCTATATGCAGCACGGAACCACGTTAAAAGCTGAGAGGAGAGAAGTATAAATGAGTAATACAAAGAAACCTAGCAAGGCAGGAAAAATTGTTCTAGCTTGTTCCTTTGCCCTTCTTGTACTTGTTGGTTTAGGAAGTCTATTTGATGGAAGTGATTCTAGTAAAAAAACAGAATCTAAAACGACAAAAGTACAAAAAGAAACAGCAAGCGAATTAACTAATTGGCTTAAAAATTCATATCCAAATGAGGCAAGAGCTGATTTTGAAAAGTCTGGTCAACAATATGACGGCAGCCGCGATCAGCTAATGACGACTTGTATTAGTGGGTTTAAAGAATCTTCTGGAGACTTATACGTTACCATTAGCCAAAATCAATTAAAGGCTGAGGGACTGACTCAAAAAGAAGTTGCTAACTATGCCTTTAATGTCATCTATACTTCCTATCGTGGAGATACTGGCAAAGCTAAATTTAAAAATCTGAAGGATGATGGTTCGCTGGATGACAAAGTGATGCTTGATCCGAAATATTATTCTGAGTTTACCCAATAACAATCGCCCTATTTGGGCATACATATTACGTGCAGTACGGAACCACGTTAAAAGCTGAGAAGGGATAAAATAATGGAAGTAACGATTAAAGGGAATGTAAAAGTAAGCAAAGTGAACAAACATATCTTTGTTTGGATTGCTTCATTCCTAGTAGGATACCTTGGAATCGACCGCTTCTTACGAGGACAAATTGGATTAGGTATTTTCAAGTTGCTGGTTGGCTCATGGATTACGTTGGGCATCTGGCCCCTCGTTGATTTCATCATTGCTGTAGTAAAGGCTTACGGTACTTACTCAGATACTGAAACATTAACTTTCATCAATGGAAAATACTCACAGTGATAACAGGCCTTTTGGTCGTACATAGCTACAGAAGCCCCCTATGAGCAAGCCATCCAGACTATCACACGACAAAAGATCAATCATGCCAAATACAGCGCTACAATTTTTGATTGATAAGGCCGATCGAGACAGTCAACACATTGATGTCGTAGCCCGTGATGAAACAGTATGGGCCACACAAAGGGCGCTGACTGACTTGTTTGACGTTGATAAAACCGGCATTAGTCGACACCTTAAAAAAGTCTACGAAAGCAAAGAACTGATTGAAAGCGCAACTAGTGCAAAAATTGCAACAGTTCAAAACGAAAGTGCTCGATGGATAGCCAATATCCATGATGACGGCCAAGGTTAAAGTCATGAAAGAATACACCGCCTTTAATCCTAGTCAAAAGATTGTCTCCGATATCAATCAGGCTATCAAAGCCACGGAGGAGAACTATCAGAACTAAACTATCCACAGTCACGACCTCGGCTAGCATATACTTCCCCCTCCGACCCTAAAGAAAGCAGAAAATATGATCAAACAACTGAAGAAAAAAGGACTCGATGCTCCCGCCGTCCCATTTTTCTACATTCTAGCGGGTGTGCTTTCTATTGTTGTAAGCACTGTCTTTCACAAAGACTACAGTGATTATATATGGTCGATTCTATACGGCCTTATCATGGTTGCTGCAGGTGCTATTTTTATCCACACGTCCCTCCGAGGAAAATATAAAATATGGGATAACCTGCTATCAAAAATAACGATTAACCCCAGCGCAAAGGTGCTCGATTTAGGCACTGGCCATGGCATGGTCTTGCTCCGCTTTGCCAAGCGCCTATCGGATAACGGCCACGCAACCGGGATTGACGTATGGCGTAATGCGGACCAATCTGACAATAGCCTGGAAAATACGCAACAGATAATTGCACAACAGCAGTTAAGTCATATTGCTGATGTGCAAACTGCCGATATGGTCAATTTACCTTTCGAAAATAAAAAATATGACTTTGTCGTCTCCAGCCTAGCGTTCCACAACATCAAGCAACCGGCCGCTAGATTAGTTGCGCTCGAGGAGGCCGTACGTGTACTCGCTGACAACGGTTCCTTAATCATCGTTGACACTGGGCATCACAAGAAAGAATACCTAGACGCATTAACCAGCATGGGTTTGGTCATCATCGAGGCCAAAACTTATGGCTTCTCTGGCTGGTGGACCGGGCCCTGGATGCCCACCTATGCCATTATTGCCAAAAGGAGCCATTCATAAATCATATCCTTCGCCTACTGAAATCAGTGGGCTTTTTATTATGGCAAAGTGACACCAGTCAAGATGGCTGCTTTTGCTAATCAGAGCCATAAAAAATAAAAGAAGCCAAAGCGCTTGATGGGCTTGACTTCTGGTAGAAAAAATAAGCCTTTTTACGCCTTGCTCAGGGCGAAAATATGTATAAAAAAGCAACCACACTTAAGTGATTGCTTTAGTTATTTGCTTTGTCAGCAATATGGGCAAATTTGTTAGCTAATTTTTCATTGCTGTTAACGTAATAGACCTCTAAATCATAAATGCTTGTTACCGCACCAACGAATTGTTCATCAGTCAAATCATCATCAAAAGCGGGCAACTTTTCATACTTAGAGACAAAATCATAATCTTGTTTAGTTAAATAGTGACTTAATTTATCCATATTATTGATCTCCATATTGTCTCTTAACTTTATGATTTATTGGGTTAACAGAAAGTAAATTACCTGTTTCTGGATTTATTGCGAACTCACATTGTTTACCAACGAACCGCATCGAAGGCCTACCAGAATCATCTATTTTAACTTCGTTAACCTTATATGGTTTCTCTAATGTACTAATTATATCAGAGTTCGTGACACCACGATCAATCATACGATTAACAGCATGAAGCGAAACAGCTTCAATTTTTATTTCATCGTGACCAACTTTACCAATTAGTTTATCGCTTTCCTTTCTACGGACCCAATAATACCAATCATCAAAACTCATCCTATCCACTAGTTCTTTCTCACCAGTGACAGGGTTCTTTGACCAGCGCTTACCGGATGTGAACTCATCCATACCAGCAAAGTAGGGCGTTGTAGTGCAGCGACAATGTGGATGGATTAAAGGATAATTCATACCACGTTCTATCTCACTCGTTTTGAATATCTTATGATCTAGGCCGCCGCAAATCGAACAAGTCCTACTTTCTAAGGTTGCTAAGTAACGGTATTGCTCAACGTCTTGCTCATGGTAGGAGTCCATCGTGGCCGTTTCGGCGATATGGCGCTTCTCGGTCAGAATTAAGCGGTGAACATTGTAGTCCTTAGCATTCTTAAGAACTTGTTTTGCTTCCCGGGTCATTCGGTTTGCATCATAACCAAGCGTTACACCCTTAGCCAATACCTTTTCCAGGGCCCCGGGTATCTCTTCGACCATGTTTCCCCAAAGCCGCTTAGAGAAGTTGCTTCCCCGCCAGTTTTGATTGGCAACCGCTTTTAAATCAGCCTTGCTAACTTGCTGGAAGTTTGCCTGATAGGTCCCTAGTCCGTCCTGAATATCATAGGTGGATTTGTAGTAGTTATTCTCATATGAACTCTCTAAACTATCCTGGAACTTAGGTGTTTCCTGTTCAGCAAAGTCAGCCATCATCAACTTTGTTTGAATAACCAGGGCCCGCATACGACTAACTTGCGACTTAGCATACTCAATATCCATGTACTCTTTGAACAGTTCGGGATAGTGACTGTTATTAGCCATCTTTTCCCATTTTTCAAGCCTTTCTTTCCATATTCAGACAAACAATTAGAACAAGCCAATATCACACTCAGTGTCTATGCCCATTTAATGAATGAAAAACTGTCAAAAGAAAAAGAAAAGACGCTTTATTTGCTTGATAATTTGTAGCACTAAGCTAAAAAAATCATGTTTTAACATGTCTCAACTTATGCCAAACATGACCCAAACAAATGCTTATAAACCCACTCATACCAATGGTTACAGCGATTTTAAAATAAAAAAGCCCATCTACCGCGATTTGCAGTAAATGGGCCAATATGGAGAAGAAGGGATTCGAACCCTCGCACGCTTTAACACGTCTACACCCTTAGCAAGGGCGCCTCTTCAACCACTTGAGTACTTCTCCATAACAGATAACATCATACCAGATTATCTGCAGGTCGGCAAGCTTAGCGGCTGACAAGTTGCTTGAGTTCATCGTTAAAGCGGTCCCAGACCCCTTGGTCATCTGCTCGGAAAGCATCTTGCAGGGACTGGCCCGCTAGTGGGTTAATTTGGCCTGCCCGTTCGCCGTAAACATCCACTAAGTCCAAGCCCCCTGCTTCGTTCCAGAGTACCTTGTAGTAGGTCCCACCGAGCCGGTAATCTAAAATTTCTTCCAAGCCAGCTTTGAGCGTCCGGCGTAGCACATCGTCTTCGCTGACCTCTTCGCCGCGGGCATTTAAAATGGCCACCTGGTCCTTCACCGTTTGGTAATCATCAGCAACTTCCATTTGTTCTAGCATTGTTCTTCTTCCTTCATATTATTATTTTGGTCAAATCTGTACTATAATAAACTATCATCATTATACTAAGGCGGAAATCATGACACAACTTGTGACGACAACCGAAATGCAGGCGATTAGCGATTATACCATTGAAACGGTCGGCATCGCCCCAGCAGTTCTGACCGAACGGGCCGCTTTGGCTACGTTAGAGGTGCTTGGCGCCAGTTCTTTTCATTTAGAAAATGTATTAGTGCTCGTTGGACTGGGTAGCAACGGGGCCGACGGCCTGGCTGTGGCCCGCCTGTTGCACCAGCAGGGCGTCCCCGTCACCATTCAATTCGTTGGCAACGTGCATCGGGCCAATGAGGCGGTCAAAGAACAGCTGGCCATCGCCGAAGCCGTCGGCGTCCCCCGGTCAGAAAAATCCGACTTTAATCAGGCCAGTCTCATTATCGATGCAATTTTTGGCACCGGCTTGAACAATGCCCTGCCCGAAGGGTTGCAAAAAATGATTAAGGCCGCCAACCATATTGGTAAGCCCGTGCTGGCTTTGGACTTGCCCACCGGCATTGATCCGAACAGCGGGCAAATTCTCGGCGCGGCGCTGAATGCCAGCACCACCGTCTCCTTTGGCTACCAAAAGATTGGGACTACGAAGGAGATGGGACCCAAAATTGCCGGACAGGTGGTCGTCAAAGACAGTGGCTTCCTCAGCCCCAATCAACCAAGCGATTAGTAGCCCACTAATCGCTTTTTTATTTGTGGTAAGGGGAACCGGTCACAATCATCTGTGTTCGATAAATTTGTTCCAAGAGTACCAGACGCATCAACTGATGGGGCAAGGTCATCCGACCAAAGGAGAGCAACAAGTTCGCTCTTTTTTTGATGGCCGGCATGAGGCCCAGGGAACCGCCAATTACAAAGGTCAACGTGCCATAGCCCTTATTCTTAGCCTGTTCTAGCGCTTGGGCCAGGTCCTCTGAGCCCAACTCCTCGCCTTCAATTGCCAACGCCAGTACATAGTCCCGTTCCCCAATTTTTGCCAGTAGCCGCTCGCCCTCTTTGGCCATGATGAGGGCTTTTTCTTTGTCCGAGGCGCCGTCTGGTGTCTTTTCATCAGCCACCTCGACCAACTCAACCTTGGCAAAACGACTGAGCCGCTTCTGGTATTCTGCGATACCTTCTTTGAGATACTTTTCTTTGAGTTTTCCCACCGTTAAAACTTTTATTTTCATTTAAAATTTCTTCTTTCTTTTTGGTCTAGGCGGTTACTTATCCCCCATTACCCCCACTTGTCCACGGACTTATCCACAAAGAGAACAGGTAATCCCCCTATTTTTAGGCTTTTTTTACGCCTTACCCTCAGTTATCCCCAAAAATGGGAGTTATTAGCAGGAGCTGTGGATAACTTTATAAAAAGGAGAAAAGCCTGTTATAACGGTCTTTCGCTACGAAAGGCGGCTAATAGTCCCCACATTATCCCCCAGGTGCCACTGGGACATTTGTTCGCCTCGAGCAGACCGTCCTTCCTTCGTTTTTTCGACAAAATGTGGTCAAACCATTGTAACACGTGCCCGCCACATCGGCTTTTTCCATTTCGAACACGAATATCAAATGAATATTATGATCAATCAGATTTTTTTTAATTATGCAAGCGAACAGCCATTCCAATTTTGGTCTAGTTGCTTCCTGCTAACAGTTGCACAATAAAAAAGCCAGCCGAATGGCTGACTTACTAACGATTAGCTTTTTTCAATTCTTGGATGTATTCCTCGAGGGTCAAATGGTGCTTGACCATGTACTGAGCATTAGCCCGGCCTACATAGCGGAAATGCCATGATTCATAGTCAATCATGGTACTAGCCTTCGCCTGCTTCCCCTTTGGGAAACGTAGGATAAAGCCATAGTCGGCGGCATGCTGGATGAGCCACTGCTGGGAAGGGAACTGGTCCATAGCGGCTTCCAGGCCTGGATAACGCTCATAGGCGTCATTTCCGGCCAAATCTACGGCCAGGCCTGTCATATGCTCAGAAGCACCGGGACTAGCGACAACCGCCGCCGTCTTCTTTTCTGCATCTTGATCAGAGAGGCCGGCCGCCTTGTTATTGGCCTTGACGGAGGCAAAGACTTCCTTCTGATAGGCCACGGACCGATAGCCGGAAACGAGCGTCGTTGGATAGCCGGCTGCCTGTGCGCCAGCACGGAAGTCATTGAGGGCTGAGACAATCCGTTGGTCCACCGTCTTGCCGGCTACCTGGGCCTGTTGAAAATTAAACTCCGCTGGGTGTCGGTGCTGATCGTTGACCAGAACCAAGTCCCAGTCCGTATGCTTGACGCCCTGCGGCAGGTCCTGCCGAGCTTGCGTCTTGCTTTGCTTTTGCTCTGTTGGTTGGCCCTGCTTGGTATGCTGTTGATAACCAACCACGCTCACCGCCATCAGCAACAGAAGCGAACCAGTTGCTATGATGATGCCTTTTTTACTCATTTTGCCGCCTCCTGCATAAAAAAACAGCTGGGCATGGCCCAGCTGTTAAGGATGGTCAGTCAGGGGCTCGAACCCTGGACCCACGGATTAAGAGTCCGTTGCTCTACCAACTGAGCTAACTAACCATGTCATATCGAACAAAAAATATTATAGCAAAAAAAAAACGGTCCGACAAGTACTGACCCGTTTTTTTTGCTCGTTATTTTAATGCCTCCTGGGCTAGGTAAAAACAGCCCAAAATACCAGCGTTATCCCCATTTTTAACGGCTACTAAATACTGGTCCAAAGGAGGCGTCGCCAGGTAATCCGCAAACCGGGTGGCAAAGGCCGTCCGGATCATTGCTAACAGCTGCGGTTGGTGGGCCACCCCGCCGCCGAAAACAATCACCTCTGGCCGCAGCATCATCGTCAAATTAACGGCTGCTTGCGCCAAATAATCGGCTTCCAAGACCCAGGCCAGGTGATCGGCCGGTAAATCTTTTGCAGACTGTCCGAAGCGCGCTTCAATGGCCGGACCGGCAGCGAGCCCTTCCAAACACTGGTCCCCGTGGAAAGGACAGTGTCCTTGATACTGATCTTGTGGGTGCTTCTGCACCACCATGTGGCCCACTTCAGGATGGCCGTAGCCGGTCAACAAGCGCCCATCAGTAATTAGGCCTGCACCGATGCCGGTTCCAACCGTCAAATAAGCCAGTTGTTGACAGTGCGCCCCAGCCCCCGTCTGATATTCAGCCCAGGCCGCACCGTTAACGTCCGTCGTCCAGTAATAGGGGATATTCCGCCAGGCCTTCAGCCGACCCAAAAAGTCATAACCGGACCAGCCCCTTTTCGGCGTATCTAAGACGCGGCCATAAGTCGGTGACATTGGCTTGAGATCAATGGGCCCAAAGGCAGCAATCCCAATGGCATCAATGTTTTGAAATTGGTCAAAGTAGGCAATGACCTGATTCAATGTCGTCTCCCCATCCGCAGTCGCAATCACCTGTCGATCTAAAATATCAAATTGTTGATTGGCCACGGCCAGTACAAACTTCGTTCCGCCTGCCTCAATGGCACCCAATAATCCCATCGCAAGTCCTCCCTGCTCCGTTGCGCTCTTTGCTGAAGCGCTTTCCTATTCTCATTGTAAAGGCCCCTGTGCGGGCAAACAAGCACCAAAAAGTCTTACATGTCAGTTAACGAAGCAGCAAAGAAAAAAACTGGCGACTGCCAGTTTTTTTGGTTAATCTTCATAGCCGTTGGGATGCATTTCCACCCAATGCCAGGCTGTCTTAATAATGTCAGCCACGTTGTCAAACTGGGGTTGCCAACCCAGCACTTCCCGGGCTGCCGTTGAATCGGCCACCAGGATGTCAGGGTCGCCTGCCCGGCGGGGACCGACCTTGGCTTGGATGTCGACACCCGTTGCTTCCCGCGCAGCAGCGACCATTTCCTTCACGGAAAAGCCAGTTGCGGAGCCCAAGTTAAAGGCTGCTGAATCGTGGCCTTCCTTCAGGTAGTTCAACGCCAACAGGTGGGCCGCCGTCAAATCCATTACGTGCACGTAATCTCGGACGTTAAAGCCATCCGGCGTCTGGTAGTCATCCCCAAACATTTCAATGTAAGGGCGCTTGCCGGCAGCGGCCTGCAAGATAATCGGCACCAGATGCGTTTCTGGTTCGTGATCTTCCCCGATGGAACCATCTTCGATGGCGCCAGCCACGTTGAAGTAGCGGAGGGCCACCCACTTGATGCCATAAGCCTGGTCGGCCCAAGCCATCATCTTTTCCATCATCAACTTGGATTCCCCGTAGGGATTGATGGGATTCTGTGGATCTGTTTCCTTAATTGGGATGTGAACTGGGTTACCATAGGTTGCAGCGGTTGAAGAGAATACGATTTGCTTGACATCATGTTCATTCATGACTTCGAGCAGGGTCACCATCCCCGCCGTATTATTGTCAAAGTACTTCAGGGGCTCTGCGACAGATTCAGGAACAATTGAGAAAGCAGCAAAGTGAACCACCGCTTCAATCTGCTCTTGCTCAAAGACCGCTGATAGCGCTGCCTTGTCCCGCAAGTCCACTTCGTAGAACTTAGCGCGGGAATCAACCGCGGCACGGTGGCCCTTGACCAAGTTGTCCACTACCACCACTTCCTGGCCATCTGCTAGCAATTGCTTGACCATGTGGGAGCCAATGTAGCCGGCTCCACCTAAGACTAATACTGACATGTGTTCTCCTTCAATCATGGTTGGGCTTTCACCCAGTGAATACTGGCTTCCGCCGCCGTTTGTTGCTCGTTTTCAATCCGATGTTTCGTTTCATTATCCTGCAAAACCGCTTGTGATGCAACTTGGTGGCCGTAGCCAACCTCATTTTCATAGCGGATGGTCAGCGTTTGGATTTCATGTTGCTTTAAAAATTCCGCTGGCAGGACGTCTAACATCCATTCCACATACTTGGAATTATTAACATGGCGGTTACCATCAATATCAAAATAACGGACCTGATAGTGCTTCTCAAAGTCCAGTGGGGTTGTTTTGATCTTGTCCACCGTCTTGAGCTTTTTCAAACGCTTCACCCACTGGCCACCATAAGGCAGCACTAGGTCCTCTAGCAGGCGCATCATCCGTCGCTTATCAAGGTCAATCATCGCCCAGAGCGACTGCATTTCAATCAAAACTTCGCCGGCTTCATCTAAAAAGCGAAAAGTCCGGCTAGCAAAGTAGGCGGCCCATTCCTCGGAGAACGTCTGAATGCGAATCTTCTCCTCAATGTTGGGTCGGCGGTGCACCGTCACATCATACTGCAAAATCACCCAGCCGACGCCCAAAGGCTCCGTAGCAGCTTGCCCAACGCCCAGTGCCTCGCCCTGCCGACGGGAGCAAAGAATGGCCAAGTTAAAGGCCATGGGCAGCGATAGTTTGCGACTCTGATCTACCTGATAGTATTGGACAACTTGTTCGATTTCAAAAGACTGCACCATCTTACACTCCATCCAATTGATGATAAATCCTATAAACGGCCTGGCGGTCCAACGCTCGGTCCTTAGCCACCGCCTTAATCGCTGCATTGGGCTTTTGGCCTTGGTCAACTAAGACTTGGACCGCTTCTGCCACCGGTAGCTGAGCCAAAGGGTCAGCAGCCGCCTGCGTGGCGGCCAACTCCTCCTTATCAGCTCCTGCTACCAACACCACAAATTCACCACGAATAGCACTTGCATTGGCCCAATCCACGACTTCAGCAGCTGTGCCGCGCACGAACTCTTCGTAACGTTTCGTGAGTTCCCGGGCTAAGACCACTTGGCGGTCGGGTCCCAGAACCTCTTGGAGGGCCGTCAACATTTGCTTTAAGCGATGGGGCGCCTCGTAAAAAATCATAGTCTCAGGACGGCCCGCCAGCTGTTCTAGGGCTGCCGTCAATTCCTGCTTTTTCCGGGGTAGGAAACCATGAAAATAAAAGGGCTGCGGCACCAGGCCGGAAGCAATCAAGGCCGTAATGCCAGCAGAAGCGCCCGGAACAGGCACCACCGGAATGCCTGCGGCGATGGCCTGGGCCACCAGTTCCTGACCAGGATCCGAAATTGAGGGCAGGCCCGCATCGGATACCTGAGCCACGGACCGGCCGGCCAGCAGTTCGGCCACTAAGGCGGGGGCCTTTTGCTGCCAATTGTGCTCGTGTAGGGCCGTTTTTTCAGTCTGAATATCAAAGTAATTCAATAACTGCTGAGTATGCCGGGTATCTTCGGCGGCAATCAGGTCGACCTCGCTTAAGGTGGCGATGGCCCGCGCCGTCATGTCCTGAAGATTGCCGATGGGCGTCGCGACCAAGAACAAGGTCCCGACCGAATTGTTACCAAATGATTGCTGTGTATTCATGACTTTCCTAAAATAAGCGACATCTTTAATGACAGCTGATCGAGGCGACTTTGGAAGGAGAGATGAACGGCCCACTGCTGGTCCAGTTCAAAAATTAATTCCGCCACCGCCAGGAGCTGCGCCGCCTGGTAGCGCTGCTGTGCTTGCTGGTACTGGGTTGCTAAGGCCGGAAAATGAAGCTGCTCGGTTGGCAGATAGGCAAAGAGTGCTAAATCCCGTCCTAATGCCAATAGCCATTGTAAAACCTGCTGTTCATCAGCCGGCTGACCAACCAGTGGCAGCAAGTCTGTCTGCAAGTATGCCAGGGCGCTAATATCCCGTGCTAACGCCTTAAAAAACCAAGTCTGCACGGCCGGCCATAACCGCTCTGCTTGATCAGTCGTTGCTGCTGCCTGTTCTGCCAGCACTTGGTCCGTTGGACGCAAGATCAAGACTTGGGCGCGGGACTGAATCGTCGGCAGCACCGCTGCTTCCTTATCAGCCAGTAAGAGAATCAGCTGTGGTCCGGCGGGTTCCTCGATGAATTTCAATAAGAAATTAGCAGCCGCCGTCGTCAGCGTATCCGCATGGTCAATAATAAAAACCTTCTTAGGCCCTTCCAGCGTCGTGGTCGTTAATTCCGGAATCAGCGCCCGCACTTGGGCAATTTTAATGGTCTGCTGCTGATCGCTGGCCAATACCGGTACTAAATCGGGATGGTCAAAGTGTTCAATCCGAGCCACCGTCTCCTCATCCGTTCCGAGTACTTCGGCTGCTAGTGCTTTGGCTAGCGCCAGTTTTTCTGCATCCCCAGGCCCTACTAACAGATAGAGGTGGGACAGCCGGTCCTCCCGGTTGGCCTGCTGTAACTGGGCCAGATCCTTGGGGAAGGCAGCTTCAGCTAGTGCTAAATCAGCCCCGGCCATTAGAACTGATAGAAGTCATCGATGGTCTGGGTGAAGACCGTGGCGCCACCAACTTCTACCTCAACTGGGAAGGCCCCTGTCCGTTCCCCTTCGGCACCAATAGGCGGTACCATGAACTGCTTTCGCTTTTGTGATACTTCCTTGATGATATCCAGGACTTCTGCCACCCGTTCATCCGCAATAGCCACTAAAAAGGTGGTATTGCCAGAGCGCAGGAAGCCACCGGAAGTGGACAGTCGGGTGGCCTGAACCTTGGCCTTGACGAAGGCGTTGGCTAATTTCGTTGCGTCTTTGTCCTGTACAATTGCATTAATTAACTTCATTTTTTTCCTCCAATGCGCGTGTCACGATGGCCGTCACTTCGGCCAGTACTGTTTGGAAAGGCTGACTGGCATCCACCGTGTGAATCCGATCCGGTTCCGCTGCGGCCAGGGTCAAATAAGTTTGCCGCACCCGTTCGTGAAAGGCCAAACTCTCCTGGTCTAAACGGTCCACCTTCTCTTTTCGGCCGGTGAAAATTCGTTCCAAGCCCTGGGTAACAGGCAAATCCAGATAAATGGTTAAGTCCGGCCGCAGCCCCTGGGTTGCATATGCATTCATATCCGCCACCGCTTTTAGGCCCAATCGTCGACCGCCCCCCTGGTAAGCCAGGGAAGAGTCCAAGAAGCGGTCCGACAGTACGAGCTGGCCTGCTGCTAGCGCTGGTTGAATGGTTTGCACAATGTGCTCCCGACGAGCAGCCGCAAAAAGGAGTGCTTCCGTCCAGGGGTCCATGGCTGGCTCCCTGGGGGTCGTCAGCAAACCTCGAATGGCTTCTGCCAATTCATTCTGTTTTCCGCCCGGCTCCCGGGTAAGGAGCAGGCCAGCCGGATGAAGCGCTGTTAACGGTGCCAATAAGGCCTGAATGATCGAGCTCTTCCCGGCCCCTTCTGGTCCCTCAAATGTGAGAAAAAATCCCTTGGTCATGGTCTCAGCTTCCTTAGTCAAAGTAGCGCATCCTGTCCACTCGGGCTTGTCGCCGGCGGGCTTCTTGGTACAAATAAGAAAACTTGGCCTTTTTCAAAGCCGTTTCGGCAGCAATCAAATGTCCGTTGACCCGGGCGTCCACTAAGGCGGTTTCCGAAGCTTCCGCCTGGCGCACTGCTTCCCGGGCAGCATTCACTTGATCAAGCAGCAATTGGTCGTATTCTTTTTTTAAATCACGCTTTTGCTTTTTCTTCTTAAACATCAGAGTTCGTTACGCCCTTCAATGGATTTAATCAAGGTCAGCTGATCTGCATAATCAATGTCAGAACCCACGGCCAGTCCATGGGCCAGTCGGGTCACTTTAATGTTGGCCGGCTTCAGCAAGCGGGCAATATACATAGCCGTCGCTTCGCCATCCGTACTAGCCGACGTACCCACAATCACTTCCCGAATGTTTTCATGCTGGGCAAGCCGCTGAATCAGGCTGGGTAGGTTAATGTCATCTGGCCCGGTGCCCGCACTGGGTGAAATCAGCCCATTTAAGACATGGTAAAGCCCATGGTATTCCCGAGTCTGCTCCATCGCCATAACGTCCTTAGGATTTTGAAGGACCAAGACCGTATCTTGGTCCCGGCTAGGATCCGAACAAATACTGCAGGGATCTTCATCTGTACTTGTTATATTACCGCAAATTGAACAAAAAGTAATCTCATCTTTCACGGTCGCTAAGGCCTTGGAAAAGCCCTGCACGTCCTCTGAATCCATGTCCAGGGTAAAGAAGGCCAAACGGGTAGCCGTCTTGGCGCCAATCCCTGGTAATTTGGCATAAGAATCAATTAAGCGCGCAATCGGTTCTGGGTATTGCATCCTGCTTATCCTTCGTTTTCATCATCCACCAGCTCCACCAGGTCGCCAAAGCGGGCCTTGGCATCGGCGACTAAGTCGTCCTGCTCGGTCTTTGCTGCTTGCTGGGCTGGTACTTTCCTATTTTCTTTCGACTCGTTGGCCTGGTCGACAGCTGGTCCAGTAACTGTCGTTGGCGTCAGGACGGCCAGGTCAATCTTGACCGTTTTCTGGGCCTTTAAGGCGGCGACATAGTCCGCCCGGTCCGTCTGCCATTCTTCCTTGGACCGGCAGACCAAAGTGTTCGGTAAGTCCTGCTGCTGCAAATGTTCGGCTAAGGCCGTGAGGAAAGGCGCATTGTGCAACGTCTGTTCCAACAAGGCCGGGTAATCAAAGGCCAAAACCAGGGCGGTTGCTGAGGCAGCCACCGGTTGAATGGTCTGCAGCAACGCTTGGTCTTTTACCGAGAAAGCGGTTGCTAACTGGGGCCAGACTTGCTGCGCCTGCGTTAACTGTGCCCGTTGTGCTTGGCCCAACACAGCCTGTACCGCTTCTTGCCCGAGGTAAAGCTCAAAGTGGGCAGCTTCCCCCTTCACGTCCTCTGCTTGGGCGGGGGCTGTACCGGTTGCTGCTGCCGTTGTAACTGCCGCACTGGCTGCGGGCCGAGTTGGCTGGCTGGCTGGCTTAGATGCCGTCCCATCTGAATGGTCAACAGCCCTGCCTTCTGATTGATTGCCCGCCGCTGCTGTTGCAGGAGCAGGCGCCTCCTCTAGGCCCCCATCCGCTTGGGTTCTGGCCTGCTGAGTAGGCTGCTCTGCCGCTTCGTCCTTTGCCTGCGCAACCGCTGCCGTAGGGGCCGGACTGGTCACTGCATCTGAGGACTGCCTGGTGTCACTGGCAGCGGTCGCCACTGTGGCAGTCGACCCTTCTGCTATGGTATCAGCCACTGTGGATTGCTGCGATAGGTCCTGCTGAGTAGCGGACTGACCAGCCGGCTGCGATGGCGCCGCACCGTTTTGCTGTTCGCCGTTCGAGTTTCTAGCAGCAGTAGTGCCAGCTGCTTCCTGCTGTCCCTGGGCCAACTTAACCGTCAGCACTTCTAAATAGACGTCCTCTTGGAGGGCCTGCACCAGCTGCTGGTTCAACTGATCAATCATGCCCATCATGTCTTCCAGGACGGCTGGGTTAGTCTGCTCTCGTAACGCCGTTAAGGATGCTTTTTGCGCCTGCGCCTTTACTAAATCCGGGGCTACAGTCACCAACAAGGTGTCCCGTAACACAGCCACTAAGTCGGCTAAGAAACGGTGGCCGTCCTTGCCCGCCTGCAAGATTTCCGCCAAGGTCGCCAGGGCGGCGGTGGTCTCGCCCGCCAGCACCTGCTTTAAATACGTGAGCAATGATTCAATATTCACAGCCCCCGTGACCGTCAGGGCATTTTCAACGGTGATTTTATCAGGGCCGTAGGCAATCACCTGATCGAGAATCGACAGGGCGTCCCGCATGCCCCCTTCGGCCGCAGTGGCAACCACGTCCAAAGCGCCGTCCTCGTAGGCCAGTTCTTCCTTGTCCAAAATGGTCGCCATTCGTTCTTTCAACGTTTGATGGCTAATCCGCTTAAACTCAAAGCGCTGGGTTCGTGATAAAATCGTCGCCGGCATCTTTTGCACTTCGGTCGTTGCTAAAATAAATTTGACCTGGGCTGGTGGTTCTTCTAGCGTTTTCAATAAGGCATTAAAGGCCCCCGTGGACAGCATGTGGGCCTCATCGATGATGTAAATCTTAAAGGGGGCTTGCATGGGGGCATAGTTGGCCGAGTCGCGAATGGACCGAATCTCATCGACGCCGTTATTGGAGGCCGCATCAATTTCGATAATGTCCGGCTGATTTTCACCGGCTTCACTGGCCGGAATATGGTTGACCGCCCGGGCAAAAATCTTGGCCGCAGAGGTCTTCCCCGTCCCACGTGGGCCCGCAAAGAGGTAGGCATGACCAGTCTGTTGACTATCAATCGCGTTTTGCAAGGTCTGCGTAATCACTTCCTGTCCAACCATATCGGCGAACGTCCTTGGGCGATATTTACGGTACAACGCTTGGTAGGCCATCTTTCCCTCCCTTATAAAAAAAGCCGCCAAAAGGCGGAATATGTACACAAGCACAAGGTTCAGCAATCTTAGGGCTGCTACATCTCTGTCCTGACCCGGTTCGAAGGCAAACCTTTGCCTGCTCTATTATTATAGCGAAAAAAATAAATGGGGGCAAGGCTGGATCTTTGGCCCAGACTCAATTCAAACAGTAAAAAAGCCAAGTCATCCGACTTGGCTTTTTCAACCAGGCGCTTTAGTCTGCTGACAAAGCGTCAATTGGGTTTAATTTTGCGGCCCGTCGTGCTGGCAAAACAGCTGCCAACAAGGAAATCAGGAGGGCGAGGACAAAGCAAGTGACCACATTGCCAAAGCTAATTTGGACAAAGGCATAGTCGGCCGTGTGCTTCAAAACGGCGTTCAAGCCCCACTCAGCCAAGAAGGCTAAGGCAGTGGCAAAGCTAGCAGAGAGCAAACCAGTCATCAATGATTCGGAAATAAAGAGCCATTGAATATCCTTCTTGGACTCCCCTAATGCCCGCAGAATACCTATTTCCTTGGTCCGTGCGGAAACCGACATGAACATCGTCACGATAATCATCAGTGCGGAAACAATCAGAGAGATACCTGCAATGACGGCCAAGACCGTTGTAGCCAGGTTCACGTATGTCTGAACTTGATCCACCAGGGAGGTGATGGAAGAAGTCTTGTAGAGTCGGTTGCCATTGGACTTCAGGCCATCCAACTTCTTCGTCACGGCCTTGACGTTATCCAAATGATCGACTTGGACGTTCAAAGCCTTTGGTGCCGTGTCGAGGCCGGCATTTTGCATGGCCTCCTGCATCGTCTTGGTATTCAAACCAGCAATCACCGCCCCTTGACTAGCAGAATCGCCGATGCCGACCACCTTAGCAGTCAGGTTGACCGTCACAGGCTGTTGGTTCGCGCCCATTACTTGGTAAGACAGGGTCACGTTTTGGCCAACCAAGTTCTGCCAGTGCTGCTTATCAAACTTTTCAGCAACCGTCTTCCGATCGACCACTACTTCACCAGTATTGGATGGTGCTCGACCAACCTTGATGGCGTCAGTGGACTGGGAATCGGTCCAGTTAGTCAGCACGTCCATCTGCGCTGTCTGACCGTTATGCAAAACGCTGACGTTGGTAGCAGAATAGGAAGGCTGCACTTCCTTTAAGTGCTGACTGTTTTTGATTTGCTTAATCTGCTCGTTTGTGAAGGCCGGACTGGTCAAGTTCCCACCAAAGAGGGCCGCGTAAGACGCATTTTGATCGTCATCGTCCGACTTCTGATAGCGGGTAACCGTGACCGACTGGGGGTTGGCCACCTTGGTAATCTGGTCATTGATATAGCCAGAAATCCCATTGCCCAAACCAGAGAAGAGAATCACGGCAAAGAGGCCAATGGCCGTTCCTAAGATAATCAACGAATTACGCCAGAAATTGTATTTGAAATGCTTCCCGGCCGTCTTCAAGTTATCTTGCAACTTCAAGGGCTGCGATGGAATCATCTCGTGGTCCACACTGTCATACTTTGGTCGAATCCGTTCGTCGGAGTCAATCTGTCCGTCCACCATGCGAACAATCCGAGTGCCGGCTTCTGCCACCGTTTCAGAGTGAGTCACGGCAATGACTAGGCGTCCTTCTTCCGCAATCTC
This sequence comes from Leuconostocaceae bacterium ESL0958, assembly GCA_029433265.1. Classification (GTDB taxonomy): domain Bacteria; phylum Bacillota; class Bacilli; order Lactobacillales; family Lactobacillaceae; genus Fructobacillus. The sequence goes on along the minus strand of JAQTHT010000005.1, from coordinate 17,312 downwards.
GTTCAACAGGGCCAATACTTCGGTCGTATTCTCGGCATCCAAGGCACCGGTTGGCTCATCGGCAATAATGACCTTGGGATCAGAAGCAAGGGCCCGCGCAATGGCCACCCGCTGCTTTTGTCCACCGGACAGCTGGCGGGGATACTTCTTGAGCTGCTCGCCCAGCCCCACCTTTTCCAGCAGTTGCTTGGCCCGGTCGACCTTTTCCGCCTTACTGAGCTTGGTCATGTCTAGGGACACCAGGACATTATCCAAGACCGTCAAATGGGCAATCAGGTTATAAGATTGGTAAATATAGCCAATCGTTTCCCGGCGGTACTGGTTCAAGGCCTTTTCCGCTTCATGATTCAGCTGCTGGCCAGCCAAGGTCAAGCTACCCGTAAATTGACGGTCCAAGCCGCCAATGATGTTCATTAAGGTCGACTTGCCACCACCGGACTCACCGAGAATGGACACAAAGTCACCTAAGTCAAAATCCAGGTCAATCCCCTTTAATACCGGGAATTCTTGCTGACCCAGGAAATAGGACTTATGGATGTTTCTGAGTTCGAGAAATGCCATGGCTGTCTATCCTTTTTTGGTTTAATATAATAACCATATATTAAACTTTTTCCTCGAAGACTGTCAACTCATTTTTAGAAAAGCCTATGAAACACTACGAACAGAAAAAAAGCAATCAGCAAAAAATACAGCAAGCCGCTCAAACCCTGATGGTCCAACAGGGCATCCGAAAAACAACCATGCAGGCGGTCAGCGATCTAGCGGGCATTTCCCTGGTCACTATTTATAAACACTTCCCTTCTAAGCAGGTACTGGCGGAAGCAGTCGTGTTGTCCTTCTATCAGGAACATATGACCAACACCATTCAACAGATCGAAGACCCCAACCTATCCATTCCCGCCAAGTTAGCAGCCCTGACACAGCGGCATGACCTAATTCGTCAGCAATTATCCCCCGCGGTCTTTCAAGAATTTTTTGAAATGGGCCAAAATCAACAGATCGGACCGGCCATTCATGTCTTGCACAATCGCATGTTGCAAGACTTTATCCAGGTCGCCCGGACGGCGGGCATCATTCGTACGAGTGCTAGCGATGCGAATATCCTGCTCCTATTTAACAGTCTCCTGGCCTACCTGGAGGCTAATCCCCCGGCGGACCACAACGCACTTGGTCCCGAAATGGAAACGCTGCTGCTTTATGGCTTACGGGGCCCATCCGCAAAGTAAAAAACCAGACCAATTCACTTGGTCTGGTTTTTGTCTACCAGTGGCGCTAATGCCTGCCGCTGGGCTTTGGCTTCTTTTTTGCGCTTACGAATAGCTCGAAAGAAATTTTGTAATTGACTTTTAGCTTCCGCTGCCCGTACCCCGGCTATAACCTGGACCTGATGGTTGAGGCGGTCATCCTGGAAAACGTGGTAGAGCGAACTAACCGCGCCCGCCTTAGGGTCCTTGGCCCCAAAGTAAACGGCCGGCACCCGGGCATTTAAAATAGCACCCGCACACATCAGGCAGGGTTCTAGCGTGACAAAGAGCGCGCAATCTTCCAAACGCCAGGAATGCAGGGCCTCATTGCCCTTTTCAATGGCCATCAGCTCAGCATGGCGAACGGCGGACTGATCACTTTCCCGACGATTGTGGGCCCGGGCAATTATCTGATGATCATGAACCAAAACCGCACCAATGGGCACTTCTCCCATTGCCGCCGCCTGGTCGGCCTCCTCAATGGCCGCTGCCATGAAGTCGGCAATTTCCGCACCAGTCAAGTCGGGGGCATCAGCCATGGTGCACCGCCTCCAAGACGAAGTAGCCTTTTTTCTTGCCTGCCACTCGAACCTGCCCAAAGACGGCTGCCATATTTTTTTCTGCAGAAGGGGCGCCCTGCTTTTTCTGGATGACAGCAATCAACTTACCGCCAGGCAACAGATGGTCAACTGCCCCTTGGAGCATGGCGGTCACGACTGCTTTACCCGCTCGAATAGGCGGATTCACGAAGATGGCTGCATAACGGTCCGTCACCTGGTCATAGACCGATGACGGAAAAATATGAACCAAATCCGCCACTTGATTACGGACCGCATTCTCTTGGGCTAACGTTAAGGCCCGTTCATTCACATCCACCATGTCCACCTGGCGTTGCCAGGCTTTCGCAATGGCAATACCGACCGGGCCGTATCCCGTTCCTAGGTCTAAAATCTTTCCTGCCGGGAGCACTAGGTCAGCCGCCACGTCCAGCATGGTTCTCGTTCCAAAATCAACCGTCCGCTTGGAAAATACACCAGCATCCGTTCGAAAAGTCAGCGACTGGCCCAGCAGGTCAAAGGTGAACTCATGAAAATCATGAGCGGCACTCGGATCTGCGGTGAAATATTGTTGCCCTGCTTGCTGCTCTGTCATCATTTACCCTTTTCTATGTACAAAAAAAGAGCACAAGGCTCTCTTTAAGGAAATTACTTCAACGTAACGGATGCGCCGGCAGCTTCCAAAGCTTCCTTCAATTCGTTAGCTTCGTCTTCTGAAACGCCTTCCTTGATAACGGATGGTGCGTTGTCAACCGTGTCCTTAGCTTCCTTCAAGCCCAAGCCAGTTGCTTCGCGAACTGCCTTGATAACCTTGACCTTAGCAGAACCTGCAGAAGTCAATTCAACGTCGAAGTCAGTCTTTGCGGCAGCATCGTCACCACCAGCAGCGCCGCCAGCAGCAACAGGTGCAGCAGCTGAAACATCAAATTCTTCTTCGATAGCTGAAACCAAGTCAGCCAAGTCCAAAATGGTTGCATCCTTCAATGATGCGATAATCGCGTCTTTATCAAAAGCCATGATTAAATTCCTCCAATTAAGTTTAGTGTGGGGTTTGTTCGATTATTCGGCAGCAGCGGCGCTTTCGCCTTCTTCTGCTTCCTTCTTTTCCTGCAATGCCTTAACCGCATAAGCAAAGCTGCGGATAGGATACTGGAACTCGGCCATCAACTGACCAAGCAAACCATCGAATGATGGCAATGAAGCGTACTTGTTGATTTCATCAACAGAAACAATCGTTCCGTCAATCACGCCACCCTTGATTTCCAAGGCTTCCGTGTTGTCAGCAAACTTCTTCAAGACCTTGGCTGGTGCCACGGCGTCATCCTTTGAGAAGGCAACGGCCGTTGGGCCAGCAAAGAGATCGTTCATTTCAGCGTAACCTGCTTCTTCAGCAGCGCGAACCATCACCTTGTTCTTGATCACTTCCAAGAGGACCCCCTCTTGGCGCAATTGCGAACGCAAGTCGTTTGATTCAGCCACAGTCAAACCACGAGGGTTGACCACAACAGCCGCAGTAGAACCCTTCAAGTGTTCTGCTACTTCTGCTACTTTTTTGGCTTTCAAAGCAATAGCTTGTTCACTCATTTAACTTTCTCCTTTCCAAGATTTTTTGCAAAAGAAATCCCGCATGCCAGCAGACATACGGGTAAAGTTAATCATTAACTTCCTCGGCAGGACATTAAGGAGCAAGCTCCACCTGAGTCTTCGGCAAAATCGATTCAATTACTTTATTTACTATAACAGGGCCAACGGCCACTGTCAATTACAAGCTGGCGATGTCCAACTTAACGGCTGGGCTCATCGTTGAAGAAATCGCTACGTTTTGTACGTAAGTACCCTTCACAGCAGAAGGACGGGCCTTCAAGATTGTTTGGGCAATAGCCTTCACGTTTTCAGCCAACTTGTCGTCTTCAAAGGAAGTCCGACCAACAGTGACAGAAACGTTACCGTCACGGTCAGTCCGGTAGGTCACTTGACCACCCTTGGCATCTGAAACAGCCTTGGTCACGTCCATCGTAACCGTACCCGTCTTAGGGTTTGGCATCAAGCCCTTAGGACCCAATGCACGACCAACGCGACCAACTTGGGCCATCATGTCTGGTGTGGCGATGGCCACATCAAAGTCCATCCAACCACCTTGGATCTTTTGAACCAAGTCAGCGGCACCAACCACATCAGCACCAGCAGCTTCGGCTTCCTTAGCCTTGTCGCCCTGGGCGAAAACGGCAACCGTCTTCGTCTTACCAGAACCATTTGGCAAAACCGTTGCGCCACGCAACTGTTGGTCAGCTTGACGTGTATCCACGTTCAAGTTGAATACCAATTCAACGGAACCGTCGAACTTAGCATAGGAAACTTCCTTCAACAGAGCAATGCCTTCTTGCAGTGCGTAAGCCTTTTCGGCATCCACCTTAGCGGCGGCTTCTAAATACTTCTTACCATGCTTTACAGTCATTATTCTGCATCCTCCTTGATTGCTGTTCCTTCAACAGTCAAGTCTACTCCATCAACAGTAACACCCATTGAACGAGCAGTGCCTTCGATCATCTTCATTGCAGCCGTGATGTCGTTGGCGTTCAAGTCCGCCATCTTGTTCTCGGCAATTGCACGAATCTGATCCAAGGTTACATTGCCAGCCTTCGTGCGGTTGGGTTCACCAGAACCCTTACCGACGATCTTACGCAACTGATCAGCTGCAGGCGGCGTCTTCGTCACGAATTCGAATGAACGATCATCGAAGACGGAAATTTCAACAGGGATCATGGAACCAGCTTGGTCCGCAGTCCGTGCGTTGAATTCCTTAGTAAACTGAGCAATGTTAATGCCGGCTTGACCCAGGGCTGGACCAACAGGTGGTGCAGGGGTAGCTTTAGCAGCGGCAATTTGCAGTTTCACGACATTGATAACTTTTTTAGCCACGATATTTTCCTCCTCGTGTTGTGGTAGAGCGCAGCTTGAGTGCTGCTTCCACGCATGTCTTTGACATACCAGTTAACTATAACAAAAAAACGCCCCCAGGTAAAGGGACGCTACTGCAACATTATAAATTGGTATCCACGTCGTTGAAGCCCAATTCGGTTGGTGTTTCCCGACCGAAGACTTCCACCGTCGCTTCGAGTTCTTGTTTTTCTGGGTCGATTGCTGTGACAACCCCTTCCATCCCATTGAAAGGACCGGCCACAATCTTGATGGTTTGGCCAACTTCGACGTCGAGATCAACCGTGGCCTGCGTCGCCATGCCCATCCGCTTCATCAACAAGTCCACCTCTTCAGGCAACAAGGAGTTAGGCTTCGAACCGGCCCCGTGGGAACCGAGGAAACCTGTCACGCCGGGTGTGTTTCGCACCACATACCAAGCTTCATCCGTCATGTTGCCATCTTGTGGCGTCGCCATTTCCACCAGCACATAGCCAGGGAAGTCGTTTTCGATGGATGTCTTGACTTCCCCATCCTGTACCGTTGACACTTCTTGTTCTGGCACCAGCACTCGGAAAATTTGTTCAGACATGCCCATCGTCTGTGTCCGTGATTCCAAGTTAGCCTTCACCTTGTGTTCGTAACCAGAATAAGTGTGGACCACGAACCAAGCCTTTTCGATTTCTTCTGCCATGGTTATTTGGGGGTCAACCCCCTTCCTCCTTTTGCGTGCAAATAAAAAAGAGTCGGAGACTCTTTTGCTGTTTTCAGTATACTATATCGACTCTTAGTGTGCCAGGAGCAAATCAACGCCCTGCTGCAAAATCCAATCAAAGCCACCAATGATCAAGGCGAACAAAGCAGAAAGCGCAATCACGGCCACTGTTTCCTTCGTCGTTTGGTCTAATGACAGCCAGGTCACTTTCTTCATCTCGGCTGCGACATTTTTAAAATAAGTAATCATGCAAGATGCCTCACTTCGTTTCTCGATGGAAGGTATGTTTGCCACAGTAAGGGCAGAACTTGTTCACGCCTAAGCGTTCGACCCGGCCCTTGGACAAGGTCACAGAATAATTTCTTGAACCGCATTCGGTACAAGCTAGGGATGCTTTTTGACTTGGCATAACCAACCTCTCTTTATCCCTGTTATTCTAGCATTCTTCCTCCCCCTTTTCAAGCAGGCGCTGCTGGAGTGCTTTCTTCAGGTCCCGCTTGAAGCGGTACTGAACCTGGTCCACCTTACGGTTACTATCACCAGGCTGAGAAAGCAGGGGCCCTTTTCCGATGAAAAAGCGAATGGTCCGGCGGAAGTCATCCGTATCAGACAGCACCATTCGTTCCAGGGTGTCCTTAACCAGATAAATGGCCTCCGGATTATCCTGATTCGAACCGATTAAATAGCCCTGCTCATCCCCGGCGTCTGCAAAAATCATCTGCTGCATAAACTCACTCTTATGGGAGTGTTGGGCCCGGACAAAATCGATGGCCCGGTGCTTTAAGGCCGTTGTGTAGTAAGTGGAGAATTTAGCACGGGCCGATCTAGTCTCAAAACGATTGACGCAGCTGACTAAAACGTCTAACGCTTCGGCATACCAATCGTCTTCCCGGACTTTCTTAGGAACGTTCTTGTTATAAACCGACATCATGAGCTTGCGCAGATGGGCAATCAGCACCAAGTAGGCACACTCCTGTCCGTTTTGTGCGGCTCTCACCACTGCTGCTAACCGGTCTTCCATCGCCAGCCTCCATTCCAAAAAGTCCTCTTTGCAGAGGAAACTTTTTATAATGGTTGTCGACTACTAAACCCTTGGTAAATTAACAAAGAAGCCGCCACGGAAGCATTCAAACTCTGGACGTGGCCCACCATCGGAATGGTCAACATCTGATCAACCTGCTTCTTTAGTAAGGGGGCCATCCCCTTGCCTTCGTTGCCGATGACCAATGCGCTTGCACCACGCGCATCCCAAGTCCGATAATCGGCCCCCTGAACATCGGTACCAAAAACCCAGACGCCCCGTTCCTTCAATGTCTTGACGGTTTGTACGAGATTGGTCACCCGACATACGGGGACGTGCTCGATCGCACCGGTTGAGGTCTTCGCCACTGTGGCCGTTAGTTGAACAGCCCGTCGCTTCGGAATAATCACGCCATGGACCCCGGCCGCATCAGCTGTTCGCAAAATCGAACCCAGGTTATGGGGATCTTCAATCCCGTCTAAGATTAAAAAGAAAGGTGCTGCGCCACTTTGCTCGGCCCGGTCAAAAAGGTCATCCAGGCTGGCATACGTGTAGGCCGCCACCGAGAGGACAATCCCCTGATGGTGGCCGCCGTCCGCCAATTCGTCTAGTCTGGCTTTAGGAGCCTGTTGTACGACCAATCCCTGCTGCTTGGCCAGGCGGCTGACTTCGCCCTCCATTTTGGGGGCGAGACCTTGCTGCAACCATACTTTGTTAATGTTCGCTTTCTGCTTTAAGGCTTCCACGGCTGCGTGGTGGCCATAGATAAAGGCCTTACTTTCTGCTTTCGACATCTTGCGTCCTTCCCGCTTCCACTTGTTCAAAAATCCAGTCCATCATCGCTTGTAAGCGTTCGGACTGTTCCGACAGGTAGAGATAGCCAACTAAGGCTTCTATGCCTGTCGAAATCCGGTAAGCCAAGACATTGGTGTTCTTGGCCTTCGTGTGTGACTTGGCATTCCGGCCCCGCTTAAAGTAGTGCAGCTCCTCTGCCGTCAGGAAGTCATCGGCTTCCATCAGTGCAAAGAGGGCGGCATGGGCCTTGGCCGAAACGTAGTCCCGGGATTTTTTCTGTAACTGGTTGACCTTAGTCAGACCCGTCGCCAGCAGGTGTTGGCGGACATGCAGTTCGTAAATGGCATCGCCAAGGTAAGCGAGTGACAACCCGTTCATTTGTTCATAGTTGAGTGCTTCCATCAATACTCCTCATTGAGTGGACAGGCCGTTCCCATGAACGGACTTATCGTAACTTTTCATGTCATTTTGTATAGAGTTGACTGACAAAATAAGACATTTTCCTGACATAAGTAGTCATATCGCTGCAAAGTGAGGTCATTTTGTCTATTTATTTTGCCCTTGTCGGCGCCGACGCCATTCCCCGTAAAAACGGTAGCTCCACATGATGCAAAATCCCAGAACAACCGCCGCCATCACATGAATAGCGATTTCACCCTGCTTTTGGGGTAGCCAAAAGAGCAGCGAGAAAATCAAAATCACAAAGGCAATCAGCATGGCTTGGACCCACTGATTCCAAGTCGTAACCTGATACTGGTGATGGGGTTGACTTTGTGGCACTAACAGATATTGAATCTGTTCCCCAAAGGGACAGAAGGCCAGGGCATAGTAGAGCGCTAGCAGGTAGCCAAACCAGTTGGGATCATAGCTGGAATTCAGGTTTTTCAGCCGAAGAACCAACAAGACCACGAGCGGGATGGCGGGTAGCACTGCCAGCAACCAAAGTTGCCATTTTTTTAACTGCTTCAACCAGGGAATCCATTGAATTGCGACTTTTGCCATACCGACCTCCTTTGTTCACTAGAGCTTAGTTTACGCTATTTCGTCTATCCAGACAAACAAAAAAACCAGCTGACGCTGGTTTCTCTGACTACTATTATTCGTTTGTGCCGCCATCAATTCCTTGGGCAACTTGGTCCAAAGATTGAATATCCGCATTGGCTTCAGGGGCTTGATCCACCACTTCACCAACAACTTCAGGCTTAATCTTACGGTATTCACCCATACCAGTTCCGGCTGGGATGATCTTACCGATGATGACGTTCTCCTTCAATCCAACCAGTGGATCGTTCTTGCCACGAATAGCAGCATCCGTCAGGACCCGAGTGGTCTCCTGGAAGGAAGCAGCAGACAAGAAGGAGTTCGTTTCCAGTGCGGCCTTGGTAATACCCAAGAGCACTGGGCGACCAGTAGCCGGTACTTTACCAGCAAAGAGCGCTGGTTCGTTGGCCCGCTGGAAATCAGCGATATCCATCAAAGTACCTGGCAACAAGTCAGTCTGACCGGGATCCATGACCCGAATCTTACGCAACATTTGACGAATCATCACTTCAATGTGCTTATCCGAAACTTCGATTCCCTGCAAACGGTAAACCTTTTGAATTTCAGAGAGCATGTATGATTCTGTTGTCAACGTGTCGGTAATGGCCAGCAATTCCTTTGGATCAATTGGTCCTTCGTTAATCGCTTGGCCGCGTTCGATTTGGTCCCCTTCGCCAAAGCGCATCCGCGCCGTTAATGGCAACGTGTACGTCCGCGTGTCGGTCTCGCCTTCAATCGTAACTTCCTTTGTCCGTTCTGCTGGATTTTCTTCGATCGTGGTAATCGTACCCGTCACTTCAGAAAGTTCAGCCCGGCCCTTTGGAATCCGTGCTTCGACAATTTCTTGCACACGAGGAAGACCCTGCGTGATATCGTTTCCGCCGGCAACACCACCCGTGTGGAAGTTCCGCATGGTCAGCTGTGTACCGGGTTCTCCAATTGACTGCGCAGCGACTGTTCCAACCGCTTCGCCGACTTCGACTTCTTCACCCGTTGCCAGGTTCCGGCCGTAATCCAAGACGGACACACCGTGTTCAGTCGTTGACGTAAAGACAGAACGAATCGTCACTTCTTCGATACCGACTTGATCGATCTTCTTAGCGGCTGCTTCGTCAATCATTTCATTGCGGGCAACAATCTTTTCGCCAGTTTCTGGATCAAAAACCGTCTTCATCGCATAGCGACCAAGAATTCGGTCGTAGAGTGGTTCAACCACGGACGTACCGTCAGTGATGGCCCGAACCGGCACACCACGGTCCGTACCGTTGTCATACTCACGAACAATTACGTCCTGAGCCACATCGACCAAACGACGGGTCAAGTAACCTGAGTTGGCCGTCTTCAAGGCCGTATCGGACATACCCTTCCGGGCACCGTGGGTCGAAATAAACATTTCCATCACAGTCAAACCATCACGGAAGTTTGACGTCACGGGCAGCTCGATAATCTTACCACCAGGACCAGCCATCAAACCACGCATACCGGCCAACTGCACGAAGTTCGAGATGTTACCACGGGCACCGGAATCCTGCATCATGTAGATTGGGTTCCGTGGGTCGAAGTTATCAATCAACTCATCTTGAATCGTGTCCTTAGCCTTTGACCAGATGTCGATCACCCGCTGGTAACGTTCGGCATCGGTAATCAAACCACGGCGGAACTGCTTGGTCGTCAAGGCAACCTGCTTGTGGGCATCTTCCAAAATCTTTGGCTTATCCTGCAGTTCGGTGACATCCGTCATGGCCACCGTCAAACCGGACTTCGTGGATACATCGTAACCCAAGTCCTTCATGCGGTCCAACAGCAAGGAGGTTTCCGTCACCTTGTAACGCTTGTAAACTTCAGCGATGACATCGGACAGGAAGCCCTTCTTGAAGGAACCAACGATTGGTCGGTCCGCCAAGTATTCGTGAATGTCTTCGCCAGGCGCCAAGAAGAAGCTGTCGTCGACGCCACGGAAGTTCGTTTCAGAAGGTTCGTTAATGTAAGGGAACTCTTCTGGCAGAATTTCGTTAAAGAATAGCTTTCCAACGGAGGTCACCATCACCTTTTCCCGCTGTTCTGCCGTAAAGGGCTTGCCAGCAGGAAGAGAAGCAGTCTGGATCCCAACGCGGGTGTGGAAGTGCACATCCTTGTTTTCATAAGCCAAGCGCGCTTCATCAACGGAGGAGAAGATCATGCCTTCCCCTTCGCGGTTCGCTTCTTCAGTGGTCAAATAGTAGTTTCCAATGACCATATCCTGGGTTGGCGTCACAATTGGATTACCATCCTTTGGCGCCAAGATGTGGCCAGCGGCCAACATCAGCAAGCGGGCTTCCGCCTGCGCTTCATCAGACAAAGGCACGTGGACGGCCATCTGATCACCATCGAAGTCGGCGTTGTAGGCTTCAGTAACCAATGGGTGCAAACGCATCGCCTTACCGGAAACCAACACTGGTTCGAAGGCCTGAATACCCAGACGGTGCAGCGTAGGGGCGCGGTTCAACAGCACTGGGTGCTCTTGAATCACGTCTTCCAAGACATCCATGACGTCTTCATCGGCCTTGTCAATCTTGCGCTTAGCAGACTTGACATTGCCTGCCAAACCACGTTCCGTCAATTCTTTCATGATAAAGGGACGGAAGAGCTCGATCGCCATTGGTCGGGGCAGACCCATCTGGTTCATCTTCAAGAATGGCCCAACATCGATAACGGAACGGCCAGAGTAGTCCACTCGCTTTCCCAGCAAGTTTTGCCGGAAACGACCTTGCTTTCCCTTCAACATGTGGGAAAGGGACTTCAAAGGACGGTTACCAGGACCGGCAACAGGGCGACCACGACGACCGTTATCCATCAGGGCATCCACGGCTTCTTGCAGCATCCGCTTTTCGTTTTGCACGATAATGCCGGGTGCGTTCAAGTCGAAGAGCCGCTTCAAACGGTTGTTCCGGTTGATTACACGGCGGTACAAATCGTTTAAATCGGAAGTGGCAAAACGGCCACCTTCCAACTGAATCATTGGTCGCAAGTCAGGTGGAATGACCGGCAGGACATCCATGACCATCCATTCCGGCTTGTTGTCGGATTGCAGGAAGGCTTCAATAATATCCAAACGACGGACAGCCCGGACCCGCTTTTGGCCCGTGGCTTCCTGTAATTCCTTCTTCAAGGCTTCGGCTTCAGCGGCCAAATCCACGTCAGCTAAGAGCTCACGGATGGCTTCGGCGCCCATGCCAGCCTTAAAGTTAGCCCCGTATTCCTTCTTTAAGTCACGGTATTCCCGCTCTGTCAGAAGCTTCTTCTTTTCAACAGGAGCATCGCCTGGATCGACCACGACGTAAGAAGCAAAGTAAATGACTTCTTCCAGTGAGCGTGGCGACATATCCAAGACCAAGCCCATCCGAGATGGGATCCCCTTGAAGTACCAAATATGGGTGACTGGGGCTGCCAGTTCAATGTGACCCATTCGTTCACGACGAACCTTGGCGGACGTCACTTCGACGCCACAGCGATCACAGACAATCCCCTTGTAACGAATCCGCTTGTACTTACCACAGGCACATTCATAATCCTTGGTTGGCCCAAAGATTCGTTCATCAAACAAGCCTTCTTTTTCCGGCTTTAATGTTCGATAGTTAATCGTTTCTGGCTTCTTAACCTCACCATAAGACCAGTCATGGATTTGGTCGGGAGAAGCGAGACCGATTTGCATAGACTCGAACTTGTTAACATCGATTGCCATCTATTCGGTCACCTTTCTTAATTATTCATCATCTGAAGGAGCTTGGTCTGCTGGTCCATCTACTTTGGTAAAGGCAGCCTTGACCTCATCATCATCGCGGTTAAGCAAATCTGGGTTCGTCCGAGCTAACTTTTCCAGTGCATCGACTGGCAAAACAGAGTCGTCTTCGTCCATTTGCTTCAACTGGACGGCTTCGCCGCTTTGATCCAGCACGCGCATGTCCAAGCCAAGAGCCTGCAATTCCTTCACGAGCACGCGGAAGGATTCAGGAACGCCTGGCTTTGGAATGGATTCACCCTTAATGATGGATTCGTAGACCTTAACACGGCCTGCGACATCATCAGACTTGTAAGTCAAAATTTCTTGGAGCGTGTAAGCAGCACCATAAGCTTCCAGGGCCCAAACTTCCATTTCTCCGAAACGCTGTCCACCAAACTGTGCTTTTCCACCCAGTGGCTGTTGCGTAACCAAGGAGTAAGGACCAATGGACCGGGCGTGAATCTTGTCATCAACCATGTGGGCCAGCTTCATGTAGTGCATGACACCGACACCGACACGCTTGTCAAAGGCTTCCCCAGTCCGGCCATCGTAAACAACAGACTTCCCATCGGCTGGCAAACCAGCTTCGGCCAGAGCTTCTTCGATTTCATCATCGGAAGCACCATCAAAGACTGGTGAGGCAACGTGGATGCCCAACTTCTTGGCCGCAAAGCCTAAGTGGAGCTCCAGCACCTGTCCAATGTTCATACGGGAAGGCACACCCATGGGTGAAAGCAGGATATCGATTGGCGTACCATCTGGCATGTAAGGCATGTCTTCTTCTGGTACGACAACGGAAACCGTTCCCTTGTTTCCGTGACGGCCGGCCATCTTATCACCAACCTGAATCTTACGCTTTTGCGCAATGTAAACCCGGACCATCTTGTTCACACCTGGTGATAGCTCGTCCCCGTTTTCTGGTGTGTAAATGCGTACGGATTGGACAACACCGCCACCACCGTGTGGCACCTTCAGGGAAGTATCCCGTACTTCACGGGCCTTTTCACCGAAGATGGCGTGCAGCAGACGTTCTTCTGCGGACAAGTCCGTCACGCCCTTTGGCGTTACCTTACCGACCAGGATGTCACCATCCTTGACTTCGGCACCAACGCGGATAATACCGTTTTCATCCAAGTCCTTGAGTTGTTCTTCGCCCGTATTTGGAATTTCACGGGTAATTTCTTCAGGGCCGAGCTTTGTATCACGGGCCTCTGAGTCAAATTCCTCAATGTGAATAGAGGTATAAACATCTTCACGAACCAACCGTTCGTTCAAAATGATGGCATCTTCGAAGTTGTAACCTTGCCAAGTCATGAAGGCAATCAATGGGTTCTGGCCCAAGGCCAATTCGCCGAGTTCCATGGAAGGACCATCGGCCAAGACTTGATTGGCGTCAACCTGCTCACCAACCTTCACAATTGGGTGTTGGTTATAGTTCTTACCACCGTTCGAACGGCGGAACTTCATCAATTCGTAGTTGTCCAACTGACCATCTTCGCGACGGACGCGGATTTGGCGGGCATCCACGTATTCAACTTCACCTGCAGCCTGGGAAATGATGGCCGCACCGGAATCGTGGGCCGCCTTATATTCAACACCAGTTCCAACAATCGGCGCATGTGGGTCGAGCAATGGCACGGCCTGCCGCTGCATGTTGGCCCCCATCAGCGCCCGGTTGGAATCATCGTTTTCCAAGAAAGGAATCACGGCTGTTCCAACGGAGACAACTTGCTTAGGGGACACATCGACATAATCAATGTGGTCCACTGGCGTTTCGATGTTTTCTTCACCGTAACGGGCCATGGCCACGTCGTGGACGAAGGACCCATCATCGTTCAGTTCCGTGTTGGCCTGGGCAACAATGTAGTTATCTTCTTCATCGGCCGTCAAGTAATCAATCTTATCCGTGACCTTGTGCGTGCCCCAATCGACACGGCGGTAAGGCGTTTCGATAAAGCCGTACTTGTTAATCCGACCATAAGTGGCCAAAGAGTTAATCAAACCGATGTTTGGACCTTCGGGCGTTTCGATTGGATCGATTCGGCCGTAGTGGGTGTAGTGCACATCTCGCACTTCAACGCCGGCACGGTCACGAGTCAAACCACCAGGGCCCAAGGCAGACAGCCGGCGCTTGTGGTTCATTTCGCCCAATGGGTTCGTCTGATCCATAAACTGGGACAGCTGGGAGGAACCGAAGAATTCCTTCAAAGAAGCCACGACAGGACGAATATTAATCAACTGTTGTGGGGTCACCGTGTTGGCGTCCTGGATGGACATCCGTTCGCGGACCACTCGTTCCATCCGAGTCAAACCAATCCGGAACTGGTTCTGCAACAGTTCCCCAACGGAACGAATCCGGCGGTTCCCCAAGTGATCGATGTCATCCACCTGACCAACGCCTTCTTGCAAGTTCAAGAAGTAGTTCATGCCGGCAATGATATCTGCAGGGCGAACCGTCTTTTCATCGGCTGGCAAATGGCCGTTACCAATCAAAAGCAGTGTCTTATCTGGGTTTTCAGGTGATTCAATCTTAATCTTTTGCAAGATCATTGGTTCTGGAATCACAGCATCCCCAGATGGCGTGTAGGTCACCGTCTTAAAGTCTGGGTTATCCAGGTATGGCGCCAACTTGGACATCACTTCTTTGTCCACCACCGTACCCTTAGCGGCAATGACTTCACCAGAATCTGGATCAGCCAACGTTTCGGCCAAGGTCTGGTTTAACAAACGGGTCTTCAAGGACAGCTTCTTGTTAATCTTGTAGCGACCAACAGGGGCCAAATCATAGCGCTTTGGATCGAAGAAACGAGCCACCAGCAAAGCCCGGGAAGAATCCGCAGTCTTTGGTTCACCTGGTCGCAAGCGTTCGTAGATATCCTTCAAGGATTCTTCGACACGGGAGTCCACCATGTTCTTGTGAACATCCTTTTCCAAGGTCATGTTCAAAGCATCGTAGGCATCGGAAAAGATATCGATAATGTCAGAATCAGAACCAAAGCCGAGCGCCCGGACCAATTCGGACATCAACAGCTTGCGCGTGCGATCAATCCGCACGTTAGCAATGCCCTTGGCATCCGTTTCGTACTCCAGCCAGGCCCCTCGGTTTGGGATGACCGTAGCACCGAAGTGTGGGCGGCCATTCTTGTCAGCTTCCTGGTTATAGTAGATGCCAGGAGAACGCACTAACTGAGAAACGATCACTCGTTCTGCACCGTTGACCACGAAAGTACCCTGGGAAGTCATCAATGGGAATTCACCGAAGAAGACATCTTGGGACTTGATTTCCCCCGTTTCATGGTTGGTCAACCGCAACGTCACGTGCAGCGGTGCTGAATAGTTCGCATCGTGCTCACGCGCCTCATCGATCGTGTACTTGGGTTCCATCAACTGATAGTCCACGTACTCCAAAGACAGGTTCCCCTGGAAGTCATCGATTGGCATGATGTCGTTAAACATCTCCTTGATGCCTTCGTCCAAGAACCAGTTATAGGAAGCCAACTGGACTTCAATCAAATTGGGAATGTCCAAGACTTCCTTGATGCTGGCATATGACCGGCGGGTCCGGTATTTACCGTAATTTACTAAATGTCCTGCCACACTTATCACCTCATCTGTTATTCACTGTGCGGGCAAACAAATATTACATTTTGATTACAAATGCCACATTTTTACCGATTTATCGGCCTTTTAGGCACAAAAAAAGCAATCGTCACCCACTTTAAAAGCGGGAAACGTTGCCTTTCTATGAAAGCCCTGATGGACAAGAGATCATCAATTGCTATATTTATTTACAGTGTTACTGACTATTATTATACGGCCTTTTGTAAAAAAAGCAAGGCAAGTCTTGACATTTTTTCAGAAAAATGATTGTGATTGTCCTAGCCAAATAATTGGTCTATCGTTTATGAGAGAAAACTGTTCATGCAAAAAGGACGGGCACACTGCCCAGGCTTTTCGCCGGCAGGACCCGTCCCGTTATTTCGATAGCGCTGCATCAAGCGAATGGCTATGGTGATGGGCTTGATCGGTTCATTTTCTTCCTATTATTGAATCAAGTAGCAAGTTCCCAGTTTAATCGACGATCCAATCTACTAAGCGTGCAGTTCATATCATGATAAGATGGTCTCCTTGCCATCCCCAATTCTCTTAACTAATGAACTCAAAATGCCCATTCGAATCCACTCGATAAACACCAGCAGCCCCATCACCGCCAGCTGCAACATAACTTTTGACAATGGTCCCCACGTCAAAGGCATTTGGGTTTTGTGCATCGATAGTTACATTATATTCAAAATCGCTCTCACCGCTACCAACTGCCTTTTGAAAAGCCTGCCTAATCACATCAATAGCATCATTGCCATTGTAAACAGCGTGTCCCTGTCCTTCCGTAGGCGTTATTCCTTCCCCAGCATTATCTTGGTTTGGTTGATTGTTATGACTGGTAGTACTAGATTGGCTATTTGCCGCAGCGTTATTCTCTGCTTGACTGTGATCATCGGCAGCATTTGACTGCCCATTCATTGACGAGGAACCACCGTTGATCGCAGCACTACCTGCCGTTTGATTATTCGAGGCCGACTGACTAGGCGCAGATTGACTAGCCATCTCTGCTTGACTGCTAGCACGACGCTGCTTTTTGTGAGAATGCGTAACATGTTGTTTACTACTGGTAGTCGCATTTTCGCCATGGCTTTTTTTACTCTGAGCATTCCCCGCTATATAAAAAGTAGTTCCTAAAACAATTACCACACCAATTACAGCAACCAACACTTTTTTCATCATTTCTCCTAACACTCAATCAAGTAACTTCACTGTACTACGGCAACCGGTCGATGTAAAAAATCCGAAAATCTAGCCGAAAAAATTGAATGCAATCAGATTGCTGAACAATCATCCAGAAAACTAGCAGTCATTTAAAGAAAATTACTTTTACAAATCAACATTTCTGGTTATTTTATTCATGCACAAATTATTTTGAATCGTTTTGTGCATTTGTTATCGTAGATGTATTGAAGCCTATTAAGAACCAAAAGGCGAAATAATACAAGATCAATAATCACAGTTATTACTAGCACTATCAACTGTAGCACTGAGCAATTCATTTTTAAGGTTTATGTCTTTCAAGAAAACAAGTACCGTAATTTTAATATCACTGAGTATAGTAGAAATTGTAGATTTTTTATTGTGGTGAATTGTCAATTCAAGTGCAACAGTTTTTCCTGATAAACCTGGTTGGATGATTGCCAACCAAATATTTTTCTGG
>JAQTHT010000004.1 GCA_029433265.1 Leuconostocaceae bacterium ESL0958 | reverse complement strand
CCAGAAAAATATTTGGTTGGCAATCATCCAACCAGGTTTATCAGGAAAAACTGTTGCACTTGAATTGACAATTCACCTGCAAAAATTCCCTTTAAATTGGGCCAATTTTTTGGGATGCTTAATTCGAAAAAATAATAGGAAAAATCTTGTTAACGCCTTTGTTTTTTAAAAATACTGCTGGATTATCCGGCCAACTCTTTCAAAAAAATCAATATCAAGTGTTGGATTGCCTTTTTTCACAGTCTTTTCTAATGGTCTCCCGCCAGTTTTTTGGCTACAATCAAAGCAAATACAAGGCTTGCTTGGTCTGCCCGAGCAAGGGGAGGAGGCCAGTGATGGCACATGTTCAAAGGGAAGCAGCAACAACGCTAACGAATCAGCAAGCAGTCGCCAGCCGTTACCGGCGGCACCAAGCCGGGGTCTTGCTAGCGACCTCGGGTTCCTATATTGCCTACTACATCATTCGTCTGGTTTTTACAACGGAACAAGTTCAGTTGATGGCTGATTACGGTTTTGATCTTGGCCAAATCGGATTGATTTTATCGACTTTTGGCATTGGCTATGGGACGGCCAAAATTTTCATGGGCGCCCTGGTGGATCGGATGAATGCCAAATACTTCCTGGCAGGCGGTCTTTACCTATCGGCTAGTTTGAATGCTTTGATTGCTTTTACCCAAGACTTTGGCTTGATTTTAGGACTGATGTTGCTCATTGCCGTGACGCAGGCCATGGGGGCGCCCGCCTGTCAGCGGCAGATTGCGCTCTGGTTTTCCAAACGCCACCGGGGCGCGGCCTTTTCAATTTGGGCAGCTGCCCATAATGCTGGCGCCTTTCTCTGTGTGGCCGTCATTCAGCTGGCGGGCTGGTGCTTTGCCGGTTCATTGCCGGCAGTCTTCCTGCTGTCTTCGCTGGTTTCAGCTGTTTTAGCGACCCTCATGTTGGTGATCAATACGGACCGGCCGGCTTCGGTGGGGCTACCGGCGATCGCCGATTACACGGGTCAGCGGGAAGTGGATGCCCAGGGGCAATCCCTGACGACCGAAGTGACGACGGCCTCCCTGTTCACGATTTTCTTACAGCACATTCTGCGCAACCGGGTCGTTTGGCTGGTGACCTTGACCTCCATGTCACTTTATATCGTCCGCTACGGCGTCCTTTCTTGGATTCCCTCCTACCTGCCGACGAAAGGTTTCTCGACTAGTTGGGCCCAGTGGTTTGTGGGCGTTTTTGAACTTTCAGCTGTACCCGGCGTCATTGCCATGGGCTTTTTGTCCGACTATTTAGATGGGCGGCGGGCCCTGCTTTGTTTGCTGGCCACGTTGTTGTTGTTTGGCTGTTTACTGACTTATTTCACCACGAATAATCGGCTCTTGTTGACTGGGGTGCTCTTTTTAATGGGCACCGTGATTTATGCGCCGCTTTCACTGGTGGGACTGATGGTCAATGAGGCGGTACCCAACTATGCACTGGGCCTTTCCACAGGCTTTATGGGTTTCTTCCAGTATATCTTTGGGGAAACGCTGGCCACAGCCTTGATTGGGGGACTGGTGCAAGCCTACGGCTGGACACTATCCGCTTGGGTTATTTACTTCGCCACGGTCACGGCCATTTTGTTGCTAACCAGCTTAGTCTGGCAGGAAAGGCAGGTGCGGCGGCTAGCAGCCGAATCAGATTTAGTCAGTGCCATCCGTTAGAAGCAACTGGAGGGCTTGCTGCTGGTCTGGCCAAAAGTCAGTTTCAATCTGTTGGAGGATGACCAGTGCTTGTTTTAGTTTGACTTCCCCCTGGTTGGTTAAGGCCAGGACTTTGGACCGACTGTCAACCTGACCGGGGAAGCGGTCCAGCAGGTCTGCCCGACTTAGCTTAGTAACGATAGCCGAGGTAGTCATCACGTCCATTTCATTATAGTCAGCAATTTTGACCTGGGTAACGGGCGTTCCTTGCTGACTGATGGCGGCAACGGCCGCTAAGACCAGGAATTGGGGGTGGGTGAGCTCGATGCTTTTCAAAGACTGCTTTACCAGGCGGGCCCAGCTGCTATAAAGCCGATAAAAACGTTGATTATGGCTAAGTTGGTACTGCTGCAGTGTATTTTCAAGCATAAAAAGGACCTCTTTTTAAAGTAATAAGTATACTTATTATAGCTTAAATCCCTGTTAGCAGCCCTATTTTTAGAAAAAACCACGGTAGTGGCCGAACTATGCTAGGATAAAAGCAGTAAAAAAAGAAATCGAGGATGACACCATGCCATTGATGAAATTAGATTTGATTAAGGAAGCTTACAGCAAGGACGAAATCAAACAGCTAATGCAGCTGTCCTTTGACGTTGCCAAGCAAACGCTATCGCTGCCAGACCGGGACCGCTTTCAAATTGTGACCCAGCACGAAGACTACGAAGTCAACTTTCAGGATGTTGGCTTGGGCTTTGAGCGCACGGACCGGGTCATCTTTGTGACGGTGCTATCGACACCCAGACCCATGCCAGCAAAGAAGGCCTTTGCCCAGCAGTTAGTGGCCACGCTCCACGAACAAATGGGTGTTCGAACAGCTGATGTGATCATTTCCTTTGCCGAGAACCATGCCGAAGACTGGTCCTTCGGCGCGGGTAAGCAACAGTTTCTGAACGGCGACTTGTAATCCTGTCGCTGAGGACTGGCTGGCGCCACGGCGTCAGTTACCCGATACCTTGACTAAAGCAGTTGACAACAGATCATTATTGTAGGACCTCATGGGGTCCTTTTTTATTTGCTGGCGATTTGGTCTGTTTTGTAAAGGGGACTGGGGCGCTTTGATCAATGCTTAATGAGCAGGGGAATTGCTGATAAAAAAGGGATTGGTCTATTTGCTATTGACAGGGCAGCCCTTCTTGCCTAAAATAGACCCAGTTAGTTCGAAGAACGGTTCAACACAGGAGGATGTAATGGTTAATAATTTTACCTTTCATAATCAAACAGATATTCGTTTCGGCCAAGACCGGCTGGATGCGGAATTGAAAGATGCGGTCGCTCAGTTCGGCGACAAGGTCCTCTTGACTTACGGGGGCGGTTCCATCAAGAAGTCCGGTCTCTATGATCGAGTAATGAAGGCGCTGGATGGTTTGCAGGTTTATGAATTGTCTGGCATTGCCCCTAATCCAAAAATTGACTCGGTTCGGGCCGGTCAAAAATTGGTCCAGGAACATGACATCGACGTGATTTTGGCCGTTGGTGGGGGTTCCGTCATTGATGCTTCCAAGGTGATTGGCTCCGCTAAGTTCTACCAAGGTGATCCATGGGATTTGGTCCTTGATTCTAGCAAGCGCTTTGCCATCGATCAGTTGCCCCTCGTTGATATTTTGACTTTGTCAGCGACCGGTACCGAAATGAACCAAGGGTCCGTCATTTCAAATCCTGAAACAAAGCAGAAGCTGGGCACGGGTGGCCCAGACACGCCAGCTGTTTCCTTCCTGGATCCAGCCTTGACTTTCTCTGTGTCACAGTGGCAGACAGCCGCAGGGACCATTGATATTTTCTCCCACCTGTCCGAGCAGTACTTTGACCAGTCATCTGATAACGATGTCAAGAACGGCTTGATTGAAGGAATTATGCGCACGGTTATCAAGTGGGGACCAGTTGCTATGCAAGAGCCTGATAACTACGATGCGCGGGCCAACTTGATGTGGGCGGCTACCATGGCCTTGAACGGCCTGGCTCGTACTGGTAACCAGAATTCCTGGACGGTTCACCCAATCGAGCACGAACTTTCCGCCTATTACGACATCACGCACGGTGTTGGCCTGGGTATTTTGACGCCCCACTGGATGAAGTTTGCGTTGAATGAAAATTCACAGGCACTCTTTGCCCAGTACGGTCGCAATGTCTGGCATTTGGAAGGCTTCGACCGTGAAGTGGCGGAGCAGGCAATCGAAAAGACCCGTCAGTGGTTGGCTTCCTTCGAAGTCCCAACGACTTTGGCAGGCGTTGGCATCGACAACGAGGATAACTTCAAGGCCATGGCCGAAAGTGCGGTCAAGGTTGGTTCCTTGAACAATGCTTATGCGCCAATGACAGCGGCTGACGTTGAAACGCTCTTACGGGCAGCCAAGTAAACAAGCATGCATGATATAACTGCTAGCCATCGGCTAGCAGTTTTTTTGTTGCCAACAAAAAAAGACAAGCAACCGATGCTTGTCTTTTATTCGTGTCACCTTACTTTTGGTAGCGGTAGACCTTGGACTCAAATGGTCGCAGGGTCTTGCCTTGGTCATCGTCATAGTTGCTGATGAGCAGGCTGGCATTGTCCGGCAGTTCGTACTCGCGGACTAAGGTTTCATCGTTAAAGTTATTGATGACGAGGAGTTCTTCATCATCGCCCACCCGCTTGTAGGTGTAAACGGCATCATCGTGAGGGTCGATCAGTTCATAACGACCAGTCGTGATGATGGGCAGTTCATGCCGTAACTTAATTAACTTCTGGTAGTGGTAGAAAATGGAGTCCTTGTCAGCCAGGGCAGCCGCTACGTTGACTTCGTCGTAGTTGTCGTTAAGCTTCAACCAAGGTTGGCCAGTCGTAAAGCCGGCGTTTTCTTCCTGGTTCCACTGCATTGGCGTCCGGGCGTTGTCCCGACCCTTATAGTGCACGTAGCGCAAAAGGGTGTCGGCATCAATCAAGTGATCTTGATCGACCAAGTACTTGCGGGCATTTTTGATTTCGATGTCATCGAAGTCGTCCCAATCCAGGTTGTAGGCATTGGTCATCCCAATTTCCTCACCCTGGTAGATGTAAGGGGTTCCCTGCATGAAGTGCAGGAGCGTGCCCAGCATCTTAGCGGATAGCACCCGTTCTTCGCCTTGGCTAGCGCCGTAGCGGCTCACAATGCGGGGCTGGTCGTGGTTGGACCAATACAGGGAGTTCCAGGCCTGGTTGGCCAGTTCTTCCTGCCACTTGGTCAAGTTTTCCTTCAAAAGCGGCAGAGGAACGCGCTGATCATACCACTTGCCGAGTGCTGGGTTGGGGTTTTCATCCAATTCCATGTGCTCAAACTGGAAGACCATGTTCAGCTCTTGGCCATTCAAGTTGGAATAGCGCTTGGCATTCTCGATGTCAACGTTGGAAGCTTCGCCAACCGTCATCAAGTCCGCGTTGTTCAGCACACGCTGGCGCATTTCCTGGAGGTATTCGTGGACGTGAGGGCCGTTGGCCACGGCATCGTTCGAGTTACCGTAAGTACCGCCTTCTGGTACCTGTCCGTCTGGCAAACCTTCAGGCTTGGAAATCAGGGAAATGACATCCATCCGGAAGCCATCAATGCCCTTATCCACCCAGCGGTTCATCATGCCAAAGACAGCGTCTCGAACGGCTTCGTTCTGCCAGTTCAAATCGGGTTGCCCTTCGGCAAAGAGGTGAAGGTAGTACTGACCAGTCGCCTCGTCAAACTTCCAAGCAGGACCGGAGAAGAAGGAGCCCCAGTTATTGGGCTCGTGACCGTCTACTGGGTCGCGCCAGATGTAGAAGTCCCGCTTGCCATTTTCCTGATTAGACCGGCTTTCGATAAACCATTGGTGCTGGTCGGAGGTGTGGTTGACAACCAAGTCCATCACGATCTTCAAGCCCCGTTCGTGGGCAGCGGCCAGCAAGTCTTCGAAGTCTTGCATGGAACCAAATTCAGGGTTAATGGCTTCGTAGTCAGAGATATCGTAGCCGTTATCCTTGTTAGGGGAATCGTAAATTGGGTTCAGCCAGATGACGTCGGCGCCCAATTCCTTGACGTAATCTAAGTGCTGCTCAATCCCCTTCAAGTCACCAATGCCATCGTGGTTGGTGTCCTGGAAGGAACGAGGGTAAATCTGGTAGACAACGGCCTGTTGCCACCACTTGATGTCTGTTTTCTCCATAATAAGCCTCCAATTTTTAGCTTAGTTCTATTATAAACAAGAAACGTCGTAAAAGAAAATTAAAGCGGGTCTTTCACCAACCAAATACTGCCAGCTGCCAGCAAGAACGAACCAGCCGCCAGGTAAAACATAGCCGCCATCGAGTGGCCCATGGCCGGCAAGAGCAGAAAGGCCAGGGCTGAGGAGAGCATCTGCGGCAGGCAGATGAAGCAGTTAAAGAGTCCGAGCATAATGCCATCATGGGCCCCAGTTAGGGCATTGGTCAAGATGGTAAAGGGGATGGAAATGACCGCAATCCAGGCCACGCCCAGTAGCGTAAAGGCCAGTAGGGAAGTCAACTTGCTTGTTCCAGTCGCCAGTAGGTAGAAGCCCAAAGCCCCAAGCAATAAGGAGAGGGTGAAGGCTGGTCGGCGGGTCCGCCTGGTTAATTTGGTAAAGGCCAGGCCGACGAGAATGGCCACGGCGGCATAGAGGGCCTGCACCAGGCCGAACCAATTGCCGGCTGCTTGAAAGTCAGCGGCGGCGGGATCCGTACAGTGCCAGATTTTTTCAGCCAGCGCACCGGTTGAAAAAGTCCAAAGATAGGGCACGGCCAGCCAGACAAAGAATTCCACCAGGCCCAGTGTCCAAAAGACCTTGGGCGCTGTCTTGATTACCTGGCCGAGGGAAGCGCGCTGTCCCCGGGGCTTTGCTGCCGGATGGTACTGGGCCATTAAGTCGGGTGGGTATTCCTTGACCTTGCGGACGGTAAAGAGGGTCGCAATGGCTAGCACCGCCGCTGCCAAATAAAAGGCAACTTTGACGGACAGGGGGACCTCCCCGCGTGCAGCAGTATTGGCCAAGCCCAGTGCCGTCAGGAAAAAAGGACAGGCAAAGGCAATCAAAGAGCCTAGGTTCCCCCAGACATTTTGCATGGTCCACAGCGTGTTGGTCTGCCTGGCATTGGCCATGTCGGGGATGATCATTTTAAAGGGCTGCTGGGAAACGTTGGCCGCTAAGTCCATGATCAAGACAATCAGGGCCGCAAAGAGCAGGGCGGCTAAGTGACCGAACTGCCGACCGAAGTAGCCGGCATTGGGCAGTAGGACCATGACCAAACAGGACACGGTTGCACCCCCAATCAGATAGGGCATGCGCCGGCCAAAGCGGGGCGACCAAGTTTTATCAGAAAAATAGCCGATCAGGGGCTGGGTCACCATCCCCGCCAGGGGCGGTAGAATGAAAAAGAAGCCCAAGTTTTCGGGATTGGCCCCAATGGTTTGAAAAATACGGCCCATGGAACCCGTCTGCATGGAAAAGGCGACCTGGGTGCCGAAGTAACCAAAGGTCATCACGAATACTTGCATTCGGCTGAGGGTCGGCAGGGCTTGGCCCTGCAAGTTGTCTGTGCGCATGGCATCATCTCCTTGTTAAAAGTAACCGCTTACAAAAGCTAGGTCCATTGTAAAAAGGTTGAGGTTAGCAGGGGGCTTTTTGGCAATATTGGTCGCTTTACTGGCATAAATGGGCAGCAAAAAAGCAGCGAACGGGTAGTTCGCTGCTGGTGCTTGCTGCATTAACGGTAACGGCGCTTCTTCTTGTAGTGTCGGTAGACGAGGAAAGCTAACAGGATGACTAGCAGCCAGCCGAGGTAGCCAGGGCGTTGCCGACCCGTACTGCCATCATCGTTGACGTAGTGGTCGGACCCAAAGCCAAACATGGTGTGCCAGATGGACCGGCCAATGGCGGTACCAACACCAAAACCAATGCCCTGCTTGATGGCATTGCCAAAAGAAGAGGACCGTTTTGGCCGGCTGTAGTAGGACTGATTCGTCGATTGCTGCCGCCTTTGTTCTTGGTTATTTTGTTGCTTTTGCTTAGGCGCATCGTAAATGGGACCAGATTGGGCTTTTTGTTCGCTTTGACTGCGTTGGCTGGTCCGAGCACGGCTAGTCCGGTTGGTACTACGACCAGCTCCAGTACTATGACTGCGGCCGATGGCATCGGCTGGGCTTTGGATCAGTGAACAGGCTAATAAAGTGGTCATGAGCAGGAGGACGAATTTTTTCATGTTTTTTCCTTTGTGAACGGGTCAAAAGAAACCCGTTGCTTGCGAGCAGCTAGTCAGAAACGCTGCGAATCGGGACTTATTCATAGTATAATGGGCGGAAAGGCTAGTGAAAAGGGGAAATTGCTACAAATGAAACGGTTCTTATTAACGGTGGTCAGCCTGGGCTTGTTGGCCCTACTTGCTTTCTTTTTCTATGAAAAAGCAGGGGACAGCGGTCAGCGGCAGCAAGCGCCCGCCCAAGAGCAAACGGCCACGGTCTTCTTCCATGGCTATGGTTCCAGTCGGCATGCGGAACAAAGTATGAGCCAGTCCCTGGTGGATGCGGGTTACAGTAATCGGGTGCTACCGTTGACGGTTGAAAAAGATGGGACCATTCGGATGCCAAAGGCAGTCAGCGCCAAGGACCGCAATCCCATCGTGCTCGTGCAGTTTAACGACAACCGTAATACGGACTTTGCCACGCTCGGGCAGTGGACGACGGCCATTATGAAAAAACTCAAGGCCCAGGGCGTGACCAAGGTGAATGTGATCGGCCATTCGATGGGCAACATGGCCATCGCCAACTACCTGATGCGGGCGGATCAGTTGGGCCAGCAGGTGCCAACGGTCCAAAAGCAAATTTCTTTGGCCGGGACCTATAACGGCCTCATTTTGACCAATCCCAATTCGAATGCGCCGCTGACGGCCAGCGGCGTCCCAACGGTTCAGAATACGATTTACCAGCAACTACAGCCACTCAAGACCTACTATGCCAAGCACAAAACGGCTGTCTTGAACATTTATGGAAATTCTCAGGGCGGCGCGCAGGGCGATACGACGGTCTATAACAACTCCTCTAGGGCGCTCAAATCCCTGGTGCAAAGTCCTAGTACCTATCAGGAACAAGCCATTGAGGGCCCGGGTGGGCAGCATTCCAAGCTGCATGAAAACCGGACCGTCGACGGCTACTTGTTGGACTTTTTGAAAAACTAAGGTCTGGCTGATCGAACGACTGGTTATTGCTGTTTTTTCACTTGACCGGAGCAGCTGAACATGGTTTACTAATAACAAGAAAGTAATAAAGGACGAACACAATGACACCATCCTTGATGCACAACCAAGCCATTATGATCAGCATTATCCATTCGGGTAGGTGCTGATTTTTGAGCTGACCTACCCCCATCGATTCGGGTAGGCAGCTGATAGGACGGTGAAAGACCAGCTGCAATGTTTGCAGCTGGTCTTTTTTTGTTTTTCGACCGCGAGGAGGATTTGAATGCAACAACGAAAATTAACAGCCAGGGAACTGCTTGTCTTGACCTCCCTGATTTTTGGGCTCTTTTTTGGGGCGGGGAATCTGATTTTTCCAGTTCAGTTAGGGCAGGGAGCTGGTAGTACTTGGCCGCTGGCCACTCTGGGCTTTTTATTAACAGGCTCTGTCGTTCCTTTTCTAGCCCTGCTGGCCGTGGCAGTGACGCGCAGTCGGTCCGTCTATGACCTGGCCGCACCCGTGGCGCCCTGGTTTGCCACGACAACTTTAGTGCTCTTGCACTTTACCATCGGCCCCCTGTCGGGCACACCGCGAACAGCCGCCGTGGCCTTTGATATGGGCGTTGCGCCACTACTCCCAGCGGGCTGGCGGTCCTGGGCCATGTTGGGCTTTTCCGCCCTTTTCTTTGGACTGGCCTACTTGTTAACGGTCAAGCAAAGTCGCTTTAAGGATTGGATTGGGAAATACTTGAACCCGCTCTTTTTGCTGCTGCTAGCCCTGGTACTGCTTTTAGCGCTCTGCTGGCCGATGGGGTCTTTGACCAGCAAGGGGGCGGCGGCTTACCAGCAGCAGGCCCTGGTTCACGGCCTACTGGATGGCTATGGCACGATGGATGGGATTGCGCTCCTGGCCGTGGCAGTTTCTGTGGTCTATGCAGTCGAGGGGATGGGTTTTCACAAAAAACAAGTGCCAGGCGTTTTGGCGAAAGCTGGTTTTCTGTCCATTCTCCTAGAGGGCTTGATTTATACGGGGCTCGTGCTGCTCGGCGTTTCCAGTCTGGGCAGCATGGCGGCGGCTGACAATGGTGGACTGGCCTTCGCGGCCATCGTCGTCCACTATTTGGGCAAAGTCGGCGTCTTGGTGACGGGGATCATCGTCACCCTAACAGTCTTCACGACGGCCATGGGGCTCTTTGTTTCCTTCGCCCAGGACCTGCACCGGGCCTTTCCAAGGGTGTCCTATCTTTTCTGGCTGCGCTTGATTGCACTGGGCTCCTTTGTGACCGCCAATGCAGGCTTGACGAAATTAGTGACCTGGACGACGCCGGTCTTACTGTTGCTCTATCCCTTTGCTTTGTCCTTAATTGCCCTGGCGGTTACCAACCGCTGGACGAAACAGGCACCGATCCTGTACCGGACGGTTATGCTGGCAGTCGCCGGGCCGGCCCTCCTGGATGCGCTGGGGGCCTTACCTTTCTTAGCAACCTGGGGACCGCTTCAGGGGCTCCTGCAGGCTTATCAGCAGCTGCCCCTGGCGGCCAATGGTTTTGGCTGGTGCCTCCCTGCTTTACTGGGCCTGGTTGTTGGGCTGCTTTTGACCCGTTTTTTTGGTAAGGGGACTGGCGTTAACAATCATTAAAGGAAAAAATATTTGCGGCGTGGTCCTTCCTGCTAACCGCAGGGTCTTGCCCACTAAAGCAACATGAAATTTGCCCGTCGTTTGCAGGGTGGGCAACGGTTAGTTGTTTTTTTGCTAGGTCACAAAGGAAGGGTTGCTTGCCGACGTACCAGCAGACTATCTGACAGGCACTGTTATCGAAAGGGTACCAGTGCCTTTTTTGGAGGCAAACAGCGACCAGACAACCCTGGTCCAAGTCGTTCGCTAGGCTGAGCAGTCGACCAAATTGAAAGCCAATCTGCTGGCCCAGGCAGCGCAAAAGGTTGGGGGCCGCCTGAGACTGGCTGCTTTTTGTCAGGCAGCTGCCGTAAAAAGTGTTAAAATCAGCTTAGTATGTACTTGACAGAGTTGGGGAGAAGGGGAAGCGCAAGATGAAAATAAAAAACGGACTGGGCCTCCTGCTGGCCGTCTGGCTTTCCCTATCGCTGGGACAGCGCTTGCAACGGGTCCAAGCAGATCAAACGGCCGCTGGTTTTGAACTGGCCTTAGTCGACAATGACCACCAGCGGGACCACAGTCATGCCTGGTATGATCTTGCCCTGGCGCCGGGGACCAGCACCACCATTGCTGTTAAATTGCATAATACTAGCAATCAGCAAAGCAGTTTTAACTTGAAGACGGGACCGGCAGTAACTAATTCAGCCATGCACATGTTTTTGGCCACGGAAACGGTGCCCCTACAAGCCCAAACGGCGGCGGGCCACAACTGGGGCAATCCCTTACAGCTCTCTGACAGTACGGTTACCTTAGCGCCCCAGGAGGAGAAAACGATTTCGCTAACAGTAAAAGGGCCCCGTTCAGCCCGTTCGGGTTCCTGGCTCGGGGGCCTTCAGGTCCAAAAAGTGCTGGCCACTGGAGCAGGGGCGGCAGGCGTCGCCAACCGTTTTAACTATGTCAGTTACGTCCAGGTCAGTCCGGACCAGACGGTGCATCAGGCGGACCTGCACTTGGGGCAGATTCGCTATCAAAAACGAGGCCAGCAGGGCCAGCTGACCCTACCCGTCCGCAATCAGGCAGGCGGTTATTTGAGCCAAGGCAAGGCCCGCCTGACCATCAAGCAGGGGCAAAAAACCCTAGCGGTTGTCAAGCAAGACCAGCTGGCCGTGGCCAACTATTCGGCCTTTGACTATCAAGTACCCGTCAAGGCTTTGCCGCCCAACCACCGCTACCAACTGCAGGCGACAATTTGGGATGGACAAGGCCATCAGCGCTGGCAACAAAGTAGTACTTTTTGGCTGCCGGGTGCTCAGAAAAAACAGGGTCAGGGCCAACACTGGCTACTTTTCGCTGTGTTGCTCCTAGCCCTGGGCCTGCTGTGCTTGTTGTCTGCCTTACTCTGGCGGCGTTATCTGGTCATGACGGAAACGGTGCTGGCCAATGGTCGGGTCGCCCGAGAAAGAATGACCCGGCGGCGACTCCGCTTACTGAAGTCGGCTGGGCTGACGATTTATGATGTCCATGCCCGCCACGCCAAGGATTAGGGAGAGAAAGCATGAAGAAGCGCGCCTTCTTACTATTATTAGCCTCTTGCGCTAGTTGCTGGGTTGCTCGACCTTTGTGTCAGCCAGAACTTGCAAGCGCTAGTGCTGAAAAAATCGTGCCCGTCCGTTCCTGGCGGGACATTTTCAAAGCCTACCAGGAGGGGGCGGTTGGCCAAACGGTCGTCGCCCAGCTCCAGACCGACATCGAACCGTCAGCCGATTTTTTAAAGGGCTGTCCCATCGTGCCGGGTAAAAATCTAACCATTGAGGGCAATGGCCACCGGCTCATGACGGCCGGCCCCAACGCTAGTAGTACGATTGGACAGGCCGGCTTTTACAGCCAGGAAGGTCAGGTAGCTGCTAATACGGTCCTGAAAGTCAGTCATGTTCGCTGGGAAAATGCGGTTAGCGGCGGACTCTTCCAGGCCCGGGGTGCTGCCAAGCCAACCTTCATTTACGACTATGTCCAGGAAAGCAACCAACAGGTGGCGGCGGTGACGCCCATTCGTAATGACCAGGGTCAGGTCCGCTTGACGGGCCAGAACCGTTTTAACATCAGTCAGCCTGATGCCAACGCCAAACCTGAAGCGGCTGCTTGGATTACTGGTGCCCGGGACGTCGTTATCGTTTCTGGGCAAACCGTCGTCCAACAACAGACGCCGGCCGGTCAGCCGCTCTGTTTAACAGGGGACCAGGGCAATCTGACCCTGGAACAGGGAGCCCGGTTGAGCTGGCAGTTGGATCAGGCAAACAGCTTGGTCAACATGCAAGGGCAATCGCCCAAGCTCAACTGGCGGCTGGCAGAGGCGACATCTTTTACAATCAATGGTGGGGCCGATACTGCCCGCGCCGGCTGGTTCCGGGGCGACCAGGGTTATGCCAGTTGGGACCTGAACCTGGCAGAGCAGGCCCAGCTCCAAGCTAATTTGGCTGGCGGCCTGGTGACCAAACACCATCAAACCCGTTGGCATCTTGCCGATCAAGCCAAGCTTCGGCTGAAGAAAACGGGGACGAATCAGTCTGGCTTAATCAACGGTGGCTTTGGCCGGCCGAACTTCTGGGCTCGGGAGCTGGCCCAGGTGACCCTTGCTAAGACCAGTACGCTGGAGCTGGCCAACAGTGCCGGGCCAGTTTTTACCGGTATCTCAACTGCCTTGGATGAGAATATCCAGTTCAACCTGCAAAAGGGTGGCAGCTATGTCACCCAGGAGGGGCCGAATGCGCCCACCCAGGCAACTAGTTCCATCGGGATTGTGGCAGCGACTTTTATTGACTCGGACGGCCAACCCGCCCATAGTCATTATGTCCGTTTCAATCAAGCGCCGCCGGCACCCGCCCGCTATCTCCGTTTCGATCAGACGAGCGTCTTCGGGCGGACTTTCCGGCTGCAACCGGCTGATTTCCAGTCTAAGACGGGGCACAGTCCTTTGATTGGTGGGCAGCAGGGGATGCAGCTGGCGGTGGCGACAAACCAAGAGCGCCCTTCCTTTACGGTGAAGGCGGCCGTCCAGCAACCGCAGTCGGCACTAGCAGGACTGACCAAGTACTTCTGGCGGCAGGCACCCCAGGGTTCGAGTCAACCCCTGGGGACGCAGCCAAAGACGTTGTGGTCGGTGCAAGCCGGTCAGCCTAGTGCCAATGTCAGCCAACAGGCCGACCAGCAGGGCCAGCGCTATCAAAGTAGCTACGGATTGAACGAAGGACTTTTGCTGCAAGCCAAAGATGGGATTCGACCACAAAAGGAGCCCTATCAGGGGGCGGTCATTGACTATACTTTGGAACAAAGTCCACAAAATTAACTATTCATTTTTAAAAAGCAACCGCACCGGTCTTGCTTTTTTTTATTTTTTAGCAAAAAAGAAGGTATGTTGCCTTCGCAAGGCGCTATAACAGGGCTTTCTAGCAACGAACATTTTCTGCTGAAAATTAGACCAATTGAAGCGCTTTTGTTCAAAAATTTGTTGCAGCCTTCACTTCCTTGCGATATGATGGAAAAAGATTGGCTGTTCAGAACTGAACAGCCATAAGAAATGGTCGTGTATCGCCTGTGCGTTTGGAGAAGGAGCGGCCGTTCATGAGAGAGAAAGGAAAGTAAGATGAAGAAGATGCAAGGACTATCGCTGTCTGCTTTGACAGCACTGACGCTCGGTCTGACGGCTGCGCCAATGGCGGGTTTTGCTGACGACGTAAACTTCGACAAGAGCACGGACCCAACGACGCAGACCAAGTTGTCCAGCCAGACTGACAAGCAGGCCCAGGGACAGACACACATTTATTTCGAAGGGGCCGATGCGGATACGGGTGGGTTGAGCCTGTTGAACGCTCCTAGCTTTGACTTTGACAATGATGCGGCTAAGCACACGGTGCGTAATGCCATTCGGGAATGGCAGGCTAGTTCAGCCGAAAACAACCAGATTCAGGTTAGCAACT
Organism: Leuconostocaceae bacterium ESL0958; assembly: GCA_029433265.1. GTDB lineage: Bacteria > Bacillota > Bacilli > Lactobacillales > Lactobacillaceae > Fructobacillus. Next base: position 71,867 of record JAQTHT010000004.1, on the reverse strand, counting down.
ATGTGAAGAACAGTAAGGGTTATATCGTGACCGCCCAGGCCAGTGACTTGACCAAGAAGGATGGATCCAAACTGCCAGTGGCTAGTTTGACTTTGAATACCCAGGATGGGGATACGGTCAATGGTAACCAAATCTTAGGGAACAAGCAGGCCAAGGACATTCTCTTGAAGACGGACCAGGTGGCACTGGGCAAAGAAAATTCCTATGGGACGCTGTCCGTGAAAAACAGTGAAGCACGGATGAAGGTTACCCAGGATAACTTCAAACCAGGGACTTACCGGGGCACCATTACCTACACGCTGTCAGAGGGCCAGGATTTAAACCCCGCTGACTAAGGTGGACGAAGGGCACTCACTGAGTGCCTTTTTGATTGGCCCCATCCGATTGCAGAAGGAGTTCCCTATGTCTTTGAAAAAAATTTTCCCCGTCCTGCTGGCCGTTGTTCTGGCTTGGTCTTTTGCGGGCTGGTCCGTTCAGGCCGACCAACATGATTCCGGTTTTAACGCCGGCATGATTCCAAACGACCACCAGCGAACGGACCGGAATGCCTGGTTTGATTTGAAACTCGCGCCAGGCGAGCAAACAACCTTAGCTGTCGCGCTGTCAAACCGGAGTACGCGAAGCGCGACCTTCCAAGTGGCCACTGCCCAAGCGCAAACCCATGCGGGGATGCAGCTGTCCGTTGCTGATCAACAGGCAGGCAGCCGGGGCGTGACTGCTAGTGGTCAGGGCTTTGGCCAGCCACTTCAAGCGGAGCAGGACCATGTCACCCTGGCACCAGGCCAGTCGACCAAGCTTCTGGTCAAGGCGACCATGCCCAAGCAGGCGCAAACTGGTTCCTGGCTGGGTGGCATTCGCATTACCAAGGAGCTGACCAAGCAGGAACAGGAAAAAGCCGGTTTTACCAACCGTTTTTCCTACCTGGCTTACGTCCAGCTGTCCAATACGGATCAGACCACCAAGCCAGCATTAGCATTGGACAAGGTCAGCTATGAAGCCAGCAACAGCCAGATGGGGGCCCTTCACATTGGCCTTCGTAACCAGGCGGCTGGCTTCATGGGCAAGGGCCACTCAGTGGTTAAAATCTTTAAAAAGGGTCAGGCGGAGGCCCAGAACGAGTACAAGAACGACAACCAGGCCATTGCCAACAGTTCGATTTTCACTTATCGCGTACCTACCCAGGCGCTGTCCACTGGGCAAAAATATCAGGCGGACATCACCATCTGGGACAATCAGACGGGCCAGGTCTGGCACTTCAAACAGGACTTTACGGTGCCGAGTGGCCAAGCCGGCTTTACCCGCTGGGTCACGGACCGCTTCCAGGACGGTCTGGCCTGGTACTACTGGTTGTTGGCACTCGTCTTACTCTTACTACTAGGTTACCTAGGTTGGCGGCACAGTCGCCGTTTCTGGGTGCAGGAAGTACTGGCCGATGGCCAAATTGTTCGCGAAAAGATGACGGCGCATCGCTTCCGGCAACTAAAGCGGCAGGGCCGGACGGTCTGCCGGGCGGAAGCCCGTTATGGTCGCTAAGACCTGACTGTACTGCGGGGAAGATCAGGGGCAGCTGGCGCTGCAGCCCGTCACAGTTGCCGAGCACTTTGTCAGACAATCGGCTGTTCAGTCCCACTTTGCGGCAACTGTTGTTGACCAGTTTCAACCAATGCCTTATAGTGAGGAACGAATTTTAGGAGGATTATCAGTGAAAAAACAAAGTGTACAATCAGTCACCCTGTCCATCGCCCTGTTTCTGGCCTTAGAGTTGTTGCTCACCCAACTGGGCTGGTTCCACCTGCTCAACTGGGGCTATCAGCAATTCGGCTGGTCCTCGTTTTGGACGAGCTTTGCCTTCAAGATGGGGGAGCTGGTCATTGTCCTCCTGTTAAACCGTTGGATTACCCACCAGTCCATCTACTATGGTCGGCGTTTTGCTTTACTAGACTACGCCTTCTGGTTGGCCCTCATCCTGATTGCGCTACCATTCTTGCCAACCAAGGACCTGGTTGTCAGTCTGGCGACCGGGGCCATGGGGGGCCTGTCGGAGGAGTTCTTAGCCCGTGGGGTCTTGCTGGGTAAAATCAGTGACTACCTCCTGCGCGAGCGCTATTCGGCCAAACGGGTCTGGGCCGCCATTGCGCTGTCCAACTTGGTTTTTGCCCTGATGCACTTGACCAACTTGAGCCAGGAACCACTGCCTTATGTACTCGCCCAGTCCGCCCTGGCCTTTATCTCCGGCCTGGCTTTCTCCGTGATTTACCTACAGACGGGCAGTATCTGGTATCCCGTCGCCCTGCATTTCATGGACGACTTTGTCCGCACGGCAGCCGATACGGCAGCGTCGGCCGGGGGCCACTGGGGCATGGTTGGCAATGCCGCTTTGAATTACTTCAAAGTATTCCTTGTGCTCTACGCCCTCTTCGCCTGGCGGAAAAAAGCACCGGCCCTGTTACGGCGACAGGAAACATAAATCGAAGAATGTTTAAAAGGCACGCAGATGGCGTGTTTTTTTCTTTTTTCCTATACGTTTTTTAATTCACAAGTATAACTATTAATCTTCAAATGACTATGTTATACTAATTCTGAATAATACTATCAAAAGGGGTGATAAAAGAACTTTTTTCGGCAGAAAGCGTAGTGAAACTTTCTGTTATATTTGCAACAAAGAAGTAATATTCATCTATTCTATGAAGTGAAATAATGGAGGACCAGATGGAGCATAAAGTACATTACAAAATGTATAAAGACGGCAAAAAGTGGGTTTTTGCCGGCATGACTGCTATCTCATTAATGCTCGCTGGAAGTGGTGCCACCGTCAAGGCGGACGAAAACAGCAATAGCACGGACCCGGCCCAAAGTACTAGTACGACCGATACAGATCAGTTAGCAGTACAGAAGCAACAGCAGCAAGCCCAAACTTGGTTGCAAAATCAAGTCGCCCAGGCTAAGCAAAAGCTTGCGGCCGCTCAGGGCGTTTCAGCAGAGCAAGTGGCTGCTTTTAACAAGCAGGCAGATCAAATTCAGGCAGACCAGCAGCAGGCCATTCAAAAGACTAACACGACTACAGCCCTTGACCAGTTGCAGCAGACCGTCAGCCAGTCATTGGACCAATTGGTTCAACAACAGCAAATGCAGACTGCCCTGCGGGCAGAAGTGGCCCAGGCTAAGCAGAACTTTGCGGCCACCCAGGGCGTCACAGCCGAACAAGTCACTGCTTTTAACAAGCAGGCAGACCAGTTCCAGACGGACCAGCAAGGGGCCATTCAACAAGCCAATACAACGGCGCTTGCCCAGCTACAACAAAGCATTCGTCAACACTTGGACCAATTAGTTCAAGACCAGCAAGCTGCCGCGGCGAAAGATAATGCGGCGGCCAAGAATCAAGAACAGTCAAAGAAGACGCAGACGGCTCAAAAAGAGACCAGCGCAACGACAGGGGACCAGTCTGCCCAAAATCAGCAGACAAGCGAGACGAGTGATCAGCCAAGCGCCAAGATGGCCAGCGACGACCAGTCCCAAAGTCAGACTAATCAGCAGCAAGCGAACACCTCTAACCAAGAGGCCACGAACACGACTAGTGACCAAGCGAAGCTGACGGATGACCAATTGAAGGCCCTGATGTTGGGTCTACAGCAGTCGGCTAGTCAAGGCGATAGCGAAGCTGCTGATTTGATGAATCGCATCAGTTTGACAGATGATCTACCTTCTTGGGCCGGCCAAAATGGGGTGGTTTTCAAGCGTTATGCCGCCGCCGCGCCCACTGCCAATGATGACCGGGCCACTCAGCTGAAGTGGAACTATGGTTGGGAAATTCCCTATCTGGAAGGGCAGACACCGGCAGGTCGTCCCGATATCCAAACTATTGGTGGTGCCCCCCGGGCCGTCTTTAAAGATTTGACCTACAATTATTACACGGGTAAGTACCACCTGACGGTGCAACTGATTGTGCCGACTATCGATAGTGGTTCAGGTCGGCAGTCTTACTTTGACATGGCCTTTTCCCCTTCCATGGCTGGGAAGACTTCCCGGCCACAGTTGACCACGCCGAAGGGTGAAAAGGCTACTTTGACTGAAAATGGGGCTACTTATACTACTTCCTTTACACCCGATAACAACTTAATTGGTGGTGTGACAACGCTGGATGTTGATTTGGATCCCGTTAAGATTACAGCAGGGGACTACGTCACGATGATGTTTTCCTCGGATACGAATACGCTCGGTTGGCGGCCTATTTTCTCCCTTTACCGGACGCTGGGTTATGCTGACTTTGGCGTTTCCTTCAACACCAAGTTACTGACTCAATTACGGCCAAGAATTCTGGCAGGGTTGCAAAACACCCAGTATCTGAAAAATAGTGGGCAAAACCAGGCCTATGCGGATGCCATTAATAAGTTGACCATCAACGATGATTTCGTGAATGATTTAGATAATCTGAAGAACCAAATTAGTTCAGAAGATAAACTTTATCAAAGTGAAAAGGATAAAGTTGATAATTTTAAGAACAGCGCCAAGGGTCAGTTGGATGCCTTAAAGAACCTGAACAGCGGCCAGTACAATGACATTTTGAACCAAATTAATGGCATTGCCTCTGATGGCTGGAACAAGATTATGGCGGCCACGTCCAATGACCAGTTCCCTAACATCGAAGGGGATATTACTAGCCGACTGAATGATGCGATTAAGCATGCCACTTCCCTGAACGATCAAAATGGCGCGCGCGCTGACTTGGAGGCTTATGGAAAGGCTAAACAAGCCTATGCCGCAACGCTACCTGATTTTGACAGCAAGGGCTTGAATCTCGTCCAACAGGGCATTCAAAGCCAAGTGAACAACTGGGATACCATTATTGACGGTAAGGATAGCGCCGATGTTCCACAAGCTTTGACTGACGGAAAAGCAGCCATTGACAAGGTCATCACGGACTACCAGCAGGCCATTCAGTCTGCCCGGACCCAGGCCAATACAGCCATTACCCAAGCCCGTGATGCAGCTTTGACTGACATCAAGAGCATGGGTGGTCTTTTTGACAACCGCCGGGATTCTGCCAACAACAATGTCAACATGTTGGCCAACAATGCCTTTTCAGATGTTACCAATTCCAAAGATCCAGATACGATTAATAGCCTAGCGACGACGGCAGTCCAAAACATTCAAGCCGCCGACAGTCAGGCTGGCTTCTGGAACAAGCAGGATGCGGCCATTCGAGAAGTGCAGAATTATGCAACGGCGGCTAATAATGAGCTGATTGCTGATTCATCTGATTTGTCTGATGGGACTGATCCACAAAGCTTAACGATGGCCATCAGTAATATTAATAAGACTTCGAAGAACCACGGCATCGATCAAGCCACGACCGAAGATCAGATTAATAGTACGAAGCTGGCCGATTTGTTGGCTATTGATCAGCAAAAAGCACCTGTTACTTTGAAGGCCTACGCCAACCGGGCCATGGACAAAATCAATGCCATGAGCAGTCTGACGGGCGCCCAAGTACAAGATGCTCAAAAGCAGATTGATAATGCTGTGACTACTTATGCCGGTAAAATGGCCAAGGAGCAGGATACAGCCGGCGTTGACCAGGACTACACGGATGGGGCCAAGACCATCGACCAAGTGGTCGAAACGGCCAAGCAGCAAGATGGCAGCAATAAGGACGCAGCCCTGACGGCCGCCAAGGCAGAAATTGCCAATGCAGCACAAGCTGCCAAAGACCTGATCAACTCCCTGCATGACTTTACGGGTGAACACAAGGCGGATGCCTTGAGCAAGGTTGATGCCGATGCCGCCCAGGCATTAAAGAATGTCAACGGGGCGACGAGTGCCACGGCCATTAAGCAGGCAGCGGATGCTGGGAAAACCCAGTTAGATGCCGATGGCCAAGCGGGCCTGTTGCAAAACAATAAGGATGCCGCCACCACGGCGCTGGGCAATCAAGCAAGCAATGCGAATAAAGACATTGACAGTTGGACGCCACCTTTGACGGAACAGGAACAGTCTGATGCCAAAGCAGCCGTCAACAAGGCTGCTAGTGATGCACAGAAGAATGTGGCCAACCAAACGGACAACGACCATGTGACTTACGAGCGCAGCGTGGGAGAATCCAACATTCAAGCAGCGCTAGATGCTGCTAAATTACGGGCTGGTAAGAACACAGGTGAAAGCCAAGTGTCCGATGCCAAGGCCAGTGCGATCAAAATTATCGATGCCTTGAAGCAGATTGTGGCCCAGGCCAGTCAAAAGGCACAGGATAACGTGGACAATGCTTCTAAGGAAGCCATTAACACGATTGAAGACGCCAAAAATCAAAACGACATTGACCAAGCGGTCACTGCTGCGAAGGCCAAGCTCTTGAACTACCAGCACCAGGCCGAATTAGCTGCCTATGGCAAGGAAAAGAATGACCTGATTCAGGCCATGCCCAACCTGTCCGCTCCTGACAAGGCCAATGCCAAAACCAACATTGATAACTTGGTGACGCAGTATCAAAACAAGATGGATGGTGAAAGCAGCCAAACCGCCATCGATCAGGATTTCACAGATGGTAAAACGGCCATTGACGGCGTGGTAACGGCAGCTGATAACCAAAATACGGCCTACAAGGAGGCAGCTCTCAAGCAGGCAACCATTGACATCAATGGAGCCGCTGATGCGGCCCGTAAGTTAATTGCCCAACAGGGTAATTTGACAAAGGATCATCGGGATGCCTTGAACAAACAGGTGGATCTGGACCAACAGGCAGCGCTGGCTGCTATCAACCAGTCCAACAACACGGTTCAAAATATTCAAGACGATGTGACAACCTGGACCAACACATTGACCCAAGACGGCCAACGGTCGCTCTTACGTAACGCCAAGGACTTGGCTAAAGAGAATTTGGCTAACTATGAAAGCGCAGCGGCACAAGAACTGCAGCAGCAGTCTCAGTTGAATCAAAATGAACAGACCATTGTAGCCAAGCAGTTGGCAGATGCGCTTAGCCAAGCACAAAACCAGGTTGAGTTGGCCCCTGATGAAACGACGGTGACGAATGAGGAAAATGCAGGAAAAACCAACCTGCACCAACTTCAACGGACTAACGACTTGACGGCGGATGCGCGGACTGCTACCGCATCCGTGAACAACTTGACGAGTCTGACTGACGATGAAAAACGGTCCGTACGAAGCCAAATCGGAACAGCCCTGCAAAATGGCCAAAATGACATCAATGGTAAGACGACGGTTGACGATGCCGAAAGTGCCTATCAAGCAGCACTGAAGAACATCCAGAGTATTCAAGGTCAGGCTGAAAAGGATAACGCCGCCCATAAGGCGGATGCGTTGAACAAGGCGACCGCTGCTATCGAAGACGCTGCCAAGACGGCCCGTGATGCCATTAATGGTCAGTCCGACTACTTAGATACGCACAAGCAGGACGCATTAGCCAAAGTTGAGCAGGATAGAGTAGCTGCTTTGGCTGCTGTAAATGGGGCGGATAATCAGACGGCTATTGAAAAAGATAGCGACTACTGGGTCGGTATTTTACGGGCAGATCAAGCGGCTGGTCTCTTGCAAAACTACCGAGATAAGGCGCAAACTGACCTGACCCAGTACCAGCAAGCTGCTACGAATGAAATCAACGGTCAGAATCAGTTGACCAAGGATGAAAAGGACGCCGTTAATCAGCAACTGGCGAATGCTTTGCAGCAAGCCATCCAGCAAGTCCAAGTAGCCAATGACAGTCAGTCCGTTGATAATGCACAAGCACGGGGTGAACGCAACCTGCACCGACTCCAGCGAGCTAACGATTTAACGGCGGATGCACGCAATGCTAAGCAAACAATCGCCGGGCTATCCAGTTTGACTGACCCGGAAAAGCAAACGGCCAACCAGCAAATCGACAGTATTTTGACCAATGGTCAAAGCAATGTGAACGGTGCGGCCGATGCGACTGATGCAGAAAATCAGTATCAGGAAGCCAAGCAAGCCCTAGCCGGGGTCACGACGACTGCTACCAACAATAACAACCAGCATAAGCAGGATGCCCTCGATGCAGCTGTTCAGGCTATCCAAAAAGCAGCAAAGGATGCCCGTGACACTATTAATGGTCAAAATGGCTACCTAGGCGATCATCAACAGCAATTTATTGATCAGATTAATGGCGATGAACAGGCTGGTTTACAGGCCGTTCAAGCTGATGGTAATCAGTTCACGATTAATCAAGATAGTAGTAAGTGGGTTGGCATCCTACAGAAGGATGCCAGTGCTGGCCTCTTACAAAATACTAAGGATAATAACCAAACCGATTTGACCCAGTATGAGCAAGATGCTGCCAATGACATCAAAGCGCAGAGCCAACTGGATGAAACAACGCAGCAGGCGATTTTAAATCAGCTATCACAAGAACTACAGACGGCTATTGGTCAAATTCAAGCTGCACAGAACAGTGGTGATGTGGCAACTGCTTTCACCAACGGTCAGTTACACTTGCATCAGATTCAGCGGACCAACGATTTGACGGCCGATGGTGCCATTGCTAAGCAGGCAGTGAAAGCTTTGACTAGCTTAACTTCTAAGGAACAGCAGGATGCTGCTGACAAAATTGATGCTGCGGTTCAAACTGGTCAAAGCAATGTCGATAGTGCCGGCGATCTTGATACGGCGGAACAGAACTACAACAATGCCAAGGCAGCCATTGATGCCATCAAGGCCCAGGCTGATAAGGATAATGCTGGCCATAAGTCGGACGCTTTGAACAAGGCCACGACCGCTATTCAAAACGCAGCCCAAACAGCCCGTAATGCCATCAACGCCCAAAATGGCTACCGGAATGACCATCAAGAGCAGGCCATTGCGCAGGTCAACAAAGACGAACAGGCTGGCTTGGCTGCTATCCAGCAAGATACCAACCAATTTGACATTAACAGCCATAACGAATACTGGGTTGGCGTTTTGCAGGCAGACCAAAAGGCTGCGCTGCTCCAGAATTATCAGGACCGGGCACTGACGGATCTCGAACAGTATGAGCAAGATGCCGTTAATGACATCAATGCACAAAGTCAGTTAACCACTGATGAAAAGAGCAGTATCAATGGTCGGTTGACGGATGTTTTGAACACTGCCAAGGGCAATGTTCAAGCCGCAACTGATAACAATGGTGTGGACGGCGCTGGCAATGCTGGTAAGACTGCTATGCACCAGTTACAGCGTGCGAACGACCTGACGGCGGACAGCCGCAATGCGGATAACCATATCGATTCTTTGACTAGTCTTTCAACTGATGAAAAGAAAGATCTGAAGGGTCAGGTTAATACCGCGTTGACCCAAGGTCAGACTGCTATCAACGGTACCAATAGTGTTGATGACGCCGAAACGGCTTATCAATCTGCCAAGCAAACCATTGATGGCATTACGGGTCAGGCTGACAAGACTAACAACGACCACAAGGCTGGTGCTTTGACAGACGCCACGAAGGCCATTAAGGATGCTGCCCAAGCAGCCCGGGATGCCATTAATGCCAAGACTGGTTACCTTGATAACAATAAGGATACTGCGCTTGCTAAGGTTCAAACCGACGAGGACGCCGGACTGGCTGCAGTCCAAAATGATGATAACCAGTACAGCATCAAGAGCGATAGCGACCACTGGGTCAAGGTGCTCCAAGCCGACCAAGCTGCAGCTTTGCTCCAAAACTACAAGGACAACGCCAAGACGTCCTTGGATCAGTACGAACAAGCTGCCGCTACTGAAATTGACGGTCAGAGCCAACTGTCTGCGGATGAAAAGAGCAGTATCAAGGGTCAGTTGACCGACGCTTTGAACACTGCCAAGGGTAACGTTCAGTCAGCGGCTAACAACGGCGCTGTGGATACCGCTGTCCAAAACGGTCAGACAAGTTTGCACCAGTTGCAACGTGCTAACGACCTGACGGCCGACAGTCGTAATGCGGATGCGCACATTGATTCTTTGACTAGTCTTTCAACTGGTGAAAAGAGCGATCTGAAGGGTCAGGTTAATACTGCTTTGACGCAAGGTCAGACTGCTATCAACAGCACCAATAGCGTTGATGACGCCGAAACGGCCTATAACAATGCGAAGAACGCAATCGACGGGATTACCGGTCAAGCTGACAAGAACAACAACGACCACAAGGCTGGTGCCTTGACGGATGCCACGAAGGCCATCAAGGATGCTGCTCAAGCAGCCCGTGATGCCATTAATGCGAAGACTGGTTATTTGGATAACAACAAGGACACTGCCCTTGCTAAGGTTCAAACCGACGAAGATGCCGGATTAGCTGCAATTCAAAAGGATGACAACCAGTACAGCATCAAGAGTGATAGTGATAAATGGGTAGCTATTCTTCAAGCTGACCAGACTGCCGGTTTGTTACAAAACTACAAGGACAATGCGAAGACGTCCTTGAGTCAGTACGAACAAGCTGCCGCTACTGAAATCGACGGTCAGAACCAACTGTCCGCTGATGAAAAGAGCAACATTAAGGGTCAGTTGACAGCTGCTTTGAACACTGCCAAGGGCAATGTTCAGTCAGCGGCTAACAACGGCGCTGTGGATACCGCTGTCCAAAACGGTCAGACAAGTTTGCACCAGTTGCAGCGTGCTAACGACCTGACGGCGGACAGCCGTAACGCGGATGCGCACATCGATTCTTTGACTAGTCTTTCACCTGATGAAAAGAACGATCTGAAGGGTCAGGTTAATACTGCGTTGACGCAAGGTCAGACCGCTATCAATGGCACCAATAGTGTTGATAGTGCTGAACAGGCTTATCAATCTGCTAAGGATGCCATCAATGCGGTTACTGGTCAGGCTGACAAGGATAATGCTGGTCACAAGGCAGATGCCTTGGATAAGGCTACGACGGCTATTCATAACGCAGCCCAAACTGCTCGTGATGCCATTAATGCAAAAACTGGTTATTTGGACGACAACCAAAAGCAGGCCATTAACAAAGTCAACGCCGATGAACAATCTGGTGTTGACGCAGTGAATGCTGCTGGTGACCAGTACAGCATTAAGAGCGCTAGCGACTACTGGGTCAAGGTGCTTCAAGCTGACCAAACAGCAGCCTTGCTCCAAAACTACAAGGACAACGCCAAGACGTCCTTGGCTCAGTACGAGCAGGCTGCCGCTACTGAAATTGACGGTCAGAGCCAACTGTCCGCGGATGAAAAGAGCAACATCAAGGGTCAGTTGACCGACGCTTTGAACACTGCCAAGGGTAACGTTCAGTCAGCGGCTAACAACGGCGCTGTGGATACCGCTGTCCAAAACGGTCAGACAAGTTTGCACCAGTTGCAGCGTGTTAACGACCTGACGGCCGACAGCCGTAATGCGGATAACCATATTGATTCTTTGACTAGTCTTTCATCTGATGAAAAGAAAGATCTGAAGGGTCAGGTTAATACTGCGTTGACCCAAGGTCAGTCTGCTATCAATGGCACCAATAGTGTTGATGACGCCGAAACGGCTTATAACAATGCGAAGAACACCATCAATGCGGTTACTGGTCAGGCGGATAAGAACAACAACGACCACAAGGCCGGTGCCTTGACGGATGCCACGAAGGCCATTAAGGATGCTGCACAAGCAGCCCGGGATGCCATCAATGCCAAGACTGGTTACTTGGATGACAATCAAAAGCAGGCCATTAACAAAGTCAACGCCGATGAACAATCTGGTGTTGACGCAGTCAACGGTGATGACAATCAGTTCACCATCAAGAGCGATAGTGACAAATGGGTTACTATTCTGCAGGCTGACCAAGCAGCAGCTTTGCTCCAAAACTACAAGGACAACGCCAAGACCTCCTTGGATCAGTACGAACAGGCTGCCGCTACTGAAATTGACAGTCAGAGCCAGCTGTCCGCTGATGAAAAGAGCAACATCAAGGGTCAGTTGACAGAGGCTTTGAATACTGCCAAGGGTAATGTTCAAGCCGCAACTGATAACAATGGTGTGGACAGCGCTGGCAATGCTGGTAAGACTGCGATGCACCAGTTGCAGCGTGCTAACGACCTGACGGCCGACAGCCGTAACGCAGACAGTCACATTGATTCTTTGACTAGTCTTTCACCTGATGAAAAGACCCAGTTGAAGGGTCAGGTTAATACTGCGTTGACGCAGGGCCAGTCTGCTATCAATGGCACCAATAGTGTTGACGATGCCGAAAAGGCCTACAATCAGGCGAAGGATGCCATCAATGCGATTACCGGGCAAGCTGACAAGAATAATGCTGGTCACAAGGCGGATGCCTTGGATAAGGCCACGACCGCTATTCATAATGCAGCGCAAGCTGCGCGTGATGCGATTAATGGTAAGAGCGGTTATCTGGACGACAACCAAAAGCAGGCGATTAACAAAGTCAACGCCGATGAACAATCTGGTGTTGGTGCAGTGAATGCTGCTGGTGACCAGTTCACTATCAAGAGCAATAGTGACTACTGGGTTGGCGTTCTTCAAGCTGATCAAGCTGCTGGCTTGCTCCAAAACTACAAGGACAACGCCAAGACCTCCTTGGATCAGTACGAACAGGCTGCCGCTGCTGAAATCGACGGTCAGAACCAACTGTCCGCCGATGAAAAGAAGACCATCAAGAGTCAGTTGACCGACGCTTTGAACACTGCCAAGGGAAATGTTCAAGCAGCGGCCGACAACGGCGCTGTTGATAGTGCTGTCCAAAACGGTCAGAAGAGTCTGCACCAATTGCAACGTGCTAACGACCTGACGGCTGACAGCCGTAATGCGGATAGTCACATTGATTCCTTGACCAGCCTGTCAACTGATGAAAAGGGCAAGCTGAAGGCCCAAGTCAACAATGCCCTGACAGCTGGCCAAGGTAATGTCAATCAGGCTGATAGCACACAGACAGCGGAAGATGCTTACCTATCTGCTAAGCAAGCCATTGACGCGGTTACTGCCCAAGCTGACAAGGATAACGGCGGCAACAAGCAAGCCGCTTTGGATAAGGCCACGCAAGACATCCAAGCTGCAGCCGAGACTGCTCGTAATGCCATTAATGGTCAGTCAGACTATTTGGACAATCACAAGCAAGCGGCCCTTGATCAGATTCAAAAAGATGAAGATGCCGGACTGGCTGCTGTCAAGGCCGATGATAGTCAGGACAGTATCAATAGCGATCGCGTTAAGTGGGTCGGTATTTTACAAGCGGATCAAGCGGCGGGTCTTTTGCAAAACGCAAAGGATCAAGCAACCACTGCCCTTCAGCAGAAAGCACAAACTGCTGATACGACCATTGACCAGCTGACACCACCTCTGACGAGCCAGCAGCAGACTAACTACAAGAATGCCATTGATCAGGCCACTAGTGACGCTCTCCGGAATGTCCAGGTGCAAAATGATGAAACGCATGTCGCTAGCGAACGCGATAATGGGTTGCAGCAAATTCAGAAGCAATTGGCTGCTGCACAGCTGCAGGCGGGTAAGAATACGGCTACCACAGACCTGACAAGTGCCCGGGATCAGGCGCTCAAAGTGATTGACGCCCTGCAAACGAGCGTGCCAGATGCTAGTGCGGCGGCCCATCAAGCAGCCGAACAGGCTGCTCAAAAGGCCATCGACCAAGTGAATGCCGCTAATGATCAATCCAGCATTGATCAGACAGTGACGGCTGGTAAAGTCCAGATTTATGCGCCACAGCGGCAAGCCCAGTTGAATGACTATGCGAAGCAGAAGGAAAATGCCATCCAAGACATGGCCAACCTGTCAGCGGATACGAAGGCTGACTTTGCCAAAAGCATTGACGGCTTAGTAAAGACTTGGTCTCAAACCATTGGGCAAGATGGCGACCAGCAGACAATTGATAACGATTATCTGAAGGCGACCCAGGCAATCGACGGTGTTTATAATGATGCCAATGGTCAAAATGGAAACGCTAAGGATGCTGCGCTAGCTGCCGCCAAGAAAGCCATCGGCAAGGCAGCACAAGACGCGCTGAATTTGATTAATGATCAGCATAACTTGACGCCAGAACACCGCCAGGCGGCCATTGATCAGGTTAACCGCCACAGTGAGGCAGCCTTGAATGCTGTTAACAATGCGGGAACGGCCGCTGATATTAACAAAAACAGCAAGGCCGCCGTCGACCAGCTGAACAAGGATGGTCAAGACGCTGTTTTGCAGGATGCCAAGGATGCGGCTGCCAACAGTATTAGTGATCGGCAGAAGGAAGCCCATGACTTAATTAATGGCATGAGCAACCTCTCTGACGATGAGAAAAAGCAGTTCAACGACGCGGTTGATGGCGATGGGGACGCTGCTAAAAAGAGCATTGCTGGACAAAGTGATGCAGATGGCGTGAAAAACGCTAAGCAAAGCGGCCTCGACAAGATTAACCAGGATATTCACGATGCTGACTTGCGTAACAACAAGAACAGCGGCAAGGGTCAGATTGACAATAGCAAGCAAGAAGCGATTGCTAAGATTAACGCCCTCCGTGATAAGCTCGGCGCTGTCAGTCAACAGGCCAAGGATAATATTGATAAGGCTGCCACAAAGGCTATTCAAGATATTGAAGCGGCTAGCGATGATGACCACGTCCACACAGCAGTGACAGATGGTGAAGTGGCCATGTGGAATGTCCTCCGCCAGGCAGAATTAGCTGCTTATGGTAAGGACATCACGGATCAAGTCAACGCATTGCCAAACTTGTCTGATCCAGATAAGCAGGATGCAGCGACCGCCATCAACAACGATGTCGTCAAGTGGCAGAATAAGATGCAAAATGATGGTTCGCAGACCGACATTGATCATGATTTCGATTCCGGTAAGCAAGCCATTGATGCAGACTTAGCTGCTGCCCAAGCTAAGAACGGCAACTATAAGACGGCTGCTATCGCAGCTGCAGAAGCCAAAATTAGCCAGGCTGCCCAAACGGCCCGGGACAACATCAACCAGGGCCACGACTATTTGGACAACCATAAGAACGAAGCCCTGGATAAGGTCACAGCTGATGAAAATGCAGCCATGGCTGCGGTCAAAAATGCTGATACGGCTGCAGCGGTGAAGACAGCCGGTGACCAAGGGGCAACCACGCTCGCCGCCGACGGCCAAGCAGGTATTTTGCAAAATGCAAAGGATGCAGCCACAACGGCCCTTGCTAATCAGCAAAGTTCGGACAAGCAAGCCATTGACCAGATGAGCAAGCTAACGGCTGATCAAAAGCAGTCCTTCCAGGCGGCCATTGATCAGGCAGCCAAGGATGCTACAGCGAATGTCAGCGCTCAAAGCGATCCAGACCATGTCAATACGGAGAAGAATAATGGTTTGCAACAAATGCAAAAGATTATGGCGGAAGCCAACCTCCGGAATGGCAAAAATGACGGTCAGGGTCAAGTCAGTGATGCTAAACAAAAGGCCATTGATGAAATCAATAAGCTGAAGGATTTGATTGGCACTGCCAGTGACCAATCAGATGACAATGTCAAGAAGGCTGCCCAAGACGCCATCAATACGATTGAAGGCGCCAATGATCAGCCAGCCATTGATCAGGCTGTCACGGCTGGTAAGGTCAAGATGTTGAACTTCCAGCGCCAAGCCCAGCTGGCTGCCGACGGCCAAGCCAAGTTGAAGACAATCCAGGCATTGCCAAACCTGTTTAAGCAAGACATCACTGGCTACCAGGATACGATTAATGGTTTGGTGACGACTTGGCAAAACAAGATGCAGGATGAAAGCACACAGGATGGCATCGAAAGCGATTACCAGCAGGGACTGGCTGCAATCGAAGCTGTACTGGCCAAGGCTAACAGCCAAAATACTGGCTATCAGACCGCTGCTAAATCCGCGGCTGAAGATGCTGTAAAACAGGCAGCCAGTGACGCTGACCAATTAATTGATCAGCAGCACGATTTCTTGGCTGATCACCAACAGGCAGCTAAGCAAATTGTTGCGGACGATTTGAGCACTGGCTTGGCAGCGGTTGATGCTGCTAACACAGTTGCTGAAATCAACAAGGCCCGGGATACTTGGGTCAGTCAACTGCAAGCCGACGGTCAGGCGGCCCGTTTACAAAATGCTAAGGATCAAGCAAAAACAGCCTTACAAACTGCCCAACAGCAGGCAGATACTACCTTAACGGGCTTGAAGTCTTCCTTGAAGTCGGACGAGTTGACGGCTGCGCAACAGGCAGTGCAACAGGCAGCAAGTGATGCCGACAGCAATGTCCAAGTGCAAAACACAGTCGATCACGTCACGAACGAACGAGATAACGGTTTGCAAAAGATTGCGGCTGCGCTGACAGCTGCACAACTGCGTGCTGCTAAGAACGATGGTCAACAAGCAGTTGAACAAGCACGAAATAACGCTTGGCAGACTATTGATAGCTTGAAGCAGTCGGTACCAACCGACAGTGACAAGGCTCATCAAGCTGCTGACCAAACTGCTACGCAGGCCATCCAGAATATCGAAAATGCGGACGGGCAGCCTGCTATCCAGCAGCTGGTCAAAACCGCACAAGCAGAGATTTTGGCTAGCCAACGGCAGGCTGAGTTGGCTGATTACGGTCAGCGGGCTCACGACAAAGTCGCAGCAATGCCTAACCTGAAGGATGCCGATAAGACGGCGGCCGAAACTGGTATTCAAAAGGCTGTGAGTGATTGGCAGAACAAGATTGGTCAAGATAACACGACCGATACGGTTAACCAAGATTTCACAGACGGAAAAGCAGCGATCGACGCCATCTATGAACGGGCAGATGATCAAAACGGTGGCTACAAGGCAAAGGCAATTCGGGACCAAACGAAGGCCATCCAAGATGCTGCCAAGGCGGCCCGTCAATTAATTTCAGAACAATCTGCCCTAACGGAAACGCATCGTGCTGGCTTGAATCAGCAGGTGAATACGGATGAAGGAAATGGTCTAGCTGCCGTCAAAGCGGCTGACACGGCGGAAGATGCTACGACAATTGGTCAGCACTGGGTCAGTCAATTGAACCAGGATGGCCAGGACGCCGTTTTGCGGAATGCCAAGGATCAAGCCCAGGATACTCTGCAGCAGTATGAACAAGAGGCAGCTGCTGAAATTGACGGTCAGGCTGCATTGGAGAATGATGAAAAGACTGCCGTCAAGAACGAGCTGTCGAAGGCCTTGACAACTGCACAAAGTCAGGTTGAACAGGCGCAGGATGCCACGGCTGTCACGGTTGCTACGAACGATGGTCAAAAGACCATGCACCAGTTGCAACGTGCCAACGACCTGACGGCCGACAGCCGTAATGCGGATAACCATATTGATTCTTTGACTAGTCTTTCACCTGATGAAAAGAAAGATCTGAAGGGTCAGGTTAATACTGCTTTGACGCAAGGTCAGACCGCTATTAATGGCACGGACAGTGCTGATAACGCCGAAAAGGCTTACCAATCTGCTAAGCAGGCCATCGATGGGATTACCGGTCAAGCTGACAAGAATAACAACGACCACAAGACCGGTGCCTTGACGGATGCCACGAAGGCCATCAAGGATACTGCCCAAGCGGTCCGAGATGCCATCAACGCACAGACTGGTTATTTGGATGATAACCAACAAGCTGCTATCCAGAAGGTTAATAATGACGAAAAGGATGGTCTAGCTGCGGTTAACGCTGCTGGTGACCAGTTCACCATTAAGCGCGATAGCGACCACTGGGTTGGCGTTCTTGATGCCGATAAGGCAGCGGCTTTGCTCCAAAACTACAAGGACAACGTCAAGACCTCCTTGGATCAGTACGAACAAGCTGCCGCTACTGAAATCGATGGGCAGAACCAATTGTCCGCCGATGAAAAGAGTAGCATCAAGGGTCAGTTAACCAACGCTGTGAACACTGCCAAGGGCAATGTTCAAGCTGCAACTGATAACAATGGTGTGGACAACGCTGCCAATGCTGGTAAGACTGCGATGCACCAGTTGCAGCGTGTTAACGACCTGACAGCCGACAGCCGTAACGCAGACAGTCACATTGATTCTTTGACTAGTCTTTCACCTGATGAAAAGACCCAGTTGAAGGGTCAGGTTAATACTGCGTTGACGCAGGGCCAGTCTGCTATCAATGGCACCCATAGTGTTGATGATGCCGAAACGGCCTATAACAATGCGAAGAACGCCATCGATGGGATTACCGGTCAAGCTGACAAGAACAACAACGACCACAAGGCCGGTGCTTTGACGGATGCCACGAAGGCCATTAAGGATGCAGCCCAAGCGGCCCGTGCTGCGATTAATGCAAAGACTGGTTACCTTGATAACAACCAACAAACTGCTATCAACAAAGTCAATGCAGACGAAAAGTCCGGTATTGACGCAGTCGATGGTGATGACAACCAGTACAGCATTAAGCGCGATAGCGACTACTGGGTTGGTATTCTTCAAGCCGATCAAGCAGCGGCTTTGCTCCAAAACTACAAGGACAACGCCAAGACGTCCTTGGATCAGTACGAACAAGCTGCTGCTACTGAAATTGACAGTCAGAGCCAGCTGTCCGCTGATGAAAAGAGCAACATCAAGGGTCAGTTGACGGCTGCTTTGAACACTGCCAAGAACAATGTTCAAACAGCGGCTGACAATGGTGCTGTCGACACTGCTGTTCAAAACGGTCAGACAAACTTGCACCAGTTGCAACGTGTCAACGACCTGACGGCCGACAGCCGTAACGCTGATGCGCACATCGATGCTTTGACTAGTCTTTCAACTGATGAAAAGAAAGATCTGAAGGGTCAGGTTAATACCGCGTTGACCCAAGGTCAGACTGCTATCAATGGCACCCATAGTGTTGATGACGCCGAAACGGCTTATAACAATGCGAAGAAGGTCATCGATGGGATTACTGGTCAAGCTGATAAGAATAATGCTGGTCACAAGGCAGATGCCTTGGACAAGGCTACGACGGCTATTCATAACGCAGCGCAAGCTGCCCGGGATGCCATCAATGCAAAGACTGGTTACTTGGATGACAACCAAAAGCAGGCCATTAACAAAGTCAACGCCGATGAACAATCTGGTGTTGACGCAGTGAATGCTGCTGGTGACCAGTTCACCATTAAGAGCGATAGCGACTACTGGGTTGGCGTTCTTGATGCCGATAAAGCAGCGGCTTTGCTTCAAAACTACAAGGACAACGCGAAGACGTCCTTGGATCAGTACGAACAGGCTGCCGCTACTGAAATTGACGGTCAGATCCAACTGTCTGCTGATGAAAAGAGCAGTATCAAGAGTCAGTTGACGGACGCTTTGAACACTGCCAAGCGCAATGTTCAAGCCGCAACTGATAACAACGGTGTGGTCAGCGCTGCCAATGCTGGTAAGACTACTATGGACCAGTTGCAACGTGTCAACGACCTGACGGCGGACAGCCGTAACGCAGACAGTCACATTGATTCTTTGACTAGTCTTTCACCTGATGAAAAGAAAGATCTGAAGGGTCAGGTTAATACTGCGTTGACGCAAGGTCAGGCTGCAATTAACGGTACCAATAGTGTTGATGACGCCGAAACGGCCTATAACAATGCGAAGAACGCCATCGATGGGATTACTGGTCAAGCGGATAAGAATAACAACGACCACAAGGCTGGCGCTTTGACGGATGCCACGAAGGCCATTAAGGATGCTGCACAAGCAGCCCGGGATGCCATTAATGCCAAGACTGGTTACCTTGATAACAACCAACAAACTGCTATCAACAAAGTCAATGCTGACGAAAAGTCTGGTGTTGACGCAGTCAACAGTGATGACAACCAGTTCACCATCAAGAGCGATAGCGACTACTGGGTTGGCGTTCTTCAAGCTGATCAAGCTGCTGGCTTGCTTCAGAACTACAAGGACAACGCCAAGACGTCCTTGGATCAGTACGAACAGGCTGCCGCTAATGAAATTGACGGTCAGAACCAATTGTCCGCAGATGAAAAAAGTAGTATCAAGGGTCAGTTGACGGACGCTTTGAACACTGCCAAGCGCAATGTTCAAGCCGCAACTGATAACAATGGTGTAGATAGTGCTGCCAATGCTGGTAGGAACGCGATGCACCAAATTCAGCGGACCAATGATTTGACCGCTGATGGGCTACTGGCTGATGGCAATATTGACACACTCACAAGTTTGAGTCCTAGTGAACGTCAGGATGCAAAGGATCGGGTCCAAAAGACTGTGACAACTGGTCAGCAAAACATTCAAACTGCTGGAGACGAAGCCGCCGCCGAAATTGCTTATCAAAATGCTAAAAATGCCATTGCCACTATCGTGTCAGATGAAAATGACAAGAACGGTACGGGTAAGAGCACAGCCTTGAAGAATGCCATTGCGGCTATTCAAAAGGCATCCAATGAAAACAGGGCTCTGATTGGTGGTCAACATGATTTCGTGGACAACCACCAAAAAGAGGCATTAGATCAGGTGGCAACTGACGAAGGCCAAGCCATCCAAACAGTTGAGGCGGCTAGTGACCGGTTCACGATTGAAAGTGAAACGGAGAAGGCCGTTAATAAGCTCAATGCGGATGGCCAGGCTGCGGTTTTGCGGAATAACAAGGACAAGGCAGAAACTGCTTTGACGAATTATGAGCAAGCTGCTGCTGTTGAAATCGATGGTCAAAACCAGCTTTCTGCTAGTGAAAAGCAGGCCATTAAGAGTCAGCTATCTGATCGCCTAGCGACTGCTAAGCAAGCGATCGAAGCGGCTACTGATTCAACAGTCATCACGCAGCAACAGGCCAACGGAGAAAAGAACCTGCACCAGTTGCAGCGTGTCAACGACCTGACGGCCGACAGCCGTAACGCTGATGCGCACATCGATGCTTTGACTAGTCTTTCAACTGATGAGAAGAAAGATCTGAAGGGTCAGGTTACGAATGCTTTGACCCAAGGTCAGACTGCTATCAATGGCACGGACAGTGCTGATAACGCCGAAAAGGCTTATAGCAATGCGAAGAATGCCATCGATGGGATTACTGGTCAGGCGGACAAGGATAATGCTGGTCACAAGGCAGATGCCTTGGACAAGGCTACGACGGCTATTCATAATGCAGCGCAAACAGCCCGTGATGCCATTAATGCAAAGACTGGCTACTTGGATGACAACCAAAAGCAGGCCATTAACAAAGTCAACGCCGATGAGCAATCGGGTGTAGACGCAGTTAACGCTGCTGGTGACCAGTTCACTATTAAGCGCGATAGCGACTACTGGGTCAAGGTGCTCCAAGCTGATCAAGCAGCTGCTTTGCTCCAAAACTACAAGGACAACGCCAAGATGTCCTTGAGTCAGTACGAGCAAGCTGCGGCTACTGAAATCGACGCCCAGAACCAACTGTCTGCCGATGAAAAGAGCAACATCAAGGGTCAGTTGACGGCTGCTTTGAACACTGCCAAAGGCAACGTGCAAGCAGCGGCCGACAACGGTGCAGTTGATACTGCTGTTCAAAATGGTCAGAAGACGCTGCACCAGTTGCAACGTGTCAACGACCTGACGGTTGACAGCCGTAACGCAGACAGCCACATTGATTCTTTGACCAGCCTTTCAACTGATGAAAAGAACCAGTTGAAGGGTCAGATCACGAAGGCTTTGACGCAGGGCCAGTCTGCTATCAACGGTACGGACAGTGCTGATAACGCCGAAAAGGCTTACCAATCTGCCAAGCAAACCATTGATGGCATTACGGGTCAGGCTGATAAGAACAACAATGACCACAAGGCTGGTGCTTTGACGGATGCCACAGCAGCTATCAAGAACGCAGCCCAAGCGGCCCGTGCTGCGATTAATGCGAAGACTGGTTACCTCGATAACAATCAGCAAGCTGCAATCCAGCAGGTTGATGATGACGAAAAGGATGGCTTAGCTGCAGTGCATGCTGCGGGTGACCAGTTCACCATTAAGCGCGATAGCGACTACTGGGTTGGCATTCTTGATGCCGATAAAGCAGCAGCCTTGCTCCAAAACTATAAGGACAACGCGAAGACGTCCTTGAGCCAGTACGGGCAAGCTGCCGCTGATGAAATTGACGGTCAGAACCAACTTTCCGCTGACGAAAAGAAGACCATCAAGGGTCAGTTGGCGGATGCGTTGAACGCCGCTAAGAACAACGTTCAAACGGCGGCCAACAACGGTACTGTTGATACGGCCGTTCAAAATGGGCAGAAGACGCTGCACCAGTTGCAGCGTGTCGACGACCTGACGGCAGATGGCCGCAACGCTATCAACCACATCGATTCTTTGACCAGTCTTTCAGCCGATGAAAAGGCTAAATTGGTGGGTCAAGTGAATGCTACGGTTCGTCAAGGACAGACTTCAATTAACGGCACAGATAGTGCTGATAACGCTGAAAAGGCTTACCAATCTGCTAAGCAGGCCATCGATGCCATTACCGGTCAGGCTGATAAGGATAATGGTGGCAATAAGCAAGTAGCCTTGGATAAGGCTACTCAGGCCATCAAGGATGCAGCCCAAGCGGCCCGTGATGCGATTAATGCAAAGACTGGTTACCTTGATAACAACCAACAAGCTGCTATCAACAAAGTCAATGCTGACGAAAAGTCTGGTATTGACACAGTCAACGGTGATGACAACCAGTACAGCATTAAGCGCGATAGCGACTACTGGGTTGGTATTCTTCAAGCCGATCAAGCAGCAGCCTTGCTCCAAAACTACAAGGACAACGCCAAGACGTCCTTGGGTCAGTACGAACAAGCTGCCGCTGATGAAATTGACGGACAGAACCAACTGTCTGCCGATGAAAAGAAGACCATCAAGGGTCAGTTAACGGCTGCGTTGAACGCTGCTAAGAACAACGTTCAAACTGCGGCCAACAACAACGCCGTTGATCATGCTGTTCAAAATGGTCAGAAGACGCTGCACCAGTTGCAGCGTGTCAATGACCTGACGGCAGATGGTCGGAATGTCGATCAACACATCGATGCGTTGACTAGTTTGACTGCTGATGAAAAGCAGCACTTGCAACAGCAAGTGGCTACTGCTGTAACGACTGGTCAAGGTCAGATTAATGCTACGGCCAACGCGGCAGATGCAGAGACTGCTTACCAGCAGGCACTGGCAGCCCTGTCTAAGATTGCCAGTCAGGCTGACCAAAAGAATGATCAAAACAAGCACCAAGCAGCCGACGATGCCAAGAAGGCCATTCAAAATGCGGCCGACAAGGCCAAGAATGCCATCAACAATCTCCCTAACCTGACGCCTGAGCACAAGAAGGACGCCTTGAAGCGGGTAGATGATGATGCCAAGAAGGCTAACGACGCTGTCAACGGTGCTAAGTCCGCCGATGACGCCAAGAAGGCTGCAGAAAATGGTGCTGGCCAGCTCAAGCACGATACGGACGACGCGATCTTGCAAGATGCCAAGGACAGGGCCGACCGGACGATTGATGACGATTTGGCGAAGGCCATTGCCGATGTGGACCAACAAGGTCGACTGAAGCCAAGTGAAAAAGTGGCCGTGAAGGCAGCTTTGAACAAGGCGGCCCAGGCAGCCAAGGATCAAATCCAGGCAGCCAATGAGGTATCAACAGTTGATCAAGCACTGGCTACGGGTGAAAAGAACATCGATCAAGGCCAGCGTCAAGCTGATTTGACCAATGATGCCCGTGCAGCTGACGACAGTATTGATCAGCTGGATAGCTTGACAGCTGCTGAGAAGCAAGCTGGCAAGGACCAAATTCAGCAAGCGGCTGCCAATGGTCAACAAGCTATCAACGGTGCTGCTGATAAGGCAGCGGTTGAAGCGGCTTACCAAAAGGCCAAGGATAGCCTGACGGCCATTGTGCAAGCAGAACAAGCTGCTAATGACCGGAACAAGGGCAATGCCTTGAACGATGCCAAGAAGGCCATTCAAAATGCGGCCGACAAGGCGAAGGAAGCCATCAATAATCTCCCTAACTTGACGCCTGAGCACAAAAAGGACGCCTTGAAGCAGGTTGACGATGACGCCAAGAAGGCCAACGATGCCGTCAATGGCGCTAAATCTGCCGACGACATCCGAAAGGCCGCTGGTCAAGGTGAAGCCGACATTCGTCACGATCAAGACAATGCCCATGCGCAAGATGGCAAGGACAAAGCAGATCGAGACATCGATGCAGCGCTCGCCAAGGCCATCGCCGACATTGACCAACAGGCCCAGTTGAAGCCAAGTGAAAAGGTTGCTGTGAAGGCTGCTTTGAGAAAGGCAGCCATGGCAGCCAAGCAAAAGATTAATGCGGCCGTAGATGATCAAACGGTGGCCCACACGGTAGATCAAGCCATGGCCAACGGTGAACGAAACATTCACCAAGGACAACGCCAAGGTGATTTGACCAACGATGCCCGTGATGCTGGCGACAGCATTGATCACTTGGATAGCTTGACAGCAGCTGAGAAGCAAGCTGCCAAGGACCAGATTAATCAGGCGGATGCGAATGGCCAACAAGCTATTCAGGCAGCTCCTGATAAGGATGGCGCTGAAGCAGCTTACCAAAAGGCCAAGGATAGCTTAACGGCGATTTTGCAAGCAGCGGCAGCTGCCAATGATCGGAACAAGAGTAATGCCTTGCATGATGCCAAGAAGGCGATTAACGATGCCGCCAACAAGGCTAAAGATGTCATCAACCATCTCCCTAACTTGACGCCTGAGCACAAGAAGGACGCCTTGAAGCGGATTGATGATGATGCCAAAAAAGCCAACGATGCTGTCAATGGTGGTCAATCTGCCGACGACATCAAGAAGGCTGCCGAAGATGGTGCTGGTCAACTCAAGCACGATACGGATGACGCCATTTTGCAAAATGCCAAGGATAAGGCCAGTCAGACCATTGACGACGACCTGGCGAAGGCGATTGCTGACGTTGAGCAGCAAGGTCGACTCAAGCCAAGTGAAAAAGTGGCCGTGAAGGCAGCTTTGAACAAGGCGGCCCAGGCAGCCAAGGGCCAGATTAATGCGGCCAACGACTTATCAGCGGTCGATCAAGCATTGGCTACTGGTGAAAAGGACATCGACCAAGGGCAACGTCAAGCTGATTTGACCAACGATGCCCGTGATGCTGATAACAGTGTTGAGCAGCTGGATAGCTTGACGGCAGCTGAAAAGCAAGCTGGCAAGGATCAAATTAATCAAGCAGCTACCAATGGTCAGCAAGCCATCAACGGTGCTACTGATAAGGCAGCGGTTGAAGCGGCTTACCAGAAGGCCAAGGACAGCCTGACGGCCATCATGCAGGCAGCACAAGCTGCTAATGATCGCCACAAGGGTGATGCCTTGAACGATGCCAAGAAGGCCATCCAAGACGCAGCCAACAAGGCCAAAGATATCATCAACAATCTGCCTAACTTGACGCCTGAACATAAGAAGGACGCCTTGAAGCAAATTGATGATGATGCCAAGAAGGCCAACGATGCCCTCAATGGTTGTCAATCTGCCGATGGTATCAAGAAGGCTGCCAAAGATGGTGCCGGTCAGCTCAAGCACGACACGGACGACGCTGTTTTGCAAGATGCAAAGGACAAGGCCCAAACGGCATTGGCCCAGTACTTGCAACAGGCCCTGGCGGACATTGACCGCCAGACCAAGTTACGGCCTTCCGAACGCTTGGCGGTCAAGAGTGCCATGCAGAAGGCAGCCCGTGCTGCCAGTGGCCAGATTGACCAGGCTAGCGACCAGGCAGCCGTGACAGCGGCACTGAACCAAGGGGAAACGGCCATTGATAAGCTCCAACGGAAGACGGACTTGGCCAATGATGGTCGTGAAACTGCCGCACAAATCGACGTCTTGCAGAATCTGACGGCCGCTGAAAAGCAAGCAGCGAAGGATGAAATCAACCGGATTGTCCAAACCGGCCAGGCTCAGATTGATGGGACTGATACGGTGGCTGCGGTTGAACAAGCCTATGCCAATGCTAAACAGCAGCTGACGGACTTCCTGACGGCGACGATTGGCAAGAACGGGCTGTCCTTGCAACAAAGCAAGGCACAAGCCCAGCAGGCTTTGCGTGATTATGCAAAGCGGGCGGAAGCCTTCCTCCGGACGCAGACGAACCACGAACCTGCCGACATTGCCGCAGCCATTCAAGCAATTGAAGGGCTGCTCAACCAAGGCTTAACGGCCATTGATCAGGCTGATAGTACAGCCAAGGTGACGCAGGCTTTGCAAGAAGCCATGCACGCCATTGATCAAATTGTGGCAGATTTGCTGGCGAAGAAGCCGATGGAACCGGTAGAACGGCCACAGCCAGTTTTGCCAGCCACGCATGAGCAGGCGAAGACCAACCATTGGGCTTCCCTCTCACTAGTGACGGCACTGGCCAGTCTCTTCTTCTACCGCAATAAGAAAAAGGATCAATAAGTGCTTAACACAAATTGATTAACAAGGAGTGAACACTTGGTGTTCACTCCTTTTTTTGTTATTTTTAAAAACTAGTATTGTGAAAAAAGGGAAAGCACTCCGCTTCAAGGCCTTTCTTTTTCACAATATTTGATTTTAGTCAGTCCAATCATGTTATAATTGAACAAGGACAATTTTAAAAAATTGACATTGACAAAGAATGTCAGCAAGTATCCAAGTCAGAGACAGTAGCAGTGTCAATTGACTTTATCCAAAATTGTTCATGAATTGAAATGTAAAACAACGGAGGAATTCAATGGAAAGTAAACTCCATTACAAAATGTATAAGGACGGCAAGAAGTGGGTCTTTGCCGGCTTAACTGCTTTTTCATTGGTCGTAGCTGGCGGAACGCAAGTCAAGGCTGATGAGGCGGGGAACCAAAATACCCAAACGACAGCTGCAACGCAGCAGTCCGACCTCAGCACAAGTCAGCAGCAAGCACAAAGTGCGCTGCAAGACCAAGCTGCACAGGCCAAGCAAAAGTTTGCAGCCACGAAGGATATCCAAGCGGATCAAGTGACGGCCTTTAACAAGCAGGCTGACCAGTTGTTGGCCGACCAGGTCAAGGCTGTCCAAGCAGCAACGACTACTACGGCTGTTGACCAGATTAAGACGGATACGCAGAGCAAGTTTGATAAGTTGGTCCAGGACCAACAGCTTGCGGCTGTATTCAACCAGTCCAATCAAAACAAGTCGTCGAATCAGTCAAACCAAAACGGTTCAACGGACCAGTCCAACAAGGACAGTCAAAACAAAGACCAGTCGTCTGACCAAAAGACGACGGGAACCGATCAAAGCAAGACGGATCAGAATCAGACTGACAACAGTGACACGTCAGAAGGATTAAGCAATCGGGCAGGAGATGCTGCGCCATCTGATTCCACTAATTTTGATGTGTATAAGCAGAGTTCCAGCAGTGCTGATAAGGCATTGGTTCAAAAGTCAGTTCGGCTAGATTTCGACGATGTGACATTTGATTCGGCATCTGGAAAATACGTCATGGCCTTTACGTTCGGAAGTGGACAAGGCCTAGATGGAGGTGTTGGTCGTTGGTTGGAATTCACCTTCACCTTGAGTAATAGTTTGGAATCGAAGGTTGATAAAGTTACTTATGCCAATAGTAAAACCGGCGGCAATTATCAAAATTTGAACGAACAAAGTGATAAAAGTTATTTTGTTCGTCAATACACCAATGATACCGTTGGTGGTGATGTTAGTGTTAAAATTTACCTTGATCCTGTTAAAATGCTCCCAAATGATTGGGTTTCTGCACAAATCGATACTCACCGTGAAAATAATGGGACAGATAGTAAACGTGGAACTATTCCATCATCGACTAAACCGAGTTTTATAGCGGTTCGTTCTTTGACCTATGACCAGTTCGGCGCCAAAATGAATAACTCCCTGTTGGCTACCTATCAAAAACAGGTGACGGCTAAGCTGAATCAGACCCAGTATGCTTCCAAAAGTGCGCAAAAGGCACAATATCAACAGGCTATTAATGCTGTCACGACAAACGATGACTTCATTAATAAACTGAATGGCATCCAAAGCGACTTTCTGCAGTTGGATAGCACCCTAAGCACTGAAAAAGGTAAGCTGGACGGGGACGTCACTGATGCAAAAAATACGGTGAATGGATTTGATGGATTGGACGCAACAACGAAGTCCAACATTATTCAACAATTGTCACCAATTGGCATTAATGCCTTTAACCAAATGTTACAGGCTAACTCGAATGACCAGTTCCCTGACATTGAAAAAAGCGCAACAGACCAAATCAACACCATCGTGAGTGAAGCCAAGTCCAAGAGTGGCGTTAACAATGCCCAAAAGGATTTGCAAGCTTACGGTGATCAAAAGAAGACGTCAGTTGATGGTCTGTCTGACTTTGATGATCAAGGCAAGCAGGATGCGAAAAATGACATCCAAAGTGCAGTTGATCAGTGGAAGGCCACGATTGCTTCCAAGACAAGTGATGCGGATATCCAAAATGCTTTGTCCGATGGTAAGAAAGCCATTGATGCAGTCGTCGTTAATCAGCAAAAGGGCCTGGTGGATACTCGCAATAATGCCACAACCGACATTGACAATGCGGAAAAGACCGCCAATGACACCATTAATGGTTTGAGCGACATTAGTTCAGATCACAAGTCTGCGGCGCTGGCCCAGGTCAAGACTCTGGCTGATAACGCTCGGGCTACTGTTACCAACAGTAAGGCACCTTCTACCATTAAGAAGACCGCTAGTGAAGCGGTAACCAATATTCAAAACCAGGCCAGCCAGGCCCAGGTTTGGGATAAGCAGGACCGGGCGATTAAGAATGTGCAGTCCTACGCCGAAGGGGTGCAAGCTGATTTGAAGAACTTGCCAGCTTCTGATGACGTTAAGGCTGCACAAAACAAGGTGCAAGAAATTGCCAACAAGCCTGGTTTTGATAATGCCACGACTGATGATCAAATCAGCGCCATTGAAACCCAAGATAAGACGGCAATGGATCAACAGCGGCGGACTTTGCAGCTGAAGCAGCACGGGGCAGACATTGTTGCCAAGGTTCAAGCCATGACAAGCCTAGACAACAAGTCGGCGGTCATCGACAAGGTCAACCAACTGGTGAACAATGCGGTCACTAAGATTGGTCAGGATAGCACGCCAGATGCCGTTGATCAGGACTACAACCAGGCCTTCGCAGACATTGATAGCGAATACAAAACTGCTAGTCAGTCCAATGCTGGTGCTTTGACTGCTGCCCAGGCAGCGGCAAAGGCCAAGATTCAGAATGCGGCTAATGATGCCCGCGACAAGATTAATGGCTTATCTAATATCGATAAAGATGCGGCCTTGAAAAAAGTTCAATCTGATGAAGATGCAGCCAATGCAGCAGTCGACAAGGCTACTAGTGCCGATGCAGCTAGTCAGGCTGGTCAGGCTGGGGAAACACAGTTAACAAAGGACGGCAATGACGCCGCACTGGCGGACGCCAAGAATGGTGCCAACAAGGCAATCGGTGCCAAGCAGGCAGCTGCTAAGCAAGCTATTGATGCCAACAACCAACTGTCTGCCACTGAAAAACAATCCTACAAGCAAGCGGTTGACAAAGCTGCTGGAGACGCTGTTGACAAAATTAACGGCGAGTCGGACATCAACCAGGTTGAACCGGAAAAGAATACCGGTGAACAAAACATTCAAGCTCAGCTTGATGCAGCCAACCTCCGTGGTGGTAAAAACGATGGAACGGGTCAAGTGTCCGACGCTAAGGACAAGGCCATTGCTGAAATTAATCAGTTTAAGAACATCATTGCCCAAGCCAACGGTGAAGCTCAAGCAAACGTTCAGCAAGCTGCCCAGGATGCAATCAATGCCATTGAAGCCGCTGGCGATCAAGGTGGTATTGATTCGGCCGTTAAAACTGGTAAGTTGAAAATGCACAATTACCAACAGACGGCTGCATTAGCCGCTTATGGTAAGCAAAAAGCAGACCAAGTTACCGCCATGAAGAACCTGACGGCCCCTGACAAGCAGACTTATACGGATCAGATTAACCAGGCGGTTACAGATTGGCAGAACCAAATGGCTCAGGAGTCCTCTCAGGATGCCATCGATTCTGATTTGACCCAAGGAAAGGCTGCCGTGGATGCTGCTTTGAAGCAGGCTCAGCAGAAGAATGCCAGCTACAAGCAGAAAGCACAAGATATCGCTGAAGGAGCGATTAATGGTGCAGCCGAAGCGGCCATTAATCGTATCAAGAATAAGGCTGGCTTCCGCGATAACCACCAACAAGAGCAGATTGACAAAGTCAATGCTGATAAGGATAAGGCGCTTGCTGCAGTCCAAGCTGCTGAAACGGAAGACGACGTTAACACGACTAGCCAAACTTGGCAGAACAGCTTGAGCAAGGATGGCGATCAGGCCATTCTAGTGGCAGACCAGGATGCCGCTACCACCGCAGTTTTGAAGTCCCAGACGGATACTGACAGTGCTATTGATCAGTTAGGAAACTTGTCTGACAGTGATAAGCAGTCCTTCAAGAATACTGTTGACCAGGCTCAAACAGATGCTTCCAGCGATATCCCAAAGCAGACGGATGCAGCTGGTGCGCAGTCCGTCCAGCAAACTGCTCAGCAGAAGATGGAAGCTGCCTTGGCTGCGGCTAAGTTGAAGAACGGTCAAAATGCCGGCACTCAAGAGGTAAACACTGCCAAGCAAAAGGCTATTGCCGAGATCCAAAAGTTGCAACAAACCGTTGCCCAAGCAAGCGCTGATGGTGAGAAAAATGTTAAGGATGCCGCTGATTCAGCTATCAACAACATTAATGCTGCTAACAGCCAAAATGACATTGATACTGCCGTAACGCAGGGTACTTTGCAGATTCACATTGCCCAGCAACAGACGACCTTGTCTGCCCATGCTAAGCAGCAGAAAGATATCATCGATCAGATGGCCAACTTGTCTAACGATGATAAAAAGACGGCAAAGCAGGCTATTGATGGCAAAGTGACATCTTGGAACAACCAGATGAAGCAAGATGCCACTAAGGATGCAGTCGACCAAGACTACAACAAGGGCGCTGCTGATATTGATGATGTGGTTAGCCAACAAAATGCGAAGAATGATGGTTACAAGGCCGCAGCGCTCGCCGCTGCTAAGTCAGCCATTAGCTCAGCTGCTGACCAGGCCTTTGACGTGATTCGAAAGCAAGGTGATTTGACTGATGGCCACCGCACAGATGCTAACGGTCAAGTAACCACTGATCGTGATCAAGCCTTGTCAAGGCTCGACCAGGCTGGCACGGTTGCTGAGATTAATAGCATTCTGGATGCAGCCAAAACACAATTAAGCACGGACAGTGCCAATGCCGTTTTGAAGAATGCTCAGGATGGTGCAACTCAGGCCATTGCTCAGCAACAGGAGAGTGCTAAGCAGACCATCCAAAACATGGGACAGCTGACTAATCAGCAAAAGCGCGACTATCAACACGCAGTCGATGAGGCTGCTAGTCAGGCCACGACAGCTATTCAACAGCAAAAGAGCACGGATGCTGTAACGAATAGTAAGAATAGTGGCCAAACCAATATCCAGCAGGCACTGGATGGGGCTACCCTTCGTAATGGCAAAAATGATGGTCAGGGACAGGTTGCCACTGCCAAGCAACAAGCTATTAACGAAATCGATGCCCTGAAGCAAACAGTGAAGGATGCTGCTCAGCAAGCTGACCAAAATGTTGGTCAGACTGCAGACGATGCTATCCAAAAGATTGAGAATGCGACGAAGCAAGCCGACATCGACCAGGCTGTTAAGCAAGCGAAGAACCAAATTCACATTTCTCAGCAGCAAACTGCTCTGGCTGCTTACGGCCAGCAAAAGCTCGCAGCCATCAAAGTATTACCAAACTTGAAGGATCCGGACCGCCAGGATGCCGAACGGGACATCCAGCAAGCGGTGTCTACTTGGCAGAACAAGATGGCCAGTGATCCAGATGAAGCCACAGTCGATGCTGATTTGACGAACGGTAAGAACGCTATTGATGGTATTTACCAGCAAGAAAGCCAAAAGAACGACCAGTACAAGGGTGATGCGCAACGGGATGCCAATGCTGCCATTGATAGTGCTGAAAGCGAAGCTTTGAGAAAGTTGGATGGTCTGACTGATTTGACGCCAGATCACAAGGAAGCAGCTGTTCAGCGGGTTAAGGACGATGCGCAGCAGGCAAGAACCAACCTTGATCAAGCTAAGACAGAGGCGGATGTGAATACCGCTCGCGAAAAAGGCCAAAACACGTTGAACAAGGACGTTGATGACGCTACTTTGCGGAATGGTAAGGACAAGGCCCAAGCAGCGATCGATAGTAACTTGGCCGATGCCGAAAGGGATATCGATGCCCAAGGTAAGTTGTCTGATCCTGAAAAGGCCGCTGCTAAGGCAGCCCTGAAAGAGGCTGCTAGCGCTGCGAAGACCAACATCGAAAATGCGGCTGATCAAAAGGCTGTGGATCAAAACTTGTCCAATGGTCAGCGTGACTTGGATAAGATTCAACGCAAGGCTGATCTGACCAACTATGGTCGCCAAGCCGATGACAAGATTGATGGCATGTCCAGCTTGTCTGGTCCCGAACGCCAAAAGGCTAAGGAAGACATCCAGGATGCTGTGAACAGTGGTCAATCCAACATTGACCAGGCTTCTGACAAGGATGGCGTTGAAAATGCCTTTAATGCTGGTAAGTCAGCCGTTGATGGTGTGGTAACAAACAACCAGACTACTAACGACCAGCACAAGGACGACGCCTTCAACGATGCCAACGATGCCATTAACAATGCCGAAAACGATGCCTTGAACAAGCTGAATGGTCTGACGGATTTGACGCCAGATCACAAGCAGCAAGCTAAAGATAAGATTACTTCGGACGCTAACAACGCTCGTAATGCTATCAAGAATGCCAAGAGTAGTTATGCCATCGACGCTGCAAAGCAAGCTGGTAAAGATGCTTTGAATACCGACATTGATGACGCTACTTTGCGCAATGGCAAGGACAAGGCCCAAGCAACGATCGATAGTAACTTGGCCGATGCTCAAAAGGATATCGATGCCCAAGGTAAGTTGTCGGATCCTGAAAAGGCCGCTGCTAAGGCAGCCCTGAAAGAGGCTGCTAACGCTGCGAAGAACAACATCGAAAATGCGGCTGATCAAAATGCTGTGGATCAAAACTTGGCCGATGGTCAGCGTGACCTAGACAAGATTCAACGTAAGGCGGACTTGACTAACTACGGTCGTCAAGCCGATGACAGGATTGATGGCATGTCCAGCTTGTCAGATGACGAACGTAAGCAGGCCAAGACTGATATTCAGACTGCTGTGAAGAAGGGTCAGTCAAATATCGACCAGGCTTCTGACAAGAACGGTGTTGAAAATGCCTTTAACCATGGTAAGTCAGCCGTTGATGGTGTGGTTTCAAAGAACCAAAGTGCCAACAACAAGCATAAGGATGACGCATTGAATGGCGCTAATGACGCTATTAACAATGCTGAAAATGATGCCTTGAATAAGCTGAAGGGCCTGACGGACTTGACGCCAGCCCACAAGCAGGAAGCTGAAAACAAGATTAAGTCTGATGCTGAAGATGCTCGGAATGCGGTGAAGAATGCCAAGAGCAGTTACGACATCGACAAGGCCAAGGCCGAAGGTCAAAAGAACTTGGACCAAGACTTGGCAGATGCAACTTTGCGCAATGGCAAGGATAAGGCCCAAGCAACGATCGATGGTAACTTGGCTGATGCCCAAAAGGACATCGATTCCCAAGGCAAGTTGTCTGATCCTGAAAAGGCCGCTGCTAAGAATGATTTGGCACAGGCAGCGCAAAACGCAAAGAACAACATCGAAAATGCGGCTGATCAAAAGGTTGTTGACCAAAACTTGGCCGATGGCCAGCGTGATTTGGACAAGATCCAACGCAAGGCTGACTTGACCAACTATGGTCGTCAAGCCGATGACAAGATTGATGGCATGTCCAGCTTGTCAGATCCAGAACGCCAAAAGGCTAAGGAAGACATCCAAAGTGCTGTGAACGACGGTCAGTCCAGTATCGACCAGGCTTCTGACAAGAACGGTGTTGAAAATGCCTTTAACGATGGTAAGTCAGCCGTTGATGGTGTGGTTTCAAAGAACCAAAGTGCCAACAACAAGCATAAGGATGACGCATTGAATGGCGCTAATGACGCTATTAACAACGCTGAAAACGATGCCTTGAATAAGCTGAAGGGCCTGACGGACTTGACGCCAGAACACAAGCAGGCAGCGGAAAACAAGATTAAGTCGGATGCTGAAGATGCTCGGAATGCGGTGAAGAATGCCAAGAGCAGTTACGACATCGACAAGGCCAAGGCCGAAGGTCAAAAGAACTTGGACCAAGACTTAGCCGACGCAACTCTGCGGAACGGCAAGGATAAGGCCCAAAGTACGATTGATGGCGACCTGAACAAGGCCCAAGCAGACATTGATGCTCAGGGAAAGCTATCTGGTGATGAAAAGGCCGCTGCTAAGGCAGCCCTGAACAAGGCCGCTGAAGCTGCAAAGAATAACATCGAAAACGCCGCTGATCAAAATGCTGTGGATCAAAACTTGGCCGATGGTCAGCGTGACCTAGACAAGATTCAACGTAAGGCGGACTTGACTAACTACGGTCGTCAAGCCGACGACAAGATTGATGGCATGTCCAGCTTGTCTGATGACGAACGTAAGCAGGCCAAGACTGATATCCAGACTGCTGTAAACAATGGTCAGTCAAATATCGACCAGGCTTCCGACAAGAACGGTGTTGAAAGTGCCTTTAACGATGGCAAGGCTGCCGTTGATGGTGTGGTTGGCAAGAACCAAAGTGCTAACGACCAGCACAAGGGCGATGCCCTCAAGGGTGCTAACGATGCCATTAACAATGCTGAAAATGATGCCTTGAACAAGTTGAACGGCCTCAAGGATTTGACGCCAGCGCACAAGCAGGCAGCGGAAAACAAGATTAAGTCGGATGCTGAAAATGCTCGGAACGCTGTCAAGAATGCTCAAAGCAGCTATGACATTGATAAGGCTAAGGCCGAAGGTCAAAAGAACCTGGACCAAGACTTGGCAGATGCAACTTCGCGCAATGGCAAGGATAAGGCCCAAGCAACGATTGATAGTAACTTGTCTGATGCTCAAAAGGATATCGATGCTCAAGGCAAGTTATCTGATGCTGAAAAGGCCGCCGCTAAGGCAGCCCTGAACAAGGCCGCTGAAGATGCAAAGAACAACATCGAAAATGCTGCTAACCAAGACCAAGTCAATACTGATTTGGCCGATGGTCAGCGCGACTTGGACAAGATCCAACGCAAGGCGGACTTGACTAACTATGGTCGTCAAGCCGATGACAAGATTGATGCTATGTCCAGCTTGTCAGATGACGAACGCAAGCAGGCCAAGGCTGATATTCAGACTGCTGTCAACAAGGGTCAGTCAAATATCGACCAGGCTTCCGACAAGAACGGTGTTGAAAGTGCCTTTAACGATGGCAAGGCTGCCGTTGATGGTGTGGTTGGCAAGAACCAAAGTGCTAACGACCAGCACAAGGGTAACGCCCTCAAGGGTGCCAATGATGCCATTAACAATGCTGAAAACGATGCCTTGAATAAGTTGAACGGCCTCAAGGATTTGACGCCAGCGCACAAGCAGGCAGCGGAAAACAAGATTAAGTCGGATGCTGAAAATGCTCGGAACGCCGTCAAGAATGCCAAGAGCAGCTACGACATCGACAAGGCTAAGGCCGAAGGTCAAAAGAACCTGGACCAGGACTTGGCAGATGCAACTTTGCGCAATGGCAAGGATAAGGCTCAAAGCACGATTGATGGCGACCTGAATAAGGCTCAAGCAGACATCGATGCCCAAGGCAAGTTGTCTGATGCTGAAAAGGCCGCCGCTAAGGCAGCCCTGAACAAGGCCGCTGAAGCTGCAAAGAACAACATCGAAAATGCGGCTGATCAAAAGGCTGTTGACCAAAACTTGGCTGATGGCCAGCGTGACTTGGACAAGATCCAACGTAAGGCGGACTTGACCAACTATGGTCGTCAAGCCGACGACAAGATTGATGCTATGTCTAGTTTGTCAGATGACGAACGTAAGCAGGCCAAGGCTGATATTCAGACTGCTGTCAACAACGGTCAGTCGAATATCGACCAGGCTTCTGACAAGAACGGTGTTGAAAACGCCTTTAACGATGGCAAGGCTGCCGTTGATGGTGTGGTTGGCAAGAACCAAAGTGCTAACGACCAGCACAAGGGTAACGCCCTCAAGGGTGCCAATGATGCCATTAACAATGCTGAAAACGATGCCTTGAATAAGCTCAATGCACTGACGGATTTGACGCCAGAACATAAGCAAGCTGCAAAGGACAAGATCAAATCCGATGCTGAAAATGCTCGTACCGCCGTCAAGAACGCTCAAAGTAGCTACGACATTGACAAGGCCAAGGCCGCTGGTCAAAATAATTTGAACCAGGATGTCGATGATGCCACTTTGCGTAACGGTAAGGACAAAGCACAGAAGGCTATTGATGATGCAACCGCAGCCGCTTTGGCAGATGCCGACAAGCAGCAGAAACTGACGCCGCAAGAACGGTTGGCTGTCAAGGCCGCTGTGAACCGCGCTGCTCGCCAAGCCAAGGACCAAATTGAAACGGCACAAAGCCAAACGCAAGTGGATAGTCACTTGGCAAGTGGACAAAATGGGATTCATCAAGAACAGTACCAGGCCGACTTGACCAACTACAGTCGGGAAGGAGCGGACCAAATTGACGCTCTGGAAAACTTGTCTGATGAAGAAAAGCAAGCTGCGCAAAAGCAGTTGGACGAAGCGGTTCAAGCTGGTCAAAAGCAAATCGCTGCTGGTGCTGACTTGAACGATTCCCATAGCAACTATGGTCATGGTCAAACGAACATTGACGATATCGTCAAGCAGCAAGTACAGACGGATACGGCCCATAAGCAGGATGCCGTTCGCCGGGCTCGTCAGAGCATTCAGGTGGCCGCAGATCGGGCTCGTCGTCAAATCAAGTACTTCAGTCACTTGACGCCTGAACACCAAAAGGAAGCGTTGGCTAAGGTTGATGCGGATGAGCAACAAGCACTTGGTGATGTTGCTGCAGGTAAGACGGTCAAGGACATTAACAAGGTTAGCGACTTTGGTCAGCAGAACATGGTCGACAACATTGACCAAGGTGACTTGCAAGATAACAAGGATCGCGCCGACAAGGCCATCGACGCTGCTTTGGCAAAGGCCCTGACAGATCTCGATCAGCAAGGTCAACTAACGGCCGCTGAAAAGGATAACCTGAAGGCCCAGCTTGAACAGACGGCCCAAACGGCTAAGAACCAGATCAACCAAGCCAAGGATGCGCAAACCATCGATAGCTTGCAGCAGCAAGCCGCCACAACGATTGATCAAATCCAGCGCCGTGCTGATTTGACCAACGAAGCCCGGCTAGCCGATGCAAAGATTGATAGTCTGAATAGTTTGACAGCCGCTGAAAAGCAGGCAGCCAAGGACCACATTCAAGCGGTAATCACGGCAGGCCAACAGCAAATCACAGCGGCAACGTCTGTGGCTGCAGTTGAGCAAGCCTATCAAGATGCGCACAATGGTTTGCAGCAGTTCTTGGCTGAGCAAGTGGCCATGAATGATCAACACAAGGGTGATGCGCTAACGCAAGCTCAAAAGAGCATTCATTCAGCTGCTGATCAGGCTCGTGCTGCTATCAATGCGTTGCATGATCTGACGCCAGCCCACAGGCAGGCGGCCCTGGATCAGATTGCTGCCGATGAACAAAAGGCAGAAGCAGCAGTTGCTGCTGGTCAGACAGCGGATGAAATCAAGCAGGCCAGCGCAGCCGGTCAAAAGCAGTTAGCGGATGACACGGCAGCGGCTACCTTGCGCAATGGCAAGGATAAGGCCAACAAGGCTGTTGATGACTATGTTGCCAAGGCTTTGGCCGACATTGATCAACAAGATCAATTGACGCCAGCAGAAAAGGCCCAGATGAAGCAGCAATTGCAAGATCGGGCAGAACAGACAAAGAACCAAATTGAAGGCGCAAGCAGCCAAGCCGAAGTGGACCAGGCATTAGCGGCCGGTCAACTCGCTATGAGTAAGCTACAACGCCATGCTGATTTGGAAAACTACGGTCGTCAAGCCATTGCAAAGATTGACGCACTGGCCAGCTTAACGCCTGCTGAAAAACAAGCTGCTAAGGATCAGATCCGCGCGGCTGTGGCAAAGGGTCAGACTGATATTGATGCGGCTAACGACTTAGACGCCGTAGAAGCAGCCTTTACGACTGCAAAACAGGCCATCGACCAGGTGGTCTTGACCGAAACAAACAAGAACGGTCAAAACTTGCAAACTTGCAAGGACGGTGCACGGATTGCTTTGCAAGACTATGCCCGTCGGGCACAGGACTATGTGCGTTCCTTAAACCGTTATCCTGCTGATATCGAGGCTGCTGTTCAAGAAATTGATCGGATCCTCGCAGCTGGATTGGCAGCGATTGATCAAGCCGGTAACACGGCAGACGTGACAGCGGCATTGCAAGATGCCATGCACAAGATTGATCAAGTCGTCGCCTACATGGAAGCAAAGGAAGCACCAGTCTTGCCAGCAACGAACGAACAGGCACAGTCCAAGCCAAATTGGGCGGCCCTCTCACTCGTCACTGGTTTGTCCAGCCTCTTGTTCTTCCGGAACAAGAAGAAGTAAGTCGAGCTTACTGGATAAAAAGGAGAACGAAGCAGGATGCTTCGTTCTTTTTTGTACATAGGAGACATCTTATTCGGCCGATAAAGAAGATTCTATCAGGCCAATAAAAAAACTAGCCGAAGCTAGTTGCAGGAGGTTATGCTTGTGCTTGTTGTTGCCAGGTTCGGGGCTGCTGTTGAAAGGTCTGGACCAGCGCTAGTTCAGCAGTGCTTAACTGTCCTTGTCGGCTTAATTCCTGGAGCAAATCTGCGTAGGTAATGACGGCGTTGACCGGTAATTTTGCCAGTTCAAAGTTCTCTTTGCCTTCCTGAAACTCATAGGAGAAGATAGCGCTGATGCCGAGTACGTGACCGCCCGCTGCCTGTATGGCTTGGGCTGCTTTGAGAACGGATCCGCCAGTAGAAATCAGGTCATCGATGAGCACAATTTGGTCGTCTGCTCGTAGATTGCCTTCAATTTGTTTTTTACGACCGTGGTCCTTTGGGGTTGGCCGCACATATAGTAAGGGCAGTGCAAGGGTGTCAGCGACCAAAGCCGCCTGCGGAATACCGGCTGTGGCGACGCCGGCAATGGCCGTTACGCCTGGGTAAGCCTGCTTGATGTTGGTGACAAGGGCTGCTGTGATGGCCGCTCTCGTGACCGGATAGGCGATGGTGCGACGCAAGTCGGTATAAATGGGTGATTTGATGCCTGAAGCAAAGGTAAAGAGTGTTTGTTGATTAAATTGAAGAATATCTTCTGCCATCAGGGAACGGATGAGGGCTGCTTTTTGCATTATGATTGTCCTGCACTTTCTGCTTCTAGGAGCCAGTCTGATCGATAACGTTGGTAAGCGGCCCGTGGGTCAGCGGCCTTTGTAATGGGCCGGCCAACCACGATGGCTGAAGCGCCTTCGGTTCTGGCTTGGCCAGGGCTAGCAATTCGCACTTGGTCGTCCACCTGGGCATCTGCTAAGCGAATGCCAGGGACCACATACAGAAAGGGCCCCTTTATTTTTTGCTTTAGCAATGCTAGCTCCAGCGGAGAGCAAATGACGCCATCACAGCCGGATTGTTGGGCTGTCCGGGCCAAAGCTAGCACTTGTTCGCTCATAGGCAGTGCGCAGTGCTGTTCTTCCCGTAAACTCAGTTCTGAAATTGAAGTCAGCTCAGTCACGGCTAGCAGCTTGGGCCGGGGGAGTCCAGCTGCCTGGCTGCCCCGCGCGAGGCCCTCTTTTGCCGCTTTGAGCATCGCCAAGCCGCCGAGACTATGCACGGTCACATAGTCAACACCTAGACGGCCAATGCTGGTCATCCCCTCGGCTACAGTGTTGGGAATATCAAAGAGTTTTAAATCTAAGAAAATACGACAGCCCCGGGCTTGGATGGCCTGGATGCCCTTTGGGCCGGCGGCATAAAACAGCGCCATGCCAATTTTTACAGTCAGTTGTTCGGGTTGCTCGAATTGATCGAGGAAGGCTAAACTTTGGGCTAAATCGGGAAAATCTAAGGCAATCATGATTGGCTTGTCCATCTGCTGCTACTCCTTTGGCTTGCTGATAGGGTTTTTAACTGGCCACGAAAGTCGGCGAGTTGGGTATACTGTTTGTCTGCCATAATGGCCGTTAGTTCTGCGGCCAACCGGTCGTATACGCCCAAGCCCTCTTTCATTACCTGGGTCCCGACCGATACCATGTCTGCCCCGCAGAGGATATGGGCAAAAACGTCAGCACCAGAGCGAACGCCCCCCGTTCCAATGATGGCAATATCAGGGCGTAAGCGCTGCCTGAGCGCCCGGACATTCGCTAGGGCGGTCGGTAGAACCATGGCCCCGCCGAGGCCACCAAAGCCGCCCTTTGCCTTGGTCACGACCGTTTCGGTGTCGATGTCCACCACGAGGCCATTGCCAACGGAATTGATGGTGTTGACATGGTGAATGGGAAAGCAGTTCAACAAATTAGCGATTTGACCAAAATGGTTGAGGTCAAAGTAAGGGGGAAGTTTCACCCCGAGGGGTTTCTTAAAAAAGCGAAAGACTTCGGTCAGTAAGGTCTTGCTGGCAGCAAAGTCGTAAGCCAACTGCGGGTGGCCCGCTAAGTTTGGACAGGACAAATTCAGTTCGGTTAATCCCTGGTAGCCAGAATGCTGAATCTCTCGGAGCACCGTTAGCATCTCTGCTTGCG
The DNA here is from genome assembly GCA_029433265.1 of Leuconostocaceae bacterium ESL0958. Lineage (GTDB taxonomy): Bacteria > Bacillota > Bacilli > Lactobacillales > Lactobacillaceae > Fructobacillus. Next base: position 31,101 of record JAQTHT010000004.1, on the reverse strand, counting down.
ATAAACCGGAGACAGATAGAATGGTTGGTTTGCCATGATCGGTTTGCACATAATCTAGGTAAAAAGAATAGCCTAGGTTCGGTAGGCCCATGGCATTGATGGAACCATTTGCCAGGTCGACATAACGCGGTTGTTCATTGCCAGCCCTGGGCGACAATGTCGCCGACTTGGTTACAATCCCCGCTAGGGCCTGGCAGTGGGCCAGGTCGTCGAGTTCTGCCTGTGTTTGGCAGTGAATACCAGAGGCATTGAGAAAGGGGCTGGTAAAAGAATAATGGCCTAAACTGCTTTGTAACGTGTGATTGGTCATGCTGGTTCCTCTCCTAAGGCGTAAACGTGGATGTGCTGTTGGGTGGCTAAGACCTGGTAATAAGCGGCTAGGGTATCTAAGACAGTCAAATAGGGAATACCCTGGTCCAGGCAGTGTTCAATCAGGGCTTGCTGTCCCGGTTCACTTGCTTGATCAGCCCGAGTAGTGACCACGAGAGCAGCGGCTGATAATTGACTGTTATCTTCCAGGTTATTTGTTTGGGTCCTGCGCTGGACGCTGAAACCCAGCTGGGTGAGCTTGTCGGCTAGTACTTGGCCCTGCGCTTGATTTGCTGGGTCCAGGTCCAAGAGGATGGTGCCTGTTGCGTTCAGTCGGGGTAAGCCCGCTGCTAGAAAGGCTTTTTCAAGGGCTTCCGCATAGCTTTGGCCACTGCCCATGACTTCTCCGGTAGAAGTCATTTCAGGGCCGAGCTGTCCCGCTAGGCCCGGGAGCTTTTGGTTAGAAAAGACGGGTGCCTTGACATGATAGTAGCCAGCACTGGGTTGTAAACCAGGCTGATAGCCCAGCGAGCGGATAGACTGACCTAAAGCGACGCTGGCAGCCAGTTGTGCGAGGGGGATATTGGTAACTTTGGACAAAAAAGGCACCGTGCGGGAAGCTCTAGGATTGACTTCAATGACATAGGCCTGTCCATCTCGGATGACAAATTGAACATTGAGGAGGCCAACAATGTGCAGTTCTTTGGCCAGCCGACTAGCCGCATCCACCATTTGGGCTTCCACAGCGGCTGTGACCAAAGTCCGGGCAGGGTAGACCGCCATCGAATCGCCAGAATGAATACCGGACCGTTCAATATGGGCGAGGACACCAGGAATCAGCACGTCCTGGCCATCCGCAAGCACATCGACTTCTGCTTCTTGGCCCTGAAGGTAAGCGTCCATTAGGACGGGCTGGTCATGGCCAACCTGCACAGCAGAATCAAAATAATCAGTGAGCGCTGCTTCGGATTCAATGATGGCCATTCCCTGACCGCCGATCACATAGGAGGGCCGTAACAGTAGGGGATAACCGATTTGACGGGCAACTTGTTTGGCTGTCGCTAAGTCATTGGCACTTCCTGCCGCTGGCTGTGCCAGGGCCAACTTGGCTAACAGTTCATGGAAAGCAGTGCGTTCTTCGGACCGCGCTAGATTGGTTAAATCTGTTCCTAACAGTCGAACCCCTGCAGCGGCCAGATCAGCTGCTAAGTTAATCGCTGTTTGACCCCCAAATTGGACCATCACGCCAATCGGCTGTTCTAAGTCAATGACATTCAGGACATCTTCCAGTGTGAGCGGTTCAAAGTAAAGTTTATCGGCCGTGGTAAAGTCAGTGGACACCGTTTCTGGATTAGAATTGAGTAAAATCGCTTCATAGCCCGCTGCTTGAATGGCTTTGACGGCGTGGACACTGGCGTAATCGAATTCGACTCCCTGACCAATGCGGATGGGGCCGGATCCGAGTACCAAAACGGCTGGTCGGCCGGAGGGGTGGGACTCGTTTTCTTCTTCGTAGGTACTATAGAAGTAGGGCGTTTCTGATGGAAATTCCCCAGCAGCGGTGTCCACCATTTTAAAGACGGGACGAATCCCGGCTGCGAGGCGCTGCTCGCGGATAGCCTTACCAGCGTGTCCGGTTAGTTGGCCAATTTGAGCATCTGAAAAGCCGAAGTGCTTGGCCTGGGTCAAGTTGTCGGCAGTAGGGCCGTTTTCCGCTAGTGTCGTTGCCATTTCAACTATTTGTTGAAGTTGATCCAAGAAAAACGGATCGATTTGGCTGGCGGCTGCTAGCGCCGGGACGGTTTCCCCTCGCTTGAGCAGTATCAGGAGGGCGAAGAGTCGATCCGAATGGGCTGGCAGCAGTCCTGCTAGTAGCGTTTGGGTGGACTGGGCTTCCAGACGGGCCCAAGTACGCTGACTGTTGGTGGCCGCCAAACTGCGGACCGCCTTGAGCAGCGACTCGGAGAGGGTGCGGCCAATCGCCATGACTTCGCCCGTGGCTTTCATTTGTGTGCCGAGGCTGGCATCGACGGTGGGAAATTCATCAAAGGGAAAGCGGGGCATTTTCGTCACGACGTAGTCCAAGGCTGGTTCGAAGAGCGCCCAGGTCTGCTGGTTAATTGGGTTCTTCAATTCGTCTAGACGATAGCCCACTGCTACCTTGGCCGCTAGCTTGGCAATCGGGTAACCAGTTGCTTTCGAGGCAAGGGCGGAAGAGCGGGAGACACGGGGGTTAACTTCGATAATGGCATAATCAAAGGACTGCGGGTTGAGGGCCATCTGAATGTTGACGCCGCCTGCCACGCCCAAGGCACGGATGATTTTCAAGGCGGCGTCTCGCAGCATTTGATAGTCACGGTCCGTCAGGGTTTGCGTTGGCGTGACCACGATGGAATCACCGGTGTGAATGCCGACGGGGTCCATGTTTTCCATACCGGCCACGATGAGCGCGTTATCGGCTTGATCACGCATCACTTCAAATTCAATTTCTTTGTAACCAGCAATGGATTGTTCGATGAGAATTTGCTGGACGGGGGACTGTTCAAGCCCTTGCTGCGCAATGTGCTGCAGTTCAGCGGGATTGTGCGCAAATCCACCCCCGCTGCCACCCAAGGTATAGGCAGGGCGCACCACGACTGGATAACCAATCGACGCTGCGAGTGTTTCGGCTTCCGTTAGTGTCTGTGCGATACCAGAGGCTGGGACGGGTTCTCCCAGCTTGGCCATCAATTTCTTAAAGGCATCCCGGTCTTCTGCCTGCTCAATTGCTGCTAAGTTCGAACCTAACAGTTCAATGTTATGTGCTGCTAATAGGCCGCTTTCGGCCAATTCTTTTGCTAAATTTAAGGCCGTTTGACCCCCCAGGGTGGGTAAAATTGCCTGCGGCTTTTCGCGTTCGATGATTGCTTGGACATAGTCAAAACTGAGTGGTTCCAAGTAGACCTGGTCAGCTAGCGCATGGTCGGTCATGATGGTGGCCGGATTGGGGTTGACCAGTACCACCTGATAGCCTTCCTCTTTCAAGGCCAGGCAGGCTTGGGAACCAGCGTAATCAAATTCGGCAGCTTGGCCGATAACGATGGGTCCGGAACCCAGGACAAGAATTTTTTTGATATCAGTTCGTTTAGGCATGGTGACGGCTTTCTCCTTGCATAAGTTCGAGGAAGTGATCAAAGACATAATCGCTGTCATGAGGACCTGGACAAGCATCCGGGTGGAACTGCACCGAGAAGGCGGGCTGTGTTTGATGGCGCAGGCCTTCGACGGTCCGTTGATTGTATTCCTCATGGGTGACGATGAGCGGGGTTGTTGCTAGGGAAGCTTTGTCGACGGCGTAACCGTGATTCTGGGCGGTAAAGCGTTTTTGCTGCCGTTCTAGGTCCCAGACAATATGATTAAAACCGCGGTAGCCAAAGGGTAATGGGTACGTCTGGGCGCCGTTCGCTAGGGCCAAGAGTTGATGGCCGAGGCAGATTCCGAAGAGGGGGTAGCGGTCTTGGAGAGCTCGAATGAGCGGCAGTGCGGTCCGATACTGGCTGGGATCGCCAGGACCATTTGACAGCAACACGCCATCTGGCTGGTAGCGCTCGATTTCCGCTAAGCTACTGTTCGGCTGGCAAACGGTCACACGAACTTGCCTGTCTAGCAAAGCTTGGACAATGGAAGCTTTGAAACCAAAGTCCAGCAGCACCACGTGGTAACGAGCCGGGCCCGTTGGTTGGTAATCGTTGCCTTGATCCGTTTCAGCTGTGGCCGGTCGTTTGGCCACATGATCTGTTGCAAAAAGAGCTTTAATTTTATCGTCTGCTAAGTGGTGCACCAGAACGGCTTTCAGCGTGCCCTGTTGGCGAATCTCTCGGGCTAACCGGCGGGTATCCACGCCTTGCAGTCCTACCAAGTCCTGCTGGAGTGCATAATCTGCTAGCGAACTTTGCGACCGAAAATTACTTGGACGACGGGTTAGTTCTTTCACGATAATGGCGTCCACAGCTGGTCGCGGACTTTCTTGATCACTTTGATTCATGCCGGTGTTCCCAATCAATGGATAGGTAAAGACCAAACCCTGCCCATAATAAGAAGGATCCGTGATGCTCTCTTGGTAGCCGGTCATGCCGGTTGAAAAGACGAGCTCGGTCTGCAACTCTCTTTCTGCCCCGAAAGTCTCGCCTTCGTAGATACTACCGTTTTCTAATACTAAATAACCTTTCATTACGCTTTCTCCCCTGCTGCTTGGCCAGCATAGACAAGCTGACCGGCGACTAAAGTTTGGCAAATGCGGCCTGTTACAGTCCACCCGATGAAGGGGGAATTTTTTCCCTTGGAGGCGAAATCAGCGGCCCGAATCGGATAAGTAGCTGACAAATCTACTAGGGTCAAATCAGCCACATCGCCTACCCGCAATCGGCCGGCGTCCGTTAAGTGGAAACGGTCAATTGGATGGTGCGTTAGCCAGTCCGACAGCGTACTGAGTGGCACTAAACCAGACTTGACAAAGGCGGTGTAGAGAAGGGGAAAGGCCGTTTCTAGGCCAACAATGCCAAAGGAACAGTCGCACATACTGCCGGTTTTTTCGGCAGCAGTATGGGGGGCATGATCGGTCGCAATGAAATCAATGGTGCCATCCAGTAGCGCCCCAATTAGCGCCAGCCGATCTGCTCGGCTCCGCAGTGGGGGATTCATTTTCAAATTTGGCTCGTCGCTGTCAATCATGCTATCGTCTAGCAGCAGATGGTGAGGAGTTACTTCGGCCGTAACGGGCAGGCCCATTGCTTTCGCTTGGCGAATCAGGTTGACGCTTGTTTGGCTGGAAACGTGGCAGACATGGTAACGGCAGCCGGTTTTGGCCACCATGAGCAAGTCGCGAGCCAGTTGCGTTTCTTCTGACAAACTTGTCAGGGGCGCCAAGTTTAAGGCGGTCGCTGCCGGACCATCGTTCACCACGCCCGCTGCCGCCAAACTATCGTCTTCTAGGTGAGCACTAATGATGGTATGATTGGCCGCTGCCAATTGCATGGCGCGGTACATGGTCTGGGCTTCTTGGACCCCGTGGCCGTCATTGGAGAAAGCAACGGCTCCGGCTTCTACAAGGGCGGCCATGTCGACGGGTGTGGCCCCAGTGAGCTCGGCGCTAATGGCCGCAATCTGTTGAATGTGCACCAAGCCGTCAGCCTGATTACGGACCACTTGTGCTTGGAGAAGGGCCGGGCTATCGACAACCGGATCCACGTTGGGCATCGCAAGGATGGTGGTAAAACCACCTTTAGCAGCCGCTCGTGAACCACTGGCAATGGTTTCTTTATCGGTGAAACCAGGTTCACGGAGATGAACATGGCAGTCGACGAAGCCGGCTAAGGCGGTCAGACCACTGGCGTCAATTACTGGGTAGTCCAGCGGGGCTGTCAGTGTTGGGCCAATCGCACGGATTCGCCCCCCTTCAATCAGAATGTCTTGTACTTGGTTAGTCACTGCGGCTGCTTTGATGAGGAGTCCCATTGTCTAGTTCCTTTCGCTTGGCGCTGTCAGTAGATGTTGTAGCATGGCCATTCGGGCAAAAACGCCATTTCTCATTTGTTGGAAGATTCGTGAACGGGGACCGTCCACTAAGTCACTGTCGATCTCAACATCACGATTGACGGGACCGGGGTGCATGATAATGGCCCCGGCTTTCATCTTTTCCGCCCTGTCCTTGGTTAAAGCGTACGAGTCGAAATAGTCCTGTTTGGTAAAAGCGCTGGCCGCTGGCTGCGCCAATCGTTCTAGCTGGACGCGTAGGCAAATGACGACATCGGCTGTCTGAACCAGTTCCTCAACGGAGACATAGTCACCCTGCGTTGCTAAGGCTGGATCCTGCCATTGAGTGGGACCAGCGAAGCTTAGTTGCATGCCCAAACGACGAAAGGTAGGCGCGGCTGAATGCACTACCCGTGAATGTGCTAAGTCGCCCAAGAAGCCAACTGTTAAGCCGTCAAAATGACCAAATTCTTGTTGGATGGTCAGCAGGTCCAGCAACGTCTGAGAAGGGTGTTGTCCAACGCCATCCCCCGCATTGACCAGTCGAATCGGAAGGTCTTTTGCTGCAAGTAAGGGTTGGTACCAAGCAGTTGCCGAATGGCGAATCACAGCTAGGTCAATGCCGATTGCCGCTAATGTTTTCATGGTGTCCAGTAATGACTCGCCTTTTTGAATGGACGAGTGGGCTGGATTTAGATCGAACCGCTGGTAGCCGAGGCGACTTTCCGCCATTTGAAAGGAAGTCTGGGTTCGGGTTGAGTTTTCAAAGAATAAATTAGCGACCGCCACCGGCTGTGCTGTTTGGGTCGGTAATTGCCCCTGCTGGTAGGCGCTAGCTTGTGCCAATAGCGCCTCAATTGTGCTTGGTGCATAGTCTTGTAAGTTGACAAAGTGTTTGATGGAACCCGTCATGTTGCCCTCCTGTCTGTTGCCAAAGAAAAAGCCTCAATCGTCGATTGAGGCTTCAGAAAGGGCTATTGAAACTGGGTACTTTAAAAAAGAGTCAGAAAGGCCACTGCTTCTTGCTCACGGACAAGAAAACAGGTCTAGACAGTTTAAAAGTACCTAATGGTTTCCCTTAGTGATTCTCTGATCGACTTTAAAGGATTCTCTGTTGGTTGTTCAATATCCTAGCATGAAAGGACGGGTGGGGCAAGTTTTTCTGAAAGAAAAGGCAACATCTTTTGTTATCATTAGTAAAAAATGGTCATTTAAATTTTTTGCACGTTAATTGTTCGATTAAATAGTAAGTGTACTGACAATGAGCAGTAGACCGGTTGAAAGTACAACAGCGTATCAGCTTAATGTTATAATAAAAGGCACAATCAACGCGCGAACGAGACCGTTCGGGAAGGATTTATTTTGAAAACAGTAAGTATTGTGGGCGCTGGTGTCGGCGGCCTAACGGCAGCTATCAACCTGCAGCGGGCTGGCTTTGCCGTCACCATTTATGAACAAAACGACCATGCCGGCGGCAAAATGGACATCATCGAAGAGGATGGCTTCAAGTTTGATACGGGGCCGACGATTGTCATGATGCCTGAGATTTATCAAAAGCCCTTTGTTGATGCTGGCGTTAACCCGGATGATTATTTTACGATGACCCGGGTCGAACCCATCATGGACGTCTATACCCAGGGCAAGAAATTACCACTGTCGTCTGACTTGGTCACCATTGCCAGGGAGTTCGAACCTTTTGGCGAAGGGGAATTGCATGGCTTTTTGAATTATTTGACTGATATTTATGGCAAGTACACAATTGCCAAAAAATACTTCATCTACCAATCCTTCCGCAGCCCCAAGGATTTTTACAATCCCAAAACACTTTGGCATGCCTACCAGTTGAAGACCTTCTCGTCCTCTTTTAGCGCCATCCAGAAGAATATCCAGAATACGACCCTGCAGTACCTACTGTCTTTCCAGACGTTGTACATTGGCATCTCGCCCTTTAGTGGGCCCTCGATTTACAATATTATCCCGATGATTGAGTTGCTCTACGGCGTCTGGTTTATTAAGGGCGGTATGTACGAGTACGCCAAGGCACTGACTCGGCTCTTTGAAGAACTCGGTGGTAAGATCGTTTATCAAGCTCAAGTGGACAAAATTGAAACGGCGAACCGCCATGTGACGGGCTTGCGCATCAATGGCAGCCTAGAACAGAGTGATGCGGTTGTCACGAACGCTGACTTTCCCTATGCCATGACGGATTTGTTAGTGGCTAGTGAGGCAGACAAGGGGAAATACAAGCAGCGGAAAGTCGATCAGCTAGATTATTCTATGTCCTGTTTCCTGCTCTATCTAGGCGTTGACCGACAGTATCAGGAATTGAACCTCCACACCATCAAGATGGCCGATGATTTTGCTGGGAACGTTGCGGCCATCGACCAGGGCCAGTTACCGGATGACCCTTCTTTTTATGTCTACTATCCGACTGCTCTGGATGATTCCTTCGCCCCAGCCGGTCAGTCTTCGCTCTACGTCTTGGTGCCAGTGGCCAATTTGAAGGAAAATGATGACTGGGATGCGCAAAGTACAAGCGCCTTTGCGGCAAAAATGATTGACAAGGTGGCTGCCGACCTGGACTTGCCTGATTTGGCCGAACATATTGTCTACCAGCAGGTTTACACGCCCAAAACCTTTGCCAGTCGTTATAACAGCCGCTTTGGTTCTGTCTTCGGGCTGAAGCCAACGCTGCGTCAAAGCAATTATTTCCGTCCCCACAACAAGCACAGCAAAATCGACAATCTCTACTTCGCTGGGGCCAGCGTGCACCCGGGGGCCGGCGTACCCATTGTGATTACGAGTGGCGAATTAGCAGCGCAAGAAGTAATAAAGGACCATTCATGACCAAGCAGCAACAAGCCCTGTTAGAACCCGTCTTGCCTTTTTTGGCGGGCAGTCAAACGGCCATTCAAGAAAATTCCTCCTCCTTTTACTTTGCTTTTCGCCAACTAGCGGACTATCAAGCGGCCAGTATCTTTGTCATCTATGATTGGTTACGGCAGCTCGATGATGCGGCCGATCAGGGCCAGCAGGCAGATTTCGAACAATTGGTAGCGGAATGGGTAGCGGCCAGCGCTAATCCGCCGCAACATATTGACGAGCAGACGAGCCTGGCGGGACAGGTAGCCTTTCTGGGCACTGTCTTTGAGATTGATCCGAGCTACATGAACGATATGATTGCGGGGCAACGTTTTGACTTAAATCAGCAGGAAATTACCGACTGGCCGGCTCTGACTCAGTACTGTTACCAAGTCGCCGGTACCGTCGGCTGTATGATTTGGCCCATTTTGACAGGGCAACCTTTAACCGCCAAGGAGCGACCCGCCGTCATCCAGGTCGGGCAGGCGATGCAGCTGACCAACATTTTGCGCGATGTGCGAGCCGATGCCTTAGCTGGTCGCTGCTATTTGCCACAGACGACCCTGCAAGCTGCTGGCCTTGATCAGGCAGCTTTAACAGCGACCGAGGCCAGTCCGGCCTTGGTCCAAGTACTAGCTGAATTGGGGAACCAGGCCTTTGCGGACTATGAGCAGGGTCGGGCGCTTGCCCATTCTGTCCCGGCCGGTTCCGCCCGGGACGGTCTTTTACTGGCCATGAACGTCTACCGTCAAATTCTTGTGAACATGCGTCATAAAGACTATCAAGTACTGGCTGAGCGGACCTACGTTTCCCGCTTCCAAAAGACCAGGATGTTGGTTAAAACATGGTTTATGCAATAGAAAAGGCAGGTTGCTGATTGCAGCAACCTGCCTCTTTTTTATGCAATGATGTCCTGTTGATCGTTGACCCAGAAACGGGCAATGAACAAAGCCAGTAGATACAGGCAGGCGATGACCAGAAAAACGGCTCGGTAGGAAAAACCACAGACTTGTACCAAAAAGGAAGCAAGCTGGTTCCCGGACAGGCCAGCAGCGGCCCAGGCGGTCAGCGCTAGTCCGTGAATTTTCGAAATCGCCTGCATGCCAAAGCGGTCAGAGAGCAGGGGCGCCAGGGCGGAAAAGCCACCACCGTAGCCAGCGTTAATGCAGAAAAAGGTCATCATCAGAATGGCCGGTGCCCAGAAACTCGTCATGCTAGTGGCTAGGGCGAAGAGGCTCACGAAGAGGGAGCTGGCAAAGATGAGCTGGTAGACGCTATTGCGGTCTTTCAAACGATCGGAAAGACTGGCAAAGCCAATCCGACCGGCTGCATTGCAAAAGGCATCGATACTGAGCACAGTGGCGATCATCCCCACCGTGAAAGCCGGTCCCCTATCGGGGGTACGGATAGCGGACAGGATGTCCTTTTCCTGGGAAATGATGGCTAAGCCAGCGGTGATGTTGAGGTAAAACATCAGCCAAATTCCCAGAAAATTCCGCTTTTGGAAGAGCACCAGCGGGCGAAAAGGACTTTGTAAAGGCTGCTCGGTCCAGTTGGCAGGCTTTTGCAATAGCAGGCTCCCAATGGTCAACATAATGGCAAAGACAACCGTGAGCAGGGCAAACATTTGCCAGAGACCAACAGACCGTTCTAGCGCCAGCATGATCGGGGCGAAAATCATTTTGGCTAGCCCAAAGCCGGCGACGGCTAGACCGGTCCCCAAGCCCTTTTGATCATGGAACCAGAGCATTAAGTTTTTGATGGGCGTTAAATAGCCAATGCCCAGCCCAATGCCCATCACTGGGCCGTAAAAGACGTCAATGCCGATGAGTGATTTTTGCTGGATACTCAGCGCTGTGCCCAGCATCCCCAGGCTAAAAAGGCCTGTAGCCAGTAGAGCCGATCGGCGAATGTTCCGTTCGACGAAGGGGCCCAGTAAAGCGGCCGAGAGTCCTAGGAAGAGGATGGCCAGGGAAAAGGCCCATTCCAGACTGCTAGGCGCGGCCCCAATGGCCCGGGCCACCGGCGCTTTAAAAACACTCCAAGCGTAAACGGTCCCAATACAGCTGTGAATGAGCAGCGCAGGTAGGGCGGCCCGTAGCCATTTATTGTTCATTGTCATTGATCGCTCCTTTCGGGGGCGGTGATCTGTTTTTATTAGCTATAAGTCATTATAAATCATTCCCGTTACAGCTTATTATCTTTTCTGCAATAATCCTTTTTAATTGGATAAGAGGGCGTATGATAGACCTAAGAAAAAGAATAGGAGCTAGCTTATGTCAGACAAAACAGTTGCAGCAAGCGTCGCTATGTTAAAAGTATTAGAGGGCTGGGGCGTTGACCACCTCTACGGTTATCCCGGGGGTTCCTTTAACTCCACGATGGCGGCCTTGGCAGAAGAAAAGGACCGACTCCGCTACATCCAAATTCGCCATGAACAAGTCGGTGCAATGGCCGCATCAGCCGATGCCAAGTTGACCGGTAAAATCGGCGTGGCCTTTGGGTCCGCTGGACCAGGGGCAACGAACTTGTTGACGGGTCTCTATGATGCCCGTGAAGATCACGCACCCGTTTTGGCTCTGGTTGGGCAGACTGGTACCGCTGTGATGAACCATCACTTCTTCCAGGAGTTTAACGAAGATCCCATCTTTGAAGATGTCTCTGTTTACTGCCGGACGGTGATGGATGCCAAGAGCTTGCCGCGCGTGGTGGATCAAGCCATCCGAGAGGCCTACCAGAAGCGGGGCGTGGCCGTTGTCATCATTCCAAATAACTTGGGTTACGAACAAATCCCTGATTTGAAATACTCTTCTCACAGTGAAAGTGACGACAAGGTAGCACCGGTTGTTGAACCAAGCGCACAAGAAATCGATGCTTTCTTAGACATGGTGAAAAAGGCCAAGCGGCCCGTTATTCACGTCGGTCAAGGAATCAAAGATGGGGGCAACGACTTAATCGAATTGTCCAAGAAGTTACAAATTCCATTGGTCATGACCGGTTTGGCCAAGGGCCACTTGGATGAAAGCTACGAAGGAAACTTGGGCATGGCCAATCGAGCTGCCCACAAGGCAGCTGATGAAATCATGGCTTCTGCCGATTTGTTGATTACCATCGGCGCTGATTTTCCCTTTGCTGAATTGATTTATCAAACCCACGACATGACCTTCGTTCAAGTTGATAACGACCGGATCGAACTGGGCCGACACCACAACTTGGACTTGGGTATCTGGTCTGATGCCACGGCCTTCGTTCAGGCAGCCTTGGCTAAGGCGGAACCAGTGGCACCAACGGCCTTTATGAAAGCTGCCATTGCCGATAATGAAAACTGGCAGGCCTACATGAAGTCTCAGGAAGACCGGACGGACAGTCCTATTCGGGCCGAAAGTGTCTACAAGCAAATCAATCGGATTGCTGACCCAGATGCGATTTTCTCCATCGATGTCGGCGACAACATCATCAACGCCTTCCGCCACTTGCACGTGTCAAAGGAACAAAAGATGGTCATTTCAGCCCTCTTTGCTTCCATGGGGACCGGACTGCCCGGCGGCTTAGCTGCTAAGTTGTCTTACCCAGAACGGCAGGTCTTCCAAGTTGCTGGCGATGGGGCCTTTTCAATGGTGATGCAGGACTTGATTACGGAAAAGAAGTACAACTTGCCAATTATCAATGTCATCACGTCCAACACAACGTTGAACTTCATTAAGTCTGAACAAGATGACGTCGCCATGACCCACTCCGGCATTGATTTGGCCGACCAAAACTTCGCCAAGATTGCCGAAGGAATGGGTGTGGCTGCCGTTGAAGTCAAAGACTTCAAGGACTTGGCCGCCGCCTTTGACCAGGCAGCCCAGGTGACGAAGGACGGCCAACCATTCTTGATTGATATTAAGATTTCAGCTGATCGGGCACTGCCAGTTGAAGAATTACAGCTGACCAAGGAAGGGGACCACTACATTGAAAGTGTGAACCCAACCTATAATGCTAACTTTGACGTGCAACAACCAAAGTCAGTCCGCGACTTCTTAGACAGTTACCAGGGTCAGGATTTGAAGACTTTGCCAGAATTCTTTGAAGAATTTGGGGTTGAATTGTAAGCGCATTAGCTTGCAACTTTCCTTTCATTAAAAAAGTCGGTCCAATGGGCCGGCTTTTTGATTGGCTGAAGGAATCATACAAAAATAATGATTCGTAACGATGGTACAGCCATTTTTGCGGTATAATAAGAATTGAACAATAATACAGAGGAGTATTTTCATGTTAGATAATTTCGCATTAAAGTTTCGCCGTGTGATTGGGATGGACGGATTAGTTTCAACCATTGTCGGCATTCTGATTGTCTTCTGGCCAGATAAGAGTGCAAACTTCGTGGCTGCCTTGATTGGCATTGCCATGTTGCTGATGGGGGCCTTCAAGCTCTGGTCCGCTTTCTCTGGTAAGGAAAACCGCCGCCGTGATCAAGTTATGGATGCCATTGTGGCCGTTGTTTACCTGGTGGCGGGTCTCTTTATCTTTATCGACATGCAGGCCGCTACGTTGTCCTTGCTCTTGGTTGTCGGCATGTTGACGGGGATCACTTGGTTAGTGGAAGGGATCGCCAACCTGACCATCTTGAACCGGTTGAACAGTAGCAAGACCTGGCACTTTATCGCTGCCTTGATTAACATCTTGGCTGGCCTGTCCCTGATTGTCAGCCCACTCATCGGAGGCTTCTTGGTTTGGACTTTCTTCGGCATCATGCTGTTGGTAGTTGGAATCATCAAGTTAGCCCACTACTTTACTTTGAAAAAGTAAGTGAGAGCAAAAGAACCTGTCAACTGACAGGTTCTTTTTACTATCGGGAAAGATAGAAATTAACGGTTATTTTTGCTATGATAATTATCGTAAGTTTCTTTGCACTGGTAGCTCAGCTGGATAGAGCAGCCGGTTTCTACCCGGCAGGTCGAGGGTTCGACTCCCCCTCAGTGCATATTGGCCCATTTACTGCAAATCGCGGTAGGTGGGCTTTTTTATTTTTAAAACGGCGGAAACGTTGGTATGAGTGCCTTTATACGGGTTCAACTTATAATGTTTTGTAAGAATTAATTTAAATTAATAACACTTTTTTAGCAGCAACTGTATCAAGACTGTATCATGATACATCGTTAAGTATACTCATCGCCTTTATATTGTCAGTAACGCTCTTTTCTTCTAGCAGGTGAGCATATATTGGCAATGTGATGCTCGTATTAGAATGCCCAAGTCTTTCGCACACATACTGAATTGAAACACCATGAGAAAGTAACAAACGCCCATTCTTTTTACTGTTTACAGAAACTTAATCGAGACATCAATCATTCACTTTGACATGGCTGTTTTTTTCATGGAACTGTCTTTTAAAGATCATGTTCTATTAATTGTTATCGTGTTGTTTTTGAAATAAAAATGATCGTTTTATAACGTGGCCAACTTGGAGTAGCATCAACTAGAATAGTAGGCGGTTAGTATTATTTTTAAAGCTAAGTCATTTTTAGTAGTTCAATTAACCTAATAAACTGAAGTATGTCCGAAAAACTTAGTATTATGATGACTACTTTTTGAAGTTAGCAGATTTTATAATTACTTCGAACAACAATTAAAAAATTAAAACAAAAAAGAGGAGATCCACTACGAATCTCCTCGCCACCCATTCGTGGCAATATGAAATATTAGGCCCGAAGGCCGGTACCCAATCGTACCGATACTTGTATCTTAACATATCTTTTTAGATATTCAAAAATGAATGGATATTTTCTTTTATTTTGTTCAATGAGTCTGGTGAAATAGATACATTACCAGAAATATCGTATTCTGATAGTTTGTTAACTCGTGTCTTGCTGACAGTAGTCATATTTTTAATGTCAGCAAAAGAATCATTGTTATATTTAACTAATTGTCTCTTTAAGTTTTCTAGACCAGATAACCTATATCTAATGATATCAAGCTGCTTAATACTGATATCCATGCTCGATAGGAGGGCGGTCATATCATAATAAAAGCTAGATAATTCCGAATTTGATTCAAAATTAGGATTTTTGCTTATCTTCTCAAGGAATGATCTAACGTATTGCATTTTATTTTTAATGTGAACTTCTGTTCGTGCTTCAAAATCATCACTAAAATTAGATGGCATTATTGAAAAAGCTTCAATTAAAATTTGCATTGTTTCATGTGAAAGGGAATCTATATTAGTCACATGGGTATCTATAAAATTATTGATAAGGTTATCTGTAATACCTGTTGATCTATCTAATTCGTTGCGAATCTCTTTTAGTTCCGCTTGCTTGGTTGAAATCAGTGCTAATGTTTCATCAACAATATTTTTTCCTAGGCGAACATGTCCTTTATGGTATTTAGACGTTAACGGCAGCACAGTTATTTTTCCGATTCGTTTGTCATCATTGGCATTAATGACAATTCCGAAATGTGGTCCGCTCAATTCTTCTCCCACGTTTATTCCAAAGTTGATCATAATGATTGTTCCTTGTTTAAGAATTGGATAAAATTTTTGACGGCCGGTTAATTCGTTATTCAGAAAATGACCGTATGTTTCTATCCAGTTAGGCATCATCTTTGATTTAAAATCTTCGTTATCAGAAAAATAAAAATCAGTAAAAGGCTGTAACTTATTGATTTTATTTGATAGTATTTCGCTAATCAAATTGGGCATTATAACATTCCTTTCAATTGATAAGTGAGTATATACGTCCAATAAGGACGTGTGTTAGCCAGTTTTTATTTTTTCATTATTAGCTATTTTTTGGGCTGCAGTGGCTTCATCAATGAATTCAAGATTTCTACTTCTTAATAGTGTTATTTGTTGCGATATGGTCATGAATGGCTTATCATTCATATTCCCTCCTTTAAATGACAAAGGACCCCTAGGAATAAACCTAAGAGTCCTTTGCTGGCAGTAATATATCGCCTTTTAAATGATTAACTTAAGTATATTGATAGTGTTGTTGTTTGTCAATTGGTTTCATGTTTATTTTTTAGTAGCTTTTAATATGATATAGCTTTATACGTAGTTTTAAAACAGTGCTTACATATGAACTAATTCTCCAATTATTTACAGGATTTATGGAGGTTGGTGTTAAGGCTAGCCATAGTCCTTTGTGTGATAACTTTTTTGAAATAACGATTCTGTTTTATGTTAAAGGAGCAAATGATGACAAATCGTGAGCAAAAAATAACGAACCTAACCTATCCCGTCATTATTCATGAAGAAAACGGGCATTACTGGGCAGAAGTCCCAGATGTAGCAGGGGCTTTTACTGACGGTAATTCAGTAGAAGAAACGATTGTTAATATCAAAGAAAGTATTGAACTAATGCTTGCCTATGAGGATGAAATTCCGAAGCCTAGCAAGTTTGTGGATGGTCTGTGTGATGATGGTTTGGTACAAATGGTCAATGTCTCTTTGGCTGATTTTTAAAACGGCACGCTAAGACAATCAGAAAAAGTGTGACCATATCAGATTACTTGGGCACAATGGCTAAAGAAAAAGGTGATAATGTTTCTGAATTATTGACCCACGCTCTTGAAAAGCGTTATGGATTAAGTTAATGGGTGCATTGTTTTTACAGGATTGTTTTATCCTTCGATCGCCAGTCTTGGCAGGCTTTTTGATTTTCAATTGTCTTTCGAATTAATGATAGAACATGCCATAAGTTAAGAAAATAGCAACCACATGTCATCCAAAAAAGTAAGCAGTCAGTCTCCGACGCAGGGGACTAACAAAAATTTCGTTGGAAGGACTCATGGCCAACAAAGCAGCCACCACCATGGTTGTTAAATTTGACTCAGGGCAAATACTACTATTGGAGAAAAATTATCCTAGCCAGGAAGAAAGCGATGCACTATAATAGATAAGGTTCAATTTTGCTATCGTCATCGATAGGATAACAGCAAGTGCTTCTCTTTTCCTGTTAGGAGGGGAGCACTTTTTCTGTGCTAGAGGAGGAAAAATGAACGAACATGAGCAAGATTATTCATGGGCTGCGGTCAAGCAGAACATGAAGCAACTATTTACCTGGACCTACTATAAAGAAGGTTTTTCTGGTTGGGACAAGCAGTCCTATCTCTGGTTGGCTATTGGCCTGGTGGCCATCTTAGTTACTGGCTTACCGCACGGGTTAGATGGGCTGTCGATTTTGGCCATGGTAGGGGGAATGATTGGCTTTACTTGTACGCTAGCCATCACGGCCAACCGCCGTATTAACGGGCTGTTAGGCTTTATTTCCGCCATTCTGATTTCGATTGTGGCTTTCCATTCCAAAAACTATTCGGACATCGTCATGCAGTTGGTTTACGTCATTACTTTGGACTTAAACTTTATGTTCTTCGGTGCAGCCTGGCAAAAGCGGTCCATCCACGCAATGAATGGACGGGGCTGGCGGATTGCTGCCACAACTTTTGTGGTCGCCTTTGTGCTCCTATACCTGATGGATACCCAGATTTTCACTTCGCCAAGACCGGTTTTGGATGCCTTTTCCGCAGCGATTGGCGTTACGGGTGCCACCCTGACCATTGCCAAATATCATGCCCAGTACTGGATGTGGACGTTACAAGGCTTGTTGTCGGTCTCTCTCTGGGGCATTACTGCCTTGCAGGGTGACGCCAACTGGGTGCTTTTTGTAACCTACTTACTTTATTTGGGGAATGACGTCATTGGCCTCTTTTTCTCGCCCTGGTCTCGGGCTGCTAGTGGTCAAAAGCAGGAATCAAACTAGCTTTTCAATTAAAAATCGTGCAAACTAGAAGGAGATAGTTTGCACGATTTTTTTACGAAAGGGGCGGGGGCATGGCTTACTTCTTACTGGCACTGGCCGTGTTGGCGGAAACAACTGGAACGGCCTTGATTGATAGTACCGATGGTTTTACCAAAATAGGGCCCACGCTCGTCACGCTCGGCTGCTACGCGCTCTCCTTTTATTTATTGGCTGTGGTGGTTAAGCTCATGCCCGTGCATATTGCTTATGCCCTTTGGGCGGCCGCCGGTATTTTGATCATTACGGCGGTTTCCGTCCTCTTTTTCAAAGCCAGCTTAAACTGGCAAACAGTCCTTGGTTTAGCCTTTCTAATTGTCGGTGTTTTTATGGTCAACTACTATGGCCAATTGCACTAATGCTGGGCTTTTTGTTTCATAAAAAAAGGCTCATTTGCAAGTTATGACATTATTTTAAGCTTTTTTGCCAGCCATTTCGTAAGACACAGTGTTTTGACGTGCCCCCTTGCTATAATAACCACAGCTGATAGCCAAATTAGATTCATGTTGTGGAGGAAGAGGCATGACCAGAAAACAAATGGACGCACGAGTGCTGCGGTCCAGACAGATATTACGAGATGCCGCAATCTCTTTATTAGCAGAATCGGATGCTTTTTCGGTTGCCCAACTATTAGACCTAGCAGGTATTACACGGGGAACATTTTACCGGCATTACCGCAATAAAGCCGATTTAATTGACGATGTCAACGAACTATTGGTGGCCGAAATTTGCCAGTATGCCCATGGCCGTTTTCAAGTCAAAGAAGCGATTTCAGTGATTGCCAATCGGGCCGCCTTTTATCAGGCTGTTTTTAATCAGCATCAAGATCCACTCTTTAAGAGCACTTTGTTGGCCAATCTACGAGCCTGCCGTGATCAAACGATTGCCCGTCTTGGGCGCGGAGCGAGCCAAAGGCGGCTGATTTACCAATGGGAGGTGGTTATGGCTGGCTTTTGGTCCGTGATGGCGCTGTGGTTAAAGGATGACATGGCTTTTTCAAAACAGGAGCTGTTACAGGAGTTCCGTGCAATCTGGCGTTGTGCTGTGATTCGGACCCAGCAAACGGGACTGATTCTCTTTGATTTTGATGGGTGATTCCTATGAGGGTAATCGAATAAAAGGGCTGCCAGTACTTACTGGCAGCCCTTTTCACTGTACTGTTAGCTTAATAATCAGTCAAAATCACGTAATCGACCGTCTTCAAGCTGGCAAGATCGCGACCACCAGCATAGGAAATGGCCGATTGCAAATCCTCCTGCATAGCGGTGAGGGTCTTTTGGAGGCTGCCCCTGTAAGGCACTTTCAAGCTACGACCTTCAACATTGTGCTCGTGCCCTTTTTGCGCAGCAGAAGCAGAACCGTAGTAGGCCTTAAAGGCTTGGCCATCTTCTTCAATTGTTTCCCCTGGAGTTTCATCATGCCCGGCAAAGAGGGAGCCAATCATCACAAGGCTGGCACCAAACCGAATTGATTTGGCAATATCACCATGATGGCGGATGCCTCCGTCAGCGATGATTGGCTTATTGGCCACCTGGGCACAATGGGCAATGGCTGCTAGCTGCCAGCCATTGGTACCAAAGCCGGTTTTGTCTTTCGTAATGCAGGCTTTGCCGGGCCCAATCCCAATTTTTGTCGCATCAGCACCAGCTGCCTCGATTTCGACGACTGCTTCCGGGGTCCCCAGGTTGCCTACAATGAGAAAAGTCTGGGGCAGGGCAGCTTTGATATAACGAACCATTTTCATCACATAGTCGGAATGGCCATGGGCCACATCAATCGTGATGTAGTCTGGGACCACCTGTTCTTCTTGAAAGCGGTCGATTAACTGATACTCATCGTCGGTAATGCCCAAACTAATCGAAGCAATCAGTCCCTTGGCTTGCATACGTTGCACAAAATCAAAACGGCCTGCTGGCTCAAAGCGGTGCATCACGTAGAAATAACCTCGTACTGCTAGCCACTCTGCTAAAGGTTCATCGATGACAGAAGCCATATTGGCTGGCATGACAGGTAGTTGAAAGGTATGGTCGCCCAGACGGACTGTCGTATCCGCTTCTCGGCGACTTTTCAAAATGCTCTTCTTAGGTAAAAGGCGAATGGCATCGTAATCAAATGTTTTCATGCTGGTTCTCCTAATCATGATTTTGGGTAGGGTCCTGAATTGCCGACTAATCTTTTATTCTTAATTATTGGTTTTTTTCTGACAATCCAAAAGATAATATACGGTTTATTTTGGATAAAAGCAAGTAAAAAGGGATAATTAATCGTTTTTATCAAATCAAGGATGCAAAAAACGAACAATTAATAAAAAAGCATTCGTGTCATGAACACGAATGCTGGTTGATTACTCTGCTGCTGTCTGATCAAAAACAACTTGCCCATTTTCAAAGGCAGCAATCCGGGCAAGGGAATAAATATTGTTGAGCCCTGCTTTGGCTGCCGCTTGTCGGCCGGGTTGAAACGATTTTTCAATCACAATGCCAGTACCCACAATGGTCGCACCAGCTTGATCTGCTAACGATTTCAATCCCAGCAATGCCTGGCCGTTCGCCAAAAAATCGTCAATCAAAAGCAGACGATCATTTTTTGATAAAAAGCGCTGGTCGACTCGAATAGTCTGCTGGCTTTCTTTCGTATACGAGTAGACATCAGCAAGATAAGCTTCTTCGGCCAGAATGCGAGATTTACTTTTACGGGCAAAGACAACCGGCACGTTCAGCGCCAAGCCCGTCATGACGGCTGGGGCAATCCCAGAGGATTCCACCGTTAGGACTTTCGTGATTCCTGCCTGAGCAAAGTGCTGGGCAAAGTCTTGGCCCATGGCCCACATTAGTTCGGGATCAATTTGGTGATTGAGGAAGGAATCGACCTTCAAGATATCCGAACCAAGAACGCGGCCGGCCGTGCTAATTTTACTTTCTAATGCTTGCATGTGTACGCTCTTTCTAATTGATTAAGGAGATGATGACAAGGTTACGCCTTTTTTGGCCAACCCGTTAACAGCAAATTTAAGATTACCGCAACAATGGTCGTCATAACCACGCCATTGGTCATGATTAACTGTAAGGTGTTCGGTAACTCTTGCAAGAGTTGGGGCACTGCGCCAATGCCTAAGCCCGCACCAATGGAAAGGGCGGCGGTGAGTAGCTGGCCCTGCTGATTCAAGTCAACTTTTCCCAGGATTTGGATGCCTTGAATAGCGATAGTTGAGAACATCACCATCATCGCGCCGCCCAAAACAGCCGCAGGAATTACGGTTGCCAGCGCACCAAACTTTGGCAGCAGTCCCAGGAGCATAAGTAGGCAGGCCGCATAGTAAATCGGCTGCTTGGATTTGACACCAGAGAGTCGGACCACTGCTACGTTTTGGGAAAAAGTGGAGTAGGGAAAGGTATTGAAAAGGCCGGACAGCATAACGGCCAAGCCTTCGGCCCGGTAACCCCGGGCTAAATCTGCTTTACTGAGTGTTTGGCCGGTTAAGTCCGCCAGGGCAAAGTAGACCCCGGTTGCTTCGACCATAGCGGTTAGAACAATCACAATCATCGTGAGAGAAGCGGACCAGGAAAAGGTGGGCGTTCCCAAGAAGAAGGGTTGGGGTAGGTGGAACCAACTGGCTTGGCTAACGGGGGTCAAGGAAACTTGTCCTAGCAAAGCAGCAAAAAGTGTGCCCAGCACAATGCCTACTAGGACGGCGATGGCTTTTAAAAAGCCGGTGGCGACCTTCATCAAACATAACGTGATGACAATGGTCACCAAGCCAATCAAGAGTGGTTGCCAAGCGCCAAAGTCGGCTGCCTTTTGATTGCCACCACCCCAGTTTTGCAAGGCCACCGGAATCAAACTGAGCCCAATTACCGTAATGAGAGAGCCTGTGACCACCGGCGGGAAAAAAGCTCGGAGGCGGGCAAAACTACCTGCAATGACGAAAACAAAGAGGCCCGCAACGATTGTGGCCCCGTACATAGCACCCCAACCCAAATTCGTGCCGATATTAATTAAAGGGGAAACGGCTTGGATCGACGAGCCCAGTACAACGGGGAGGGCAATCCCAGTTAAGGGTGTTTTCTTTAACTGTAACAGGGTGGCAATCCCTGTACAGAAAATGTCGACAGAAATCAGATAAGCTAGTTGTTTAGGTGAAAAATGCAATGCCGTTCCCACGAGTAGTGGGACCAAAATCGAGCCAGCATACATGGCTAAGACATGCTGCAGCCCTAACAAGAGGGCCTGCATTTTTGGCAGTGGTTTGTTCAAATGTTCCATGAGATCTCCTTGCGGTGTTTTACGGGTGCTATCCCTAGCAGCAACGCGAGTCTCCTGAAAGCAAGAAAAAAGTACGCAAGCAAGTGAGCGTACCGATTCGCTTGGGGTTAGTCGTCCTTTCTGCTGGACGGTAGAGACTCGGTTAGCATAAAAAACCGGATATAACACCAATATTGTATGATTATTGTAACAGATGTTCGTTTATATTGCCTTTTATTTTTTAATTAAACTTGAATATTCATTTTTCGTTTGAATTCGTGTTGATCTGATTAGTCTGCTTCTGACTGCCGGTACCCAAGCCTCCATCAAACTGTTAGTTTTCCTTTTATTCATAAAATAACCTTTTTTACGTTCTTAATGTTCGTTATTTTCCTGTAATTATTTTCAAAAATGCTTGATTGTTCGAATAAAATGCGTAATACTATTTGTTGTGCCGAACAAAACAACATGATTTACTGTTCGGAACTTTAAAAAACGAATGATCGCACATGTTTTGTCGTCTAATCGGGAGAGAAAAGAAAGATGAAAAAAATTCTTGTCGCTGCTGCTGTTTTGCTGTTGGTCGTTGCTGGTTTTTTTGCTTTTACAAAAACTGGCAAGCACTCTGACGATGGTCAGTCGAGCAAATCTGACAGCAAGATGCACGTAAAAGAACTGAACGTGCAGTTTACGCCATCCATTCAGTCCAATACGCTGTTGGCCAAGGCTAAGCCACTCGAAAGTCAGTTAAGTAAGAAACTGGGCATTCCAGTGCACGTATCCTTATCGACTGATACGAATTCAATGATTGAAGCCATGGGCTCCAAGAAAGTGGATATGGGCTTCCTGTCACCAGATGCCTACGTCACAGCCCACAAGCAATACGGCACCAAAGTGATTTTGCAATCGACCCGTTACGGAATCAAGGATGACAACACGGGTGCTTCGACTGGTAAACTGGTCGACCACTATCAATCCATGATTATTGTGAATAAGAATTCCAACATTAAGTCGGCTAAGGATTTGAAGGGTAAAAAGATTGCCGTACAAAGTCCAACATCAGCGGCTGGCTACGTTTACCCAATTGATGAACTCAACAAGAAGGGCATTAACGTCATCAAGGAATCAACGCTAGTGCAAGTGAAGGGCCACGATCAGGCTGTCCTATCAGTCTTGAACGGAGATACGGATGCTGCCTTCATCTTCGGTGACGCCCGCAACGTCGTTAAGAAAGATCAGCCAGATGTCTTTGATAAGACGCGGATTCTCTACACCACGGATAGTATTCCAAATGACACAATTTCCTTGCGCAAGGGAATCGACGCATCAGATTCAAAGAAAATCGCAACAGCGATGAAAGAGATTGCCAAGACGGATGAAGGAAAGCAACTATTGCACAACATCTACTCATGGGACGGCGTTGCAGATTCAAAGGATTCGAACTTTGATACGGTTCGTCAACACAATCGACAGATTGAAAAACTGCGTTAAGGAAGCAAAGAGGTGATGATGGTTACCGCCAAGTGGCTGGTAGCCATTTTATATGAAAAAGCGCGAGCAGGGGGCGCTAAAAAGGGATTTATTTATGATGGCAGAAAAAGGAAGCGTAGCGTTAAAGGATGTCTCGAAAATCTACCCCAATGGGGTAGTGGGCTTAGAAAACATCAACCTCAATATTCAACGGGGCGAGTTCGTCATGATTGTCGGGCTATCCGGCTCTGGTAAGTCCACTTTGCTACGGGCCATTAATCGACTGCATGATGTGACCGCAGGACAAATTTTAATTGATGGGCAGGACATTACGCAGGCCAGTGGTGACAAACTGCATAAAATTCGACGGTCGGCAGCTATGATCTTTCAAAACTACAATCTGGTTAAAACTGCCTCAGTTTACCGCAACGTGATGTCCGGTCGCGTGGGCTACTATCCGGCCTGGCGGGCAGCCCTGGGCCTGTTTACAAAGGAAGATCAAGCATTAGTGGCCACCAACTTGGCCCGCGTCAACCTCTTGGACAAATACTATGTCAAAGCCAGGGACCTTTCTGGGGGCCAGCAGCAACGCGTTGGTATCGCCCGGGCCTTAATGCAGGAACCCTCGGTGATTCTCGCTGACGAACCTGTTTCCGGGTTGGATCCCAAAACGACCAAGTTAGTGATGAACGATCTCAAGCGATTAAACGAAGAAGACGGGATGACCATTATTTTAAATGTGCATTCGATTGGTCTAGCCCTAAAATATGCTAGTCGGATTGTTGGCCTCAAAGCAGGCCGCATCATCTACGATAAGCCCATCGAAGAGGTCGATAAACGGGACTTTAAGGAGATTTACCGAGAGGCTGGCGATTCAGCAGCGGAGGAGGCAGAATGAAGGCAACAATTCCTAAGCGACCCTGGGTGAAGGAATGGCATGTCACCGGTTTTACGATTTTTCTACTGCTAGTGTTGGCCGTACTGTTATCCGCACAAGCCACGCAGGTTGGCCAGGACTTTTCCATGGATCAGTTCGTTGACCTTTGGCTCAAGATGGCCCATCCTGATTGGCCCTATCTCAGTCAAATTATGACGCCGTTGGCCCAGACGGTCCAAATGGCCATTGTCGGCACTTTGCTGGGCGGACTGTTAGCCATTCCCTTTGCCTTTTTAGCAGCTGCTAATATTATTCGAAATGCCGCCTTGCGTTGGTTCATCCGTTTGGTCATGAACTTGATTCGTTCAATTCCGCAGATGCTCCTAGCGGCACTCTTCGTTGCCGTGGTTGGCATCGGCACGCTGTCGGGCGTGGGGGCTTTGGCCGTCTTTTCCTTTGGCATGATGTTCAAGCTGCTTTATGAAGCAATTGAAACGGTTGATTCAGGTCCAATGGAAGCCATGCGGGCGGCCGGCGGTAAGCGGGGCGCAATGATTGTCTTTGCGATCTTTCCTCAGATTTTAAACCAGTACTTATCCTTCTTCCTCTACACGCTGGAACTGAATGTTCGAGCCTCGGCCGTCCTGGGTTACCTGGGGGCAGGGGGCATTGGCCTCTACTTGAATACCACCCTGGATACCTTCCGCTATGATCGGACGGCGGTGGTCATCTTGGCTATCTTAGTCGTGATTGTACTGGTGGATACCCTTTCCAATCAACTCAGGGAGGCCCTGTCATGATGGTGCAAAAACGTTCTTTAAAAAGTCGATTGAAGCCTTATGTAGCTGCGCTGATTGCGCTTCTGATTATTATTTGGGCTTTTTCCGGTATTGAGTTTAAGGGCATCAAAGATTCAGCCGGATCGGTGTTGGCCGCAATCGTCTCCGGTCTTTTCCAGCCTGACTGGTCGTACGTCTACAGTGGCCACGGTGAAGATTTATTAAGCGCTTTGTTCGAAACATTGGCCATCGCTTTCCTCGGGACCATTATCTCTTCCTTTATCGCCGTGCCCTTTGCTTTCTGGGCCGCTAAAACAGGAAAACACTTCTCTGTTCGGTCAACAACGGGTAAGTTCCTGTTGACCTTGGTTCGTGTGTTCCCGGAATTGGTGCTAGCTATTATGTTCATCAAGGCGGTTGGGCCTGGTGCCTTTGCCGGTGTGCTGGCCATGAGTGTCCATGCGGTCGGGATGATGGGCAAGCTCTTTTCGGAAGCAATTGAAAACATCGATCGTGGTCCGGAAGAAGCCATCATTGCCGCAGGTGGGAACCGAGTCGATGCTTTGAGTTGGGCGACCCTACCAACAGTGCTACCAGCCTTCATCAATTTCACCCTCTACCGTTTTGAAATTGCGGTTCGGTCCGCCTCTATTTTAGGGATTGTCGGTGCGGGAGGCGTTGGGGCCCCCTTGATTTTCGCCCTGTCGGCCCGTTCCTGGTCCCGGGTTGGCATTATTTTAATCGGTATTATTGTCATGGTGACCATCATTGATTGGTTATCGGCCACCATTCGCAAGCAATTATTGAAATAACGATGGATGAGCAGGTCGCTTCGGCAACCTGCTTTTTTAGGAGGACAAAATGAACTTAGATATTTTTTCAACATCGGACAGTCACACTTTCTGGTGGCCCGAAGAGATTGAAAA
The DNA here is from genome assembly GCA_029433265.1 of Leuconostocaceae bacterium ESL0958. GTDB lineage: Bacteria > Bacillota > Bacilli > Lactobacillales > Lactobacillaceae > Fructobacillus. The sequence continues at coordinate 5,342 of JAQTHT010000004.1, read as the reverse complement.
TCCCAAAAAAACAGCCCCATATGGGCTTTTTCGAGCAGCCAGTGCACTGGCAGCAAGGGCTGCTGCCGCCGAAAAGGAGGGGGGCTTTGTACTGAAAATTGACAATGGGGACTTTATTCAGGGCCCGTTACTCGGCCATTATCTAGCAAAGGCTGCCCCTAACCAAGCCGGCCTGTTCCAGCAGGTGGCCCAAGCGATGGCCTATGATGTGCGGATACTGGGGAACCATGAGTTTAATTATGGCCTGGACTATCTGAAAGCGATTTTCAGGGAAGATGACAGCCTAGTCAATGCCAACGTTGTGGCAGAAGCAACTGGTCGACCTTTTATCGGTCAACCTTATAAAATTTTTGAAAAGAAAGGCCGACGCGTAGCGGTGATTGGCTTAACCACGAAAGCGGTGCCCCGTTTTGAACAGCCAGAAAATATCCGGGGCCTTCGTTTTGAAGATCCCGTCACAGTGGCCGCTAAGCTCATTCAAGAGTTACGACCAACGGTGGACGCCATCGTCATTGCCTACCATGGTGGCTTTTCCCGGGATTTAACAACCAATGCGGTTTTGGAAGCCGAAACAGGAGAAAATCAAGGACAGGAACTGCTCCAATTAGAGGGCCTCACCGCACTCGTCACCGGACATCAGCACCGTAAAATTGCCAGCGTCTATCAGGGCGTGCCCGTCAGCCAACCCGGCTATCGGGCAGAAGCCGTTGGGCATCTACAAATCGCTTTAGACGAAGCAGGCAAGGGCGCAATTCAATCGACTGCCAAAGCAGAACTAATCGACACGCAAGACTGGCCGGCAGACGCAAGCCTTGTGCAGACCTACCAGCCTTTCAAGCAAGCGTTAGATAGTTGGCTAGATCAAGTGATTGCGCATTCGAACGGTGATTACAGGATTACTTCGGTAACAGCTGCCCGGCGAAGAGGGCATCCCTTTCTCAATTTGATCAATAACATTCAATTGCTAGCGACGGGGGCGGACTTATCCGCCACTGCTTTATTGAATGAGGAAGCGACCGGCTTTGGTCAAACCATCACCAGGCGCAGCATTTTGAGCAACTATCCATTTCCCAACACCCTAGTCACACTGGCCATGACCGGCCGTCAAATCAAACAAGCACTCGAAACAAATGCTGACTATTTTACGGTCCGGCATGGTCAGCTGGCCATCAACCCAGCTTACCGTGTTCCCAAGCGGCAGGACTATCTCTATGACCTCTGGGGCGGCTTACATTACAGTTTTGATCTGAACAAAGCACGCAATCAACGGGTCAGCATTCGAGCTGTTCAGGGACAGCCTTTTCATTTGAATCAAACGTATCGGGTCGTCGTCAATAACTACCGGGCCACAGGAACCGGCAATCCGATTTTTGCGGCGGCCCAAGTGCTAGCAGTTAGTCAAAAAACAGTGGCGGAAATCATTGCGGATTATTGCCAGGAACAATCGCTGTTGGCCTATTCAGCACAACCGAATTTCCACATCGACTATTAAAAAAAGCTGGCACTAGTGCCAGCTCAAATAATGTTGCTAATCAGTGATGCGAATCAGGCACCCGGCGCATCACGCAGGTGCCTTCCGGCAGCGGGAAGTCTTTTTGAATGAGCGTTAGTCGCCCGTTCTCTTGGTCACGGCTGAACAGGGCCATGTTGTCGGCCTTCTGGTTGGCCAGTACTAGCAGGCTTTCATCAGCACTGAAATTAAAATCACGAGGGAAGGCGCCTTCACTGGCAATCCGTTGTACCAAGGCCAATTGTTCGTTGGGCTTAATTTCAAAAACAGCAACCGAGTCATGCCCCCGGTTAGTAACATAAACGAAACGCTGGTCTCGACTAATCTTAATAGCGGCTGCTCCGTTGTGAGCTGTCCAATCAGCCGGAATAGTCGGGTAGGTATTGACGATGGTCAGTGCGGCATCCTTTGGGTCATAGCGGACCACAGCTACTTGGCTGGCTAGTTCACCAACTAAGTAACCCAAGTTAGTCTCGTTGACAAAGGAAATGTTACGGGGACCAAAACCTGGCGTCGTTGGAAGCACGGTGATTAGGGTTAGTTTCCCTTGGTCTGAAATGTCATAAACATGAACTTCATCCGTGCCTAAATCACAGACAATTAAGCGACCATCTGGGGTCAGGTTGGCGTAGTGGGGGTGGGCCCCATCGGCCTGTTCTGGACGGGGACCAACCATTCCCAGCGATTGGACGCGGTCGGCTAACTGCAACCGGCCATCAGCCTGGATGGCGTAGACCGAGACGTAGCCCATGTGGTAGTTGGCCGTGAACACGAACTGTCGTTCTTCATCAATGGCGACATAAGCGTCTGACGTGCCCGTTTCAATTTCCTCCTGAAGAAGTGCGGCCGGTTCTTGCGTAAAATCAAAGGTTGCGACGCCACCACGCAAATCTGGCTGGGCCATATTCCGATCAACTGCATAGACCATGTGCTGTTTGGACTCGGCCAAATAGGTAGGACTATCAATTTTGGCGACTAAGCGGGCATTTTGTAACCGCTGTTGCGCCGTGTCTAATGCTACTTCAAAGATTCCTTCACTATCCTTCATGGTGTAAGTCCCAATCAAAAACTTTTCAATCATGGCGTCCTCCTGTTCAAACATGCACATAATAAGAAAGTAAGTCTATTCTACGCCCTTTATGTGTGAAAAGAAACATGCAGAAAGTAGTTTGTTGATTTTCATCTGTGATCAGTTCGAATATGTAATTGTAGTCGATAAAGTTACTACTTGAGTAATTTCATTCGGCGACTTGTCGACCACAATTGGAAATCATCGATTTATTTAGCCAAGGATCATTGGAGGCATAACCAAATCTGATGCCAATCAAAAACAGTTTGTTTAACGCTCACCTTAAAAGACAATTGTGAGTAGTCAATCCAAAAAAGTTTTTTTATTCACAATAATATGGTAAAATAAAATCTAGCGTATTTTATTTCAATAAGGTGAGAGAAGTCATGAAGAGAATGTTGATTATTACTGGCATTGCTGTTTTTTTGATAGCGCTTATGGGCGTGCTGGTGGGAAAAAGCAATGCGAAAAGGTACCACAGTGAGTCGTTCAATCATGTTAATTACGACAAATTAACAATTAAATCACATGTTCCAGTGACAATCACTTATGGTGATGAAACAAAAGTAGCGTATAAAACAGCCAACGTCAAAGTGAAGGTTAAGCAACAGCAATTAGAGATTACACAAGGCGGCTTATTCACTACTTTTTCTAAGTTGAGTAGTCATTCAAAGGAATACATTCACCTCACAATTCCAAAAGACAAACAGTTGAAGGTCACTGATATTTCCGGTAGTTTTTTGTCGATACCTGATCAATTTAAAAGTAGTAGCCTTTATTTAAATAGTGTTAAATCGAACAAGACAATCAATATCAATGATCCAGCTACACAAGCATTGCATATTGATATGCAATTTTCAAAAATGACTATCAAGAGTAAACATGATACTAGCTACAATGCCTTCTATATCAATCAACAAGCATCCGATTTAAATTTAGATGATTTAAAGATTGGCTATTTAAAGCTTGATAGCCAGTTTAGTAAAACCTGGCTAAATAACACCAATATTATCAAAACAGAAAAAGATATGATGTTTAGTTCTTTTCAATAATAAATAAAGATTCACAACGAAATCATTGCGTTGTGAATGGGCGTGCAGTCCCCAAAGAAAACCTTTTGGTGGACTTTTTATAATGAACAAAAATATTTTCATGGCGGGTACAAAAACTTTTATACAGCCAACGGTTCCTTTGTCTAATAAATCAGATAAACAGCGTGGCTCATTGCAACACACTAAATCAGATGATGTTAGCTTCTACTTTACATAATATATATTATCGAAAGTTATATGCTATCGGCACTTGTCAACCCTTAAGTTAACAATCCAAATGATATGGACCGCTTATCGTTGATTTTAAGCTTTTTTTCAATAAAAAATTTTTTTACTCTTTTTAGGATAGCATTTAAAAAGCCCCCAATGGATTTTCTTTTTGCGGACTGCAGTTCGTATTCAATTTTTGTTTTAGGTCACGCCTGCAATGGCCAACTTCCTTAGTTTGGCAATTCGTCTAAAGGCTGTGTGACGACTTTTAAAGCCGTGTAAGCGCATGGGCCTAGTATTGATACTCAGCACGGTCTGTGCCAGTTCTTCCGGTCTTAAACGGGCAAAATCCGTCTTTTTGGGATAATATTCCCGTAACAAACGGTTATAGTTCTCATTCGTGCCACGTTCATGCGGTGCATAGGCGTGGGCATAATAATGTTTGACCCGATATTTTTGAAAGATGATCCGGGCTTGCATCGATAGAAACTCGGAACCACGATCACAAGTTACACTTTTGACCGATTTGCCGTATTTAATCAACAGAGATTCAATGCCTGCGGCCACGTCAGCGGCACTTTTACTCTTGACCTGAACTGTATCAGCGTAGCGGGTATAACGCTCTACAAAGGTCAACAGGATGGCTTTTGACTGCATGGATTCCATCCCGTCCAGTTCCCAATGACCAAAGTTCACCCGTTGTCCGACTCGGACTGGCCGGTCATCAATACTGTGTTTTTGAATGCAGGCTTGTTTATCTGATTTTGACTGGTGTAAGCTTTGATAAAGCTTTTTGGAAAGTGCCCGCTTATATCTTTTGCCTCGACAGCGTAAATTCTTATTGGACAAGCCCGGAATGCGGCCCAAGTTAATCCAGTTATAAACTGTGGTCGTGGTCACCTTAACTTTCTTGTAGTGATTGACAATTTGCTCAGGAGACCACTTGTCTTTTAAAATGCTGGTCTTAATGATCTCCTGTAGTGCTGGTGTGATTTTAAGAAACTTGGTTTTTTTTCTGAGATGCCTGCGTTCCTTTGCTCTTGCCTCAGCACTGAGTGCATCGTACATGGTTCGGGTCACCCTGGAAGAAAGATGATGATTCATCGTTTTGTGTTTGGTAGCGCGTTGAATTTCTTTATAGACAGCAGCTCTGGAAAAGCCAATTCTGGAAGCAATTTGGCTTAGATTGTATCGTTCCTTAATCAAGGTTTCGATTTTTACTCGATCAGCTAACTGTAAGCGTCGATAACCCATGTTAATCCCTTTCTTTTATCAATATAGAAAGATTATAAAACAGGCCGGACAGTCTTAACAGCGCGACTTTTGTCGCACTTTGTCGCTAAAGGTAGCGCTATGGGTTCTTTTAAACGTTGGTATTAAGGCATTTCGAACAGATAAGTTTAATCAATTTTAATGCGACTTTTGTCGCGTTAAGTCGCGTTAAGTCGCGTTAAGTCGCGTTAAGTCGCGTTAAGTCGCGTTAAGTCGCGTTAAGTCGCGT
>JAQTHT010000003.1 GCA_029433265.1 Leuconostocaceae bacterium ESL0958 | reverse complement strand
GGGTTACTTCCTCACACCGCTTGCAGCCAACATTCCTGGTGGCTTTAGATGTATGTCAGATTAATGGGGTTACTTCCTCATATGTCAGTGACGAGGAAGAATTGGCCGCTTTAGATGTATGTCAGATTAATGGGGTTACTTCCTTCTGGCGTACAGCCAGCAATTCCATCACTGCTTTAGATGTATGTCAGATTAATGGGGTTACTTCCTAACACCTATGGTAAGATTCCCATTCTGGTGCTTTAGATGTATGTCAGATTAATGGGGTTACTTCCCATTTGTTATGACCTCCTTTTGTAATACAAGCTTTAGATGTATGTCAGATTAATGGGGTTACTTCCCGGCAACCCAGAAGGGCCTTATCATTGGTTGCTTTAGATGTATGTCAGATTAATGGGGTTACTTCCTAAATGCTCATTCGTGACACCTTTGTTGGTGCTTTAGATGTATGTCAGATTAATGGGGTTACTTCCTGTGGATCAGCTGTCTTAGCAAAGCCTTCTGCTTTAGATGTATGTCAGATTAATGCGATTTTCCTTATATCAAATTTTATCTCTTACCAAAGTCGATTTGAATTGATTAAAAGGATTTTGCCACTAGCCGCAAGAAGAGAAGATGAAATGCAAAACTGGATCAGTTGGATAAAGTATTTAACAGCTGTTAGTAAGCGCAACCATAGGTAAGGTTGCGCTTCAAATGATTGCATTTTTGGTTACAGAAAGGAGAAAAGGGTAAAGCGAACATAAAAACATGCAACGAATTCATTGAATAAAATTACATTTGGATTCGTGACATGCAGTTATGGGAACATTGGTAAAATAACTGGAAACAGTTATGTACGTACCCTATCATCGTTATGAAAAAAGAATATATTAGCAAAAAAGGTGTCCGCACCACGATTGAAATTAGACGGACTACCCTAAAAGAAGGCGTAACATCAGGGATAGCACTAGCTGTGGTTGCTGGCATCATTTGGTATTTAGTCAAATAGTTGTATGCACAACAATATAGTTGTTATGCAAAGCGCTCAATGCATGTTTGAACAGCAAAGCGTACAAGTTACATCGGTCGACCTGTTCGTGGCAAGTTTCTTGATGCCACAAAAATGTAAACAGTGTTAGTCTTTCGAGTAAATGATATTATATGAACATGAGAAAGGGGGCGTGAGTGTAATAAAAAACCTAAGAAAATTGAAGTCACCTTTGAAATCAACTTCAAAATTCTTAAGTTCGCAATTACGATTCAGTGGTAAAAGATACCACGGGGCGTAAGCCCTTTCGTATACACTCATATTACTACACATGAAAAAAGAATACACTAGCAAAAAAGGAAAAAAATTAACGATTGAAGTAACTAGAGGAAGCAAACAAGAAATGAAATAATTCTTCGCTTTTTTGGGTATCGTAGTGGCAATCATCATTGTATGGAAGGTATTGTTTTAAATGACAGAAAAACCATTGGGAAGGCCGGCTGTTTATGAAAGTACAACCACGGCACAAAATGAAGCTAATAAAAGATGGGCTGCAAAGAATAAAGAACATAAAAAGTACTTGAATTACCGCTCTACGTCGCGCTCCTTTATTCGTAAATTGGCCACGAAAGACGATCTCAACGAATTGGAGCAGTTAATTAAAGAGCGGCGGAGCCAGTCTAAGATTGACGAGTTATAAAATCATTTAGACTATCATGAATAATGGAGGAAGAAAGGTAAAAGAAAAAAGCTGACCACTGCTAAAATCATGCGACAAATGGCCATCATCAATTTAATTGTTGCAGTAATCAACTTAGTAATGGTTCTGTTCAAATGAACCGACAGCCCAAAATGGCGACTTCGTATACCTCACAATAATAGCGTAATGGATAAAAGAAAAAAATACAGTTATATAACCTTAGCTATCAGTGTTTTAGCTCTTGTTGTAGCAATCATTTCCTTGTTGGTATAGACGGCATTAACGCAGAATGAAAATAAAATTTGGCAAGAAAAAATAAAGAGCGCAGTAAGTATTTAAAGAACCGTCCAACGTCAGGCTCCTTTATCCCTAAATTAGCTACGACGGATGATCTCGACGAACTAGAGCAGCTGATTAAAGAACAACGCAGTTAGTCGGCAATTCACGGACTTCAAAAACAAAACAATCCAAGTAGCTTAATTGCTACTTGGATTTTTGTTAAGTGCTACAAAAGTGCTACATAATGTTGTCAAACCGCACTATACCAATGCGTTTCATGCGCCCACCCAGACTCGAACTGGGAGCAAAGACTTAGGAGGTCCTCGTTTTATCCCGTTAAACTATGAGCGCGGAACTCCTGTTATTATAGCGGAAAGCTTGGGGCTTTTCAATTCTGCGCAATGGGAAGAGTGGGCTTAAGTTTGCTATAATAGTCATAATACTGTAACAAGAGGAGTAAATCATGGCGGTAGTAACAGAAGTTGATCATCCATTAATTCAGCACAAGCTGACAATTTTGCGCAACAAGGAAGTGGGCACCAAGGAATTTCGGGCATTAGTCGATGAAATTGCGATGCTGCTCACTTATGAAGCCAGTCGTGATTTACCACTGGAAGAAACCACGGTCATGACGCCTGTCCAGCAGGCCCAGACTAAGCAATTGGCCGGCAAAAAGTTGGCTGTTGTGCCTATTCTGCGGGCTGGTTTAGGCATGGTCGACGGTGTTTTGCAGTTGATTCCGGCAGCGAAGGTCGGTCACATTGGCATGTACCGTGATGAAAGTACGTTACAGCCGGTGGAATACTTTGTGAAATTACCCGAAGACATTGCGGAACGGGAAGTTTTTTTGGTGGACCCCATGTTAGCTACTGGTGGTTCTGCTGTGGATGGCATTAATGCCCTCAAAAAGCGGGGCGCCACCAGTATCAAATTGTTGACCTTGGTTTCAGCGCCGGTCGGCATCAAAACAGTGCAGGCGGCCCATCCAGATGTACCAATTTACACGGCGGCTATTGATGACGGGCTGAATGAGCAGGGCTACATTGTGCCTGGCTTGGGCGACGCTGGGGATCGTTTGTTTGGAACGTTATAATCATGTTTTGGAATCAGAAAAAAGATCGTAAGCGCCTCTGGCAGTGGATCCTCTTGGCGCTGCTATTGTGCTTGGTCTTCAGCTATCTCGCTTACTGTGCCTATGCCAACCGATCCGGGACAGTCAAAGCGGAACGGACCATCGCCGCGCCAGCACTTTCTCTTAATTTGTCGGCCCGCCATGCCATCGTCCTGGATGCTAAGACAGGGCAGATTTTAGGGGAAAAGGCGGCCGACCAACAGGTGGGGATTGCCTCCCAGTCGAAAATGTTAACGGCGTATGCCACGCTTCGGGGTATTCAGGAAAAACGTTTTAACTGGGATAGTTTGGTTCCAATTCCAGCTGGTGCCGACTGGTCTGCGAAGGACACGAATATGTTTGCTCATCTGGAAATCCATGCGGGCCAGGCTGTTCCCTTGCATGAACTCTTCGACGCTATGTTTACATCCTCTGCCAATGATGCGGCACTGGCCTTGGCGGATTACGTCAAACGGCCGCAGCAAACCCAGCAGCAAGCCTTACAGAGTTGGGCGGCTCAGCTCGGCCTCAAGGGGTCGAGCTGGTACAATGCGGCCGGCCAGGTCAATGAAGATGCGGATGCTTACCGATTGGCCACTGCGCCTGCGAATGCCGAAAATCAAGCTTCCGTCCGTCAGCTGGCGGTGATGGCCTACCAGATTGTGCAGCAACACCCACAGATCCGCCAGCTTTATGACCGACAGGGCCTGGTTTACCATCCAAGTCCGGATCAGGCGGAAATTAAGCAGACGGAAGGGGCCAAAGTTACCCAAGAAATTATTAGCAAGCTAAACAATCCCAACCAGTTGCGCTTTGAAGGGCTAAAAACAGGTTCGACACCCGAATCGGGTGGGGCACTGACAGGCTTGATTCGTGATCAACAAGGGCACGAGTTCATTACTGTGGTTTCGGGCGCAGGGGACTACCGTTCCCAAGTACCGCGCTACCAGGAAAGCGTGGACGCTGTGAACCAAGTTCTTGCCGCTCGGCAGGCCGTAAACATTGCAAAAGGCCAGCAGGTTACGGAGGCGAAAGCTGTCCGGGACCTTTCGGCAAAAAAGGGCTGGACGAGCGTGCAAGCCCAAGACAGCCGGACCTACTGGCTGCCTAAGAAGGGACAGGCAAAGCTGTCCTTTGCGCATCCTAGACAGATGAACGGTTGGAAACAGGTCCTGCTCCGGCCGGCTCTGGTCGCACCCCTATTAGACCGGCAGGATCAGCAGAACTGGCAGCTGTCCGCCAAGAAGGACCGGCAATCTTCAGCAAATGTCCTAGAGAAAGTTTGGCACTGGCTGACACCCTGGCACTAGCCGATAAGATGAAAAAAAGGCAGTGAAACGAATACTTCGTTTCACTGCCTTTTGCTTTGTGGACCACGGCATTAGTTCGCCTGGTTCTTCACCTTGGCGACCGTGTCATCAACCGCAGCCTTGGTTGCACTCTTTGCTTGGACGGCCTTCTCTTTGCCGGTCGCCACCAAGTGGTCGGCCTTGGCCTTGGACTGTTCCGCCATATCGGCAGCACGAACCTTGCCCTTGGCAATCAAGTCTTCGGACTTGAGCTTACCAGTAGCGACCAATTCGTTGGCCTTGTCTTGCCATTCGTCAATCTTGTCTTCTTTCTTTAACAATTGGTAGGCCAAAGCGGCGTTACCAAATAGGGACAAACCGAGCAAAAAGTTCTTCATGAGACATTCTCCTTTTGTCTTGCTTTGCCTATATTATTAAAGAATTTCTGGGCAATGTCAAATGGTCGAGTGGACCAAGGGGCCCGTCATGAATAGTGAAAAAATGCTATACTAGGGAATAGTTGAGTCTAGTAAAAGGGGATGCAAAATGATTAGTTTGAAGTCACCAAGAGAAATCGAAGCGATGCGCCAATCCGGCGCCATCATTGCTGGTATGCACTTGATGCTGCGCGATTTGATTAAGCCGGGGTTGGACACTTGGGTTATTGAAAGCAAGTGTAAAGAATACATTGAAAGCCACGGTGGTGTGCCACTACAAATTGGCTTTGAAGGCTTTAAATATGCTACGACGGTTTCGGTCAATAACGAGGTGGCCCACGGTCTGCCCCGGAAGGGCTTGAAGTTGAAGAACGGTGATTTGGTCAAGGTTGACACGGTTGTCGGCTTGAATGGTGCCGTCTCTGACTCTGCCTGGACTTATGCGGTTGGCGAAGTTTCACCAGAGGTGCAACAGCTCATGGACGTTGCTAAAAAATCACTGTATTTGGGTATCGACCAAGCGGTGGTTGGCAATCGCGTTGGTGACATTGGCGCCGCCATTCAGCACTACACGGAAGATGAAATGGGTTATGGGGACGTTCGCCAGTACATTGGCCACGGCGTTGGTCCGACGATGCACGAAGATCCACAAATTCCCCACTACGGTAAAGCTGGCCATGGTCTCCGCTTGAAGGAAGGGATGACCATTACTATTGAACCCATGATTAATATGGGAGGCTGGGAGGTCAACACTGACCAGACCGAAGAAGACGGCTGGACCGTCACCACGGCGGATGGTTCTTGGTCGGCTCAGTATGAGCATACGTTAGCCATCACTAAGGATGGTCCTAAAATTTTGACTTCTCAGGATCCGGAAGCAGATGCCAAATACTTGTAATAAGAGAGTGAACGACTGATGCCTTTACCAGCGGACTTTACAGCTAAATACCAGCAACTGCTAGGGGCAGACTATCCTGCTTTTCTTGCGTCTTTTGAGCAGCCGGTTGTCAAAGGCTTTCGTTTGAATCCGCTGAAAAAGCAGCAACAACCAGCCGAATTATCGTTGGCAACACCGATTCCCTATAGTCGTTATGGCTATTTTGGTTCTGTGAACGGTCACGGGGTCGATCACGTAACGGGCCTCGTTTATTCCCAGGAACCGTCTGCCCAATTTGTGGCGGAAGTGGTCGATGCCCAACCTGGCGAGCGGGTGCTCGACTTAGCGGCTGCGCCCGGTGGGAAGAGCACGCAACTGGCTGGTCAAATGCAAGGCCAGGGTCTCTTGGTAGCTAACGAGATCTTTTTCTCCCGGGCGAAGATCCTCTCAGAAAACTTGGAACGCTTTGGCGTCAGCAATGCCATCGTCTCGTCTATGCCGGCGCCCGACTTAGCCCTGGCTTTGCCAAACTACTTTGACCGGGTTTTGCTAGATGCCCCTTGTTCTGGGGAGGGCATGTTCCGCAAGGATGCCGAAGCTCAGACCTATTGGGCAGCCGATTATCCGGCCGCCTGTGCCAGCCGGCAAAAAGACATTTTGCCAGCAGCCATTGCCATGCTCAAACCTGGTGGCCGTCTGGTTTACTCCACTTGTACTTTCGCTCCAGAAGAAGACGAGCAGCTGGTGGACTGGCTGTTGACCACTTATCCAGAGATGCGCTTGTTGCCAATTACCGCCAAAAAAGCAGGCATTGATGATGGTCGGCCAGATTGGGCTTCTGGCAACAAGGACCTAACGAAGACGGCCCGGCTCTGGCCCCAGCATTTGTCTGGGGAGGGCCACTTTGTCGCTGCCTTTGAAAAAGTGGCCAGCGAGGATGCGATGACTACCCAGGTCAAGGCAGCCAAGCCAGCCCGTTTAGCGCCTGCCGACTACCAGTTGGTCCAGGATTTTGTGCAAGCAAATTTGCAGGACTTTCCGCTCGACAGCCAGCGGTTGGCCCGTTTTGGGGACCGAATTTTCCTACTGCCAGTCGACTGCCCTAGTTTAAAAAAGATTAAAGTATTGCGTGCCGGTCTCTGCCTAGGAACGCTGAAAAAGAACCGCTTTGAACCGGACCATGCGCTGGCGCTAGCCATCCAGCCGGCACAAGCCAAGCAGCAATATGCCCTAGATTTGGCTAGTCAGTATGCTCCCTATGTCCATGGGGAAGTGCTGCAGTTAGGCAACAATGTTGCACTGAAAAAAGGTTTTGTCTTGGTAACAGCCAACGGGAATGGTATCGGCTGGGGCAAGTACGTCAACGGCCAGCTCAAGAACTTTTTCCCGAAGGGGCTTCGTTTTTAACCAGATTGCTTGAATAACGACAGAAAGGACAACCCATGGCTTTTCAAACACGGTTAACAGCACCGGAAGGTAGTTACCAAATCAATCCCAATATTAAAAAATACGCCCTGCTTGACCTTGGTTTCTTTCAAAACAAAGCAGGCGCTTACACGCTGCAGCGTTCACTGCAGCCAGCACTGCCCATTGATCAAGCAGTTCAATTAAAAGTAGCCGTGAATGCCGACTTGACTAAGTTGAAAATTCAGGTCGTTTCGGCTGCTGACTTACCGGTTAGCATTGAAAAGCGGCAGGATGCAGCGGACTTGCTGACCCTGTACCGTTATTTCATGCAAGAATTAGTAGACCGTCAGGTCGTGGAAAAGGTAGTATGACAACACTTTATTTTGTTCGCCATGGACAGACAGAATGGAATATCGAGCGCCGCTTTCAGGGCGCCAACGGAGATTCGCCCCTTTTGCCTAAATCTTACGCAGATATGCGGGCAGTCGGTCATTTTTTGCAGGATAAGCAAATTGTCCGCATCTACGCCTCCTCTTTGAAGCGGGCTCGGATTACGGCGGCCAACATTCAAACTTGCTTGCCTGCTGCGCCAAAATTGAGTCTCCATTCCAACTTAAAGGAAGTGGCCCTGGGCAGCTGGGAAGGGCAGCCGATGACGGCTGTGCAGGCAGCTGACCCCGAAAATTACGCCCACTATCGGGTCAAGGACGCCGACTTTAACCCGGCTAACTTTGGGGGAGAAACTTACGAAGCTGTCGCTGACCGCGTCCGTCGCCTGGTCAGCCGGGTCTGCCAGGAGTATCCTGACCAGGCAGTGCTTTTTGTGGCGCACGGCTTGGTTTTGAACTTTGCTTTGACGGCCCTTTTGGGCTACTCCCGGCAAGAAGCACAAAAGCTAGGTGGCTTGGCCAATACCAGTACCACTAGTTTAACGAGCGCTGATGGCCAACACTTTCAGCTGTTAGCGTGGAATGATACCAGCTATTTGACTGGCGAACAGACGACCGTCTAGGCAGTCGTCGATTTTTTGTATAGGGAAGGCTATGGCAACGACAGGAACAGCGGACAATTATCTTTCTGGTCAATTGCAAAACGTCATTTTTGCAGCCAAGGATTCATATTTCAAAATTCTAGCCGTGAAGGTCTTGGATGCAAATTTTGACTGGGAAGCAGAAGATATCGTCGTGACGGGGTCTTTTGCAGCAGTTGAAGCTGGTGCCCAGTATCTTTTTTACGGCGGACTGGTCCGCCACCCAAAGTATGGGCAACAGTTCCAGGCCAGTCGCTATGAAAATCAACTGCCCTCGGACGAAGAGGGACTGATTGCCTACTTTGCCTCTGCTGAATTTAGTGGCATTGGCCGTAAGACGGCTGAGCGAATTGTGTCAGCACTAGGGGCTTCGGCCATTCAGCAGATTTTAGATGATGACAGTGTTTTGGAAGGGCTGATCAAACCCAAGCAAGCCCAACAAATTGCCCAGTCCTTGCAGAATAAATTAGGCTTAGAACAACTCTTTCTGCTGGGAAACCAGGCGGGTTGGTCCGCAGAAGTGATGGGTAAGCTCTATGACCTTTATGGGGAAGAGGCCCAACAGATTCTAGAAGCAGAACCCTACCGCTTGGTTTACGAATTTGATGGCTTAACTTTTGCGAAAATTGACCGTTTTGCCCAGCAAAATGGCTATGAACCAGATGACAGCGCTCGGATTCAAGCCGGGCTCTATGCGGCCATTGCCAATAGCTGCTTTGCGAACGGGCACACTTATCTGACCCTGCCGCAAGTTTACGAGGCGGTGGCCCGCCCACTGGGCGCGGTTATTGCAGATGATAACGCGCTGATTGACCAAGCTTTGACGGCCTTGGTGGATCAAGAACTGATTATCAAAACAGACGACTTAGTCCAACCAAGTTGGCTAGGCCGAGCAGAGAAGGTCACTGGCGAAGGCTTGCAGCGTTTGCTTAGCGAGCGAGCCGAGGTGCAAACTAGCGAAAGATTGGTGCGAGACAGTCTGGTCACGGGCCAAGGCATCGCGCTGGACGATGTCCAACGGGAGGCCGTCGTAACGGCGTTAACCAATCAGGTTTTTGTTTTGACCGGCGGTCCTGGGACCGGCAAAACCACGGTGACCAAGACGATTGCGGCCACTTGGCAGGCACTGGTCAAAAAGGCAGCCAAAGAACGGGGGCGTGATAAGGATAAAGACTGGTTACGGGCCCAACGCGTGCGGCTGGCCTCCCCAACGGGCCGAGCAGCCAAGCGGATGACGGAGGTGACTGGTTTTGAAGCCAGCACCATTCACCGACTTTTAGGGATTACTGACACAGATCGACCGGAGTTTGACCAAGACGATCCGATTGGTGGGGGCTTATTGATTATCGACGAGGCCTCCATGCTGGATATTCACCTGGCCGCACTCTTGGTACAGGCATTGCCCAAGGGGATGCACTTGATTTTTGTTGGGGATGCCGACCAACTGCCTTCTGTTGGACCAGGTAATGTGCTGTTTGATTTGATTCACAGTGGGGCGGTGGCCCACGTTGCTTTAGAACGCATTTACCGCCAAGGGAAAGGGTCGACCATTTCAATGCTGGCAACGGCCATCAACGACGGCTATCTACCTGCGGACTTCAGGCAAAAACAAGTGGACCGTTCCTTTTTCGAAGCTAGTGCAGAGCAGGTGCCACGGGCCATTGAGCAGGTCCTAAGAGCTGCTCAAAAAAAGGGCATGACGGCCCAAAATGTCCAAATCTTAGCCCCCATGTACCGGACGTCAGCGGGCGTCAGCGCGCTCAATGAACTCGCCCAGAACCTTTGGAATCCTGAGGAAGAGGCGCAAAAAAGCCTAACCTATGGTCAAAAGGTGTTCCGGGTTGGCGATAAGGTCCTTCAGCTAGAAAATGATGCGGAACGGGACATCTACAACGGCGATATGGGCCAAGTCGTCGGTATCCACTATAAGAAGGAAGCTGACGTCGGCGCGGACTCGCTGGTGGTCGACTTTGATGGTCAGGAGGTCTGGTATACCAGTAAAACGCTGGGCCAACTTTCGCTAGCTTATGCCACTACGATTCACAAGGCCCAGGGTAACGAATTTAAGCTCGTGATTCTGGTCCTGACCCGGTCCTTCACTTACATGCTCAACCAAAATTTGGTCTATACGGCCATTACGCGGGCCAAGGAGGCCTTGGTCATGATTGGCGACTACGGGGCCTATGCCTATGCCGCGGAACACCCGGTACCTCTTCGGCAAACGCTCCTGAAGCAGTATTTGCAGGGTCAAGCACTAACAGAGGAAAGCAGCGGGGACCGTTCGAAAAGCGCCAACCCGTCCCTGACTAGCGAACAAGCGCAGCCAACCAGCAGTCCGGCTTCGTCTTCCCAATTGGACGCACCAAAGCCGGCGGGCCTTTACCGGGACAGTCTGCCTTTGGCCATGGCCAATCCGCTTGTAGGAATGGCCGGCCTAGAACCGACCGATTTTCTGTAAGCCTAGTAAAATTTTTGTATAATAGAGGCAGCAAAACCTCTTTTGAAACGTGGAATAAATTTGGAGTAATCATGACAGCTAATCCCGCTTTCCGCCTCTTTGATTTGGGCACCAATTCCGCTTTGACGGCAGCCATTGCCGAAGAACTGGAGGTGCCCGTCGCCCCCGTTGAGTTAAAAACCTTTGCGGATAATGAAATTTATGAACGCATTGTGGATTCAGTGCGTGGGATTGACGTTTACGTGGTGGCCCCGGTGTCGGCGCCGGTCAACGACAGTTTGATGAAGCTACTGATCTTCATTGATGCTGCCAAGCGCACCTCGGCCAAATCGATCAACTTGATTGTGCCTTATCTAGCCTATGGCCGCTCGGACCGGAAGGCGAAGCCCCGCGAACCAATCGCTGGTCGCCTAGTTGCTAATCTCTTGCAGGACCGGGGTATCAAGCGCCTGATGACGATGGATTTACATACTAGTCAGTTACAGGGCTTCTTTGACATTCCAGTAGACCATCTATTGGCCATGCCAGTACAAGCAGCCTACTATGAACAACAAGGTCTGACGGGCGGGGATATCGTTGTGGTTTCTTCGGATGCCAATTCCTTGAAAATGGTCCAGCGCTTAGCCGAAGTGCTCGATGCCCCCTGGGCCATCGTTGATCAAGACCGGGATCCAAATATTGAGCCGGCTGTCACTGGCCATGTGGCTGGTAAGCATGCCATTATTGTCGATGATATGATCGATACTGGTCAGACCATGGTCAAAGCTGCCAAAGCCGTGCAGCAGGCGGGCGCAACAAAAATTGACGCCCTGGCCACGCACGCGCTCTTATCGGGCAGTGCGGCTAAGGATTTACAAGATTCGGTATTGGACCGAGTGGTGGTGACCAATACGGTGGCTGTGCCGGAAAATGCCCGTTTTGATAAATTAGTGACCCTATCGGTGGCAGCACTCTTTGCCGAAGGCATTCAACATGTCATTCACCACGATTCTTTGGCCCCTGTGTTGTTGAGCCCGGCGGCCCGAGAGGAGGCTGGCCAATGACAGAGCTAGATGCCCTCGCCTATGCGTCACCCGAGTGGGCGGCAACCGACACGGGTCTGCAAAGCAGCCAGTACGGCGCCAGTTTGACTTTTCGCAGTCAGGGTCCCGGCACCATCACGCTGCATTTCGCGACTACTTATCCGGCGTTACGCTTTACCAAAGTTGTTAATGGCCAAGACCAAGCAACCCTTTGGGCGGAAGAGGACAGTCTGTCCCTATCTTTGCCTGCAGCAGGCGAAGCGGTCACCCTTGTGCTGGATCAATGGCAGACCGGTCAAGTTGCTTTTTGGCAACAGGGTTTGCAGATTAGGACCATTGAGTTTACTGGGGCAGCGGCCCCGGTGCCTGTTCAGTCTGATCAGCCCTACTTCACCTTTGTTGGGGATTCAATTGTGGCAGGGGAAGCCATGACGGGACCCAACCACGACCAGCATCAGCCTAGTCAATCTTTTCCGGCATTGGTGGCCCGGGCCAAGCAGCGGCCGTTAGCCCGAATTGCCTACGGTGGGACGGGATTAACGGTGGCGGCGCCTTTCCAGGAGCCCACTGCCATTCAGGCTTTGTGGCAAGTAGGTGATCATCTTCCGAGACCCTTGGTCCCAACGGATACGGTGGTGGTCGCCTACGGCTTAAATGATGCCAATTATGGTGCTAGCGCCAATACTTTTGCCTTTGGCTTGCGGGTTTACTTGCTCGAGCTTGTGAAGCGTTTTCACCACGCTCGGATGTTTTTGTTGACGCCCTGGAACGGGGCCTTTGTTGATATTTTCAAACAAGAAGCCGCCCGCTTCGACTGTTTTACCGTGGTGGATACGACCGATTGGGGCATTGCCACTAGGCCGAACCACCCCGATGGCGCGGCCCATCAGCGCATTAGTGAACATATACTGACTTTATTAGAGGAGGAAGCACATGGTTTATCAAGCAGCAGCAGATCGGTATGATCAATTACCTTACCGGCGCGTGTCAGATTCCGGCTTAATTGTCCCCGCCGTTTCTTTTGGTCTCTGGCGGAACCTGGGCGATCAAATGCCCTTGGAGAACTCACGGAAGGTAATTTTGGAAGCCTTTGACCGGGGTATTTTTTCCTTTGACAATGCCTTTAATTACGGGCCTAGCAATGGCTCCGCAGAGGAAACCTTTGGTCAGGTTTACCAATCAGACCTGAAGCCCTACCGGAATGAATTGGTCATTACCACGAAGGCGGGTTATCACATGTGGCCTGGCCCCATGGGCGAATTCTCTGGTCGTAAGACACTAATCAATGCCTTGAATACGTCCTTGCAAAAGATGCACCTGGACTATGTCGATATTTTTTATGCCCACCGTTTTGACCCCAACACGAATTTGGAAGAAACGGCCCGGGCATTGGACGATTTGGTCCACCAAGGCAAGGCCCTCTACGTTGGCGTTTCCAATTACACGGCAGAGCAGACCAAGGCGATTGCCGAAATCTTCCAGGAACTTGGGACCCCCTTTATTGGGAACCAAGTGTCCTACAACATGTTAAACCAGCAGGAAAAGAATTCCGGCCTATTGGACATTCTAGACGAACACCATGCCGGCTTGTTCGCTTATGGCCCACTGGCGGAAGGTCTGTTGACGGACCGCTATTTGAACGGGCTGCCAGAAGATTTCCCCATCCACAAGACCAATGCCTTTCTTTTTGAAAAGGGACGGGATGTCCTGGTTGAAAAATTACAGCAGCTTAACCAACTGGCCAAGAACCGGCAGCAAACCTTAACACAAATGTCTTTGGCCTGGTTGCTGCAGGACCAGCGGGTCGCTTCGGTGGTGATTGGGACTTCGTCAGTTGATCACTTACAACAGAACTTGTCCTTCACGGAAAACCTGACATTTACAACGGACGAATTGGCGGAAATTGAACGCATTATTCAGTCCTAAGGGATGAAAAACGGCTTAAGCCGTTTTTTCTTTGATATAAAAAGGAGCTCACAATGATTAAGTTGTATACTCGGAAACTTTGCGCAGAGTGCGCTAGCACCAAGCTCTACCTCAAGGCCAAAAGAGTGCCCTACGAAGAGGTTTCGCTAGATCAAAATCCAGCCCTTTTTGACCAGTTTAAAAAAGAAGGGAAGGCTCGGACACCGATTGTCACTTCTTCGGTGGGCGATTGGTTGGGCTTTTCTCCTAAAAAACTAGGGGAATATGTGCGTTCCCAGCAAAAGTAGTGTTTGAACAAGGAGCTTGTGCCTTTCTTCTCATCATGTTACAATTTTAAAAAATAAATAAAGTTGGGTTTTTTAATACTTTTATGTAAAAATAATTAGAAAAAATCTGCTTGTTAGAGGAGTACTGCGATGGAAAAGAAACTTTCTTTTAAGCAAACCATTTTGCTTTTTTCTTTGATTTTCGGCATGTTTTTTGGTGCTGGTAACTTGATTTTTCCGGTCCACTTAGGACAGTTGGCCGGGGCCGCTTATGGACCCGCAACTTTTGGTTTTTTGCTGTCTTCAGTCCTCCTGCCTTTGCTGGCCTTGGTGGCCCTGGCGTTGACAAAGTCAGAATCAGTTTTTGACTTGATTAAACCCTTGGGCCATTACCCGGCCATGCTTTTTTTGATTGCCTTACACCTCTGCTTGGGTCCGATGATTGTCTTGCCTAGAACGGCGACGGTGGCTTACTCACTTTCCTTCGCCAACTGGTTGCCCAAGAACCAGCAACAACTGGGCTTGGTGATTTTCGCTGCCATCTTTTTCATCGCAGTGCTTTGGGCTTCTTTTCAGGGGCAAAAGTTGACGGCGTTGATTGGTCAGTATTTGAATCCCATCTTCTTGGTCATGTTGGCCTTGATTTTTATCCTAGCGCTCGTGGCGCCAATGGGCAGTTTGCACCAAGTGGTGTCCACTGACTACCAGTCTCAACCAATTGCCAAATCCTTTATTGAAGGCTACAACACCATCGATGCCATGGCGGCGCTCTCCTTTGGCGTAACGATTGTGTCGGCCATTCATCAGCTCGGCATCCGTCAACCGGCCAACGTAGCGAAAGCCATTATGAAAACTGGGGCCCTGTCGATGGCGGTTTTGGCTCTGGTCTATGTTGGCCTCATTCTATTAGGGGTAACGTCCTTGGCCCACATGGGCGTTTCAGATAACGGCGCGGTGGCTTTGTCCAACATTACCGTTTATTACTTCGGCCGTTTTGGACAGGCCTTTCTAGCCGTCATGGGTACACTGGCTGTCTTCACAACGGCCATGGGGGTCGGGGCCTCCTTTGCCTTTGATATTCACCGGATGTTCCCGAAGGTCCCTTACAAGGGTTGGCTTAGTATTGCGGCCCTGTTGTCTTTCTTGATGGCCACCTTGGGACTGGACACGATTATTGCCTGGGCGACGCCCGTGTTAGTCTTCTTGTACCCAATCGGGATGGTGACGGTACTCTTAAACTTGTTGGCCCCTGTTATTGGCCGCCAACCATTGGTTTACCGGCTAACGATTGGGGTAACTTTGATTCCAGCCCTATTGGATGGCCTGACGGCTGCACCTTTTGCCGGTGATCTTGGCGGTTTGGTGGCCGGAGGCGGCCATCAAGGCTGGTACCAACAGTATTTTCTTGGGGCAGCGGCTGGCTTTGGCTGGGTGCTGCCGGCAGTGCTGACGTTAATTGTCGCTTTGATCTTACAGAGGTACTTACAGCAGCGAACTGCATCATAAAAAACGGTTGTCGTATAGCGACAACCGTTTTTTTTATTGGGCTTCATTTAAAATACGATAGGCGAGCGATTCCGTTAAAATTAAGTCCGTTAAGAACTTGCCCCGCAGCACCCCCAGGGTGGCAGCGGCCTTTGCTTTGGAGCGCACAACCCCAATGCGGTGCGGCGTCGACAAGATTTTCGTTAAGCTAAGGCCGACCACTTTGTCGCTGGCCTGATTCAGGACCTGACCGTTGATATCATAGGGTCGGCCATAAATCATCCCAGCCACTTCGCCCAATTTGACGTCCGGGAAGAAGCGGTTAATGTGCTGGTTCCAAATGGAAATTGATTCCAGGGAAGCGACAGTGCCCAAACCGGTTAAGACGGTGTCCATTTGCCGGGCCAAATCCAAGGCTTGTTTGATCGAGACAGCTTCATACAGACCGTTTCGAACTGCATTATCCGAGAGGTAGAGGGGGGCAGGCATGGTTAAAAACTCTCCCCCGACTTTTTTGGCTGCCTGTTCGACCAAGCGGACGGAACCAGCTGTTGAATTGTATTTCATATTCTCCCCGATGAATTGGGTGAATTTGATGTGATCAATGGGATTGGTGGTAATGGCGTCAATCATTGAATGCATGGTGTCGCCCCAGCTCAAGCCAACCACGTGCGGTCCGTTTTCCAAATGCTTGACCACAAAGTTGGCGGCATAATTCGCCACAAGTTCATCGGTTTCAGTCGTGGTCGTATCGTCCTGCACAATGTAGCAGGCAGTATCTGGAAATTTTTCTTTGAAAATTTGTTCTAGCTGGGCATTTCGATTAGCGGTACTGGCAATTTCAATTTTGACGATGCCTTCTTTGACGGCCTCGTTCAGGAACTTATTGACTAAATAGCGGGAAGTCCCGTATTTTTCCGAGATGCTACCGAAGGAGAGTTTGTTCAAGTAGTAGTCTTCAGCGATTTGCGCTAGTAAATTTGGATCTGTTCTGGCCATCGTGCTGCTCCTTTTCGTCTGTTTGTAGGTGCTTGCGAATATTTGAGTTTATTTTACGCTTATTTTTATGATTTTAGCAATCTTTCTCTCTTTTTTGAAAAGTCGGGGTGATTAAAAAATTACAAAAGATTTCAATTATTGAAAAAATAATAAAAATAAGTTTAATTTAAAAAAATATGAAATATTTGCTTTACTTTCACAAATAGCGGCTTTATACTTGGGCTAGCAATAAGTAGGCAGACTGGAGGCAGTTTTATGGTAGATTTCGATGAAATCGCTGCGTTGCACGGCAAAAATCACGGGGTACTCTCAGTGAAGGGCACCTTTGCCGTCAAAAACCGGGCAGATTTAGGGAAGGCCTATACGCCTGGTGTGGCAGAATTAGCCAAAGTGATTGAGGCCAATCCCAAAGAGAAGGGCACTTATACGATGTCTGGTAAGCTCATTCCAGTCATCACGGATGGGTCGGCTGTTTTGGGCTTGGGCAATATTGGACCTGGGGCTGGACTGCCCATTGTAGAAGGAAAGGCGCTGCTGTATAAGTCCTTTGCGGACGTCGATGCCATTCCAATGGCCCTGGAACAGACTGCGCCGGACGAATTAGTGGCCACCATTAAAAACATGGCGCCCTCCTTTGCCGGCATCCACTTGGAGGATATTGCGGCACCAAAGGTCTTTGAAATTGAGCGTCGTTTGAGTGAGGAACTGTCGATTCCGGTTTACCATGATGACCAAACGGGGACGGCCATCGTGGTCTTGGCGGCACTGATCAACGCGGCGCAAGTTGTTGGAAAGGAACTTACCGAATTACGGGTTGTTGTGAACGGCATGGGGGCCGCTGGCGTTGCTACCAGCCGACTTTTGTCAGCTGCCGGCATCCACCAACAAACCTTGGTTGATTTGCCTGGGGTTGTGCGAGTGGGGGATGACCGCTTTAACTCCTTTCAGCAGGAACGAGCCCAGGCAGTCAATCAAGCCCCAGGTCAAAGTCTAGATGAGGTGATTGCCAATCAGGATGTCTTCATTGGCCTGTCCGATGCCCATGTCTTGAGCCAAGAACAGGTGGCAAGAATGGCAACCGATTCCATTATCTTTGCCTTAGCCAACCCGGTCCCGGAAATTCTACCGGAAGAGGCGCAGGCAGCTGGGGCAGCCGTGACCGCAACGGGTTCCTCCCAGTATGAAAACCAAGTTAACAATGTTCTGGTCTTCCCGGGGCTCTTTAAGGGGCTCTTAGCGGCGGGCATTCAGCATGTTGACTTTGATTTACAGATTGCCGTGGCCAAAGCCTTAGCTGGATTGGTGCCAGCTGGCAAAGCGGACCGGATTGTTCCGGGGGTTTTTGATGAAGGCGTTGTGCAAACCGTCACGCAGGCGGTCATTGATTACGGTCAGCAGGAGGGCTAGTCTTGGAGCAAGTGCGTGATTTATTTTTGACAACACCTGCTGTACGGCGACAATGGCAGACTTTTCTGGATGACCACGGCATTCATGACTTCTCAGAACAGGAAACGGCTGGACTTGATGCCACTTTGGGACTCTATGATGGGCAAGGGCAGCTAGTTGGGACCGGTTCAGTTGCTGGTCAAACTATTAAATATTTGGCCGTGAACGAAGACCCGGATGCGCCAGCAGGGGCCCGGTTCAATCAGTTAGTCTCTGCTTTAGAGAGTCACTTGGCGGCTGCCGGTATTTTTCACTTGTTTGTCGTGACGAAAATTCAGTACCAGCAGTCATTTGAACATGTGGGCTTTCAGACTTTGGCTAAGACGGATCAAGGCTTGATTTTGGAAAAGGGACGGCCTGATATCAATGATTACCGCCAGAGCCTGCCGAAAGCACCCGCAACCACCAAGCGGCGGGCGGCCATCGTGATGAATGCCAATCCTTTTACCAAAGGGCACCGTTACCTGATTGAACGCGCACTGTCCCAGGCGGACTTTCTCTACGTCTTTGTCGTTAGCGAAGATGTATCGCTCTTTACCAGTGAAGAACGGCTGGCACTCGTTAAGGCCGGTACAGCAGACTTAGACGGGCTGGCCGTGGTTCCAGGGGGGCCTTACATGGTTTCTTACCTGTCCTTCCCAGCCTACTTTATCGCCGACCAGGAACAGGCCGTTACCTTTCAAACTGCGCTGGATATCAGCCTTTTTAAAGATCAGATTGCGCAGCCTTTAGGAATTAACCTGCGCGTGGTAGGTAGCGAACCCCATTCTCGAACAACGGCCATCTATAACCAGCAAATGAAAAAATACTTGCCGCCAACCGTCCAAGTGCTAGAAATTCCCCGTTTAACGCTAGCAGACGGACAAAGCGTTGTTTCGGCAACAACTGTCCGGCAGAAGATTGCTAGTGGGGACCTCGCCGCTTTGGTTGACTACCTACCATCTTGTACCCAGGCCTTTATTCACCAACACTTACAGACACTACAAGCACGACTTAAGAAAGGAAGCAAAACAGATGCAAATTAAGCAAAGCGCCCTAGCGGGCACGCTTGAATCATCCGACGTGCAGATTATGCTAAGCCCAGCCAAGCAAGGCATTCAATTTGATCTCGTATCGGATGTGGCCAAGCAGTTTGGAGATCAAATCAAGGCAACGGTGCTAGCCGTTTTGGCCGCCTATGATATTGACCAAGTCACCGTCAAGGTCGTTGACAAAGGCGCCTTAGACCCGGTGATTAAGGCCCGTGCCATTACGGCCTGCCAACGGGCTTTGGCCATTGCTGATCAACCACAGTGGGAGGTGCTCTAATGCCAGCAGCAGATGAACGCTTACGGCGAACCATGATGTTCGTCCCTGGGAATAACCCGGGCTTGATTAAGGATGCCGGAATTTTCGGCGCAGACTCAATCATGTTTGATTTAGAAGATGCGGTGTCGCTAGCTGAAAAAGATTCGGCCCGCTACTTAGTTTATGAAGCTTTGCAAGCTTTGGACTTTGGCCAAGCAGAACTGGTGGTCCGGATTAACGGCTTAGACACCCCTTTCTATGAAAATGACATTAAGGCCATGGTCAAAGCAGGTATCGATGTGATTCGCCTGCCAAAAACCGAATCGGCCGAAATGATTCGCACGCTAGAAGATCTGGTACTAACGGCTGAAAAAGAGTTCGGCCGTCCGGTTGGCAGTACCCATTTGATGGCGGCCATTGAATCAGCCAAAGGGGTGGTGAATGCCAATGAAATCGCGGCAGCTTCCGAGCGGATGATTGGGATTGCGCTATCAGCGGAAGATTACACGACAGACATGAAGACCCACCGTTATCCGGATGGACAGGAATTACTGTACGCGCGTAATGTGATTCTCCATGCCGCTCGGGCCGCTGGTGTCGCTGCCTTTGATACGGTCTTTACGGATTTGGATGATGAAGAAGGCTTCATTCGGGAAACCAAGTTGATTCACCAGTTGGGTTACGATGGCAAGTCCATCATCAACCCACGGCAGATTCCACTGGTCAACGCCGTCTATCAGCCAAGTGAACAAGAAATTTTGAACGCGCAGAACGTGCTCGCGGCCATTGAAGCGGCTAAGCAGAAGGGCTCTGGCGTCATCGCTTTGAACGGCCAAATGGTCGATCGGCCCGTGGCGCTGCGCGCAGAGCGGGTTATGAAATTGGCAACGGCCAACCATTTATTAGATGCGGAGGGCAATTACGTTGGAGAATAAGAGTAAGCGGGTAATCCCCGACAAAATTTTGCAAGCAGGGCACTATCAACCTTTTGAAAGTACGGACTTTGGCCAGCCAACCATTCAAAGGGTGGCGCCAAAGGTCACGGCGCAGACCGGTCCTTCCAAGGTGTTGGACTCTGTCAAAAAAGTGGTGGCTGAAACGGTACAGGATGGCATGACCATTTCCTTCCACCACCATTTTCGGGAAGGGGACTTTGTCTTCAACCAGGTGATGCGGGAAGTGATCGACCAGGGCTATCAGGATTTGACTTTGGCACCTTCTTCTTTGACCAATGTCATGAATGATATTGTCGTGGAGGCCATCGAAAAGGGCGTTGTGACCAACATTACGTCTTCGGGCATGCGGGGCTCTTTGGGCAATGCCATTTCCCATGGTGCCTTGAAAAACCCTGTCATTTTCCGTTCCCACGGTAATCGAGCGCGGGCCATTGAAGCGGGTGACATTAAGATTGATGTGGCTTTTCTGGGGGTCCCTAATGCGGATGAAATGGGCAATGCTAACGGGCAAAACGGCACTGCTGCCTTTGGTTCTTTGGGTTATGCACTCATGGATGCCCAGTATGCGGACTGTTTGGTATTGTTAACGGATGAACTGATGCCTTATCCGAACACACCGGCATCGATTAAGCAGACCCAAGTGGACTATGTCGTGCAGGTGGACAAAGTAGGCGATCCAGATAAGATTGGTTCTGGCGCAACACGTTTTACTAAGAATCCGAAGGAATTACAAATTGCTCGGATGGTCAATGAGGTCATTATTCATTCGCCTTACTTTAAGGATGGTTTCTCTTTCCAAACGGGTTCTGGTGGGGCCGCTTTGGCAGTGACCCGCTTCTTGCGCCAGTCCATGATTGAAAAGCAGATTCGCGCTTCCTTTGCGCTGGGGGGCATCACCAAGCCAACCACGGATTTGTTAAAGGAAGGTCTTGTTCAAAAGGTCATGGATGTGCAAGACTTTGATAAGGGCGCGGCATTCTCGATGAAGGAAAGTCCCAACCAGCAAGAAATCGATGCTTCTTGGTATGCGGACCCAGCCAATAAAGGCGCCATGGTTGATAAGCTTGATGTGGCTATTTTGTCAGCCCTAGAAATCGACACAGACTTCAACGTCAATGTCATGACGGGTTCTGATGGGGTAATCCGGGGGGCCATCGGGGGTCACCAGGATGCGGCCACTGCCAATTTGACCATTATTTCGGCGCCCTTGGTTCGGGGGCGGATTGCGACCGTTGTGCCCAAGGTGACGACGGCTATTACGCCGGGCGCTTCCATTGATGTTTTGGTAACCGAATTGGGCATCGCCATTAATCCAGGACGGACTGATTTGCAGGCCGCCTTGGAGAAGGTCCCTGGTTTGCCAATCTTTACCATCGAAGAATTGCAACAGCGAGCCGAAAAAATTGTCGGTCAAGCAAAGCCCCTTGAATTTACGGACCGCGTGGTAGCCTTGGCGGAATATCGCGATGGCTCCTTGATTGATGTCATCAAAGAAGTCAAAGATTAGCTCATGCTGAAGACCAGGTGCGACCTGGTCTTTTTTGATACACTAATTGGGTAGAAAGTGGAGTAATAGACATGCAGGAAGAGCACACAGCCAAGGCAGTCACGGCCGGAGGCCAACCCGTTTCGTTAACAGCGCTACTAGCCAGTCGGGAACAGCGGGTTGCTTATCAAAGGCAATTACTGGCCGACAATCCCCAGGCAATCTTACTGGCTATTAAACTAAACATCCCCGGTCCAGTGAAGAATAGTCCGAAAATACAGCACATTTTTCAAGCGGGCTGGTTAGCACTCTGGGAACAATTAGCAGACTTGAACTGTGTGACGGCCCAGCAAGAGCGGACCCTGATAACGGGACCAGCCGCCTACATCCTCGTACAGGGCCAAAGTTTGCGGGAGATGAAATCCCTGGCCATGTCTTTTGAACGTGACTTTTTCTTTGGCCGCCTGTTTGATGTGGATGTGTTAGGGGCCAGTTCCGACCAAGCGTTGTCACGGCAGGATTTGGGCTTTGCCCCACGGCCCTGCCTCGTCTGTGACCAACCGGCTAAATACTGTGCCAAAAGTGGCCGCCATGATCTGGCAACCATTTTGGCTGCGCTGGACGAACGCTACCAGGCCTACTTTGTCAGAGAGCCGGTTCTCCCGCATTGGTCGAGCGCCCAAGTTGCGCGCATGGGCGTGGCGGCCTGCCTTTACGAGGCAACGGCGACCATTAAGCCAGGATTGGTGGATCCCTTTTCAGTGGGCGCACATCGGGACATGACGGCCTTTACGTTTATGGATTCCGCTCTGGTCTTACAACCTTATTTTGAAAAAATGTTGGTTCAGGGTCGCCGTTTTC
This sequence comes from Leuconostocaceae bacterium ESL0958, assembly GCA_029433265.1. Classification (GTDB taxonomy): domain Bacteria; phylum Bacillota; class Bacilli; order Lactobacillales; family Lactobacillaceae; genus Fructobacillus. The sequence continues at coordinate 64,875 of JAQTHT010000003.1, read as the reverse complement.
AAGGAGACGACGTAACAGCTCTGCTGGCCGCCATTCGGCCCATCGGCCGGGAGGCGGAGACAGTGATGTTCGCGCATACAACCGGGGCCAACACGCATAAAGGCATCCTCTTCACCATGGGCATTTTCCTAGCGGCTTATGGCTATGCTAGCCAAGCGGGGGCGACGACTCTGGCACAAGTGCAAACGGTTATTCGGGCCATGGCTCGCCATTTAGTGGCACAAGAATTGGCAGCAAGAACAACGGCACAAGCGACAGCCGGCCAAAAACAGTATGCACGCTTTCAGCTAACGGGTGTGCGGGGAGAAGTCGAAAGGGGCTTGCAGCCCTTAGCGACCGTCGGCCTGCCGGTCCTTCGGGAAGGAAGTGGGACCGTGAATGAACGCTTGTTAGATAGTTTATTAGCGCTTGCAGGGGCCATCGACGATTCGACTTTAATTAAGCGGGCCGGTGACCCTGCAGCGGTTAGCACCGTGAAAGCGGCCGTTGCCAAATACTTTGCGCTGGGCGGTGCCCAGACTAGCGCTGGTTTTCGTTACTTAACAGCACTGGATCAGGACTTTATCGCCAAGAATTGGACGCTGGGCGGCGCTGCCGACTATTTGATTTTGACCATTTTGGTAGGGAAAATGACCGGTTTATTACCGGACTAAGAAAGGATGAATCGCATGGCGAAACTAATCACGACGGATGGGGTGGCAATTGACTATCAAGATGCTGGTGGCTCGGGCCAGGCAGTGCTCCTCTTATCTGGTTTTTCAGCTAGGCAAGCGCAGTGGGTTAGTCAAGTGGCGGCCCTCCAAGCAGCTGGCTTTCGAGTCATTACCCTGGACTGGCGGTCGCATGGTCGTTCAGAAAGGACGAGTCGCAACTTGCGGATTAGCCGTTTTGCCGCTGACTTGCGGGAACTGATTGCGACCTTGGCCTTGGACCAATTTGTGCTCCTGGGTCATTCCATGGGCGCGTCCATTATCTGGGCTTATCTCTCCTTGTTTGGTGAGCAGGGTCTCGCGAAAGTAGTGTTGGTGGATGAATCGCCCAAGTTGCTCAACGAGGGTGCATGGACGGCCGGTATTCGTGACTTAACCTGGGACAATTTTCATCAATTAGCCCCTGTTTTCCTGAAGCAGAAAATGACGGTGAGTCCCATTGATGATCGCTTACGGCAGCAGTTACAGGAAGAAAAAACGCGGTATCCGACTTCCTTTGAACTCCTGTACCCGCTCTTGAAAAACCACCTACTGGCTGACTGGCGGGAAAATATCAAGGAAACAACTGTCCCCACTTTGTTCTTTGTCGGGGCCGAATCACCACTTTGGCGACCGGGCTATGAGACGGAATTTGCCGATTTCTTCAACCAAGACGCACAGGTTGTGCGGGTGGCGGCTAGTGGGCATTTGCCCCAGCTAGAACAGCCAGCCTTCTTTAATAAAAAACTTGTTCAATTTTTGTCATGATTAGCCCACAACCATGGTAAAATAGGGGTGCACGAGTTGCGGATTTCGTGGTCATCACATGAAAAAAACGCAACATTCACATTCAAATCAAACTTGGCTGTACCGCTTTGAGCACAATTTCCGACTAGGGGCTGTCGGCGGGCTTACTTTTGTTGTCCTCTTCGCCCTGCTATTACTGACACTGGCGCTCAACGTACTACCAAAAAACATGACCGGCGCGCTCTTTGTCATGATTCTCTTTGGTAGTTTACTTTATTACCTGGGGAGCCATCTGCCAATCGTGAAAACCTATCTCGGTGGCGGTTCTGTTTTTACTACGCTGGTGGCTGCCTTGCTTGCCTGGGCGGGATGGATTCCGACCACCACGGTGGCCACGGTCCGCGGTTTTTTGTCGACTTCGAACTTTTTGGAGCTCTACATTGTGGCTTTGATTATTTCGGCCATTTTGAAGATGGACCGGGCCTTGCTCTTGCAATCTGCCGTTCGTTTTTTGCCGGTGGCCTTTCTCTCACTGATCGTGACTTTTCTCATGGTCAGCACGACGGGGATGTTGTTAGGCCTTGGCTTTACGCACACGGCCCTTTACGTGACCTTTCCCATGATGGCTGGTGGTGTTGGCGCTGGGATTGTGCCGCTTGCTAGTATCTATGGGGAGGCTTTCGGCCAGTCGGCCGGGCCCATTTTATCCCAGTTGTTTCCGCCCTTGGTGCTATCCAACTTATTGGTCATCTCTGGGGCGGGCCTGCTCGTCAGTCACAGTCAAGATAGCCCCTGGAACGGGCAGGGGGCGTTACTGAAACAAAAGCAAGGTCAGGATGACAGGCAACAGTCAGCAGCAGCCCAGCAGGGACTGCAGGCCCAAAATTTGTTAACCGGCCTCTTGATTGGCCTGGCCTTCTTTATGCTGGCGCAGGTTTGTCATGCGCTGCTACCAGCTGTGAATGCCTTTGCCTTCTTGATTTTGATGGCAGTGTTGGCGAAAACCTTTTCATTAGTACCAGCAGCCTATGAACAGGCAGCTGTAGATTTTGGCCAGCTGATTGTACAGACGATGACGAAGCCAGTACTGGCTGGTGTCGGCATTGCCCTGCTGGACTTAGATGCCCTCATGCATACTTTTTCCTGGCAGCTTTTCGTCTGCGTCTTGGTATCGGTGTTGACCTTAACGTTCACGGCCGGTTATCTGGGTTACCTTTTTGGCCTTTATCCGGTCGAGGCAGCGATTACGGCTGGCATGGTCAATAATTCCATGGGTGGAGTCGGCAACGTGGCCGTTCTCTCTGCCGCCAACCGGCTCAATTTGATTGCCTTTGCGCAAATGGGGACCCGGATTGGGGGCGCACTAGTCCTAGTCATTGCCGGCTTTTGGGCATCTTTTCTATAGACAAGCAATCGCCGGTAGTTGGTCTACTGGCGATTTTTTAAACAGAATTTAATATTTGTCGGTTGAAAAATGCCTGCCTGGTGGTATACTTGTTCAGTAATTATTTGACAAAATATGTACAGGAGATGAATTATGTCAGAAGAAAATTCTGCTAACAATTCAGGCTTGTTCTCTAAAATTGAGAATAAATTCCAAATTGCTGGCATTGGTGGCGTCGCCTTCATTATTATGGCGGCCCTCCTCGTCGCTTCACTTGCCATCTTGAACTTTGGCGGTACTGGTTCCGATGCAAAAGTCGGTAAGAGTATGGGCTTTGCGCTCTTTGCCCTGGTTTCTTTCGGAGGAGTCTTCTTCTACCTAGGAAACAACTTGCCAATCTTCAAGTCTTACTTGGGCGGTGGTTCTGCCTTTGCCGTTGTGGCAGGGGCCTTGGTCCACTACTTGCATTGGATTCCAGAAACATCCGTGAAGGATATTTACGCATTCGTTTCAACAACGAACTTCCTGGAATTCTATATCGTGGCGTTGATTACGTCAGCCATCTTTAAGATGGACCGTGATCTGCTGCTGAAAGCAGCGGTACGTTTCTTGCCGGTCGCCTTTGGTGCCATGATTGTTACCTTCTTCGTTGTTTCCGGATTGGGTGCTTTGCTTGGCCTTGGCTTCGGTCACACGGCCATGTACATTGTCTTCCCAATGATGGCCGGTGGTGTTGGCGCTGGTATCGTACCTTTGTCTGGTATTTATGCCGGTGCTTTGGGTCACGGGGCCAACTCTGGAGCCATCTTGTCCCAGTTGTTCCCATCCATGATCTTGGCCAACATTTTGGCCATTATCGGTGCTTCCCTCTTGGTTCGCTTTACTGATAAGTCCAAGATGAACGGCCACGGTCAATTGTTGAAGCAGGGCAACGATGCCGATGCTGGTGACAATGCACCAAAGGTGCCTGCCATGAATGCTAAGCAACTCTTGGTTGGTATGATGGTTGCCTTGTCCTTCTACATGTCAGGTGCTTTGTTGACGCACTTTGTGCCAAAGATTAATTCCTTTGCCTTCTTGATCATCTTGGTTATCTTGGTTAAGGGTCTTGGTTGGATGCCTTCTTACTACGAAACATCTGCCATCATGTTCGGTAACTTGGTAACGGCTACTTGTACGCAAGCCCTGTTGGCCGGTATTGGTTTGTCCATGCTGGACCTGGGTGCGCTCTTCAACGCCTTCACTTGGCAGTTAGCTGTCTGTGTCATCGTTTCTGTTGCGACAATGGCCATTGTGGCTGGCTTCCTGGGTAAGCTCTTTGGACTTTACCCAGTCGAATCAGCCGTTGCTGGTGGCTTTATCAACCACTCCATGGGTGGTACCGGAAACGTTGCGGTTTTGTCCGCCTCTGACCGGATGTCTTTGATTGCCTTTGCCCAAATGGGTAACCGAATCGGTGGGGCCATCATCCTGATTTTGGGTGGTGTCTTGATTACCATCTTGTAATACAAACACAGCTTCAAAGAGTCGACCAATTTGGTCGACTCTTTTTTTAAAATAAAACTAGACCAATTTGCGAGCGTGCTTTGACAGCCCCTCTGAAATCGCCTATACTATTAACTAGTATGTTCTCAATCTAATAAGCAGTGACTGGGTTCGAAAGGGGGGTGTCATGGCGCAGAGGATTCCGCAAGCAGTGATTGATGAAGTCCGTAGCAAAGTGGACATTGTGGATGTGATTCGCCCCTATACCGACCTTGTCAAACGGGGGCGGGAATGGAATGGTTCCTGTCCCTTCCACGAAGATCGTCATCCTTCCTTCTTTGTGGATGATCAAAAGCAGGTTTTTCACTGTTTTTCTTGTGGCCGCTCTGGTACTGTCTTCTCTTTTTTGATGGAAAAAGAGGGCTATTCTTATCCCGAAGCCATTGTCACCTTGGCCAAAGATGCGGGGTTGTCGATTGGTGACCAGTATCAGCAAAGTGCTAGCCAGCAAAACCGCTATCAACCAATCTATGACCTATATCAGCGGGCGCAAAGACTTTACACGCACATCCTGCTCAATACGACGGCTGGGGAAACCGCTTTAGCTTACTTAAAGGAAGAACGGCAGTTAGACGAGGCAACGATTCGGCGCTATGGCCTAGGCTATGTGCCTGCCAGTAACGAACTGTTGACCTATGTTCGTAGCCAAGAAATGGATGAGTCGCTCTTGACGGCTAGTAATCTCTTTTACGAACGAGATGGTCAGTTACAGGGGGATCGCTTTGCTAAACGGATTGTTTGGCCGATTCAAAACGAACGCGGACAAACCTTAGGGTTCTCGGGCCGGTCGTTAGATCCGGACAATCCTGCCAAGTACATGAACTCGCCGGAAAGTCCCTTCTTTAATAAGGGGAAATTACTTTACCACCTGGACCAGGCCCAGCAGACTATTCGCAGCAAGGGCCAGGTCATGATTTTCGAAGGATTCATGGATGTGATGGCTGCTGATCTGGCTGGCCATGAGGAGGCAGTCGCCACGATGGGGACTGCCTTGACGGGAGACCATGTTAAGCTACTGAAGCGGTTAGCAGACCGTGTTATTTTGGTTTATGACGGGGATGCAGCTGGTCAGAAAGCTGCCAAAAGAGCCATCCCGTTGTTAAGCGCGCAAGCACCTGATCTTGAACTAGGGGTGATTAAACTTCCTGACGAACATGATCCAGATGAAATTCGCCGCTTACAGGGACGGCAAGCGCTGGCAGACGTGCTGAATCAGACCGTCTTAACGCCCACTGAATTTTTGATTCAAGGGGCCAAAAATGGACGTAACTTAAGCAAGCAGTCCCAGTACCTCGATTTCCTAAAAGAGGCCATGGCGGTGCTGGCGAATGCCAGTCCCGTCGAACAAGATTATTTCTTACATCAGTTTGAACAGGAATATGGGACAAGTCGATCAGCCTTAGAAAGCGAATTAGCACAGGCACAAGCAGCGCAGCCGAGTGTTGCTGATCGTGAGTTTGCGGAAGCCGGGCCGGATTTACCAGAGGGCTTGCCCAGCGATTTGCAGGGAGCGGGCCCCGGTCCAGCTACGGTTAATCCGGGCCAAAGTGTTTGGGCGGATCGACCCAGGCCGCAGGTCAGCCAAGTGGAACAGGCGGAGCGGGGGCTGTTAATGGCCATGATGAAGGAACCGGCAGTTTATGACCGGGTCCAGGCCATGCCGAACTTTGCTTTTCAGCATCCGGATTATCAATTAATCATGATGCTCATTGCGGCCTACCAGCAGGAACACAAAGGCCCCTTTGATTTGGCGGCCTTCATGGACTACCTGCAAAAACCGGCCCTGAATCAAAAATTGATGGCGATGGACCGAGATTTTGGTACACTAGAAGTTCAGCCGGATGCGGTCGATGATTATCTCCGTCTTATTTTAAAAGAAGGCCCATTCGAAGAACAGGTGCAGGCAATCGAAGCACAAATGGCCGTCGCCAAAAGTCAGCACGATGACCAGGCGTTACTGTCGCTGTCCGCCCAGCTCATCCAGCTCAAACGGGCGCATGCAACAAACACATAGGAGCAAAAATGGCAAAAATTTCAAGTGCAAGTAAAATTGAAGAAATTAAAGAATATTTGAAAGAGCAAAACATTCCTTTCCATGGCCGGGCCCGGAAAGCAGAATTGTTGGCCTTAGCTGAGGGAAAGTCAGCAGAAGAAGCTGCCGAAATTGGAAAGCAGCCTGCCAAAAAACCAGCTAAAAAGTCTGGCCCAATTAAGTCGGCTGCCTATGACAAGGCTGTTCGGGAACTAATCAAAGAATTTAAGCCAGCCAAAGAAATTAAGTATTCCGAGCTGTCCAACCGAGTGGCAGAGCCCTTCCGTTTGGATGAAGAAAACATTGAACGCTTGATGGAAAAGGTCGAAGACGCCGGCATCGCCATTGTCGATGAAAAGGGGGAGCCCGCCCCAGAAGTCTTAGCAGCCAAGCAAAACAAGCCTTCCAAGGATGAATTGGACAATGCCGAAGATACAGCCGGCATCAAAATCAATGATCCCGTTCGGATGTACCTGAAGGAAATTGGGAAGGTCCCACTGTTAAAGGGGGACGAAGAAATCGAGCTGTCTAAGCGGATCGAAGAGGGTGATGAAGAGGCCAAGCAGGAATTGGCGGAAGCCAACTTACGCTTAGTCGTATCCATTGCCAAGCGCTACGTTGGTCGGGGCATGCAGTTCTTGGACTTGATTCAAGAGGGAAACATGGGCTTGATGAAGGCCGTTGATAAGTTCGACTACACCAAGGGCTTTAAGTTCTCAACGTATGCCACTTGGTGGATTCGTCAGGCGATTACACGGGCCATTGCGGACCAGGCGCGGACGATCCGTGTGCCGGTTCACATGGTTGAAACCATCAATAAGTTGATTCGGATTCAACGGCAGCTCTTGCAGGACTTGGGCCGGGAACCAATGCCTGAAGAAATCGGTGCTGAAATGGATTTGACGGCCGAGAAGGTACGGGAAATCTTGAAGATTGCGCAAGAACCCGTTTCCTTGGAGACACCAATCGGTGAAGAGGATGATTCTCACTTGGGTGACTTTATCGAAGATAACGAAGCCGTTTCACCGTCTGATTCCGCTGCTTATGAAATGTTACGTGGCCAACTCGAATCTGTCTTAGACACATTGACAGACCGGGAGGAAAATGTACTCCGGCTGCGTTTCGGTTTGGAAGATGGCCGGACTCGGACCTTAGAGGAAGTGGGCCGTGTCTTTGGCGTTACCCGGGAACGGATTCGCCAAATTGAAGCCAAGGCTTTGCGAAAGTTGCGCCATCCATCCCGCTCAAAGCACCTCAAGGACTTTATGGACGAAGGATAGTCCTTGCAATTTGGCCAGGGCAACCTGGCCTTTTTTTATGGGCCGAGCTTGGTGACCGTCAAGCTCAGGCCAATACCAATTTCAAAAAGCGGTTCATCAACCATCCCGCTTTAACAAAACTAGGAGAACAATCATGCAAAACGAAAAGAAAGTGTCTCGGACACAGTCCATCACGATGACCGCCGTGGTGGCGGCTGTCTACGCTGCCATTACCATGGTCATTGCGCCCATTGGTTTTGGCCCAGTGCAGCTACGTCTGTCAGAAGGGCTCAACCACTTGGCAGCCTGGCATAAGCGCTACATTGTCGCTTTGGGACTGGGCGTCCTGATTGCCAACTTGTTGTCACCACTGGGCTGGATTGACTGGGTCTTTGGGACCTTGGGGACGGTGGTGATGACCAGCCTGACCTACTGTCTAACCCGGCGGGTCAAGGCCACTTGGTTAAAATTAATCATTTCCTCACTATCCGTATTGACCGTGGGAATGGGCATTTTGGCGGCTGAATTTACCTTGGCCTTTCAAATAAACGCCAGCGGGGCCTTCCCTCCCGACCAGGGGCACACGCTTTTGGCACAGTGGTGGGCTTACTACCTGTCCGTTCTACCTGGGGAAGCGGTATCCCTGTTGGTAGGCGCCCTGCTGATTGCCGCGCTCAGTAAAGTAATGGATTTGAGTAAATAAATGATTGAACAAGATTATCGGGAACAACGGGTTTGTATCACGGGGGCGGCCAGCGGGATAGGTCTAGCCCAGACCAAAGCTTATTTAGCAGCTGGGGCCAACGTGTTGGCGATTGACCGCCAGCCCATGCCCATCACGGAGCGAAACTTAGTGAGTCAAGTCGTGGATTTAGCCGATGAAGATGCCCTGATGGCGCTGGCCCGTTCCTTAGAACAGGCAGCACCCTTTGATATTTTTTTGTCGACGGCTGGGATGTTAGATGGTTTTCAGCCACTGTTAAAGCAGTCTATGGGGACCATTGACCAGGTGCTGGCCACTAATTTACGGCCGGCAGTGGTCTTAACACAGGCATTGTTGCCGGCCATGATCAAAAGGGGCCAGGGCGCTTTGGTCTATATGGCCTCCATTGCCGGTCTGGTTGCCGGTGGGGGTGGTGCCGCCTATACCATGTCGAAGCATGCCTTAGTGGGTTTGACCAAACAACTGGCCTTCGACTACGCCCAGGACGGGATTCGTGTCAATGCCATTGCACCGGGGGCGGTACAGACGCCTATGAATGCAGCTGATTTTGCTGGGGATGGCGCCATGGCCGCCCAAGTAGCGGCACAGACGCCGGCCAAGCGTTGGGCTCAGCCAGAAGAGGTCGCGGATTTAACGCTATTTGTGACGAGCCCACAGGCCAATTATCTGGCTGGGACGGTTATTCCGTTGGATGGCGGTTGGACACTGGGCCATTAAATTGGTCTTGCTTATATTTTCAAAGAAAAAAGGCTGTTTGCATTGCATGCAAGCGGCCTTTTGGTTTAGAATAAGAATGAAGAAAAAGAAAGGAAGTACTGTTACATGGCAAACAAAATTTTGCAAGAAAGCACGAAGCTGGCCAATGGGGTGGCAATGCCCGTCTTTGGTCTAGGTGTTTGGAAGTCTTCAAACGCAGAAGCAGCGAACTCTGTGCAGGTTGCCATTAAGAATGGTTACCGGATGATCGATACGGCCAAGCAATACGGTAACCAAGCCGGTGTTGGTTACGGCATTCAAAAGGCCTTGAAGGATAACCACTTGAACCGCAAGGATCTCTTCATCACGACTAAGGTCTTCAATGGCGATCAAGGTTACCAGTCTACTTTGGATAACTTTGAGCAGCAAATGAAGGAACTCCGGTTAACTTACTTGGACTTGTTGTTGGTCCACTGGCCAGTGGATGCGACCTACGTTGATACTTGGCGTGCTTTGGAAAAGCTCTACAAGGACGGCCGGGTCCGGGCAATCGGTGTTTCCAACTTTGATGAAGAGAAGTTAGAAACAGTTTTGGCTGCTGGTACGGTTATGCCACACGTGAACCAAATGGAATTTAACCCATTGATTCAAGAAGAAAAGCTCTTTGATTACATGAACGGCTTGGGCATTGCGATGGAAGCATGGTCACCATTGGGTGGTGGCGAAGCCTTGTCTGATCCTGCTGTGACGGCCATCGCTGAACGGCACAACAAGACGGCTGCCCAAGTTATCTTGCGTTTCGACTACCAAATGGGCGCCATTACCATTCCAAAGTCTGCCCATGAAGAACGAATCATTGCCAATTCACAAATTGATGACTTTGACTTGTCCGATGAGGAAATGGCAGCCATCAAGGCTTTGAACCAAGAAAAGCACTCCATCTGGTATGATACCTTTGCTTGGCACAAGGGTGTTGAAAATGGGGTTAAGGATGAAGTATCCACATGGGATGACCATGATGAATACATGAACAAGCCTGTTCAATAAAGATTAGAAAAAATCGTCTGACCAAAAGGTCGGACGATTTTTTTGATGTTGCCCGGTATGACCGTAGGCAATCTAAATTGAGGGTGGGGGACCTGCTGGATGTTAAAGCTGGTCGAAGCTATTTTGCAAAGCAGGGCTATAGATTCTGTCCTGCTGTGGTAAATCAGCCAGGGTCTGAGCGCCACAGAGCGTCATGAGTTTGGGCAGGGCGGCCTGCCAGCTCAGAATTTCTTGGGTCAGCGCGTTCGGCCCATCAGTCATCAACACCTTGAGGAAGTAGCCGGCAACGGAGCTGGTTTTGGCTCCTAGTACGAGGGCTGTTAGGACGTCATTGATTGACTGAATGCCGCCCGTGGCGATGACTGGCGTCGTCAGATTGGCCTTTTCTGCGGCTAAGAGGGATTCAACCGTGGATAGGCCGTACTGGGTCAAATCAAGCGGCGCCGTCTTCTGTCGATCCCGGCGCTGCTCAATCTGATGGAAGGACGTGCCATTACCGCCACCAATATTGATGGCCGCTGGTTCTAGGGCGGCTAATTGCTGCAACAAAGCCGGGCCCATGCCAAAGCCAACCTCTTTGATGATGACGGGCACGGGGGCTTTTGCAATAACATTGTTCAAGTTTTCTAGCCAAAAGAAGGCCCGATCGCCCTCTGCCATTGATAATTCCTGGCCTAAGTTAACGTGGAGCTCAATGGCATTGGCCTCAATCATATCAACGGCTGCACGCACATGGTCAATGGGATGGTCCGCCCCTAAATTGGCGATGAGGAAGCCCGTTGGGTGTTGCTTGCGAACGACTTGGTAGCTATCCGCCAAAGTCGGGTCTTTTAAGGCGGCCGATTGGGAGCCAACGGCCATGGCTAGGTTTGTTTCCGCGGCCACCTTGGCCAGTGCTTCATTGACTGCTTTGCCTTGTGCGGAACCACCCGTCATGGCTTCGATATAAAAGGGCCAGTCAAAGTGCTGGCCAAAAAGGAGCAAGCTCGGATCCGCTTCTGCCACTGACATGTCCGTCAACGGGCCTGGTATCAGGCGAACAGCCTCAAAGCCGGGGCCGACTTGTTGATTACTGCCATCCCGCCAAAATTTAGTGGCCAAGGACAGGTGTTCGTTTTTACGTTGTGATTGGAGATTCGCCATGAAGTCGGTTTTCCTTCTCTGCAAGGACTGGGTAAAAAATGGAGAGCCCAACCGCTGCTAACTGCTGTTGGAGTTTTATTTGCGCCTGCTGATCGGGCAAAATCACGACGCCGTTGTCGCCGAAGCCGGCGCCAGAAACTTTTCCAGCTAACCTTAGCTCGCGGCAGACTGCTAAAAATCGGCTTAATGCTGGCGTCAAATAAGCGGCTGGTAGTTGGGCCAGGAGGGCGGCTTGGTTGTCAGCGAGGGCCCGGATGGCCTGGTCATAGTGGCCCCTTTGGCAGGCATCGGCCAAATTGAGGCTGGCCTCATTTGCTTGCTCATAAAAAGGCTTGGGAAAGGACAGTTGCTTGGCAAGGGCTTTCTTAGTCGAAGCTGGTTCAAAGCTCGGGACAACGCCCAGTTGCCACTGTCCTGGCCAAGGCAAGGATTGGATATTAAGTTGGGACCAGTCTAGTTGAGCAAAGTCCGTAAGCTGCCAGGGCCCCTGTTTTGCCTGCTGCAACCAAGCTGGGCTGCGGTAGGCAATCAAACCGCCAAAGCTAGCCGCTGCTAGGTCGCCTAGGGAGCCGGACCCTTGGACCAGGTAGTGGGCAAAGGCTGCCTCCTTAAAAATACGGAGGGGGTCAGTGGTTAGTTGGTAGTACTGATGGAGTGTTTTTACCATGCCCACTGTCACGGCAGCCGAAGAACCGAGGCCTAATTTTGCCTGGCCTTTTTGTAATTGACTGGCAATTGTTATCTGCAAATCTGGTTGGTCCGCCAGGGCCAGTTGGTCGGCGTGCTCTTGATAGAAGAGGGCTGCGGCCATTTTGACATAGGCCCAGGGTCCTGCTTGCAAACTGGTCAAGTCGGCGAACGTTTGGGCTGTCCACTGCCAGGACTGGCTGGCTGCTAGTGCGGGACTGTCAACGTGAACGCTGGCAGTGGATCTGCCTGCTATCGGCCGAAAGTTGAATTGTAGGCCCTGTTGGACAGCCGCAATGACTGCCCACTGGCCAGCTCTGGTAATGGCATATTCACCCGTCAAAAATAGTTTTCCCGGTACTTGTATGCTTGCGGTTGCTACCATGCGTTCGCCTTCTTACTGGTCGTATTCATTGAGGGGCACTTCTTTTGCTTTGTTGATGACAATGCCGGGCCCCTTACCAACAATTTCGTATTTGACTTGGCGGACCAGTTCGCCCATGCGATCGACGATGGCGGGTGCCTGCTCCTGATTGGTAATGATTTTCACGTTGGGACCAGCATCAACCGTGGCATAGGCTAAGAAGCCTTCCTGGCGAAGCTTTTTAACAGCGTCCAGTAGGGCCAGCGTTTTTTGATTAAAATACGTAAAGCGTCGGTCGGTTGCAGTTAAATTTAAGTCATGCATCGCGAGGGCGTTTGCCTCTGCGATTTGCCCAACGGTTGCTAAATCTCCTGCCTGTAAGGCTGTCTGCATGGCCGTCAATTGTTGGGCCGATTGGTTGACCCAGTCCTGGTAGTGGGGGGAGGTCATCGCTCGCTGCATGCCATCCGAAGAGGAGACTTTTTTGCGAGCACCAGTCACCTCACAAATGACCATAGCAATGGGCAAGTCAGGTGTGTCATAGTGTTCCGCGTAGGAAGAGGCATCGTCCTCTCCTTTGTGCCAGATGGCAAAATCAGGGTAAAAGGAACGGGTGGCGGAACCCGAACCATGCCGAGCAAGGCGAGAGAGTGTAGTCAAGGAGTAGTCCCAGCCACAATAAGAAGCGACCGCGCCCGTCAGCGCAGCAAAGGCCGAAGCGGAGGAGGCTAGTCCAGCTGCTGTCGGCACTGTGTTCTTCGAAATAACATTCAAGGGTGGAAAATCCTGTACTTCCTGGCGTAAAAAGTCTAAGAAGCGGTGAATGCGAGCAGGGTCCTGTTGCAAGTTGTTAATGGTTAGGGTATCTTCCTTGCCGGCAGAGACCTCAGTCAGGGAATAAAACCGATCGAGTGTGAGGGATAGGGAGGAAGTGCTGGGGATGTTTTCCTCGGGATTTTCTTTACCCCAGTATTTCATGAGGGCAATGTTGGTGTGGGCCTGGGCCGATCCAGTTAAAATGGGCATGGCAAGGTGCTCCTTATCTTGAAAAATGAAACCGGCCGATTGGCCGGTTTAACGACGAATGACTTAGTGGAGGGGTTGCACCCAAGTCTCCTGAGCGCCAGCCCGCTGAAGGGCTGCGGCAATTTGTTTGGCCTGGCTTTCATTGCTAGCCAACGCTAACATGGCCCCCCCGATGCCGGAACCAGTAAGCTTGGCGCCTAGGGCCCCGGCAGCAATAGCGGCATCCACCAGTTGGTTTAATTTAGGGTGAGAAACGCGCAAGCGCACTAGGTCTTGGTGGGCCTGTGTGAAATAGGCCCCTAAGGCAGTTGGGTCGTCCAGGCCGAGTGCTTCTCTAACTTGCTTGGCCAAGGCCCCCAAATCTTCGATAGCGGCCCAAGTGTAATCATAGTCCATTTTGAGCTGTTCTTTGACAATGTTGACGGCCCGAACGGTTTGGCCACGCACGCCCGTGTCAGCTAGGACCAAGCAGGCCTGTAGTTGACTTTGAAAGGGTTGGGCTTTTTTATTTTCAAACCAAATGGGTTCGTCGGCCTGGACAGTAGCGGCATCAATGCCAGAGGGGGAGCCGTGGGCAATTGTTTCAGCTAGGTTCACATACTGGCTTAACGCATCGGCTGTGAGTGGTTGTGCTGCAAAGTCAAAAGCCGCTTTCGTGATGGCATTAGCCAGGGCGGCGGAAGCACCAAAACCCCTTTCCTGAGGGATATTTGCGTGTACCTGAATGAGAAAGGACTGTTCGGTCAGTGCTAAATCAGCCAATAGTTGGTTTAAGAGCACGCGAATGCCCTCTAAATCAGCCCCTAATTCATCCAAGGCGATTCGGGCTTCGTTTAGTTGCAGCATTTGGCCAGCAGGACTGGCTGCAAAGGTCGCGGCGACCGTTAAGTCCAAGAGGGGGATGGCCACGGCTGGCTGGTTATAAACAACCGCGTGGTCGCCAATTAAGATTGCTTTGCCATGGGCTTGCCCCTGGCCAATTCGTTTTTCTTCCATATCATCCCTCCAATAGTTAATAATATTGTACCCCAGTGGGCTTTCTGGTGTAAAATGGGACTAATTATTCTGATAGCGTTGATGAATGCTACGCTCCTTTTAGGTAGCATTGGTCTAAGGAAGGAGCCCCGATGAAAAGTTCGGCCGCCTTTGCCATCGTTGATTTGGAAACGACCGCCTCCTCTGTTGAGAAGGGGGGCCGGATTATTCAAATCGGGATGACTTTTGTTAAAAATCATCAAATTATGGAGCACTTTGATTCCTTTGTGAATCCCGGTCAGCCCATTGATAAAAAAATTCAGCAGTTAACGCAGATTCATCCCAAGGAAGTGCGTGATGCGCCTTACTTTGAGGAGCTGGCGCCATCCCTTCAGTCGCTCTTGCAGGGCCAGGTTTTTGTTGCCCACAACGTTAACTTTGATCTGCCCTTTTTAAATGCAGAGTTTGAACGGGTGGGCTTAGCCCCCTTGGATTTAGTGGCGGTGGATACAGTCCAGTTGGCGCAGATACTGTACCCAACTGAAGCGGGCTACCGGCTGTCTGACTTAACCCAAAGTCTCTCTCTACCATTAGTGCAGGCCCACCGGGCCAACGCTGATGCTGAAGCAACGGCCCACTTGTTACTCAATCTCTGGGACCGAGCGGCGGCACTACCAGCAGCAGTGAAAAAAAGCTTACAGCTGGCCGATTGGGGACTCATTCGCGAAACCCAGGCTTTCTTGAAGATGGCCTGCCAGCAGGATTCAGTTCCAGCCAACCAAGCATCAGCAAAGCAGGCCAAGCACCAGACTGGTCGAACCAACCATCATGCTTATCCCAAGACCTTGGCTGAGAAAAACCGGCTACTACCCGCGGATCAGACTGTTTCGACTATCCAGGCCAACGCCATGGACTTTGTACATCGATTTTTGGAAAATAGCCAACGGGCGCTTTGGCAGTTACAGTACGGCCCGGCGCTTGGGCAGACAACGGCTTACTTGCTGCCCCTCTTTTTTCAAAAGAAAAAAAGCCCAGTTTGGCTCGTTAGCGGTGATGAGGCGCTCTTGGCCCAACAAGAGCGGTTGTTGGCGGATTTAAATGTGCGTCAGAGTGGCAAGCAACGCCACCGCATTGCTCGCTTAGAACAGCCCAGTGATTACTTGGATGAACAGGCCTTCCAAGCGGCCTTAACGGCCGCGAAGACTGCTGGTGGCAGCCCAACCTTGGCCCGTTTGCTGGTTTGGTCCAGCCTGTCGGACAAGCAAAGCTTGTTAGAGCTACCCAGGGGGTTGCGCAACCAGGGCCTACTTGACCGCTTCCGGGGGACGGCGACTAGTCCAGCCTTTCAAAAGGCTTACCAAGCTGCTCAAGAAGCAGATTTGGTCTTACTATCCCTGACTGCCATGCTCAGTCAGGGGAGTCGCTTGCGTAGCCAGCAATTGCGGCAGCGAGGAACCCTGCCAGTCATCATGGAGAAGCCATTGCAGTTAGCAGATGAACTTCAGTCTTACTTTGGGTTCTCTCTACCGCTTTCCTTTTATCAAGAACAGGTTGAAAAAATTCAGGAACAAGGGCAGCAGCTAGACAAGCAGTCAGCCGGCGCTTTTAAGTTGGCGGTTCATAATTACGAGCAGGCGCGGACCCGTCTGCAGCAGAGCCAGTCATTGGCGGGGCAGATGAGGGCGGCCAAATCGCTCTTACGTCGTGTTCAGGACTTACTGCACTTGGCCGACCAGTCGGCTATTACTTACCGGCTGTCGCCCCGCCTCTTGCAGCAGTATCAAGAACGGCTGGATTTTCTGGCGGCGAACCAGCAGTACGTACAAGGCATTCGTTTCCTAGAGGAAGGCGAAGCGGACTTTTGCCAATTATTGGTCGATGTGTCTTTGCTCTATCAAAAATACCTGTTACAGGTAGCGGATCGTTTGCTGGTCGTCTCCCGTTATTATCCAGATTCTCTGCAAGCACTACTGGCCAGCACGCCCAAGGGTTTCCAGCAGCAAGTACAAGGGCCGGCTGAGCAGCAGAGCCCGGTGCCGCTTCTGGTTACCCAGGCTAGTCAAGAAGATCAGGTGCTCCAGCAGTTGGTTGAGCGAGGCCGGCAGCAGATTGTGATTGTGGCAAGTGGATCGGCGGCCGTGAAGCACTGGTATTTCCGCCTATCCGACCGCTATGGCGCTGATTTTGCTGTCTTTGGCCAGGATATTTCGGCTGGTTTGGCGAAGGTCAGTTGGCAAAGCCAGCAGGCAGCGCAGTCTATCTTAGTGGTGGACCAGCGTTATCTAGACCATGTGCAGGAGCAGGCCTATCAGTTACCGGCAACGGTTCTTTTGTCACAAGCTCGTCAATGGCAGGAAGTGGTCGACTTAATGCCCTTGGTTCGTTCTCTTCAAAAAACGAAGCATGGGATTTTGATTGGCTCCTTAAATCGCCGGCAGGTACGTGCCTTAGGGGATAGTGTCAAAATGGTAAAAAACAGCGCAGCCGCGCTGCGTTTTCACCAATAGTCTAGTTGATTACCGCATTCATGATGGCAATGGATGCGGTTTTTGAGTGGACTGGTCGCCAGCCAGCGAGACTTTTTGCTATAATAGAACATATCATTCGTAGGGGAGTAAATCATGGAAGTCCACGATAATTTACGGGTCCAGTTGGGCAAAAAGAAGCGCTTTTCTTGGGCCAAGTTTTTCCTAATTGCTTTTCTACTGCTTTTCTTATTTGTGCTCTGCCTCTGGGGTTATGGGAAACTCGCCTTGCGGCCAATGGACAAGGCGGCAAGGCAAACGCAAGCACTGGTGAGTGAACAGACCAAGTTAACCAACCTCCACCACTTAACGGTGGATCAACGGAATGGCACCACTTACGCTGTTTTAGGCACGAATCCGAGTGGTCAGTCCGAAGTAGCCATTGTGCAAGCGGGTAGCCGGAAGGTGCGCACTTTTGATCAAAAGGGGGCGCTGAGTCAAGCAGCAGTCGTTGACCTTGTGAACAAGCGCTATCATCCCAAGCATCTATACTCGGCCAATCGCTCCTACTACGAGCACGCCCTCGTTTGGGAGATTGCCTATGAGGACAAGGACGGTCAGTTGAACTATTTGACCTTAGACTACAAAACCGGCAAGGTATACCGGGCCATCAACGGGATTTAGGAGACAGCATGTTAGCAGCAAGTGATTTTTCAAAAAGAGACCAGGCACTGACACCATCACCGACCCTGGCTGTTTCCAAGAAGGCCAAGGAGATGGCCGCGGCGGGCGTCGATGTCATTAACTTGGGAATGGGCGAGCCTGATTTTCAAACGCCGGCGGCCATTAACCAGGCAGCCATTGCGGCAATTGAAGCTGATCAAACTTCCTTTTATACGCCGGTCGGTGGCATTTTGCCCCTTCGGCAGGCGATTGCCGATCGGGCTAGCAGCTATTCGCTTGCACCTATTCAAGCCAAGCAGGTCACGGTCACGACGGGAGCCAAGTTGTCGCTCTATGTACTGATGCAGGCCCTGTTAGATCCGGGGGATGTCATTGTGACGGCTAAGCCTTACTGGGTTTCTTATGCGGAACAGGCGGCACTGGCCGGGGCTGATTTTCGGGCTATTACACCGAACAATGCGGCCATGAAGCTGACAGTGGCTGATTTGGAAGCGATGGAGACGCCTGTGAAGGTGCTCCTACTCAATAACCCGACGAATCCGACGGGGCAAGTTTACAGTGCAGCGGAAATCAGCGCCCTCTTGGATTGGGCCAAGGACCATGATACCTTTGTCATCCTAGATGAAATCTACGGACACTTAGTTTATAATGGACACACTTTTACGTCTGGCTTATCCTTACAGGAGTTGACGGATAGCCGCTTGATTATCGTCGACGGGGTTTCAAAATCTTATTCGATGACCGGTTGGCGTTTGGGTTGGACCATTGCGGATGAATCGGTGATTGCGGCCATGAACAAGCTCTTGTCCCATATGACTTCGAACCCGACGGCCGTCAGTCAGTACGCCGCTTTGGCCGCTGTTAGTGGGGACCAGCAGGTCGTCGCTGATATGCGTCGGCAGCTGGAAGACCGGTTGAACCGGACCTATGACCGGTTGACGAAAATCCCAGGTCTGTCGGTTGCCGTGAAACCGGCCGGTGCCTTTTACCTCTTTTTCCAAGTGGCACCAGCAGTTCTAGCAGCATTAGGACTTGATTCTAGTCAAGCCTTTGCCAGTCGCCTATTAGAGGAGGCACACGTTGCCCTACCAGCAGGGGAGGGCTTCGGCATGCCTGGTTATCTGCGACTGTCCTATGCCAAGGACCAGGCTGTCATTGATGCTGCGCTGGATCGTATCGAAACTTTTTTGGCCCCGGCGTCAGCAGCAGGTCAACAATAAATAATCTTAATAGATAGGAGTGTGGCAGCTTTCTGCCCAAGTAGTATGAGTGAACATAATCTTCCAACCATTCAAATTATTGATGCCCCCAAGTATGTTGGGCAAACCGTTAAGATCGGGGTCTGGCTTCGACAAAAGCGGGGTTCCGGTAAGCTAGCCTTTTTGCAGCTACGTGATGGTACGGCCTTTTTCCAAGGCGTCGTCGCGAAGGCCGATGTGGCCCCAGAGGTGTTCGAAAAAGCAAAAGAACTCAAGCAGGAAGCTTCGTTGTACGTCACTGGTGAAATTCGCCAGGATGACCGTTCTTCCTTCGGCTATGAAATGGCCGTTCAGGATATTGAGCTGATTGGAGATAGCCATGACTATCCCATCACACCCAAGGAGCACGGTACGGATTTTCTCTTTGATGAGCGGCACCTGTACTTGCGACACGTCAAGCCCTTTGCCACGTTGAAAATTCGCAACACGTTGATTGCGGCCACTTATGAATTCTTCAACCAGGAAGGCTTTATCAAGTTGGATGCGCCTTTGTTAACGGGTTCTGCGCCAGAAGGCACGACGGAACTCTTTGAGACCGATTACTTTGGTCAGCCAGCTTATCTGTCACAGACGGGTCAGCTCTATGCCGAAGCAGGGGCCATGGCCTTCTCCAAGGTCTTTACCTTTGGTCCAGCCTTCCGTGCTGAAAAATCAAAAACGAGACGGCACTTGACCGAGTTTTGGATGATTGAGCCAGAAATGGCCTTCTACGACCAGGAACGGTCCCTGGCTTTGCAGGAACGCTATGTCGCCTACCTGATTGAAAAGGTGTTGGAACGGAATGATCAAGAATTGGACCTCTTAAAGCGGGACAAAGATTTGCTGCGTTCCTACACGCAGCTGCCTTATCCTCGCTTGTCCTATGATGATGCCGTCAAGCTGCTCCAGGACAATGGCTTTGACGTTGACTGGGGCATTGACTTTGGTTCCCCTGAGGAAACCTTCTTGGCCAACTACTTCTCTAAGCCAGTCTTCATCGTCAACTTCCCGAAGGCCATCAAGCCCTTCTACATGAAGCGTCATCCAAAACGGCCAGACTTAGTGGTATCAGCTGATTTGCTGGCCCCTGAAGGCTATGGCGAAATCATTGGTGGTTCGGAGCGGGACACGGACTACGACTACTTGAAGGCCGAGCTGGAAAAGGAGGGACAAAGCCTAGAAGAATACGGCTGGTACCTTGACTTGCGTAAGTATGGTTCTGTGCCACACGCTGGCTTTGGATTAGGCCTCGAACGAATGGTCACTTTCGTAACGGGTGAGGAACATATTCGGGAGGCGGCTTTCTTCCCAAGAATGACGCACCGTTTAAAGCCTTAAAGACTGTGATAACCAAACGCTCAGGGTGATACATCTTGGGCGTTTTTCTACGGAGGATGTTCATGGATGCAAAAATGCAGGCCTGGCTCACAGCTGGGCACACCACGGTTGATAATCCCATCTTATTGCATTACCGTGATTTGGGCATGGATAATGATGATTTGGTCCTCTACCTCCAAGTTTGCCGCCTACAAGATCAGGGCGAACCAGCGCTACCCGCAACATTGGCCCGGGTGATGCAGGTGACGGAAAAAACAGTGGTGGCACGTTTAAAAGCACTTTTACAGAAGGGATTGATGAAAATCAACCAACAGGCGGCAGGTGGTGAATATTATGACTTTACACCGCTTGCTGAACGGCTGGTAACGGGCCAGCAACCAAAGGCTAGTGCCAAAGTCCTGTCCACTGGTGAAAAGTCCCGGCGTGAGGTGATGCAAACACTAGAAGCAGAGTTTGGCCGGGGCCTTTCTGCCTTTGAAATGGAAACGGTCGCCGGCTGGTTTGATCAAGACCACTTTGACCCCAACATGATGTTGCTGGCCATTCAAGAAGCGGTAGCCAATAACGCCCGTTCACTGCGCTATATTGAAGCGATTTTGGTCAATTGGCAGCGGGATCGGTTGCAAAGCCCACAAGCAGTGCGGGCGGCCAAGGAGAAGCGGCGGTCGCTGCAACGAAGTGGCCGGCGGCCTGCTGGCACAGAGCACGAACAAGCCCAGCAAGGACAAAGTAAAAAGCCCCGCGTTCCTGCCTTTAAATTCGAAGGCTTTTAGCGGAGTACGAGGCGGTTCTGTTCGTCTTGGTGGAAGCCAAGGATGGGCTCTGGCGCAGTTTTTGCAGTTGCCTGCCAGTAGAGTGGACACTGTTGGCCCACTTGGGACAGCCTGGTTTGTACTTGTTCCAGGCGGAGCGGCTTTTGCTGGCCAGCTTGGAAAACAATCCCCGTTTGATCTTGGCGAAAACGAAGGTGGGTGACTGGTTGGCAGTCAGTACGTTCAGCGCTTACTTGTAGATAGAGGGGACTCCTGGGATCAAGAAAATTGGTTAACGTAAAAAAATCAGCTATCGTCATCATGGCTTTCATTATAAAGGAAAAATATGGAAAAGAAATATCAGTTAATGGCCACCGCAGCAGCCGGGTTAGAGGCCATCGTCGGCAAAGAATTGAAGGAACTGGGCTTTGACGTCCGAGTAGAGAACTACCGGGTTTTCTTTGAGGGGACCCAGGCAGATATCTTGCGGGCCAATCTTTGGCTGCGGACAGCAGACCGGGTTAAAATTGTCGTGGGGGCTTTCGAAGCCACTACGTTTGACCAACTATTTGAGTCAGTCAAGGCCTTACCTTGGGAGGATTATCTCAACTACGATTCAGCCTTTCCGGTAGCGGGCCGTTCTCAAAAGTCGACGCTCCATTCGGTGCCGGACGTTCAAGCAATCACCAAGAAGGCCATTGTTTCCCGCCTGCAGACGGCTTACCATGTCCGGACCATACTGCCAGAAAGTGGTTTTTTTGCCCAGCTAGAAGTCATGATTCACAAAGACCAGGTGCTGTTAACCTTGGATACGACGGGTCCCTCGCTCTTTAAGCGGGGCTACCGAGTGGCCAAGGGGCCAGCGCCCTTAAAGGAAAATTTTGCGGCCGCCTTGGTGCTGTTGACGAACTGGCGCCCAGACCTGCCCTTTGTGGATCCTACCTGTGGTTCCGGAACCATTCCAATTGAAGCAGCCCTGATTGGTCGCCATCTGGCACCAGGCCTGACCAGAAGCTTTGCCATTGAATCAATGGACTGGTTTGATCACAGCCTTTCTGAAACGATTCGGGATGAGGTAGAGGCGGAGGCCGACTACGATGTGGCATTAGACATTCGCGGTTATGATATCAATGAGCAACTGGTGGCCATTGCACAGGAGAACGCCCGGCATGCCGGCCTGTCGCAGGACATTACCTTTGCCCAACTGGCGGCAAAAGATTTTAAAACAGATCAGGAACGGGGTGTGCTAGTCGCCAACCCTCCTTATGGTGAGCGGTTGGGCGAAGAAGCGGAAGCCCGGACGCTCTACCAGCAAATGGGGACGGTGTACCGGCAGCTGCCCGGTTGGTCAAAGTATATTTTGACTTCTGATTTGTCTTTTGAAAAGTATTATGGCAGCAAAGCCACGAAGAAACGGAAGCTTTATAACGGCCAGTTACGGGTCGATTACTACCAATATTGGGGGCAAAAGCCCCGGCGATAGTCTTATAACAGAACGCAGTCTAACCAGACTGCGTTTTTTTACTAATTTTTTTTATCAAATTGTGGCCAGTCACCTTGCTATTTTTATAAATTTATGGCCACCACTTTTCATTTTTTTGTTAGCAAAAAACGTAAAAAAATATTTTCCTTGTATTATTTAAAAATTTAATCCAAATTTACCAAATTGACAAAGTTTATATCTATTATAAAATCAAGTCAGTAATGATAATTTTTAAATTACGAAAGGGAATGATATGGATAACAAAACTTTTTTGGCCAATTCGTTTAAAATTTCAAAAAATAAAACGTGGCTATTGGCTTCTTCTGCCTTTCTTTCAGCAGGACTGCTCTTGGCAGAACGGCCGACAGCAGCGGCTGCGGACGAGACGGCGCAGACCGGTCAACAACAGGATCAAACTCATCCAACAAATGGGACAGCCATCCCCAACGCCAGCGAAGAACAGGCAGCGGCGGCGCTGGTGAAGCCACCAGTTGATACGACGAGCCAAGCGCAGACAGCATCATCCGTCACAAAAGATCAGGATAGCAGTAACGACCCGGTGCAGGAAACAGTAGCGCCAGCGGAACCAATGGTGCCGGTTCGCAAGGCAATTAGTCCAGACGGCATTTATTCACGGGAGGGAACTGCTTACGAAGCCATCACGAAGTCAGTCGGCGGCTACCCAGCGAATACGGACCATCCGGGCGATGCGCAGTTAGATGATGGCAAACAATATGTCGACCGCCCGGGCAAGATGGACTTCGGAGAAGAAAAGTACAGTTACTTGTCGGGCGTAACCAATGACTATGCCAACGTTTCGGTGATGCGGCTTACTACCGATGAATCAGCCATTGGAAAGCTCTTAGACAGCCTGAAGAAAATCTATGGTGGTCAGGTCAAAGGTTCTGAAACGAACTATTACCCGGATCAGAATACGCTTTCTTACGGCGGGGGTTTCCCTTTTTCAGCGAATATTATTTCGAATAACCATTCGATGCTCAATCCCGCTTACTACTATGAAGCGGTGAAAAGTACGGTTGCTTCCATCACGAACGTACTCTCCTTGGGCTTGGTTCAAAATAAACTGAATCAGAACTATGACCAGGGACAATATGGCATTTATTTGCGGATGGAGATGCCGGAAGGAGTTAATCCAGAAGAATTTGTTAAAACGTTAAATCTCAAGAATACCCACTTTGGTAGTCAGATGGACTTGAACGTCACCTTGGGCTTGGATCGATTGATCCGGCAAGTACCAGGATTAACGACCATCATCTCGACCGCGCTGGGATTGCCTATTTCAGGTTATGGCGGTTCCATCGGGGATGCCATCCTGGGGCGGGCTATTGATGCCGTGAACAAGGAACATGGGACCCACTATTCCTTAGCTGGTTTGGATAGCCCTTTTTATCCCATTACCCTCTACCCGAAGGACATTAAAACAAACGTGGCGAAGGATCCACGCGGCCTTTATTTGCTAGTCCGTGGTGATAATCTGAAGCACCACAACGGTGCCTTCTTGCAAGCCAAGGTGCTGATCACCAAACTCTTTATGAACCTTTTGTCTTGGGGCGGCAACATCAAGGGCGGTGCCTATGGCTACCTGAATTTTGACTTAGACCGCTATACCGGGAATTGGTCACAATCAGAATTGAAGGAACGTTTTGGTGCTGATTCCAAACAATATCAAGAACTGGCCCCTTATGCGGATGACAGTCCTCATAAGGTACTGACCAGAGGGCAGCTGCCGCCGGACCCCACTGGCGCAGTGGCCACGACCATGTATGCCTTAGATGCTGAAACCATGGTGTCCAAGGAAGAGAAGGACTATGGGGGCCAAGGAGACCTGGGTCGAGACATTGCGATTAAGAAGGACAAGCTAAAGGCGAATCCCTTACCGTTTTCCTCCGTACCAACCTGGCGCGCCTATATTTCGCCTAGAGATACAGCTGGTCAGTTGAATAGTCAAAAGGTAACGACGAATGGTCCGCAATGGGCGGAATGGGCAGGCATGACGGACGGACTGCCAGGATCTGATTTGGACCATCGCATGGTGACCTTGGTCGACGAAAAGTTCATGGATAATCCTTATCGTTTTGATCATGTGGTGGATTACTTTGACAAACACTACTGGGTCTATGGATCAGAACAGGTCAGTGACCAACTAGTGAAGCAGGTTACCATTAAGAAATCACTTGACCCGCAAGGACAAATTACGGATCCAGCTGCCTTTGAAATCTATGATCGGCCGTTTACGGTCTACTACACCGGCACGATGACCCTGCAAAATGGCAAGGTTCTTCCGTTGCGGGGCACGCAACTGCGCGTACTGCAGAAGCGGTCGGCCAATGCGGATCCGGCACAAAACGCTTTGAATCAAATGAAGCAGGCCGCTTCCCAAGCAATCGCAGCCCAAGCGTTGCATACGAAGGTGGTCATCAAGTGCCTGCAACCAAAGTTGGATGATGCACTACTGGCTAGTTACTTCCAAGAAGTAACGAACTTGGTGGCCAGTGCCAACAGTCAATTGACCATGGCTGGCACAGTCAATCAGGTCGCCGATGTGGAAGGGCAGACCATTGCGGATATCCAAGAAGTCGAAAGTCGGGCTGGACAAGGGCACGATTTAGCAGCGGCTCGGTTGGCTGCAGCGAAAACACTGGCCAAGCAGGCTTTGGAAGCAAAAGCAAGGCAAGTGATTGATAGCATTCAGGAAGACCAACAGTTAGCTGATGCTGCGCAAAAGACCTTGATTGGGCAAGTGGCGACCATTAAGCGTCAAGGGGAAAAAGCTATTGAACAAGCCCAATACGAAGGAACCGTACACCAACTGTTGCAGAAATACTTGAACCAGTTGGCTGCGCTACATTTGGATCAGGCGCAAAGTTCACTGAGTCAAGAAATCCTCAAACAGGCTGGCCAAGACCAAAAAGATGCTTTTGCCCATTTGGCTGGGGTGGACCCACAGGCCCTGGCAGATAGCCAACGAGCTGTGGATGATGCCGTTGCGACTGGACTCAAAAACATGGCTGCTGCAAAAGATGCAGTGGCTTTGCAACAAGCCTTGGCTGATGGCCTACAGGCCATTCAGAATGTGCCGGCACCAGCGCTGCTTTTCGATTACCAGCCTGCGGATGCAGTGAAGAAAGCGGCTGCACAGGCAGCCATTGCTGCAGCTGCAAAAGCTCGCAACCAGACCTTCGAAGCGATTGATCATGTTGATCCTCAAGAACTGCTGGCTCAAAAAGGCCAAGTAGCACAGGCTTTAGCCAATGGACAGCGGGCGATTGAAGCAGCTGCAACCAATGGTGCACTGGCAGCGGCCAAAGAAAATGCATTGACTGCAATTGCTGCGGTTCCTGCACCAAATGTGGCAGACCAGTACCGGCCGGTCACTGCGGCTGACCGCGCACTGGCCAATGAAATGTTAGACCAGGCTGCTGTCTGGCGGCAAAAAGCCTTTGACCAGCTAGACCAAGTCGACCCTGCTAGTTTAGCTGCCCAAAGCAAGGAATTAAAGCAAGTGCTTGCCAAGGCTAAGCAACAGCTGGAAAAGGCCAAGGTAAAGGCGGAGTTGGACGCAGCTTTGAAGCGGGGACTGGGTGCCATTCAAGCAGTGGCCTTACCAAAGCTAGCTGCTACGGCACCGGGACTATCTGAAGCAGATAATCTGCGGGCCCTACAAGAGCTCGCGAGCCAAGAGGTGACTTCCTTTGCCAAGGCTAAGCAGGGACAATTCCAAGGGATTGCCCACGTGGATCCAAGCTCCTTGGCGGCGCAAAGCGAGCAGCTGACAGCCATTGCAAAGCAGGCCGTTGCTCGGATTCAAAAAACGACAGACGCCGCTGCCATTCAACCAATTTTGCAGCAGGCTTTGTCAGATTTGCAGGCAGTTGCTAGCCCGGATTTGTTAGCCGCCTACCAAGCACCTACTGCTCACCAACGGCAACAGGCAAGTGATGCCTTGACGGAACAGGCCGATGCTCGTAAAGCGGACATGGCAGCCGTTGATCAGGTGGACCCACAGTCCCTGCAGCGGCAGCGAGATCAGGTGGAAATCGCTCTGCAAAAGGCATTAAGGTCCGTTGCGCAAGCGGCCACTAACCAAGAACTGGCAGACGCCGTTGAACAGGGCCTGCAAGACATTGCGGCCGTTGCGGTGCCATCAACTTTGCCAGCACCAGCAGACAAAAGCGCTGACAGGCCCTCCGCTGCTGACCGCGCGGCTGCCTTTGATCAAATTCACCAGGCCCAAGCAGCGAAGAAGCGGCAGTTGGCCCAGTTACCAAATGTTGACCCAGCTTCTCTGGCTGAACAAAATCGACAATTAGACGACATTGTCGCGGCAGGCGTTCAGGCAGTGGCGGCGGCGAATAACCAGGCAGACTTGAAGCAGGTCCTTGACCAGACGCTCTCAGACATTAATGACTTAGCTAATCCCAAGCAACTCCCTGGGGCAGCAGCAGTCCCAGCAGCTAAGAAAGCAGCGGCAGAAGACACAATTCGGGCGTTAGCGGACAATAAGGGCAATGACTTCCGCCAAATTGACCATGTAGAGGCCCAGTCTTTGGCTGATCAACTAGCCGAATTGGCCAAGCGTACGGAAGATGCTTTGAAGGCCATTCAAGCAGCGAATACCAATGACGAATTAGCGGATGCCTTACGCAAGGCTATCGAAGCAATTCAGACAGTCGCAGCACCAGCGCTACAGCCGGATTATCAAGTACCAACGGATGCCCAAAGAAAGTTAGTGACTGATTTAATCAAGGCTTTACAAGACGCTAAGGAAGACAGCCTGCGTCACGATTGGGCGGCAGACCCTGCCGCACTGGATCAGCATTTGAAGGCAGTAGCGGATGCCGTTCAAGCTGCCCTAGATAAGGTTGCGGTGGCTGAAACGAACCGTGATTTACGGCAACTGTTCCAGGATTTGCAGCATCAGTTACAAGCAATTGGCCAGCGACAGCAGGATAATGCCGATAAGGCTGGCACTGATGTGCAGCCAAAGGATGGCGCAGCGACGGATTCAAATACAGACCAGTCAGATGACAATGGTCAGCCGGCAGATGGCGCAGCCACAGTTCCAGCTGCAGATCAGGCTAAGGCTGATGGCCAGTCGAAGGACGGCGCGACTACAGATCCCGAAGCAGACCAGGCTAAGGCTGACGGATCCGCTAACGCGGCTGACAGCAATCCAGCCGAATCAGATGAGAAGGGAGTCAGTCAAGCAGCCGAACAAGCCGCAGCAACTGACAATCAGAGCGCTGGCAAGCAAGTAGCAACTGCTAATCAAGGAGAAGAGACCGTCGTTAATACAGCGTTGGATAGCGCGACGGCGGCTGGCGATCAGGGAGCGCCAGTTTCAACAGCTGCGGTTGCTGTCAATGCGCCAACCCATCGTATTCTCTGGCCGGCTCAGTCGCAGGCAGCAGCGGATTTGCTGCAAGACCAGCAAGCGACGGCCCTACCAAATACGGCAAAGACTAACAGGCAGCTTCAGTCGGCTTACTTATTCGCCTTTGCTTCATTGTCAATGGTTTTGGCTGCTTGGGCGCAAGTAAAGTCCAAGTGGACCAAGTAAGAAAAGAAAGGAAGGAATCCTAGTAACTCGTGCCGAAAAGGGCGTTTCTCTCATGAAGAGGACGCTCTTTTTGTGTACAGTCAGTCCCTAAAAATCAGCCAAAAAAGATAGCTATCCCGCCTTGTTTTGTCCTTTTGCTGTGTTACAATTGATTCTTGTATGAAAAAAGAAAGGAGTGCCTACCAAGCTTGCTGGTAGGCGATGCATGTGTATGCCAGCAGTATTTATGCGTCGGGCAAAAGCCCGCGATATTGACGAAATCGTGACGATTTTGCAGACGGCCAAGGGATTTTTGAAGGAACAGGGAATTGATCAGTGGCAGGCTGACTATCCCAATCGGGATGCTGTCCAGGCTGATTTAGATGCCCACCACGCCTTTGTCTTGATGGTGGACCATGAAGTTGCTGGTTATGCAGCGGCCTTTGAAGGGGAAGACCCTATTTATACGGCCTTGGAAGATGGGACCTGGTTGAAGGAAGGCCATGATTACGCCTCTTTGCACCGTGTGGCAATGTCGGACAAGTTCCGCGGCCAGCGTTTGACGCCCCGTTTTATTACGGCGCTAATTTCTTACTTCTATGCGCAGGGTGCCCGTGACTTCCGGATTGATACGCATCCTGGCAATTTGCCAATGCAGAGCGTGATTGCCAAGAACGGCTTTGAAAAGCGGGGCACGGTTCATATGCAGGAAGGGGAAAATATTTCCACTGCTCGCTGGGCTTATCAATTGTTAATTTCAGATGAAGACTAAAAAACAAGGAAGAAAATTTTCTTCCTTGTTTTTTATTTGGCTAAGGCCTGTAACGCTAACTGGTGGGGGCCCCGGTTATCCTTTTCTGGCACCCAGGAGAGGATGATAGTTATTTGAGCCGGCAGCGCCTGGATGATTTGGTCAACGGCTGCCTGGTAATGTTTTGCATAATTTTTTTCCAAGGCATCAATCAAAAGTTTGGAATCGGATTGAATTTTTAAAATAGGAGACCTTGCTATTCGTGGCTGCAAGTCACCGATTGCCCATAGGAGGGCGGCAAATTCAGCTTCGTGATTATCTTGCGCATTGGCCAGCCTTGTTTTTTTCTGTGCTTGTGGCTGACCTGCTTCGTGGGCAACGTAACCGGCGCTGGTTCGCCCGGTGGGCGCTTGAAAAGCAGCATCGATGGCAAGTGTTAGCATAAGCCCCCCCTTTCATGAGAACAGCATACCAGATTGCCTGCCTAAATGGTAAAATAAAGGGAATCAAATTCGTTACAAGGAGTGTTCGCATGACTTTTGTTCGGGGTTTCTACCAACCGATAACAACCGGGTCCAAGATATTATGGACTTGGTGGACGGTCTTCCTATTGATTAGTCCGATTTGGGCTAGTGAATTATTTTATGCGGTCAACTTACCCTGGCTGCTTTACACAGTCATTATCTTAGCGCTAGGTTTAGTGCTGCATCTACGCCGGCGGATTTACCTGTCCGACCATGAATTGATTATCTCCTTCTTAGGAAAGAAAGCGGATCAAAGTTTTGATTTAAGGGATCGTAGTCACTGGCTGCTACAGGGCCGGCGGTTAACCATCTGGCGTGAGGGCATTGCCAGTCGTTATTTGATTTCCTTTGCCTTTGCCCGTCAACTAAAAAAGGAAAGCACGTCATGAGTCAACATTTTCAGAAAACCATTCAGGATGAACAGGGCCGCTTGGATGCTGTTTTGGCCAACGAATCCTTTGCCAGCTCCCGTTCAGCATTGACCAAACTAATTCAAGGCGGGCAGGTGCTGGTTAATGGACAGGTCGTCAAACGGTCTTACCAGGTGGCACCAGGGGACGTCATTGAACTGACTATTCCAGAGCCAAGTACAACGGACTTGCAAGCAGAAGACATCCCGCTAGACATTGTCTATGAAGACGATGATCTCATCGTGGTGAACAAAGCGCAGGGGATGGTCGTCCACCCGGCACCGGGGCATGCGCAGGGGACTCTGGTCAACGCCCTTCTTTATCACGCCCCGCTTTCAACGATTAACGGCACTTTTCGACCGGGGATCGTTCATCGGATTGATCGGGACACGTCCGGTTTGCTAATGGTGGCCAAAAATGACCAAGCCCACCAAGCACTGGCCCAGGACCTAAAGGCCCATAAAACGGGGCGGCACTATCTGGCCCTGGTCGCCGGAGAGTTTGCAGAAGATGAGGGGACGATTGATGCGCCCCTTGGTCGTCATCCCAAGGACCGCAAGAAACAGGCGGTTCAAGTTGGTGGCCGGCAGGCCGTGACTCATTTTCAGGTCAAGGAACGCTTTACTGGCTATACCTTACTAGAATTACAGTTAGAGACTGGCCGTACGCATCAAATTCGTGTGCATTTAGCCTATATCGGGCACCCGGTGGTCGGGGATCCCGTCTACGGAAGGCAAAAAAAGATTGGTCAGATTAACTTGCCGGGGCAGCTCTTGCATGCGGAAAGTCTAACGTTAACCCAGCCAAAAACGGGGCAAGAGCTGACCTTTCACGCACCGTTACCGGCAGTATTTCAAAGGGTGCTCGACCTATTAGCAGCCCAGTAGGGACCTAGTTGTAGCCGTCACAATGAAGGAGAGAAAAATGGCAGAAAAAGTCGTATTGGATCAGGCCGCCATGCAACGGGCCTTAACACGAATTACCTATGAAATCTTGGAACGCAATAAGGGCGGCCAGGATTTGATTTTGGTCGGGGTCAAGACCCGGGGCGAGTTCTTAGCTCAACGCATTGCCAACCGTTTGGAACAATTAGAACAGGTTCAGATTCCGGTGATGGCCATTGATATCACCAATTACCGGGATGACCGTCTGCATGAGGAAGATAATTTTGGTCTTAATCCAGATGAGACGGTCAACATTATTGATCAGAAGATTGTTTTGGTGGATGATGTGCTCTACACGGGTCGGACGACCCGGGCCGCCTTGGAC
Organism: Leuconostocaceae bacterium ESL0958; assembly: GCA_029433265.1. Lineage (GTDB taxonomy): Bacteria > Bacillota > Bacilli > Lactobacillales > Lactobacillaceae > Fructobacillus. Next base: position 34,083 of record JAQTHT010000003.1, on the reverse strand, counting down.
GCCTTAATTCAAATTGGCCGGCCGCAAGCGATTTCTCTGGCGGTACTCGTGGACCGAGGCCACCGGGAACTACCAATTCGGGCTGATTTTGTTGGGAAAAATATTCCAACGGCGCAGACTGAAAAAATTCGGGTCCTAGTAGAAGAAGTCGATGGCCGGGATGCCGTAGAAATTACGAACTAAGGCAATGATGGCCAGACGACGGGGCGACTAGGCGGGAGAACTATGACACGACATCTCATTTTAGAAGACGGAACAGTTTTTGCTGGCGAGGGCTTCGGTTCACCAGCAACCACCTTTGGCGAAATTATTTTTGATACCGCCATGGTTGGCTATCAGGAAACCATTACAAATCCGATTTATGACGGCCAAATGATTGTTTTTGCCATGCCCGTAGTGGGGGCGGATGGGATTCATGCAGAAGCCTATGAGTCGATTGCGCCCAAAGTGCGCGGGGTGATTGTGCATGATTTAGCTGAAGTTTCCACGAACCGACAGCGGCGGATGAACTTGGATCGTTTTTTAAAGCAGCATAATGTGCCCGGCATTTGTCAGGTGGATACGCGCCAACTCATTCGCCATTTACGGGAAACGGGCCCACAGAAGGCGACGATTGTTGACGTGGTGGACGACCATGCCTTCGATCAGTTAAATGCCACGGTGCTGACCAATAAGCAGGTACAAAATACGGCTACTCCCAAGGCTTATGCCAATCCTGGCCATGGCTTTCACATTATCGTCATTGACTTTGGCTTGAAGCACGGAATTCTGCGGATTCTGGGGGAGTACGATGCCAATGTGACCGTCTTACCCTATTCGACCACGGTGGATGAGGTATTGACTTTGGATCCAGATGGCATTATTTTGTCGACTGGCCCTGGTAACCCGGAGGATCTACCGGAATCAGTGCTGACGTTGATTCGTGTTTTGCAGACCAAGGCACCGCTGCTTGGTGTGGGCTTGGGCCACGAATTATTTGCCCTTGCCAACGGCGCTTCACTTCAGGCACTGCCAGCCGAATACCATGGGATGAACCATCCCATTCAGGAAATTATTTCTCAGCAGATTTTCTATGCCCGGCAGGGCCGGGGTTATGTCGTGGACTGGCATTCCTTGAACGCCAACAAGCTCTTCGCCACTCATCGTGATCTGGTTGATGATTCCATTCAGGGCCTGCGCCACCGGGACTTTCCGGCTTTTTCTGTGCAGTTTTTCCCAGACGGGGCACCAGGACCACTCGAAGCCAGCGTCATCATTACAGACTTTTTTGAAACGGTAGCGGACTATGTACAAGAATCCAACTAAAACCAATGCCAAGAAAATTCTTTTGATTGGGGGCGGGGAAACTGATTTTGGCCTCCAGGGGGAAACCGATGTCGCCATTTATCAGGTGATTCCGCTGTTGAAAAAGATGGGCTACCAGCCCTATGTCTTGGACGATAATCCTTACGCCCTTTCCTTGGAATCAACAGTAGCTGAGACGGTGATTGCACCCCTGACGGTGACCGCCGTCCAGTCGTTGATTCAAAAAGAAGGGATTGAGGCGGTGCTCCCTGTCTTTGGCGGTCGGCGGGCCGTCCGCCTTTGGGGGCAAGTACTGTCCGATTGGCAGGACGAACGGAATGGCTTCCAACCGGAAACCCTGGGCTTACCGGTCCAAACGGTGCAGGATGTCCGGGACGGCCGGGCCCTGATGGAACGGTTGGCGCTAGCTGAACTACCCATTTTGGAGGCAGAAGCTGCGAGCTCTTCGGCCGAGGCTAATCAATTTTTGCGGGATTATGGCTTGCCACTCGTCATTCGTGCCCACCATCCTAAAGTGGGCAATACACAGCGAATCGTGGACCGCCTGGATGACTTTGACCAAGCTATCGAACAAGTCCGGGCCCAGTCGCTAACCAACGATGTCCTGATTTCCCGGGCCATTAATGGCATGAAAGAGGTTTCTTTATTGGTCGCCCGTGATCAACGGGGCAATACTTTGCAGATTGGGGCTAGCGAAGACATGGACCCCATTGGCATCCACAGTTCGGATTCACTGTCCGTTGCCCCCGTCCTGACGGTGGCGGACCGGGTCTTGGAAGAAATGCGCAGCCAGGCCTTTCTCGCTGCCGAAGTGCTGGGCGTGCAGGGCTTCTTACACGTCCAGTTTGCCTTTGACGAAAAAACGGATGCGCTCTACATTATCAAGGTGGCCCCTTACTTAGACTTGGTGGCCAGCCGCTTAGCGCTGGTAACGGGCTATCCGGCCATGCTGGTCGGCGTGCAACTGGCACTGGGCTTGCCCATTACCGCGGTCACTTTACCTCAGTCCTACCATCAAAAACTAGCGATGATGGAACCCGTGATGGATCATATTGCGGTCAAACTGCCCATCTTCTCTTTTGGGGATTTGGCGGCAGCTGGTGTAACGGTCAATCGACAGCTAGGGTCTATCCAAAAGTCGGTCGGCTCGGCTTTGGGCTTTGGCCGGACCTTTATCGAGGCCTTGGAAAAGGCCATTCGGGCGGCCCATTTTAATAACCGTTCTTTTTCACCGGAATTCATGGACCGACTGACGGATGACGAACTGATTCAGCAGTTGATTCATCCCCAGGATAACCGGGTCTTACTGCTAATTGAAGCGCTGCGGCGGGGCTATGAGGTGGATGAACTATCCGAATTAACGGACATTGATGAATTTTACTTTTATCAATTACAGCGTCTGATTGCCATCCAACAAAAAATTGAAGCGGCCCCTGGTAATCAGCAGATGTTGCAAATCGGCAAAGAGTCCGGCCTGTCGGACGGCTTGATTGCGCGCTTCTGGCAGCGAGATTTTCAAACAATTCGGGCCCAGGGACAGTTGGCGGACATTTTGCCAACCTACAAGGCCTTGGAACCAACGGCAGGGGAATTTCCAGAACATGCCCATCAGTACTATGCAACCTTTGAGTCGGAAAATGAATCGAGCCAATTAGGGCAGCAGTCGGTATTGATTGTGGGTGCTGGCGCCTTTCGAATGGGGGACGGTGCGGCGGCCGGCTATGTCCTCACGGTCGCGCTAGCTGAACTCCGCCGGTTGAACTATCAGACAATTGTGCTCAATAACTCGGCAGCGGATGCCTCGCTGTTACCGCATTTATCGGACAAACAGTATTTGGAACCATTGGAAACTTCTGATGTGATGGCTGTTGTTGACCAGGAAGCCCCTCAGGCCATTTTGGTGCCGGGAAACCGTCGTAAATTGATTGATGCGCTGCAAAAACTGGGCCAAACGGTCTTTGTTCTGCCCAAGGAAAAGCATCAACCAGACGGACCGGATAGCAATCAATCTGAATTTAACTTGAGTTTCTTTTACGATGGACAGCGAACCTATCCGTTGGCGCTGACACAGCACAGACAGGGAGAGCTGCGGCTCTTAAAGAACACCATTCCAGCGGACTTTTTGGCTGATTTACAGCCCCAGCAACCTGGTTTTTATCAAATTATCTGGCGGCGGCCAGTCTTTGCTTGGCAGAAGCAGGTCCCTATGCCAGATCTGTCAACGGACGCCTGGCTTCGGCCGATGCCTTACGGCCATTTAGCCTACCTGTCTAAGGTGCTGGGCCTACCGCTGGTCCGCTATTTGATTCGGGCGCTAGTGGGGCAACTATCACCAGCTGATCAAGAACAGCTATTGGCAGCCCAAACGATGCCACAAAAGCCTTTGGCTATGGTAGCCGGTCGCTCGGACTTTGCCTTGCATTTGCAACCCGACCAGGTGATTGATGCGACCCGCTTTGAGATGGGGCCGCGTTTAGTGGCCTTCGAACAGGAGGACTAGCGCATGGGACAGTCAACTTATCACACCGCTTACTATGACTGCTTGCCGGTAGCGGAAATTGGGCCCGGTCAGTATCAACCCTTGCCCCAAGCAGCCGTTCATCAGTGGCGGATTGGGAAACATACCAAAGGTCGCTTTCAGGGGCCCGGGCAGATTGCACTGACCGAAAAAAAGATGCGCTTGGTGATTTTGGCCGAGCATCCATTAAAATTTAAGGATCGGCACGATTATCAACCACTGGGCCGTTTTACGAAAGAAACGATGCCATTGCCGCAATCAGATACAAAATAAAAGGTTGCCTGTTCATTGTTGAACAGGCAACCTTTTTCACTGTTTGATTTTTCGGTGAACGTTGAAATAAAAGAGTGAGCCGTTGATGGCCATGATGAGGGCTGAGCAAATAAAGATAGCCCGGTAATCAAAGAGTGTGGCAACCAGCGTCCCCAGCATGGGGCCAATCACAGAGCCCATGGATTGAAAGGACTGGTTATAGGAGAATACCCGGGAAACCATACCTTCTCCGGCATGGCGGGAGAGCAGTGTTTGGATGGCCGGCAAAAGGGTAGCATCGGCCACCCCAATGGCGAAGCGGAAGAAAATCAACAGGGGCACAGTGGTGACAAAAGCGGTTGGCACAAAGGCGAGGATGGCCAGTGCGAAACCAATCGAAATCATTTTACTGGTGCCGAAGCGATCGCCTAAACGGCCAAAGCTAGGCGCAAAGAGCATGGTTGCCAGCCCTGGCATGGCTGCTACAATCCCAGCAATTAGGGTCACATTGCCTCGGTTATGAAGGACTTCCTTCACGAAAAGGGAGACGATGGGATTGATGGACATATTGACGGCCTGGACCAGCATGGTGGTCACGAATAGGCTGATGAGCAACTTCTTATTGGCCATCGTTTTCCAGCTGTGGCCGGGTGCCTTCTCCTGGTCGGGATCGGGTGCAGCTACCTTTTTTTCAGTAATGAAAAAGTAAATAAAGACAAATACGACCAGTAAAATCAAGCCGGTGATTTGAAAGACAGTCCGGTAAGACGTAAAGGAAGCGAGTGTCCCCCCGAAAAGGGGACCGACTAGCGACCCCCCCGTAAAGCCAGTCACGACAATGCCGAGGGCCCGACCGACATTTTCCTTGGGTGTCTGGGTAGCAATCAAGGCGTTGGCATTGGAAATGAAGCCGCCCAGTGCCCCAGAAACCGCCCGTAAAAAGAGCAGCTGCCAAACGTTTTGACAGTAACCAATCAGAAACATGACGATAGCCAAGCCGAGGGCGGCTCGGAGCATCATGATTTTCCGGCCCTTCAGGTCTGCTAGTTTACCCCAGAAGGGGGAAACAATCGCTGACACCAAGAAGGTGATGGCAAAAGCAGCACCTGAATAAAAGGTCAATTCTGAGCGGCTAAAATGGCCCAGTGTGTCGATATACAAGGACAGGAAGGGCATGACTTCGGAAAAGGCCACGCCCGCCATAAAGACGGCGAGCCAAACAACCCAAACGTTCCGGCGCCAATTATCGCCTTCACCGTCTTGCTTCAAAATATTCATATGTTTGTTGACCTCCGAAAATTAAAACTACTATTGCAACATTCTACTGCTTTTTTCTTTTTTTTGCACGAAAGAGCGGGGGAAAAAGCTTGTTGCGCTATTACCTTTCCCCTATAATAAGAAATAACTTTCCCTTTGCTGGCCGCAGTCTTTTCTGCCAGCGAAAATCCTGCTGTGAGGAGCGCTTGCATGACCAAGTATAAAGAATATCAGGCTGATGAAGTTCTGGAGATGGTGGCGACTTACTTACCAGCCGACCAGGTGGCCCAGGTTCGCGCGGCCTATCAATTAGCAGCAGACTGGCATGCTGACCAACGGCGGAAGTCGGGTCAGCCCTACATCATTCATCCTATCCAGGTAGCTGGGATTTTAGCTGAAATCAAAATGGACGCCCCAACGCTGATTGCTGGCTTTTTACATGACATCATTGAGGACACGCCCGTCGAACTACCAACGTTGGTGGCACAATTTGGTCCTGCCGTCGGTCGAATCGTCGATGGTGTGACGAAAATTTCAAAAATCAAGTACGAGGACAGCCAAGTACAATTGGCCGAAAACCACCGGAAACTGCTCCTAGCCATGGCTAAGGACATTCGGGTCATCATCGTTAAGTTGGCGGACCGCCTGCACAACATGCGGACCCTGGGTTCCCTGCGCCCGGAGAAGCAGCGCCGCATTGCCAATGAAACGCTGTCCATTTACGCCCCCCTGGCTGATCGCTTGGGAATTTCGGCTATTAAATGGGAGCTAGAAGACCTGTCCCTGTCTTACTTGGAGCCAGATGCCTATCACCGGATTGCTTCTTTGATGTCGATGAAGCGGACAGAGCGCTTGGCAGTCATTCAAGAGGCAGTGGACTTGATTGATGAGAGTGTGGCAGACCTGCACTTAGCCAACGTGACGGTTTACGGCCGGCCCAAGCACATTTATTCCATCTACCGTAAGTTAGTGGATAAGCACAAGTCCTTTGACGAGATTTATGATTTGTCTGCAGTACGGGTCTTGACCGACTCGATTCCGGACACTTATGCCGTTTTAGGGGCCATTCATGCCCGTTGGACCCCCATTCCTGGTCGCTTTAAGGACTACATTGCACTGCCCAAGCCAAACGGCTATCAGTCACTGCACACAACGGTCCTCGGGCCTGCTGGGCGACCACTGGAAGTTCAAATTCGGACACACGAAATGCACCAGGTGGCCGAGTATGGGGTCGCTGCCCATTGGGCCTATAAGCAAAATAAAGGTTCCGAACAGGAGGCCGATGTACGAGACCAAGATGAACGGACGCTGAACATCATTCAGGGAATTCTGGAGTTACAAGAATCAGCGACCGATGCCAGGGACTTTATGGAGTCCGTTCAAAAGGACCTCTTCGTCGACCGGGTCTACGCTTTTTCACCCGCTGGGGATGTTTACGAGCTGCCCAAGGGCGCGGGGCCGCTCGATATGGCCTTCGCCATTCATTCCAAGGTGGGGATCCATACCACGGGGGCTAAGGCCAATGGCCGAATTGTGCCTTTGGACTATCAAATTCAAAACGGTGATATCTTAGAGATTCTCACCAGTCCCAACGCCCGGCCTTCCCGGGATTGGTTGGATCTCGTCTTTTCTAGAAGAGCGCGGCACCGTATCAAGCAGTACCTAAAAAAGCTCGACCGGCAGGACAACATCCAAGATGGCTATGAAACCGTCGCCAAGGAACTTTCCGATGCAGGTTACACGCCCGCCGACTTTATGACGGATGACCAGCTCCAGCAGGTGGCGACTGCCGTCAATATTGGCAGTCGGGATGATTTGTTGGCGGCAGTCGGCTATGGCGATCTCTCGCGGCAGACCGTCTTCAAAGAACTGACGAAAGAGGTTCGTCGCCAGAAGGAAGAACGAGCAGCAGCTGATTTACAGAAAAGAATGCTCGAAGAAGGCCAGGCCATTAGCCAGGGGCCGCAGCCTAGTCGGCAACAGCAGCAGCCCAAGGATGTGGTCATTGCGGGGGTGGATAACCTACTGGTCCGCCTGTCTAAGTGCTGTACGCCGGTGCCGGGCGATTCGGTGACGGGCTACATTACCCATGGTCGGGGCGTGGCAGTTCATCGCTTCGACTGCCCGAACATTCATGCGGCCCAGCAAGAGGGCCAGCGGCTGGTAGAAGTTGCCTGGGCCGATGAAAAGGGCCTGCGCTATGACTATACCGCTGACCTTGTCATTCATGCGGAAAATGAACCAGGAGTACTGAACTCTCTTTTGAAGTTACTGAATGCCAAAACGCGCTTTATCAAAGAAATTAACGGTCACGTGACCAAGGGGGGCATGGTTCAAGTGCAAGCTTCCATCGGCGTGCATAACCTGGCCCAGCTGAACGGCATTTTAGATGCCCTTCATGCGGATCGCCTGGTCTACGATGCCAAACATGTCTTTCATTAAACAAAAAACACTGCCTGTTCTAAATGGAGAACAGGCAGTGTTTTTATTTATGTGTCACCTAGTTTAAGACTTATGCTTGGCCCAGTAGTAGCAGCCAAAGGGAATGGTTGCTTCCGTTCCCGCTAGGATCCGTTGGATGTTACTGCGGTGTCGGTAAAAGACGAAAATCGTCAGCACCACGGCAATGACGGATAAAATGGGATCCTTGGCTACCAGTAAGCACCATAGGCTGGCGAAGAGAAAGCCTGCCATGGAGGCAATCGATACACGGGAAAAGAGGAAGAGACCGAGTAAAAAAGCCAGCCAGGCCACTAAGAATACCGGGAAGTTATAGACAGCCACCACGCCAACGGAAGTCGCTACGGCTTTGCCCCCCTTAAAATGTAAGAAAATCGAATAGGTGTGGCCAACGATTGCGGCCAGACCGATTAACATGGCATTGGCATTGCTATGAAAGAGCCATGGGAGTGCGGCGGCAGCCGATCCCTTGAGAATATCCAGGATCATCACGATGACGCCCGGGACGGGGCCTAGAATTCGGAAAGCATTACTAGTGCCGATGTTTCCCGACCCTTCATTTTGAATATTCTTATGGTAGACATATTTGCCCAGCCAGTAGCCAGGCATGAGGGCGCCCAGTAAGTAGGACAGCCCAATCATCAGAATGAGTTGACTCATGTTAAAATCTCCTTTAAAATGCACTATTTATTCTATCACAGCGCGCTTTTTTTACTAGGCCCGGCTTTTTCTATTGTCAGTTTTTGGAATTTCAACTATGATAAAGTAGATTGCGCCGGAATTGGCCAACAACTGTATAAAAAAATCATGATATAAGGACAAAAATCGTGCCAAAGCAAACACATTACGATTCAGATTCAATTAAAATTTTGGAAGGCTTGGAAGCAGTCCGGAAGCGGCCCGGCATGTACATTGGTTCCACCGATGGTCGCGGCCTTCACCACCTGGTCTATGAAATCGTCGATAACGCGGTCGATGAGGCGCTGGGCGGCTATGGTGATGAAATTAAGGTTACCATTCATGAAAATAATGCCATCACGGTCCAAGACTACGGCCGGGGGATGCCGGTGGCCATGCACGCTTCGGGCAAGCCGACGCCAGAGGTTATTCTGACCGTGCTCCATGCCGGCGGTAAGTTCGGCCAGGGCGGTTATTCAACTTCCGGCGGATTGCACGGCGTCGGTTCTTCCGTTGTCAATGCACTGTCAGAGTCGTTGACCGTCGACATTGTCCGCGATGGCCACCGCTTTGTAGAACGCTTTGAAAAAGGGGGGCAGCCGGTGGGCACCTTGGTTGACCAAGGAAGCACCAAAGCCAAAACGGGCACGACCGTCACGTTTAAACCGGATCCCAGCATTTTTTCCGCCACGGTCTTTCACTTTGACACCCTAGCGGAACGCCTGCGGGAGGCCGCCTTCCTGATGTCTGGGGTCCAATTTACCCTGACGGATGAGCGGGTAGAGCCGAACCGGGTGGAAAACTACCATTATGACCACGGCCTGACTTCCTTCGTTGAGTTTTTGAATGAAGAGAAGGAAGCCCTCGGACCGACGATGACTTTTGAAGGCCAACAGGACGGGATTGTTGTGGATGTGGCTGCCCAGTACAATGACGGTTATTCGGAAACCCTCCTGTCCTTCGTCAACAATGTCCGGACTCAGGATGGCGGTACGCATGAAATGGGCTTCCGCTCCGCCTGGACCAAGGCTTTTAACGAATATGCACGGCGGACCAAACTGCTAAAGGATAAGGACAAGAATTTGGAAGGGTCCGACGTTCGAGAAGGGCTATCTGCCGTGATTTCCCTGCGGGTGCCCGAAGAACTGCTGCAATTCGAAGGACAGACCAAGGATAAATTGGGCACCACAGAAGCCCGGGGAGCCGTCGATGCGGTGGTCAACGAAACCCTATCCCGTTTCCTCTTAGAGAACGGGGATTTTGGTCAAAAAATCGTTCGCAAGGCTTTGCGTGCCCGGGAAGCCCGGGAAGCGGCCCGCAAGGCGCGGGAGGAATCCCGGACCGGCAAGACTAAGGGAAAGCGGGACCGCCTGCTTTCTGGAAAGTTGGCGCCGGCCCAGTCGAAAAATGCCGACAAAAACGAACTCTTTTTGGTCGAGGGGGACTCCGCCGGTGGTTCTGCCAAGCAGGGCCGGGACCGCAAGTTTCAGGCGATTTTGCCTTTGCGGGGGAAGGTCTTGAACACCCAGAAGGCCAAATTGGCGGACATCATGAAAAATGAAGAAATCGCCACCTTGATTTACGCCATTGGCGCCGGCGTTGGGCCGGACTTTAAGTTGGCCAACGCTGCCTTTGACAAGGTGATTTTGATGACCGATGCCGATGACGATGGGGCCCATATTCAGACGCTCTTGCTGACCTTCTTTTATAAGTACATGCGCCCACTAATCGAAGCGGGCCGGGTCTACATCGCCCTGCCGCCGCTCTACCGCATTAAGTACCGGGGCAAGCAGGCGGACCAGTTTGCTTGGACCAATGATGAATTGACCACTCTGACGGCCCAGGCCAAGATGAAGTACGAATTGACTCGTTTCAAGGGCTTAGGGGAAATGAATGCCGGCCTGCTCTGGGAAACGACCATGGATCCGACCTCTAGAACCCTCATTCGGGTCAAAATTGATGATGCGCTCCTTGCTGAAAAACGAGTGACGACGCTTATGGGCGACAAGGTGGATCCCCGGCGAACTTGGATTGAACAAAATGTACAGTTCACGCTAGAGGAAGAGGGTTCCATTTTAGACAAGGTCGAAGGCGACGGCGACAATGCCCAGGTCTTTGAACAGGTCAAGGCAGGGCAGGACCCCCATCAGCCGGCTCAGCAGTCGCACGATGACGACCAGGGGGATCACCCTGCTGCTAGCGACCAGTACGAAAACTTAGATCTCTTTTAGTAGCTAAAGAAAGAAGAAAGGACCAGGTTTTGTCACGATGGCTGACCGTATTACGGAGCTTTCACTAGAAGCTGTGATGGGGGAGCGTTTCGGGCGCTACTCCAAATATATTATTCAAGAACGAGCCCTGCCGGACATTCGGGATGGGCTCAAACCGGTTCAACGGCGGATTTTGTACGCCATGGATCAGGATGCGAATACCTATGACCATCCTTACCGTAAGTCGGCCAAGGCTGTCGGTAACGTCATGGGAAACTTCCACCCACACGGGGATTCGTCAATTTACGAAGCGATGGTCCGCCTGTCCCAGGATTGGAAGGTCCGGCAGCCGCTCATTGATATGAACGGCAATAACGGCTCGGTTGATAATGATCCGGCCGCGGCCATGCGCTACACGGAGTCCCGTTTAACGAAAGCTGCCGGGGAAATTTTAACCGATTTGGCCCAGGATACTGTGGAAATGGTCCTCAACTTTGATGATACGACCTACGAACCGACGGTACTGCCTTCACGTTTGCCCAATCTCTTTGTTAACGGCGCGACCGGGATTTCGGCTGGTTATGCCACCGATATTCCGCCCCACAATTTGACCGAGATTAACCAAGCCTTGATTCATCTCTTAGACCAGCCCGATGCTAGTTTGGCTGATTTAATGACCTACGTTAAGGGACCTGATTTCCCGACTGGGGGCATTATTCAAGGGATGGCGGGCATCCGGCAGGCCTATGAAACGGGCCGAGGTCGAGTGGTCGTCCGAGCGAAAACGACGGTATCGCCGCTCAAGGGTGGTAAGCAGAAGATTGAAATTACGGAACTGCCCTACGAAGTGGTCAAGTCCACACTGGTTGCTAAAATTGACGCCATCCGCCTGAACAAGGAAGTGGCCGGCATTAGTGAGATTCGCGATGAGTCCGACCGGGAGGGAATGTCCATTGTGATTGAGCTGACCCGGGATGCCGATGCCGCTGGCATTTTGACTTATCTCTTTAAAAAGACAGACCTACAGATTTCCTACCATTTCAACATGGTGGCCATTCACAATCAACGGCCTGAATTGGTGACACTGAAGTCCGGCTTGCAGGCCTTTTTGGACTTCCGCAAGGAAGTCGTCTTGAAGCGGTCTGCTTATGACTTAAAGAAGGCCCAGGCCCGCCAGCACATCGTCGCCGGCTTGATTCGGATGCTGTCCATCCTAGATGAAGTCGTGGCCGCTATCCGGGCATCGAAAAACCGGAAGGACGCAACGAACAATCTGGTTGCGCAATTTGACTTTACCAAGGCCCAGGCCGAGGCCATTGTAGCCTTGCAGCTCTACCGGTTAACCAATACGGATGTGACGCAATTGCAAGAGGAGCATGCTGCACTGGCGGCACGGATTGAGGAACTGACGGCGATTTTGAATGACCGGCAGGCCTTGCACCGAGTTATTCGCCAGGAATTAGAAGCCATCAACAAAGCCTATGCCAGCCCCCGTTTAACGGCGATTGAGGCGGAGATCGAACCGTTGGTCATTGATCAGTCCGTAACGGTAGCTGAGGAAAACGTCCGGGTCTTGATTTCACAAAATGGTTACTTTAAACGTTCGCCTTTGCGGTCTTATAAGGCCTCGACGGGGGAAAACGGCTTGACAGAGGATGACCAGGTTGTTTTGGACCAGACGGCTTCGACGACCGACGCCTTGCTCTGCTTGACCAATCTGGGCAATGTGATTTACCGCCCTGTGCACGAACTAGCTGAACTGCGTTGGAAGGATGCTGGTGAACACTTCTCCCAGGCGCTCAGTAACTGGCAGGCAGAGGAAGCCATCATTGCAGCCTACCTCTTCAAGACGGTGCCAACAGCACAAAGTTTGATGCTGGCCACGAACGATGGCTTCATCAAACAGAGCCTGTTAACGGATCTCATTCCAAAGTCCTACAAGAAGAAGTCGGCGGTAGCGATGAAACGAAAAAGTGCTACCAGTCGGGTTGTGGCGGTGGCACTAGGGGCAGCTGACCAACAGGCATTGGTACTGACGAAGCAAGGCCTGGCCTTGCGCTTTGCCATGGATGAAGTCGGGCTGGTTGGGGCCCGTACTGCCGGTGTGAAGGCGGTTAAATTAGGGGCCGAAGATGAAGTGGTTCAGGTGTTGACCGTTACCCCAGCCGATCAATGGCTGGCACTAACGACCAACCAAGGAACTTTCAAGTACTTTGCCTTGCAGGACCTGCCCATTGCCCACCGGGCTAACAAGGGCGTGCAAGTACTGAGTCCGCGGAAAACGATTCACTACCAGCTGACAGCAGCACAGGTCTTAGCCGATGACCAGGCAGTGTTGTCCCTGCAAACGGATCGGGGCAAGGAACTGACCCTGCAGATAGCCGACTACTCGCCCACAACCAGGACGAATAATGGTCAAAACCTGTTCCAGCCTGCACAGACAGGCTTGGTCACTGCGATGAAGCCGCTGGACCTACAGGAAAAGGACTAGGCAAGGGCAGTGGAAAAAAGGTACAATCAACATAACGAAGAAAAGATTGAGGAGCAGCAACACATGGCAAAAATGCAAGTTTTTGGACACAAGAACCCGGATACTGATACGGTGGCTTCGGCACTCGCAGCCGCTGATTTGCTGGCCCAGCAGGGACTGGCAACGGAAGCAGTGGCCCAGGGCAAACCAAATCAAGAAACGGCTTATGCCTTGGATTACTTTGATTTGCAACCATTGCCCGTGATTGACCGGGCTAGCAGCGACGAAGTGGTCTTGGTGGACCATAACGAAGCAGCCCAGTCGGTGGACAATTTGGCAGACGTGACGGTTTATGGCATTTATGACCACCACAAGTTCTCCTTCCAAAACGCCACCCCACTCTACATCACAGCCAAGCCTTGGGGTTCTGTTGCAACGATTTTGTACTATGAATATCAACAGCAACAATTGACCATTCCGGCTAAGATTGCTGGGATGTTAGCCTCCGGCTTGATTTCAGATACGCTCCTGTTAAAGAGCCCAACGACAACGGACTATGACCGTCAGGCGCTGCCTGCTCTGGCGAAGATGGCTGGCATTGATGATATCGAAGCTTATGGGCTGGCCATGTTGAAGGCCGGTACTGATTTGTCCAACCGGTCCATCGAAGATCTCTTGGAAGGGGACGCCAAGTCCTTTACTATGGGCGGCCATGAATTCCGCATCGGCCAGGTCAACACGGTCGACATTGACGACGTTTTGACGCGTAAGGACGAGTTGGAAGCCGGCATGAAGGCAGCTGGTTACGAAGACTTTTTGCTGATTATTACGGATATCTTGCATTCCAATTCCAAGGGCCTCTACCTGGGGGATGCTCCGGAGACGGTTGCCGCTGCCTTTGGTCAACAATTGACGGATGGTATCATCAACTTGCCAGGGGTTGTTTCCCGGAAGAAGCAGGTTGTGCCACCTTTGGAAAAGGCTTTCTAAACCGACATTTGGTTTAGAAATTCTTATAAAAGTCTTTACAGAAAAAGATTGGCTCTGTATAATTAGTTTTTGTATTGACAAGCAAATATTTTTTGATAAAAAATCTACTACTGAGGAGTTAGATCTATGCGGATCCATGTTGTTTTAGGAAATGATGAAACGGGTGAGCGGATTTACTTGACGTCAAAGAACCGTCGTAACACGCCTGACCGTTTGGAGTTGAAGAAGTACTCACCAAAACTTCGTAAAGTTGTAACGTTTAAGGAGATCAAGTAATGGCAAAGAAATCAAAGATTGCAAAGGCAAAGCAACGGGAAGCTATGGTTGCCAAGTACGCTGACAAGCGTGCTGCTTTGAAGGCTGCCGGTGATTACATCGGTTTGGCTGCCTTGCCAAAGGATTCATCACCAGTTCGCGTACACAACCGTGACCGCGTTGATGGCCGTCCTCACGGCTACATGCGTGACTTCGGTATGTCCCGTTTGAACTTCCGTCAATTGGCACACAAGGGTCAGATTCCTGGTGTCAAGAAGGCTTCTTGGTAAGATGTTAAAACCGCAGCAGCGCTGCGGTTTTTTCGTACTTTCTTGCTTTTTGGCCCCAAATCAACTATGATAAGGGTAGTTAATTTACAGAGCAGTTGTAAATGAGCGGGTCGGCGGTTGTTGACCGGCTCATTTTTTATGACAGCGAAGAAGGGAGGCAGATGGTGGCAACTGGTAGCCAAGATTTTCAAGCACTCTTAGCGCCTATTTTACAAGAGGCGGGCCTGCTCCTGTGGTCTTTCCAAATCAAAAAAGTAGGGGGCCAAAAGACAGTCGAAGTACTGGTCGATCGGGCTGATCATCAGGGCATTTCGATGCAAGAGATTACGGATTTGACCCAAGCCGTGAATGAGCAATTAGATCAAGCAGGTCAGGACCCAATTGAGGGGGAATACCTCTTAGATATTGCATCACCAGGGTTGGACCGGACCTTGTCTGACTACTGGCAGTTCGAATGGGCCCAGGCGGAGGATGCAGCCATCACAGTGGCTTTGTTTGCGCCACAGCATGGGGCCAAAAAGTGGACTGGTCGGATTGCCCAACTCAATGAGCAAGGCCTGACGTTAGACTGCCAAGAACAGCAGTTGACCTTGTCTTTTGATGAGATTGCCAAGGCCGTGATGGCCGTTCAATTGTAAGGGAATGGAAAGTGGAGTAAGCTGATGAGTAAAGAATTAGTACAAGCGCTCGACGCTTTGGAACAAGAACGGGGTATTGACCGCGCAGTCGTCATTGAAGCGCTGGAAAATGCCCTGAAGGCTGCCTATAAGAAGCAGTACAACGCCAATCAAAATGTAGAAGCAACTTTTGATGGTAAAAAAGGCAGCATGACGATTAAACAGGTCAAATTAGTCGTCTTAGACGATGACTTGCTGGATCCGGATACGGAGATTTCTCTGACGGATGCCCTGGCCATTAACCGGGCCTATGAACCGGGCGATGAAATTCGCTTTGACGTCACACCAAAGGACTTTGGTCGGATGGCGGCCCAAGCGGCCAAGCAGGTCATTGTGCAAAAGATGCGGGAAGCGACCCGTGAGGCCATTTATGAACGTTATGCGGATTATGAAGGTGAAATCATTACGGGTGAAGTGGAACGGCAGGATAACCGCTTCCTCTACATTATGATTGCTGGTGATCAGGAAGCTGTCATGAAGCCAGAAGACCAGATGCAGACGGAACACTACCGGATGCATGACCGCATTAAGGTTTTGGTTGCTAAGGTAGATGATTCCTTGAAAGGCCCACAGATTTTCGTGTCACGAACGGCACCTGATTTGGTCAAGCGGCTCTTCGAGCAGGAAGTGCCAGAAGTCTACGACGGGACAGTGGAAATTGTCTCCATTTCTCGTGAGGCGGGCGATCGTTCTAAGATTGCCGTTTACACGCACGATCCCGACCTAGACCCAGTCGGGGCCTTAGTTGGACAGCGGGGTGCCCGTGTTCAAGCGGTCGTCACGGAATTGGGCGGCGAGCACATGGACATCGTGGAATGGGTAGAAGATGAAGCCCAATACATTGCCAACGCACTCAACCCATCCGAAGTAACGGATGTTATCTTTGATCCTGAAGATGAACAAGCGGTGACGGTGATTGTGCCAGATGACCAGCTGTCCCTAGCTATTGGTAAGAAGGGCCAGAACGTCCGCTTGGCAGCCCGCTTGACTGGCTTTAAGATTGATATTAAGCCAGAAAGCGAAGCAGCTGAATTAAATCAGGATCTGGCGACCGATTTGTCAGAGGATCTGACGGAAGAAGAAACGGCAGCGACGGCAGTTGATGAAAGCCTGGCAACAGATGAGGCCGACTGGTCAACTGATACAACGCCGGCAGACTAAAGCAGGGAGGCCTTTCGATGAAAACCCGAAAAATTCCTTTACGAAAAGACATCATTTCTGGAGAAATGTTGAAGAAACAAGATTTGGTCCGTGTTGTCAAAAACAAGGAAGGCGAAGTTTTCCTAGACCCTTCTGGTAAGCAAAATGGCCGCGGGGCTTACGTCGCCCTCGACCGTAACGCTGCCAAAAAGGCCAAGGAAGACCGGGTCTTTGAAAAGGCCTTTAGTCAAGCAATCGACCCCGCCTTTTATGACGAGCTTTATGACTATGTCGATCACCAACAGGCCCGTCAGGAGCTCTTTGCCAATGAACAGTCATAAAGCAGTGCTCCAATTACTCGGATTAGCCAAACGGGCTGGTCAACTCGAACTTGGGACCGGCGCCGTATTGGAGGCGATTCGGAACCAATCAGCGCAACTGGTCTTTTTCCCAGCAGACGGGGGCGCCAGTCAAGCCAAAAAATTCAGCGATAAAGCAACTTTCTATCAAGTCCCAGTCAACACCGCCTTTACCAAAGCAGAGTTAGCAACGGCAATCGGCCAAAATCGGGCCGTGTTGGCAGTGTTAGACCGGGGTTTTGCCAAGAAAATCAAGCAAGTACTAGAAGAAAAGGAGCGGAATTAATTAATGGCAGAAGAAAAAAAGTTTTCAGGTTCAAACCGGCCTGCCCGCAAGCAAGCCGTGCCAGAAAGAAAAGAATTGCCAGCCGCTAAGCGCCGGCATGCCGCTAAGTTATCAGATGGGGCCAGTGCTGGCCCAGCAGCCAAGCCTAAGCGTAAGCCAGCGGCGACTGGCAACCGTTCTCAGAATCATAGCGCTGGCCAAAAAAGCGCAGCCGGTAACGGCAATCGTAGCCGCAATGGACAGCGCAACAAGAAGCCAGCCCAAAGTACGGGCCGGCCAATGATCCGGGAAAAGAAGTCCTGGTCTACTAAGCCCCGCGAAGGACAAGTGAACTATTCCGCTAAGAAGGATGATTCTTTGAAGGAATACGTTGCCGAAAACCGGCAAGCGCAGGCGAAGAAGGAAGCAGCTAAGCAACCCGCTGCCAAGAAGCCAGCCGCTAAGACTGGTCAAAAGCCAGCGGCCAAGACGGCCAACACCAACGGTGGCCAGGGCCGTTTCGGCGGTTCCTTAGCTTCCGGGAACAATTCCGCGCGCAACAACACGCGCAAGCGGAATACCACCGGCACGGGTCAGCAGACTCCCCGGCGCCAGGACAAGCCCCATGGCTCAAAGAAGGCCCGGCGGATTGCTGCTAAGAAGCAGACGCCGAAGAAGCCTGTTTCAGTTCGTAAGGAACAGCCTTTGCCAGAGGTACTGGAATATAAGGAAGGCATGAACGTGCAGGACTTGGCTAAGCTCTTGCACCGGGATGCTGCCGAAATCATCAAGAAGTTGTTCTTACTGGGCATTGTCACCAACCAAAACCAGTCCTTGGATGCCGACACGATTGAAATCCTGGCGGCCGACTATGACATTGAAGCCAAGCAAAAAGAAGAAGAGGACTTGGCCGACATCGACCGCTTCTTCGACGATACCAGCATTAACGAGGATGCCTTGGAACCACGGGCACCCGTTGTCACCATCATGGGCCACGTCGATCACGGTAAGACGACTTTGCTGGACTACCTTCGGCAAACGAACGTGACGGCTGGCGAAGCGGGTGGCATTACCCAACACATTGGGGCCTATCAAGCTCGCTTGCATGACCGACTGATTACCTTCTTGGATACCCCTGGTCACGCCGCCTTTACGGAAATGCGGGCCCGTGGTGCCAACATTACGGATATCACGGTCCTGGTCGTGGCGGCCGATGATGGCGTTCAGCCACAAACAATCGAAGCCATTGACCACGCCAAGGCAGCCGGCACACCAATCATTGTCGCCGTCAACAAGATTGATAAGGAAGGGGCCAACCCGGATCAAGTCATGAACCAGTTGATGGCCTATGACCTGGTGCCAGAAGAGTATGGTGGCGACACCATCTTCGTTAAGATCTCTGCTAAGCAGGGTGAAAACGTTGAAAAGCTTTTGGAAATGATTTTGCTGGAAGCTGATGTGCTGGAATTGAAGGCGGATCCAACGCAGAAGGCCCGCGGTTCTGTTATCGAAGCCCGCTTGGATAAGGGTCGCGGCCCTGTTTCCACGATTCTGATTCAGCAGGGTACGCTCCACGTCGGGGATCCTGTCGTCGTTGGGAACACCTACGGTCGGGTCCGGACGATGGTAAACGAATTAGGTCAAAACATTGAGGCCGCCACGCCAGCCACGCCAGTTCAAATCACTGGTTTGAACGAGGTCCCTGCGGCCGGGGACCGCTTCATCGTCATGGATGATGAAAAGAAGGCCCGTGCCGCTGGGGAAGAGCGTGCTAAGCGCGCCCGTGAAGAAACCCGGAACGCTGGTACGGTTGTGACCTTGGATACTCTCTTTGATACTATGTCAGAGAAGGCCATGAAGACGGTCCCAGTTATCGTGAAGGCGGATGTCCAAGGTTCTGTAGAAGCCTTAGTTGGCGCTTTGAAGAAGATTGACGTTTCCGGTGTTCGGGTCGATGTGGTCCACGCCGCTGTCGGCGCCATCAACGAATCCGATGTATCCTTGGCGGGTGCTTCAGAAGCCATTATCATCGGCTTTAACGTGCGCCCAACGCCGTTCGCCAAGAACCAGGCCAATGCAGACCAAATCGACATGCGCTACTACTCCGTCATCTATGACGCCATCGATGATGTGACGGCAGCCATGAAGGGACAACTGGAACCTGTTTATGAGGAACGAGTGATTGGCGAAATCACGGTCAAGGAACTCTTCAAGTTCTCCAAGGTTGGTACGATTGCCGGTTCTACTGTCGAAGAAGGTCGGATTACCAAGGATGCCAAGTTGCGTTTGATTCGTAACGGCACGGTGATCTTTGACGGACCATTGGCTTCCTTGCAACGCGGTAAGGACCCTGTTGATTCCGTCAAGTTTGGTTATGACTTCGGCTTTACGTTGAACAAGTTCAATGATATTCAACCAGGTGATACGGGTGAAGCGTATATCATGGAAGAAGTGAAGCCAAAGTAACCTGAAGGGGAGGACACGATGGCCAATGAACAACGAGCTGGACGATTAGCCCAGGAAATTCAAAAAGATGTCACCGAATTATTGTTGAAGCGGGTCAATGATCCCCGCGTCCAAGACGTCACGGTAACCTCAGTCGATGTGACAGGTGATTTGCAGATTGCGACAATCTATTATTCCATTCTGTCAGACAAGGCCTCTGATCGGAAAAAGACACAGGAGGGCTTGGAAGCAGCCTCCGGTCTGATTCGACGGGAGCTAGGTCCCCGCTTGACGGTGTACAAGATTCCTGAAATTCACTTTCAGTTGGATAATTCCATTCAATATGGCGAACATATTGAGGAATTGATTCGCCAACTGCATCAATCTGAAAAATAAGTCACTGAAAAGGCCAACCCACTGGGTTGGCCTTTTTGTTTGCTTTATGAAAGAAAATGAAAGTATTTTATTTATGTTATAATGAAAATCACATCATAAAGTGAGTAAAGCAAGGAGGCTTTCTATGACCAGCCAGTTACCTGAATTGAATCCGACGGTATTGAATATGCACCAGGATGCCCTGATTAATTTTCAAAAAGAAGTCATGGGCATCGCGGACCTGCTTCCTTTAACCTTTGGAGAACCGGGCTTTGCCACACCAACAGTGGTGAAGGAGGCGACGATTCAGGCAATTCAAAATGACCGCTCCCACTATGGCAGCTCACAAGGGGAACTGCCTTTACGACGGGCTATTTTATCCTTTTTAAAGGACCGGTACGGGATTACAGGCCGTAGTATTGACGAAGTGGTCGTGACGACTGGGGTCTCGGAAGCCATCAATGTGGTGCTGAAAACACTGCTGGCGGCTGGTGATGGGCTGCTTATACCAGACCCAGCTTTTGGTTCTTACTTTGCAGCCATTGATTTGGCCAATGCGGTGGCCCTGCCGATTGATACGTCCCGAGCCAACTATAAGTTGACGCCCGCCTTGGTCGATGAGGCCATGGCGCAGGCAAAACGGCCAGTCAAGGCCATTCTTTTTAACTATCCCAACAATCCAACGGGGGTGACTTATACCGAGGCAGAGCTGGCCGCTTTGGCAGCTACCTTTAAGCGCCACCAGCTCTGGGTGATCTCAGATGAAATTTATGCGGAATTAACGTATGGCCAGGACCACCATTCACTGGCCCTAGACCTGCCGGAACAAACGTTGGTCGTTAATGGTCTTTCGAAGTCCCACGCCATGACGGGCTACCGGGTCGGCTTTATTTTGGGCCCCAAGGCCATCATGCAAAAAGTACAGGAAGTCCACGTGTCGCTGACCTACGGGGTACCAACCTTTATTCAGGATGGGGCCGCTGTTGCTTTTGCTATGCCTAAAGAAGACTTGGCCTATATGAAGGAAGCTTATGAGGCCCGCCGTCAACTGGCAGTCGATACCTTAACGGACTTGGGCTTTGACATTGTTTATCCGAAGGGGGCCTTCTACCTCTTCGCAAAGATTCCGGCTGATTTTGGCACAGATGGCTGGGCCTTTGCGGCTGACTTGGCCCAGCAGGGCCGGGTGGCCATTATGCCGGGGGCTGGCTTCTCGCTCTTTGACGGGGCCAAAGCCTATGTCCGCCTGTCCTATGCCGCCGATATGGCCCAACTGCAGGAAGGCTTACAGCGAATTCGGGCTTACGTTGAAAAGAAGCGGGCAAATCGGTAAAATAAAAGCAACACCTGGTCGCCGGGAGGCGGCCTTTTTCTATTGCAAAGGAGGGCCAACAGATGGTAGCAGGGAGCACAGTGACCGGTTTACTTGTCGTCAATAAGCCCAAAGGAATGACGTCTTTTGGCGTGGTCGCCCGTGTGAGGCGGTTGACGGGTCAGAAAAAAATTGGTCATGCCGGCACGCTTGATCCGAACGTGGACGGTGTGTTGGTCTTAGCCCTAGGGAAGGCCACCAAGTTAATTGACCTATTGCAGCAACGACCTAAGACGTATACGGGGACCGTCACCTTTGGTTATGCCACCGAAAGTCAGGACGCCGACGGCGCGGTAGTAGCCAAGCAGCCACTGACGACTGGCATCAATCCGGCTGATTTGGCTAGGGCTTTGACCGAACTGACGGGCTACATCATCCAAGTCCCACCCATTTATTCAGCGGTCAAGGTCAACGGGAAACGCTTGTACGAATATGCTCGCGCAGGTGAAACAGTCACGTTACCGGAAAGAGCGGCGACCATCTACGATTTTCGGACCACCAGTCCGCTCCGCTGGCTCACCAATCAGCCTTATCAAGCAGTTGATTTTACAGCCACCGTCTCCAAGGGAACCTATATCCGAACGCTGGCCTATGACTTGGGCCAACGGCTGGGGCTGCCCGCTACGATGACGGCACTGACCAGAACGGCTGGTTCTGGCTTTACGCTGGCCGAGGCGGTACCACTGGAGGATTTAATGGCCATGGCGCCTAGTGACTGGCAGCAAGCAGTCAAAGGCATTGACCAGGTCCTTGACTGGCCTAGAAAAGACTTGACCGAGGCAGAAGCCTTTGCCGTCCGCCATGGTCAGAAGATTAGCGCCTGGCCGGCCACGACCGCAGGCTATTACTGCTGCTACGATGGACAGGAACTAGTGGCCGTTTATGCTTACGACCAAGAGGAAGCGTGCTGGCGTTCACGCTATTATTTTGCCTAGAAGGGAAGCAAGATGCTATGATTGAGCGTTATCATTTACACTATCCACTCCAAAGTAAAGATTTTCAGGCGAGTCCGCAGGTGCTGGCAATGGGCTTTTTCGACGGCGTCCACCGGGGTCATCAGGCGGTGATTGCCGCTGCCAAAGCTGCCGCTGATGAACGGGGCTTGCCCTTAGCCGTTTTAACCTACGAACCTTATCCGGGTTTGGTTTTTGAAAAGACGCCCCTGCCTTTTCACTACTTGACGCCGCTGGCGGAAAAGACGGCCCTGCTGGCTGAATTGGGCGTCGACCGGGTATACTGCCTGCAGTTGACCGCCCATTTGGCAGCCCTTAGTCCGCAGGAATTTATTGCGGCGGTCTTGCAGCCGCTGGCTGCAGAAGTGGTGGTAGCCGGCTTTGACCACCGCTATGGCCCAGCTGAACAGGATGCGGATATGGCCCACCTGAAAGACTACGCAGCAGGTGCCTTTGACGTCATCACGGTTGACAAGCAAAGCTTGGCCAATGAGTCCGCCAAAATCGCCTCCCGGACAATTCGCCACGAGTTGCAGGCGGGGGACTTAGCGGCGGTAAATCAAGCCTTGGGGCGCATTCACCAGACAAAGGGATTGGTGGTTCGTGGAGACGCCCGGGGCCGAACGCTCGGCTTTCCCACGATTAATCTGGCGACCCCGGAGGATTACTTTTTACCCGGTCTCGGCATTTATGCGGTCCAGGTCGATTGTAATGGCCAACGCTATCAAGGAATGGCCTCGATTGGCCGGAACATTACCTTCGAGGCGAACCGGCCCGTAACGGTGGAGATTAACCTTTTCGACTTTGACGATCAAGTTTATGGCGAAGAAGTCACGGTTTACTGGTATGCAAAGCTCAGAGATGAGGTCAAATACCAGGGGGCCGCGGCCCTAGTTGCCCAATTAGAAAAAGACCGCGCCCAGACACAGGCCTATTTTGCAGAGAAAACAGACAGCTAACCGCTGTCTGTTTTTATTTTTAGCACTCTCCTAAAAAGAGTGCTAAAAAAGACTTGCATTTTTTGAAGAAGTGGGCTAATATATAAATTAGCAATTGAGTTAATCAAGTGCTAATCAAGAACGGAGGTGTTTTGGATGGGACTGTCTGATCGGCAACAGCTAATCCTGGCGGCCATTATTTACCAATACACGGCAACAGCCCGTGCGGTTGGGTCTAAAACACTCCACGATCAACTCGACCTGTCGGTTTCCCCGGCAACGATTCGTAATGAGATGAGTTTCTTAGAAAATGCTGATTTGATTAAGAAACTGCATGCCTCTGCTGGTCGGATCCCCTCGAAGGCGGGTTATCGTTACTACTTGGACCACTTGATGATTGCGCAACAGCCGACCGACCAAGAGGTCGCGGTCATGGCCGATAAGATTCGCGGCAACTTCCATGAGTTGGATGACTTATTGGAGAAGACAGCAAGTCTATTGGCCGATGTCACAGGTTTGACTGCGTTGATTGTCAAGCCTAAACAGTACAACCTGAAGATTTCTTCCTTCCAGTTGATTCAACTGGAAGGTCAGCAGGTGTTGGCTCTGTTGGCAACGTCGGATGGTAAGGTCAATTCTCAAACCTTCCAGTTGCCAAAGGACCTCTCGCTTTCCTCGCTGACCTCAATGGTCGACTATATTAACGGCCAAATGGTTGGTCGGCCGGTGCAGGAAGTGCTGCAGTTGATGAATTCGGAAGCCCTGCCAACGCTGTTGTCCCGGCATATCGAAAGTCCGGCAGCCTTCTTGCAGCTTTTCGGCGAGGTACTGGCCCGTTCCGTGACAGAACAAGTTCATATCGGCGGTCGGCTGAACCTCTTAGAGGTGGCCGATGATGCCTATTTGAACTTAAAGGAGGCCAGGCAGGTTTTGGAGCTCTTTGACTCCCCGGAGCGGGTTCGGCAGCTGGCCAAAACGGATGGTCGCCAGCAGGTGACGATCCGTTTGGGCACGGAGTTGCAAACGGACCTGCTCAAGGATTACGCCCTGTTGACCACTGCCTTTCATTTAGGCAGTGATACAGGTGGGGTCATTGCCCTGGTCGGGCCAACCCGTTTGCCTTATGCAAAATTGGCGCGGGTGTTGGCAGCCTTTCGGCAGGCACTTGATAATAAATTGGTTGAATATGTATAAGGAGGACTGGTCGTGAGCAAAGAAGAAGCGCAAACGAAGGCGCAAGAGGAAGCGACTGAAACAGAAGCAGTGCAAGGGGACTTAGTGGATGAGCCGGTTGAAGAAGCTAGCACAGAGGAACCAGCTGTCGAAGCAGACAGCGCACTAGCAGCTGCACAAGAAGCATTGCAAGAAAAAGAAGATGCGCTCTTGCGTGCCCAGGCTGAAATTCAAAATATTCAGACGCGCAACGCCCGTGAATTGGCCAATATTCGTAAGTATGACGGTCAGAAGTTAGCGGAGGCCATTTTACCGGTCGTCGACAACTTGGAACGGGCCTTAGCCATCGAGTCTGATGGCGATGCCCAGGTTGATCAGGTGCAAAAAGGCGTGGCCATTACCCTGAAAACCTTAAAGACGGCGTTAGAACAACAAGGTATCCAGCCGGTTGGTCAAGTTGGCGAAGCCTTTGACCCCAACAGTATGCAGGGGGTGCAAACGGTTCCGGCGACCGACGATTTGGCAGCCGACCAAGTGGCGGAGGTCTTGCAAAAGGGTTATCTCCTGCATGACCGGGTTATTCGCCCGGCCATGGTCGTGGTGGCCCAGTAAGACTACATGGTGATTCAGCTCCGGCACCACACCTAAAAAAGATAAAAAATGTGATTAATAATAGAAAGGAATTTCGTTATGTCAAAGATTATTGGAATTGATTTAGGAACGACAAACTCTGCGGTTGCTGTCTTAGAAGGTGGCAAGCCAAAGATTATTACGAACCCTGATGGTAGCCGTACCACACCATCCGTGGTTTCCTTTAAGAATGGAGACATTCAGGTGGGGGACGTGGCTAAGCGGCAAGCAATCACGAACCCTGACACGATTTCTTCCATCAAGTCCCACATGGGCGAAGCAAACTACAAGGTAACGGTGGGTGACAAGGATTACACGCCACAAGAAATTTCCGCTATGATTCTGCAGTACATCAAGGGTTATGCAGAAGACTACTTGGGTGAAAAGGTTGACAAGGCCGTGATTACGGTTCCTGCTTACTTTAACGATGCCCAGCGTCAAGCAACCAAGGATGCTGGTAAGATTGCTGGCTTGGAAGTAGAACGAATTATTAACGAACCAACGGCTGCTTCCTTGGCCTATGGTTTGGACAAGTTGGACAAGGATGAAAAGATCCTGGTTTACGATTTGGGTGGTGGAACCTTCGATGTGTCCGTCCTCGAATTGGGTGACGGTGTCTTCGAAGTGCTGTCCACGAACGGTGACACGCACCTTGGTGGTGACAACTTCGATCAAAAGATCATCGACTACTTGGCTGATGAATTCAAGGCGGAAAATGGCATCGACTTGAAGGATGACAAGTTGGCTTTGCAACGTTTGAAGGATGCTGCTGAAACAGCAAAGAAGACCTTGTCTTCTTCAAACGAAGCACAAATCGACCTACCATTTATCGCTTCCGGCGACCAGGGTCCTTTGCACTTGCAAACGTCCTTGACTCGGGCAAAGTTTAACGAATTGACGGCTGACTTGGTTAAGAAGGCTGAACAACCCGTTATGAATGCCTTAAAGGATGCCGGTTTGTCCTTCGATGACATTGATGAAGTGATCTTGAACGGTGGTTCTACTCGAATCCCAGCCGTACAAGAATCCGTCAAGAAGATGACTGGTAAGGAGCCAAATCACTCCATCAACCCTGATGAAGCCGTTGCCCTTGGTGCCGCTGTGCAAGGTGGTGTGATTACCGGTGATGTGAAGGATGTGGTGCTCTTGGATGTGACACCACTGTCCCTTGGTATTGAAACGATGGGCGGGGTCTTCACGAAGTTGATCGAACGGAACACGACCATTCCAACTTCTAAGTCACAAGTCTTCTCAACGGCCGCTGATAACCAACCAGCCGTTGACATCCACGTCTTGCAAGGGGAGCGTTCCATGGCTGCCGACAACAAGACTTTGGGTCGCTTCCAGTTGGCTGACATTCCTGCAGCCCCACGTGGTGTCCCACAAATCGAAGTGACCTTCGATATTGACCGGAATGGAATCGTCAATGTTTCTGCTAAGGACTTAGGTACGCAGAAGGAACAAAAGATTACCATTCAGGCTGCCGGTGGTTTGTCAGATGACGAAATCGAAAAGATGATGAACGATGCCAAGGCCAACGAAGAGGCCGATGCTAAGAAGAAGGAAGCAGTCGACACGCGCAACAACGCGGATCAACTGATTTTCCAAACGGAAAAGACCTTGGAAGAAGTCGGCGACAAGTTGTCTGATGACGACAAGCAGCCTACACAAAAGGCCTTGGACGACTTGAAGGCAGCGAAGGAAGCCGCTGCTGCGGAAGATGCTGACTTGACTGACTTGAAGGACAAGACGGAAGCGTTGACCAAGGTTGCTTCAGAGTTAGCTTCTAAGCTCTACCAGCAACAAGCCGCTCAGGGTCAAGGTCAAGAAGGCCAGGCCCAGTCTGGCGATGACACGGTTGACGGTGACTTCGAAGAAGTCAACGACGACGACAAGAAGAAGTAAGCAGTTCGCTGCTGAAAAAACCGGGCTTGCCCGGTGTACATACTGAAGTAAAGGAGTTGCTTGTGAATAATACAGAATTTTACGAACGACTTGGGGTCGACAAGTCGGCTAGTCAAGATGAAATTAAAAAGGCCTATCGAAAGTTATCCAAGAAGTACCACCCCGATTTGAACCATGAACCTGGGGCGGAGGACAAGTACAAGGAAGTCCAAGAAGCCTACGAAACCCTGTCCGATCCACAAAAGCGGCAGCAGTACGACCAGTTCGGACCTGCTGGTGCCCAGGGCCAAGGTGGCTTTGGCGGCTTCGGTGGCGGCCAAGGACAAGGTTTCGGCGATTTCTCAGACCTTGGCGATATTTTCTCTCAGATGTTCGGCGGTGGCTTCGGTGATCCAAATGCGCCCCGTAAGGGGCGGGACCTGCAGTACCGCATGCACCTGTCCTTTGAAGAGGCTATTTTCGGCACCGAAAAGACGGTGCGCTATACGCAGGATCAGTCTGACCGCAAGCAACATGAAGTCAAGGTCAAGGTGCCAGCCGGTGTTGAAACCGGCCAGCAGATGCGCTTAGCCGGCCAAGGGGAACCTGGTGTTAATGGTGGCCCTCATGGTGATCTGTTCGTGGTCTTCTCCGTTGCGGCTTCCAAGGAAGGCTTCGAACGGGATGGTGCGGATGTCTACTTAGAGCAGGACATTGATTTCGTGACGGCTACTTTGGGTGACCAAATTCAGGTCAAAACGGTTCACGGTGATGTTTCGTTGAAGATTCCTGCTGGTACGCAAAATGGTCGCCGCTTCCGCTTAGCTGGTAAGGGTGCGCCACGTTTGCGGGGCACGGGCCATGGCGATCAGTTCGTGGTTGTCAACGTGCTTGTACCAACGAAGTTGAATAAGGCACAGAAGGCGGCCTTAGAAGACTTTGCCAAGGCTTCTGGCGACAAGGGGAAGGCTGGCAAGAAGCGGTCTTTCTTTGATAAGTAAAAAACGTTGTTAAGCCGCCGTTTGAGGCGGTTTTTCTGACTGAGAATGACCGGCTTACTGCTTCTTGTTGAGCTGACAAGTTGGCGGCGGTCGGCCAGATTGGAGTGGGATGATATGGAAATTTCAGTTGCATTAACAGCGGGCTACCTGCCCGATCAGTATGCCAAGTACGCACCGGAAAGTGCCCAGAAACAGGGCTTTCCCGTTGAATCTTTCCCCTTTACGGTAGAGGATTTGCCGGCGAATACTCGCTATTTGTCCTGGGCCTTTGTCGACTTTGATTCCGTTCCAGTGGCTGGTTTTGCTTGGATTCATTGGTTAGTGGGTAATGTGCCGGTCCAGGGGACGCAGGTTGCCATCCCAGCCAACTTTTCTCGGACGGCCGAGGACCAAGTTCACGGCCAGAATTCGCTCTATTCGAAGTACGTCCCCGTTGATGATCCTGATTTGATCAATCACTATATCGGTCCACGAGCGCCTGACCAGGACCATGATTACACCTTCGTGGTGTTAGCTTCCAGTCAGCCATTAGACTTGCAACCCGGTTTCTTTTTAAATGAACTGCGTAAAGAAGGCTTGCATAATCCGGCTGTCCTAGGTAAGGCGGCCATTGACATCAAGGCCCGAGTTTAGGTCGTAAAAAAACGCCCCGTCGTAGGAACGGGGCGTTTTTTGCTGCTTAAACATACTTGGTATTGTCATCGACTGCCCAAGGATGTTGACGGTCAATGTGATCATAGTAGAGATGACCGTGGAGGTGATCGATTTCGTGTTGGAAGACGATGGCTGGGTAGTTGCGCAAGGTCTTTTCGTAGGTATCGCCGTTTTCATCCTGGTAACGGACGGTAATTTTCTTGGAACGGGGGACAAAGCCCGGTACATCTTGATCGACGGACAGGCAGCCTTCGCCAGTATCTAAGGCACCTCGGCCAACCGTTTCCGAAATGATGACCGGGTTAAAGATGACGCCGGCAAAGTAAGGTTCTGGGTCTTCCTTCGCCGGATCCGCGGAAGGAATCAAGATGGCCGCCATTTGTAAGGATTCTCCCACCTGGGGTGCTGCCAGGCCAACGCCTGGTCGCAGGCCATATTGTTCATTTTGTTCCTCATCTTGGGAAATAACCAAGTAGGTCATCATGTCCTTGGCTAACTGAGCGTGTTCTGCTGAAAGGGGGAAGGGCACAGGGGCCGCTACCTTTCGTAAAACAGGGTCGCCATCCCGTGTAATTTTATCCATTGTAAAGCGAATTGTCATGCGTGAACTCCTTTTTTTAACAGTCCTAGTATAGCAAAAATTAGTCCTGGCGGCTGCCCTTCTTCTTTTGACCGACTGGCGTCCTTTCCCTCGGCTTGTTAAAATGAAGACTAAGAATAACAGCGGGAGGCGCTGATGAAAGACGCATATCAATTACCCATTGATGGCAATTGGACCACGACCGATATTATTATGGTGTCCAACTTAGTGGATGCCGTCATGAAAAGCTACGAGAGCGGCTGTGATCGGGACTTACTCCTATCGGCTTACCGGGATTTTTGTCTCGTGATGCCGGCCAAATCGGAGCAAAAGGCCTTTGACCGTGATTTTGGGCGGCAGACAGGCTATTCCATTTACCAAACAATCCAACTCGCCCAAGGGGCCAGCAAGAAGGTGGTGTACCATGCAGCCAAGTAGCAAGCAGGACTATTTGCAAGCTCTAGATCAGCAAGTCAGTGCCTATTTGCATCAACTGGGGGCCACCAGCCGCCAGCAGGCGCTAGCCGGTCACTTTCAAGTGGCGGAAAAGGCGGGGGATGTCCGCAATTTAGTGACCAACATTGATCGGACCAATCAGGCTGATTTGCTGGCCTTTCTGAAAGGCCTGACGCCCGCTGCTCACTTTGTCTGCGAGGAAGGGGATTTGCAACGGCCCGAGACAATGGCGGGTCCCGTCTGGTTTGTGGATCCCATTGATGGCACAATGAACTTTGTCCACGAACAGACAGACTTTGCCATTATGGTCGCTTACTATGAGGACGGCCAACCGCAGTTGGGTTGGATTTTACAGGTGATGGCGGATACGCTCATTCATGGCGGTCCGAGCCTAGGCATTGCTCAAAATGACCAAACACTGCAGCCAATTGCAGATCGGCCGCTGGAAGAAACCGTTATGCTGGTCTCAGGCCGCCGGCTCCTGGCTCAGGAGTGGCCCTATCCAAAGCTGGCAGCAACCGCCCTGGCCTACCGGGTTCTTGGATCTGCCGGCATTTCCTTTAGTCGGCTGGCGCTGGGCCAGGCTCAGGGTTACTTTTCCAAGTTATCTCCTTGGGATTTAGCAGCGGGGCGGGTGCTCTGTGAAAGTCTAGGCTACCAGGTGAAAAATCTTGACGGCAGCCAGCCTGATATGCTATCATCAAACACAGTATTAATCGCTACTAACAAGGTGCAAGCAGCTGTCCATCAGTTTGACAAAGACTAGGGGAATCCCCTAGTCTTTCTTGTGAGTAGTTAATAAAAAGGAGCATATAACATTGGCAAATCTTCGCGAAGATATCCGTAACATCGCTATCATTGCCCACGTCGATCACGGAAAGACGACATTGGTTAATGAAATGTTGAAGCAATCAGATACACTGGATGCCCGTAAGGAAGCGGCACTGGGTGACCGTTCTTTGGATACGAATGATATCGAAAAGGAACGTGGGATTACTGTTTTGTCCAAGAACACGGCTGTCCGGGTCGGCGACAAGCAGATTAACATTTTGGATACCCCAGGTCACGCCGACTTTGGTGGAGAAGTGGAACGGATCATGGGCATGGTTGATGGTGTGCTCTTGGTCGTGGATGCCTTGGAAGGTACGATGCCACAGACGCGTTTCGTGCTGAAGAAGGCTTTCGAACAGCACTTGACGCCAATCGTCATCGTCAACAAGGTTGACCGTCCGGGTGCCCGTCCTGAAGAAGTCGTGGATGAAGTTCTGGACCTCTTTATCGAATTGGGTGCCGACGACGAAGACTTGGACTTCCCAGTGATTTTTGCTTCTGCCATGAACGGAACGACTTCTTTGTCTCCTGAATTGGACACGCAAGAACACACGATGAAGCCAATCTTCGATGAAGTCTTCAAGACCATTCCGGCACCAATCGACAACTCTGACGAACCATTGCAGTTCCAAGTGGCCATGTTGGACTATAACGACTTCGTGGGTCGGATTGGGATTGGCCGTGTTCAACGGGGAACGGTTCACATTGGCGACAACGTGACGGTGATGAAGTTGGACGGCACGCAACAGAACTTCCGTGTTACCAAGATGCACGGTTTCATTGCCTTGGATAAGGTTGACATCGAAGAAGCTAAGGCCGGTGATTTGATCGCCCTTTCCGGAATGGAAGACATTTCCGTTGGGGAAACGGTTGCCGATGCCAACCATCCAGAAGCATTGCCACTGCTGCGGATTGATGAACCAACTTTGCAAATGACTTTCCGTCAAAACGACAGCCCCTTTGCTGGTCGTGAAGGAAAGTTTGTGACGGCCCGTCAAATCGAAGACCGGCTCTTGCGTGAATTGCACACGGATGTTTCTCTGCGTGTCGAAGATAACGGCCAAGCTGGTACTTGGTTGGTTTCCGGACGTGGTGAATTGCACTTGTCTATCTTGATTGAAAACATGCGGCGTGAAGGCTTCGAATTGCAAGCTTCCCGACCACAAGTTATCTACCGCGAGATTGATGGTGAAACGTGCGAACCATACGAATCCGTGCAAATCGATACGCCAGAAGAATATTCTTCTTCCGTGATCGATGCCTTGAATCAACGCAAGGGTGAAATGCAAAACATGGAATCCTTGGGCAATGGTCAGACCCGTCTGTCCTACATGGCCCCATCCCGTGGTTTGATTGGTTATGCCACTGAATTCATGACGGCAACGCACGGTTATGGTATTTACAACCACACCTATGCGGAATACCGGCCAATGGTTCGTAACTGGACCCCTGGTCGCCGCAACGGTGCCTTGGTTTCCATTAACCAAGGGCAAACGACCAACTACGCCATCATGGGTGTGGAAGATCGTGGCCAAATGTTCGTCGGCGCTGGCGTTGATGTCTACGAAGGCATGGTCGTTGGTATGAATGCCCGTGACAATGACATTTCCGTCAACGTCACGAAGGGTAAGCCACAATCAAACGTCCGTTCTTCCTCTAAGGATCAAACGGCGACGATTAAGACGCCACGCGAAATGGACCTGGAAGCTTCCATGGAATTCTTGAACGATGATGAATACGTTGAAGTAACCCCTGAAAACGTCCGGATCCGTAAGGCAATCTTGAACACGTCAGAACGTGAAAAGGCTGCTAAGCGTAAGAATAAGTAAAGAAATATTGCTGTCCTACTAACGAGGACAGCCTGCTGGAGCTATGGCACAATCTGGTACTGCAGCGGACTCGAAATCCGTCGAGCCGTCTTCTGGCGGTGTGCGGGTTCAAATCCCGCTAGCTCCTTTAAACGAAATGGAAAGCGCATTCGACTACTTGTCGAATGCGCTTTTTCGATGTAACCATTACATGAGTACAAGTGGCGCTACAATATTGAATGTTGAACTGCCTAAATGAGTTGTGGTCAATTTTTTGACGGATTAACTATCATAATATATTTGCTAAAGGACAAAAATTTAGTTTGATATGAATCCCAAAATTAGGACATGTCATTGAGCTTGCTTTAGGACGAATGACCGATGTGCCATCGGCGTTCGTTCTTTTAGTTTGCTCTTGATTTTATAGGCACTGACTGCTTGCGTTAGTTTTGCAATACTACTAAAGCTGCGCCACAAGCCATGAAATTTTTCTCGCTTCAATGTACCGAAAAAGTTTTCAATCAGTCCATTATTCACCGCTTTTTCCATCCATGACATGAATTGTGTCATGCTGTGGTCCAAAAGGCATTTTTGAAGGTGTCCGTATTGGCACTGTTAATCTTGGTTGGTATGAAAAGTCAGTTGGTTCGTATCAAAATGCTTTAGGACTGCTTCTCTCATCATAACCATGGTGTGCTCGAAACTACGTGTTCATCAGTTATGGAAGATGATTTTTTGAACGGACAGGGAATCGCAGCGATCGACCTGAACAAAGTTTTAAAAATTTTTTCGATTACTTAGGAGCAGCATACTTGGGATAGCAGATTTTATTCAATATAAGCAAAATCCATTTTTATATTATATTTGTTGAAATTAAATACTTAAGTGCTATAATAAGGGTATGGAAAACCCAGAATTCGAAACATACAAACGACCAAATGGTCATGATGAATTTCTTGAATGGTTGCAAAAATTGCCCATAAAAGATCGTGCAAAACTGCTACAGGTCATTACTGACACGGAGCAGCAGGGACTGTTAGTGGCGCAACGGATGACATGGGTAAAAAAGATCGAAGGTCATCAAAATCTTTATGAATTGAGAAGTAAAGTCGCGAAAAATATTCAACGAGCGTTGTATTTTCACGTTGAAAATGGTCGTTATGTCATTACGCACGGTTTTACCAAGAAAACACAGAAAACGCCCGTATCTGAAATTGAACATGCACAAACGTTGAAAAAGGAATGGTGGGAAAATCATGAAGATTAATCAAATCGTTAACAATGAAATGAAAAATCCTGAATTTAGAAAGGAATATCTGGCTGCAAAAGAACGTTCTGCCAGTGCGATCGCACTGTATAACGCCCGTGAACACGCAGGTCTTACCCAAGCTGATCTTGCTGAACGCGCTGGTGTTCCACAATCCACTGTTGCTCGAATTGAACGTGGTGATAACGTGACCTTCGATAAACTGGCCGTTATTGCCCATGCAATGGGTAAAACGTTGAAGGTAGAATTTGCATAAGATGTGTCGTATTAATGATAGAATCTGCCATCCATCACAAATAAAAGAACGGTATGAAAGGCGCCAAGTGTGGTCACAGATTTGCTTGGTCAAACGGCGTTTCTACTGCCTGCATCGTGATAGGCAGGAGAAAGTAATTGAAAATCAACCAATGGCCTTTTCGTAGTCATTTGGTAATAAGAACAAAGGCTGGGTTCAGAGTGGGAGAAGTCGGGACCTTTTTGATAGTCACTAAAAAGCCCGCAATCTTTTGATTGTGACCTGTACCCCAAAAGTTGAAGTGAATAATTAGCCTAACTGGCCAGTTGCCGATATTCAATCGGCGACTGGCCTT
>JAQTHT010000025.1 GCA_029433265.1 Leuconostocaceae bacterium ESL0958 | reverse complement strand
AACTTCCCAGCTGATGGTTTGCACTACCAGAAGGAAGGGCAGCAGTCTGAATTCCAGGTAGTCTTGAAGCATAAGAACAAGACGGTTGATCCAAACAATCCTGGACAACCAGGTCAACCAATCGATCCGAATAACCCAGATGGACCAAAGTATCCAGATGGAACGGACAAGTCCTCGCTGGAAAAGACCATCACTCGCACCATCGACTACGTCGACGGTAACGGCAAGCAAGTAGCGCCATCGAAAACCGAGACGGTTACTTATGACCGGACGGCGACTGTCGACGAAGTAACCGGCAAGGTTACTTACTCGGACTGGACGCCTAAGGGTGGTCAAACTACCTTTGCTGGTACGCCATCACCAATCATTCCAGGTTACTACGCCGATCAAGCGCAGGTACCCGGTAAGACGGTCAACCCTACTGATCAAGACGAAACGGTCACGGTGACTTACCATGCAATGGGTCACTTGGTACCCGATGTACCGGGAAACAACCCAGTCATCTATCCCAATAACCCAAC
>JAQTHT010000024.1 GCA_029433265.1 Leuconostocaceae bacterium ESL0958 | reverse complement strand
GTTGGCCGTTGCTCAATACTTTGATCGATTTGAAAAGTACCCCGAGTTTCCTGCTTTCGTCGCTGGTAAACATTGCGATGAGGCAGGTCAGTTAAGGCAAAATCCAAACGTCCCTTATGTAACCAGTCATAGAGGGTGGCGGTGGCAACGTGTAGATAGTGGCCCACTGCTTCTGGTGACCAAGTTAACCGAAGATGATTTTCAATTTGCCGCTTCAAATCAGGCTTTAACGTGACTCTTCGGCCGCAGAGATGGCGCTTTTGGTCGGCATCTTGTTGGGCTAGCTGGGCAGAATAAGGCTTGACTCGTTGGAGTTCGTAATGAATGGTCGACTTGGAAAAACCTAAGGTATCGGCAATCTTCTGCAATGAGTAGCCTAATCCAATTAAAGTTTCGATTGCACCACGGTCGTAAGATGATAGAATTAAATGGCTCAAAGAAATTCTCCTTTTGGTTGGTCTAGCAACTACCATTGTAAAGAATTTCTTTGGGTTTTTTGTTTTTAATTGTCGTTCGAATTAATTATAGAATCTGCC
>JAQTHT010000002.1 GCA_029433265.1 Leuconostocaceae bacterium ESL0958 | reverse complement strand
AAGGCCAGTCGCCGATTGAATATCGGCAACTGGCCAGTTAGGCTAATTATTCACTTCAACTTTTGGGGTACAGGTCAGTCAGCCGAGCGGCTGGCTTTTTTACTAGCTTTTCTGCTTTATTTCTCGTAAAATGGGTTGGATAATATAGAGCGATTTTCTAACCGCGAGGGAGGCCATTGTGTCAAAAAAGCCACTATTAATTGGGATTACCGGTGGGTCCGGTTCTGGAAAGACGACGGTGTCGAAGGCACTGATTGAGCGCTTAGGGGCGAACCATCCCGTACTGCTGCAGCAGGATGTTTACTATAAGGATCAATCGGACAAGCCGATGGCGGAACGGGTCAAGACCAACTACGACCATCCAGATTCTTTGGAAACGGATTTGTTTGTGGCCCAACTGAACCAGTTGCTACGCTATGAAGCAGTGGATATTCCTGTTTATGATTACGCGGCCCACACCCGTGCGGCTGAAACCGTCCACATTGAACCTTCCGACGTGATTATTGTGGATGGCGTGCTCCTCTTCAATGATGAGCGCGTGCGGGACATGTTAGACTTGAAGGTTTATGTGGATACGGATGACGACATTCGTTTCATCCGCCGCTTAGAGCGGGACACCAATGAACGGGGGCGGACGGTCGCTGGGGTCATTGACCAGTATCTGGCCACTGTGAAGCCCATGCATAATCAGTTCGTTGAACCAACGAAGCGCTATGCGGACATTATTGTGCCCGAAGGTGGCGAAAACTTTGTGGCCATTGACATGCTCATGAACCAGGCGATTGCCATGGTCGAACAAGAAGAAGCAACACAACATTAAAAAAGGACTGTGCCGAAACAATGACTGGTATGATCCCCGAAATTTGGGGTTCATATCATCAGACGGCACAGTCCTTTTTGTCTGCTTATTCAGTTCGAGTGCCTTCGATAACATCGCGCATGGTATCAACGACTGCCTGTGTTTGTTCGGGAAGTTTGGATCCAGCCAGCGTGAATAGGGTATCGATAATCGTTAATTGGGCGATGAGAGAAGACATCGATTCGGAACGAAAGTTCACTTCTTCGGCCAAAGAGAGTAGTACTAAGTCGGCCATCTGTGCCAAGGGCGCATCTGAAAAAGAAGTGATGGCAATGAAGGGCACACCGTTTTCTTTGAGCTTGCGCGCAATGAAGAGGGTGTCTTCGTTGCGGCCGGAGTGGGAGATCACCACGGCGGTATCGGTGCCGTCTAATTTAACGGCTTGCATTAGCTGCACGTCGTAGTCCGGATGGGAAATGACATCAATGGGTGTTCTCAAAAACTTATGGTAGGCATTAAAGGCCGCAATGGAGGAGCCGCCAATGCCAAAAAAACCGACCCGATCGGCCTGGATAAGCCAGTCAACGGCCTGATCGAGTGCCTGTTGGCTTAAGGCGTCCCGGGTCATTGACAGTGCGTTTTGGGCACCAGAAAAAACCTTCTTGGTGATGGCGGCACTGTTATCTTGGTCATCGATTTCACCAAAAAGGTCGACGGGGTGCTTTTGCTGGTTGTAAGTGGACAGGGCGACCGAAAAATCTCGGAAGGAGTCGAAACCAATTTTCTTAACAAAGCGGGAAATGGAAGCGGTTGAAACATGGCTAGCTGCTGCTAGTGTTTGAATGGTAGCTTCGGCTGCTTTTTCGGGTTCTTCCTTTAAGTAAGTGACGATTTTTGCTTCGGTATTATTGTCGCCAACTTTTTTGTTGCCCAAGAGGGCAAAGATTGATTGAGGCATGGGTTCATCCATTTCTACTGAGTTTCTTGTTTATCATACTGGAATAGGAAAAAATTTTCAATTTTTGCCTTGCACTGCGTAAATAATTTTCATACAATAGTAGTTGTAGTCATAAAGAAAGCATACTTAAAAAAGAGGTAAGACACATGAAGTTTGCCATGATTGGCCTAGGAAAGATGGGCTTGAACCTGGTTAAGAACGCAGTTGACAATGGCCATGAAGTCGTTGCCTACGACTTGAACAAGGACTTTGTTGCAGAAGCAGATGCTTACTCCGACAAGGTTGAAGGGGTCTACACGATTGATGACATGTTGGCTAAGTTGCCTGCTCCTAAGGTTGCTTGGGTGATGGTCCCAGCCGGTGTGCCAACCAACTCAACCATCGACACGTTGATCGAAAAGATGGACAAGGGCGACATCATCATCGATGGTGGTAACTCAAACTACAAGGACAACTTGGAACAGAACAAGCGCACGACTGCTGCTGGCTTGAAGTTGTTTGATGCTGGTACTTCCGGTGGTATGTCCGGTGCCCGCAATGGTGGTAACTTCATGATTGGTGGCGATGACGCCGAAGCCTGGAAGGTTTTGCAGCCATTGTTTGAATCCATCGCTGAAAAGGATGGTTACCTCTACACTGGTCGTTTGGGATCAGGTCACTACTTGAAGATGGTACACAATGGT
The DNA here is from genome assembly GCA_029433265.1 of Leuconostocaceae bacterium ESL0958. GTDB lineage: Bacteria > Bacillota > Bacilli > Lactobacillales > Lactobacillaceae > Fructobacillus. The sequence continues at coordinate 157,250 of JAQTHT010000002.1, read as the reverse complement.
ATCGAATACGGTATGATGCAAGCCATCGCCGAAGGCTTCGAAGTATTGGAAGCTTCCCAATTCGATTACGACTATGAAGCTGTTGCTAAGCTTTGGAACCACGGTTCTGTTATTCGTTCATGGCTCATGGAATTGATCGAAGAACAGTTTGCCAAGGATCCAAAGTTGGACAAGATTTCTGGTCGGATGCACTCATCTGGTGAAGGTAAGTGGACTGTTGAAGAATCCCTTGATTTGGAAGTTCCTGCACCAGTTATTTACTTGTCATTGGCAATGCGTTACCGCTCACTCCAAGAAGACACGTTTACTGGTAAGGTTGTTTCAGCCTTGCGGAACGGCTTCGGTGGTCACGCAATGGATACGGCCAAGAAGTAATTTTCAAAGCGGAAAACTTGCCCCCGTCTGATACGGGGGCTTTTTCTTTCAAAGCCCTTTCCTAAAAAGGGTATACTGATGGTAGAAAATTGAGAATAATGGAGAAATAGACATGGACTACATGATCGGTGTTGATCTGGGGACAACTTCCACGAAAGCGGTTCTCTTTGATGATCAAAACCAGGTTGTCGCTCAATCCAATGTTGGGTATACGCTGTACCGGGATCAAACGGATATGGCGGAAGAGGACCTGGACGAAATTTTCGTGGCCTTTAGCAATGCGCTGGGGGCGGTGATTCGCAAGGCAAACTTGGCTGCCGGTAATACCATCAAGGCGGTCTCCTTTTCTTCTGCCATGCACTCATTGATTGCCTTTGATCAAGATTGGCAACCGTTGACACGTGTGATTACCTGGGCGGATACGCGGGCAGTCGACTATACCGAAGAGTTGAAGGACTCTGGTGTGGGGATGGAAATCTATAAGAAGACGGGGACGCCCATTCACCCAATGGCGCCCTTATCGAAAGTGCTCTGGTTGAAGCACGAACACCCCGACATCTACCAGAAGGCGGCCCATTACTTGGGGATTAAGGAATATCTCTTCCACCGGCTTTTCGGTAGTAATAAGATGGATATTTCCATTGCTTCTGGGACGGGGCTGTTTAACATCTTTGAACTGGATTGGGATGAACAGGCGCTCGAACTGACAGGTCTGTCCAAGGAACAGTTGCCAGAAACTGTCTCTCCTTATACCTATGAACAGGACATGGTGGCCGAATATGCTGCAGTCTTAGGAATTCCAAGAGATGTACCTTTCGTCTATGGTGCTGGGGATGGTCCCCTGTCCAACTTAGGCGTGGATGCCGTGCAACCGGGCGTTGCAGCCATCACGATCGGGACTTCGGGAGCCATCCGAGTGGTATCAGATAAGCCAGTCATTGATCCAAAGGGACGGACTTTTACCTACGCCCTGGATCGAGATCACTGGGTAGTCGGCGGACCAGTCAACAATGGGGGCGATGTCTTCCGTTGGGCCAAGGACAACCTTTTTGATGCAGAAAAGTCGACGGCAGCCCTCCTGGGAGAAGATGCCTATAACTTGATGACCGAGATTGCCTCAAAAGTCCCCGCTGGTTCCGATGGCTTGCTCTTCCACCCTTATCTGGGTGGGGAACGCGCCCCAATCTGGGATGCCAATGCCCGGGGTTCCTTCTTCGGACTGAACCATGGACACACGCGGGCCAACATGTTGCGTGCTGTTTTGGAAGGCATTACTTTTAACGTTTACATGGTCTCTTTGGCTTTGGAAGAAGTGGTTGGTTCTTTGAAATCCATTCAAGCGACGGGTGGTTTTGCCCGTTCACCGCTATGGCGACAAATGTTTGCGGACATTTTTGAGCAGCCGGTTACAGTGCCAGAAGCCTTTGAATCAGGGGCTTTGGCCGCAGTCGTGGTGGCGCAAAAAGCATTGGGCCAAATCGATGACTTGTACGAAATTTCGAAGTATGTCGGTAAGTCTGATACTTATCAGCCTGATCCCAAGAATTTCGAAGCTTACCGGGATTTGGCGCCTATTTTCATTCGTTTGTCCCGTCAGCTGCAAACTGAGTACGACAACATTGCTAACTTCCAGCGGAAGCATGTGAATTAAGCAAGCATACAAAAGAGGAGAGCGGTTGTTGCCGCACACATAAACTATGGAATTCGTGATGTTATTTCTGTCCATTTTGCTTTTGTTGGTCTTGATCACCAAATTCAAATTGAACACCTTTGTTTCCTTGGTCATTACTGCCTTTGTTTTGGCCATGCTACTCGGGATGGACCCCGCCAAGATTCCCGCTGCGGTGCTTGGAAATCAGGGAATGGGGAACATCTTAGGATCAAACGCAGTCATCTTCATCTTTGGGGGCATGATTGGACGTTTGGTTGCTGATGCCGGTGGCGCTTACCGGATTGCCAAAACTTTGATTAATTGGTTTGGCTTAAAGCGCTTGCAATGGGCCGTCTTAATTGCTTCCTTTATCATTGGTATTTCAATGATTTTCGGGGTTGGGATGGTCTTGTTGATTCCGATTGTCTTTGCCGTGGCCCTAGAGGCCAACGTGCCTTTGCTTTACCTGGGTGTTTCCATGACGGCGGCTTTGTCCTCCGCACAAGGATTTTTGCCCCCACAACCTGCCCCAACGGCGGTGGCTTCGCAGTTGAACGCTAACATCGGCTTGATGTTGCTGGTTGGCTTGCTTGTTTCCGTTGTGACGGCAGTGGTGGCCGGACCACTCTTTACGAAGTTGGCCAAGAAGTACGCACCAGGCGCCTTTGAATATAAGACTGAAATTGAGGCAATTGGTGAAATTAAGGAATATAACTTGGACAAAGCGCCTAGCTTTGGTTTGTCCGTTTTGACTTCTGTTTTCCCACTAATCTTTATGATTATTGCCACGGTCTATAAGCTGATTGTAACCGGGGGAACAGCGCCCAAGAATCCCGATGATCTCTACAAGGTCATTGACTTCCTAGCCAATCCTGCCGTCGCCATGACCATTTCGTTGATTGTGGCCATTTACACGATGGGCATCAAGCAGAAGCGCTCTATGAAAGTGGTTGGCGATTCCTTGAACGCTGGTATGAATGCAGTTTCAGGCATTCTCTTGATTGTCGGTGGTGGCGGAGCCCTTCGTGGGGTTCTGGTTAGCTCCGGTATGTCAGACAAAATCGCTGACTTGTTCCAGTCATCTGGTTCTATGTCGCCCGTGTCCATCGTCATTTTGGCCTGGGCGGTCGCCTCTGTTTTGCGAATCGCCGTTGGTTCGGCTACGGTGGCCGGTATTACGGCCGTTGGCGTAGTCAATGGTATTTTGGCTGCTAACCCACACGGGGACTTGCTCCTCGTGTTGGTGGCCTTGGCCATCGGTGCCGGTTCCTTGATTGCTTCCCATGTCAACGATGCCGGTTTCTGGATTTTCAAAGAGTTCTTTGATTTATCCGTTAAGCAAACCTTCCAGATTTGGACCGTCCTCGAAACGGTCATTTCCTTGGTCGGGATGGTTGTCATTGTCATTTTGACCTTGCTCTTTGTTTAATACCGGGACGCTTGTTAAGGCAAGCGTCTTTTTTATCAGTTGCATTTTCAGACTAGTCTGGTAAAATAGTGACCATTGGTGATCCACATGTGAGTGGTCACTTTGAAAATTGTTATGGAAGGATATTATGAAAGATCATAAAATTGGTTTAGTACAGCTCATCTTGCTGGGACTTGGCTCTTTGATTGGTTCCGGTTGGCTCTTTGGTTCCTGGGAAGCAACCCGAGTCGCCGGACCGGCCGCTGTCATTTCCTGGGTCGTTGGTGCTGTTGTCATTGGTGTCATTGCCTACACCTATTTGGAACTCGGAACGATGTTCCCACAGTCAGGGGGAATGTCCAAGTTTGCACAGTACACGCACGGTTCCCTGCTAGGCTTCATCGCCTCCTGGGCCAACTGGGTCTCTTTGATCACGTTGATTCCAATCGAAGCGGTTGCCGCCGTGCAGTATATGGCCACTTGGCCATGGTCCTGGGCCAACTGGACGCACCACTTCTTGACTAATGGAACGATTACGACGGAAGGGCTGATGGTCGTCTTCTTGTTCATCATCATCTTTACGTTGTTGAACTACTGGTCCGTTTCCCTGTTGACTCGATTCACCTCCGCTATTTCCTTTGTTAAGTTGGGTGTGCCCGTTATTACCATCATCACCTTGATGCTCTCTGGCTTCCACCCAGCTAACTATGGTACTTCCCTGCATGAATTTATGCCTTACGGTTCTGCGCCAATCTTTGCGGCTACGACTGTTTCAGGAATTATCTTCTCCTTTAACGCTTTCCAGACAATCATTAACTTTGGTTCTGAAGTAAAGCACCCTGGAAAAGATATTTTCCGTGGTGTTGTAATTTCCATGGTCATCACAACTATCATGTACGTGATTATCCAGTCGACCTACATCACGTCGATGGATGCGGGTGACTTGTCCAAGTACGGTTGGAATGGGATTGATTTCGAATCACCATTTGCCGATTTGGCCATCTTGATGGGCTTGAACTGGTTGTCTGTCTTGCTCTATACCGACGCCTTTGTTTCACCATTCGGAACGGGGGTTTCCTTCGCCGCTTCTACGGCCCGCGTGCTGCAGGCCATGGCGGAAGATAAGCACATTCCTGCCTTTATCGGTAAGATTAACAAGAAGTACGGGATGCCCCGGATGGCCATGATTACCGATGCGGTTTTGTCCATGATTATGGTAGCTACTTTCCGTTCTTGGTCAACGCTGGCCGCCGTGATTGCAACGGCGACCCTGATTGCTTACATGACGGGTCCTGTCACGGTTATGTCTTTGCGGAAGATGGCGCCAAACTTCAAGCGACCATTTAAGTCCAACATCATGCCTTTCATGGCCCCATTAGCCTTTGTTCTGGCTTCACTGGCCACTTACTGGGCAATGTGGCCAACGACGGTTGAAGTCATTTTGATCATCGTCTTGGGCTTGCCATTCTACTTCTTCTACGAATGGCGCTTTGGTATCACCGCTGATAAGTTGAAGATTCAATTTAAGGGCGCTGGTTGGTTGATTGCCTACCTGGTGGTACTCTCCATTGAATCCTTTATCGGTTCTCACGAATTCTCTGGAAATGGCTTAGTGCCTTACCCACTGGACTTCGTGATGGTCGCTGTAGTGGCCATTATCTTCTATATTTGGGGTCTCAAGTCCCGTGTGCAAACACACTACTTGGATGACGCCAAAGAAGTCAACGATACTGTTCGGATGGACGAGGGTATCTAATATTTGAGAAAAGTCGCCTGTATGGCGGCTTTTTTTATTTGGCTAGCATCAAAAAGATTGACAGTTATATTAGAAAATGCTAATATAACGTATACTTTATTGAATTTGAGGAGTAACACATGGCAAATAGTGGAATGGGCCACTGGCTGAAGAAAGCTTCGCCAGCGGCCTTTGAAGCGTCTGATAAAAACTTAAAGAAAACGCTGGGCGTTAAAGAGATGCTGGCCCTGGGATTGGGGACCATTGTGTCTACCGCCATCTTTACCATGCCTGGTATTGTGGCGGCGAAGCATGCGGGGCCAGCCGTGGCCTTGTCCTTTGTCGTTGCTGCTATCGTATCTGGTTTGACCGCCTTTGCCTATGCAGAATTTGCTTCGGTTTTGCCCTTTGCAGGATCAGTCTATTCTTGGGCTTCGGTTGTTTTCGGGGAAGTCTTTGGTTGGATTGCCGGTTGGGCTTTGTTGGCTGAATACTTTATCGCAGTGGCCTTCGTGTCGTCAGGTTGGTCCGCCAATTTCAAACTCTTTCTGTCTTCCTTCGATATTGACCTACCCAAGGCCATCGGCTCTTCCTTTGCGGCCGGTAATGGCGGCTTCATTGATATCTTATCCTTGTTAGCCGTCTTGATTGTGGCGGTCTTACTTTGGAAGGGGACACGGACCACGGCTGCTGTGGAAAACTTCCTGGTGGTCGGTAAGTTGTTAGTGGTGCTGATTTTTATCGTGGTGGGGGCAACGGCCATTCATCCACAAAACTACGCCCACTTTATTCCAGCCCATGTGCCAGGCACTGACTTTGGTGGTTGGCAGGGGATTTCAATGGGGGCTTCCCAGATTTTCTTGGCCTACATTGGTTTTGATTCCATCGCCGCTAATTCTGCGGAAGCCAAGGATCCACAAAAGACGATGCCAAGAGGTATCATCGGCTCACTCATCATTGCTACGGTGCTCTTTGTGACCGTTTCCCTGGTGATGGTGGGCATGTTCCACTACACGCGTTATGCGGATAATGCCGCACCGGCAGCTTGGGCGCTCTTGGAAGCAGGCCACCCTTACGTGTCCAACTTGCTTTCAGTGGTTGCGCTAGCTGGTATGTTTACCGCCATCATCGGTATGATGATGGCCGGCTCGCGTCTGCTCTATGCTTTCGGCCGGGATGGCTTACTGCCTGCTTTCTTAGGAAAGGTGGACCGTAAGGGCCTCCCTAAGTCTGCTTTGCTGGTTTTGACGATTGGGGCCATCTTGATTGGGGCCATCTTCTCCTTCAACGAGTTGGCTGACTTAATCTCGGCAGGAACCCTGATTGCCTTTATGATGGTTTCCGTTGGTATTTATAAGCTACGTCCACGCGAAGGCAAGGATCTCCCAAACCCTGGCTTTAAGTTGCCTTGGTATCCGGTCTTACCTGCCCTTGGTTTCTTGGGCGCTGCTTACATCTTCTTTACCTTGGATCGGCAGGCTCAGGTGTACGCGCTGGGTTGGTTCGCGTTAGGTTTGTTGGTTTACGCCTTTTATGGGGCTAAACATTCAAAGTTAGAAAAAGATGCTTAAATTGATTGAAAGCTCGCCTTTGGCGGGCTTTTTATTGTATAATTAATTAAAAATTAATGAGAAAAGGGAGAGAGGGCTATGTCAGAAAATCAACGAATTATTCAAGAAGAAGACCGCTACCGCGACGAAGCAGCGCGGATTAAATATTATGATTTGGTGGTGGACTCAGCTAAGGGGGCCATTCTCACCGACGCGGATGGGCAACAGTACTTAGATTTACTGTCTTCTGCTTCCGCCACAAATTTGGGTCACTGTCATCCCAAGGTGACAGCAGCCATCCATCAGCAGGTGGACCGGCTCCTGCTCTACACGCCAGCTTATTTTGCTAATACCACGACGGCGCCCTTGTTAAAGCGCTTAGCGGCTTTAACGCCCGGCAATTTTGAAAAAAAGGTTGCCTTAGGCAATGCCGGTTCGGATGCGAACGAAATGATTGTGAAGGCAGCCCGGGCCTACACGGGTCGCCAGTATGTGATTTCTTTTACCGGGTCCATGCACGGGTCGACTTATGGGGCTGCCTCACTGTCCGGCGTGACGCCAAATCAAGTGGCAAAAATTGGCCCCATGCTGCCCGGTTTAATCAAAGCCACCTATCCGGACCCGCATTATCGCTTGGCAGGGGAGAGCGACAGCGCCTTTTCCCGGAGAATGTTTGCTGACTTTGAACGGCTCTTTAGCACCTATATCCCGGTCGATGAAGTGGCCCTGGTTCTGATTGAACCCATCCAGTGTGATGGTGGACTGGTGAAAGCGCCACAGGAATTCATGGATTTGCTCTACCAGTTTACGCGCGCGCATGGCATTGTTTTTGCAACGGATGAAGTCAACCAGGGCTTAGGCCGTTGCGGTAAAATGTGGTCCATTGATTACTTTGGTATTGAGCCAGATATGGTTGCTGTTGGGAAATCGTTGGCCTCAGGCCTACCTCTTTCCGCCGCAGTCGGTCGGGCGGCCATGATGGATGCGGTGCCATCCGCTGGGCACCTCTTTACGACCGGCGGTTCTCCGGTAGCAGCGGCCGCCGCGATGGCCGGCTTGGATGTGCTTGATGAAGAAAATTTGGTGGCCCGGTCTGCTAGCTTAGGCCAACGGATGCAAGCCTATTTTGACCAAGTTAGTGACCGCTATGACTTTATTGGGGATTACCGCTTTTATGGCTTTAACGGCGGAATCGATATTGTCGATGCGGCGGGCCAGCCTAATCCAACGCTCACTAATCAACTGATGTTCCGGCTCTATGAACTGGGGGCCATCATCATTTCGCTGCGGGGCAACATTTTACGTTTTCAGCCACCGCTCGTGATGACAGATGCTGAAGTTGACCAGGTACTGGCCCTCTTTGACCGTGTCTTTGCCGAGGCAGCGGCGGGTAGCCTGCCCCCTGTGCCGGCGGACCGAGCAATTGGCTGGTAAGGCAACTGGCAGTGCCGAACTGTGTTATAATATGGCTGAATGAATCGGACATGTGGGCCCAGTTTTCCTCTTACAGCAAGGCACTGGTTGATGGAAAGTGCTAGAGCGCTTGGCCCGCGCTCCCGATGACACGCATGGGGACAACCCAGCCGCAGGAACTGCGTTATCAACAAGTAAACAAGGTAACGATCAACGAAGATCATTACAAAGTGCGGTGGTACCACGGTCACGCGTCCGCACTTTGTTTTGGTCTTTTTCTATTGATAAAGGAGCACTTATGAAGGACTTATCATCAGCACAGATTCGGCAGATGTTCTTGGACTTTTTCGAGAGTAAGGACCACTTGGTAGTACCCGCCAAGTCATTGATTCCAGAAAATGACCCCTCCTTACTCTGGATTAACTCCGGGGTGGCCACACTCAAAAAGTACTTTGATGGCACGGTGGTGCCACCCAAGCCCCGTTTGACCAATGCCCAGAAGGCCATCCGGACCAATGATATTGAAAACGTGGGCCATACAGCCCGGCATCACACACTTTTTGAAATGATGGGCAACTTCTCCATTGGCGATTACTTCAAGGAAGAAGTGATTCCTTGGGCCTGGGAACTATTGACCTCCCCTGATTGGTATGGCTTGGATAAAGAAAAGCTTTACGTAACGGTCTATCCAAAGGATAAGGAGTCACGGGCAATTTGGGAAAAGACCGATTTGCCAGCCGGCCATATTTATGAAGTCGAGGATAATTTCTGGGACATTGGGGAAGGGCCTTCCGGTCCCGATTCTGAAATCTTCTATGATCGGGGCCCGGCCTTTGCGGATTTGCCCGCAGACGACCCAGAAATGTATCCCGGCGGTGAAAATGAACGCTACCTGGAAATCTGGAACATTGTCTTTTCGCAGTTTAACCACTTGCCCGGTTTGACCGATAACAGTACCTATCCTGAACTGCCTCATAAAAACATTGATACGGGCATGGGCTTGGAACGTTTGGTTTCGGTCTTCCAAAACGGTCGGACGAACTTTGATACGGACTTGTTCCTGCCCATCATCCATAAGACGGAAACGTTGGCAGACGGCTATCACTATGACCAAAGCCAGGACACGGAAGCCAATGTGTCCTTTAAGGTTATTGCGGACCACATTCGGGCCATTTCCTTTGCCATTGCCGATGGGGCCAAGCCAAGTAACGAAGGCCGCGGCTATGTCATTCGTCGTTTGCTCCGGCGGGCGGTCCTCCACGGCCAGAAGCTAGGGATTCAAGGAAACTTCCTCTCGCAGTTGGTCCAACCGGTTGTGGACACGCTGGCTGTCTTTTACCCTGAGTTGGCGGACAAACAGGGCGAGATTGAACGGACCATCCTGGCTGAGGAAAAGCGTTTTAATAAGACGTTGAAGGCTGGGTTGGCACTGTTGGATCAGGTGATCGTGGAAGCCAAGGCCGCCGGTCGGACAGTGCTTGCCGGCGAAGATGCCTTCAAGCTCTCCGATACCTATGGTTTCCCAGTGGAATTGACTGAGGAACAAGCTGCAGAAGCAGGCATGACGGTTGATTTGCCTGGCTTTGAAGCCGCCTTACAAGCACAAAAGGACCGAGCCCGGGCAGCCCGCGCCAAAGGGCCTGCTATGGGCGTTCAAAATGCTGTTTTGACTGATCTGACAGTGCCGTCCACTTACGTTGGTTGGACGACCACGGCGGTTCAGGATGCAAAAATCGTGGCCATCGTGGCCAATGATGCCGAAGGGCTGTCCGTTTTGACGGACCATGTACCAGCAGGCCAAGTGGCCTGGTTGGTCTTTGATCAGACGCCCTTCTATGCAGAAATGGGCGGCCAAGTAGCTGACTTCGGGACGGTCAAGGATGGCTCTGGTCAGGTTTTGGCCACGGTTACGGATGTCCAAACCGGTCCGAATGGTCAGCACATTCACACGGTCGAGGCTTTGGCCGACTTGCATGTCGATGCAGTGGTCCAGTTAGCCGTTGACCTCGAACGGCACCATGCCGTTTCGTTAAACCACACGGCCACCCACCTTTTGGACCAGGCTTTGCGGAATATTGTTGGGGGCGATGTCCACCAGCAGGGTTCGCTGGTCGAACCAGAATACCTCCGCTTTGATTTTAACCACGAAGGACCGTTAGATCAGAAGACGATCAATGCCATTCAGGATGAAGTTAACGAACAGATTGCCAAAAACCTGCCTATTACTTGGGCAGAATTACCCATTGAGGAAGCCAAAAAGCAAGATGCAGTGGCCGTCTTTGATGATAAGTATGGCGATACCGTCCGCATTGTGCGCATTGGAGACTACAACCAGGAATTTGACGGGGGCACCCATGCCCAGACGACCGCAGAACTTGGTCTTTTCCGGATTGTTTCGGAAGGGGGCACGGGCGCTGGTATTCGCCGGATTGAGGCCATGACTTCCTTACCAGCCTTGACACGCTTTGAGGCTGAACAGCAGACATTGGCAGCGGTCGCTGACCAGTTGAAGGTGGCCAATCTCTTGGCCGTGAAGGACCGAGTCAGTGAGCTGCAGCAAGCATTCAAGCAGCAGCAGCAGGAACTGACAAGCTTGCAAGGACAGTTAGCTAGCTTGAAGACGCAAGAAATGCTCCAGCAGGCGGAAGATTTGAACGGTCTGAAAGTTGTCATTGCCCAAGTGAAAGTGGCGGCTGCAGAAGAATTGCGGCAGATGGCGGATGCTTGGCGGGCTGCGGGCAGTGCCAACGTGCTGGTCTTAGCAGCCGCCATCGGTGACCGGGTGAACTTGCTAGTCGCCGCCGACAAGACGGCCAATGATGCTGGCGTCAAGGCTGGTGCTGTGGTCAAGGCCATGGCCAAGACTGTTGGTGGCGGCGGTGGTGGCCGTCCTGATTTGGCCCAGGCCGGTGGGAAAGACCAGGCCCAGATTCCAGCTGCCCTGCAGCAGGCCCGAGAAATCTTGGCAGCGATTTAAGGGCTGTTCGGTTTTTCAAAGAAAACATGATAAACTAAGACCAATGAACAAAATCTCGAATAGAAAGGAGCGTGTGCGATGAGTGTAAATGATGAGACAGCCATCTTTGACTTTGGCAACCAGGACAAAAAGGATATTCATGACACCATGGTTTTGGTCTATGAGGCCCTAGAAGAAAAGGGGTATAACCCCTTGAACCAGATTGTGGGCTACTTGATGTCCGGCGACCCTGCTTACATTCCCCGCTTGCATGATGCGCGGAATTTAATCAAGCACCATGAGCGTGATGAAATCATCGAAGAGCTCGTACACGCTTATTTGAATAAATAATGCGAATACTCGGATTAGACGTTGGGTCGAAAACGGTTGGGGTGGCGGTTTCTGATCCCTTGGGCTGGACGGCCCAGGGCGTGGAAATTATCCCAATTGATGAAGCACAAAAAGAATTTGGCTTAGAACGGCTGGGGGCCATCATTGCGGCCAAGAAGGTACAGGGCGTGGTCCTGGGCCTACCAAAGAATATGAATAATTCGGAAGGTCCTCGGGCAGAGGCGTCCCGGGCCTATGCGGCCCTCGTGCAGGAGCACTTTGACCTGCCCACTGACTTTCAAGATGAACGGCTGACGACTGTTGAAGCGGAACGCATGCTGGTCGAAGAGGCGGACGTTTCCCGGAAAAAAAGGAAGCAAGTCATCGATAAGATTGCGGCCGAGTTCATTTTGCAAAACTACCTGGACCGGCAAGGGCCCTTAACCAAATAAGTAACCCCTGCAAAGGAGAAAACATGGCACAAGAACCAGAAATCGATCAAATTACCCTCGTTGATGAAAACGGGGATGAAGCACTGTACGAAGTGCTCTTTACCTTCCATTCGGAAGAATATGACAAGTCTTACATTCTCTTGGTACCAGAAGGGGTGGAAGAGGATGAGCAAGTGGACGTCCAGGCCTACATTTTCCAGCCAACGGAAGATGCAGAAGCCAAGGAAGAAGACTTGCTGCCCATCGAAGATGATGCGGAATGGGACATGGTCGAAGAAGTGTTGAATACCTTCTTAGACGACGATAACAACTTCGAATAAGTCGCTGAAAACATTGACAATCGTCAATGTTTTTTTGTCTCATTTGGCAGTTGGGCGAGAATTCGGTATAATGCTTGCTAGTAAACGGATTGGGGGTGGGTGAATGGCGCAACGAAAAAAGTTTTTTGTCTTGCCCAAAAACAAAAAGACCCGCCGCACCTATTTTTTCTTGGCCTTCCTCTTTGTGGCCCTTCTGGTTTCGGCCATTTACTGGCGGTCCACTTGGTCCCATTCACAGCAGTCCACGAATCTGCCCAAGAGTGCCGAAGAAAAGCTGTTAAACGAATGGGCGCCTTACGCTCAAAAATTGCAAAAGGACTATCAAGTTCTGGCTTCGGTTTCCTTAGCCCAGGCAATTTTGGAATCGAACTGGGGGCAGTCGGAACTAGCTCAGCAAGCCCATAATCTCTATGGGATCAAGGCCAGTGACCAAGAGCCGGGGACGGTCATTGCCACCAAGGAATATGAGGACGGTCAGTGGGTGACCATTGATGACCGCTTTCGCACCTACCAGAATTGGCAGGCTTCGATGAAAGATCATGCGCTGTTGCTGTCCAAGGGGACCAATTGGAATCCAAAGCAGTACGCCCATGTGCTAGCGGCCAAGGATTACAAGGCTGCCGCCAAAGCCCTGGTGCAAGATGGCTATGCAACCGATCCGGATTATGCAGCAAAAATTATGACGGTCATTGAACGCTGGCACTTGCAGCGCTTTGATCGCGTGTCGCAATAATTTTTTCTAAGGACAGCCGGGAGGCTGTTCTTTTCTTTGGGCGGGGCTAGAAACTGGCGGCGGCTGATTTATGATAAAATAAGTGCAGTGTAAAAAACGATTAGGATGGCAAAATGAGTGTTGAAGAACTAACAAAGGGCATGAACGACAAGCAGGCCGAAGCGGTTAGAACGACCGAGGGCCCCCTGCTGATTATGGCAGGGGCCGGTTCCGGTAAGACCCGCGTTTTGACGCACCGAGTGGCCCACTTAATTGAAGATGAACAGGTCTTTCCTTGGCGGATTTTGGCCATCACCTTTACCAACAAGGCGGCCCGCGAGATGCGAGAACGAATTGGTCGATTGGTTGATCCAGAAGTGGCCCAGCAAGTTTGGGTTTCGACCTTTCACGCGCTGGCCGTACGAATCTTGCGCCGGGATGGTGAAGCCATCGGCTTGAACAAGAACTTTACGATTTTAGACGGCTCTGCTCAAAAGACTTTGATGAAGCGGGTCCTGAGTGACCTGAATTTGGACAGCAACCAGTATGATCCTAGGACCGTGCTAGGCACGATTTCTAATGCTAAAAACGACTTGTTGACGGCAAAGGATTTTGCCAAGACTGCCAGTAACTTCTATGAAGAGCAGGTAGCGGAAGCTTACCGCAACTACCAACTGGCCCTCCGGCAGGCCCAGTCCGTCGATTTTGACGACTTAATCATGCTGACGATTGAACTCTTCGAGCAGGTGCCAGCCGTCTTGGAACGCTACCAAAAGCAGTTTGCCTACCTGCACGTGGACGAGTATCAGGATACCAACGATGCCCAGTATAAAATTGTGAACTTGCTGGCCCAAGGTTCCCGCAATCTGGCCGTAGTGGGGGATGCGGATCAGTCGATTTACGGCTGGCGTGGCGCCAACATGCAAAATATTTTGAACTTTGAAAAGGACTGGCCAGATGCTAAGTCTGTGTTCTTGGAACAGAACTACCGGTCGACCCAGGTGATTTTGGATGCCGCCAATGACGTCATCAACCACAATAACGAGCGGGTCAAGAAGCAGCTTTGGACTGATAATAAGGCTGGCGATAAGATTCGCTACTACCGGGCCCAATCCGCCCAAGATGAAGCAGACTACGTGTTGGGTCAAATTCAAAAAAGTGTCCGGGAAGATCAGGCCCCTTTGTCGGACTTCGCCATCTTGTACCGTACTAACGCGCAGTCCCGTGCTATGGAAGAAGCGCTCGTACGGGCCCAGGTGCCTTATACCATCGTGGGCGGACACAAGTTCTATGACCGCAAGGAAATTTTGGATATCATGGCCTACCTCTCCTTAGTGGCCAATCCGGCGGACAATGCTGCACTGGAGCGCATTATCAATGTGCCGAAACGTGCCATTGGGCAAACCACGCTTGATCGACTGTTCACCTTTGCCAGCAAGATGTCCTTGCCCATGTTGGCGGCTATTGATTCCATTGAGCTAGCGACCGACATTCGGCCGGCTGCTGTTTCGAAGCTACTATCCTTTGCGGAAATGATGAAGAATTTCCGCCAGCAGGCCGAGTTCCTCTCTGTTTCGGAATTAACCGATTTAATTTTAGATCAGACGGACTACCGGCAAGAATTGAAGCGGAAAGGAGACGTTGAGTCCCAGTCCCGTTTGGAAAACCTGGATGAATTTCTGTCGGTAACAAAGGAATTTGATGATCAGTACGATGATCAAGCGGAAGAAGCGGTGGATCCGCTGACGGATTTCCTTGGTTCTACCGCCTTGATGGCCGATTTGGATAACGTTGGCGAAGACGACGGTCAGGTAACACTGATGACTTTGCACGCAGCCAAGGGCTTGGAGTTTAAGACCGTCTTCTTGATTGGCTTGGAAGAGGGCCTCTTCCCATTGGGCCGAGCGGCACAAGATGAGGATCAGTTGGAAGAGGAGCGCCGTTTGGCCTATGTCGGGATTACCCGGGCAGAACGGCAGCTTTACTTGACGAATGCTTTTTCCCGGCTACTTTACGGGAAAACACAGGCCAATCCGCCTTCCCGATTTATTGACGAAATTGATCCAAAACGCTTGGATCAGCGGGGCCCAGCTGCCAGTCAGGCCTCCGTTCAAGCCGGTCTTTCCTCCCGTTTCTTACGGGCAACTACAACGACTGGCCGGCGGCCACAGGCCTCTGCAGTTCAAAAAGAAGAGGCTGGCACCTCTGGTGCCGATACAGTCGCTTGGCAGGCTGGAGACAAAGTCGCCCACAAAAAATGGGGGACCGGTACGGTCGTTGCTGTGACAGGGAGCCAAGCAGATCAGGAACTAAAGGTGGCCTTTCCAGAGATTGGCGTCAAGCAACTTTTGGCCGCCTTTGCCCCAATTTCAAAAGTACAAGAATAAAAAGGGCAGGGTCAGAAAATAGAGGAGGCAGTTCATGGCGAATGCGTCAATTAATCACTTGTCGGCTCAGGAAGCCCAGGTCGAAATTCAACAATTGCAGGACCAACTGACGACTTACGGTATTGCTTACTACGAAAAGGATGCACCCCTGGTCGAAGACCATGTATATGATGCAGCTTATGCCCGTTTGCAAGCGCTAGAGCAAGCCTTTCCACAGTTTGTGACGCAGGATTCACCCACTCAAAATGTGGGTGCTGCTCAAACCAAAGCTGGTTTGGCCAAGGTCGTTCACCCGGTACCAATGCTATCGCTGGGGGATGTCTTTTCCCTGGAAGAGTTGGGGGAATGGGAAGACCGCACGGTCAAAGCCCTTGGCTTTCAACCCGAATATAATGCGGAATTAAAGATTGATGGCTTGGCCGTTTCACTCAAATACGAAAACGGCCGACTTGTGCAGGCTTCTACCCGAGGAAACGGGTTAATCGGGGAGGATGTCACGGCCAACGTGCTGACCATTGACAGTATCCCTAAGCAGTTGCAGGAGCCAATCACCATTGAAGTTCGGGGCGAGATTTATATGCCGAAAGCGTCCTTCGTGGCTTTGAACGAAGAGCGGGAGAACAAGGGCTTGCAGCCCTTTGCCAATCCACGGAATGCGGCGGCGGGTTCCCTCCGGCAGTTAGACGCTAATGAAACGAAAAAAAGGCAGTTAGCGGCCTTTATTTATTACACGGCAGAGGCCGACGTGCTGGGCGCCGACAAGCAGTCCGATGTGCTGCTGCGTTTTGCCGAACTTGGCTTGCCAACCAACACGACCAACCGCGTTTTGCCTAAGATGGCTGCCATCGACGATTATTTGGCCACGTATACGGCCAAACGGGACGAACTGCCCTATGGCATTGATGGCGTAGTGGTCAAAGTCAATGATTTGGATGCAGAAGTGGACCTGGGCAACACGGTCAAAGTCCCTCGCTGGGCCATTGCCTATAAATTCCCACCAGAAGAAGCCACGACGGTCGTTCGCGCGATCGAATGGACGGTCGGTCGGACTGGGGCAGTGACACCAACTGCTGCCATGGACCCCGTGCTGTTGGCCGGCACCACGGTGCAACGGGCTTCGCTGCACAATCCTGATTACTTACAGGAAAAGGATGTGCGGGTAGGGGATACGGTGACGCTGCACAAGGCCGGGGATATCATTCCAGAAATTGGTCAGGTTTTGCTGGCTAAGCGGCCGGCTGATGCGGTCCCTTATCCCATTCCCACCACTTGTCCGGCTTGCGGTGCCGAACTGGTTCATGTGGAAGGTGAGGTCGTCTTGCGCTGCATCAACCCGACCTGTCCGGCCCAGATTCAAGAAAAATTAACCCATTTTGCCTCGCGCAACGCCATGAATATTGATGGCTTAGGGCCACAAATTATCAGTCAACTCTTAGAAAAGGGCTTGATTAAGGACGTGGCTTCCATTTATTGGTTGACTAAAGCACAAGTCTTGGGCCTTGAAAAGTTCCAAGAAAAGTCTGCGAATAATCTGATTGCCGCCATCCAAGCGTCTAAGGAGAATTCTGCGGAAAGGTTGCTCTTTGGCTTGGGCATTCGTTTAGTCGGGGCCAAGGTGGCCCAGACCATCATGGCCACGATGAAAACCATACCACAGCTAGCACAGGCTTCGGCTGAGGACATTGTGGCCATTGACGGTGTTGGCCAGGCCATTGCGGATGCCCTGGTGGCCTATTTCCAAAAACCAGATGCCAAGCGTCTCTTAGCCGAATTGCAGCAGGCCGGCGTCAACCTTGCTTATCAGTCCCAGCACGCAGAAGTGAACCCTGATTCCTTCTTTTATGGCAAAACAATCGTGCTGACTGGTAAACTAGAAGAGCAGGCTCGGCCAGCAGTCGTGCAATGGCTAACGGCGCATGGCGCCAAAGTTACGGGCTCTGTTTCCAAGAAAACGGACTTGCTGATTGCGGGCCAGGATGCTGGTTCGAAATTAGCCAAAGCGGAAGATCTGGGGATCACCGTTTGGTCCGAAGCCGACTTCACGTCTGCAAAAGCGGCTGAAGAACAGGCAACATCATAAGCAACAAGACGGGGAAAGTCATGTTAAAAAGAATTAGTCTCAAAGTGTATGCAATCATCGGCCTGGTCGTCCTAATCCTCCTGTCCGTCTTTTTCTATTTCGTGCATAACACACAGAGTGGTCCTTCGGTCACAAAAACCAAGGGCGTGCAGCTGACACAGAATTCAGCCGGGCAGTATCAGACGGTCATCAAAGACGGGCACTACTTAGTATCGGCGGCTCGAGGCATTACGGCCAATTCCGAAGCAAACAGCATGGACATTAAAAACTTTGAATCCTCGCTGCTCGATTTATCGAAGAGTCATTTTAAAACAGGCCGCTATATCTTCCAGGAGGGACAGTATCTAGATGCTGACACGGTTTCTGGGCTCTTAGCCCGCAACAGTGATAGCAATAAGAACGGCTTGAACCCGAAGGATAATGGTAAGACTGATAGTAGTCGAGCACCAACTTATCTGCAGTCGATGACGGAGCAGGATTTTATGACTAAGGAAGGCAACGACCTCCGTCTAGGCGGCATGGTGGTTGGCCTGGCCATGAATACGCAGGATGCTTACCAGAAGGAGCAGTACGGCGCCACTTACTACCAAGATATTTCAGCGGCAGATCGGATTGCTTACGGGAAAAAGATTGCGCCCAAGGTGATTGAAGCCATCCGTCAGCAGAAGGGCGTTGGTAAAAATGTGCCGATTGTCTTGGCGATGTACGCCAATGCCCCCCAGGATTCGTTGGCGCCGGGTGCTTTTTACGCCCAGGCAACGTCGAAGTCCGGCGATAATTTGGGTCCTTGGTCAGATGTTGACCAAAGTTCGATTGTCTTGCCAAAGGAATCTTCGGCAAGCGCTGGCTTAGGGGACGACGAAAATAACGGCTTTACGAACTTCAAAAACGACGTGACGAATTTCTTCCCCAATATCGCGGGTACGACGGCCGTCGCAAAGTATGCTAATAAGAAGCTATCGTCGATGGATGTGACCGTCACGACGCAGTTCTATTCCCAGACGGAAATTGATTCCTTTACGAATTACCTGTCCTCAGCGGCTTTGAAGTATCTTCCTGCTTCGGCACCAGTCAAAATTACGGTGAAAACAGCCAATGAAGTCCAGGCCATCCTGGTCCGCAAGGCCGATGAAAAATCCTATACGGTGACGAATCTGTAGCCAAAGTAAAAACAGCTGCTCATAGTGCATGAGCAGCTGTTTTTTAGAAGAAAATCGCCAAGCAAGCCAGACAGCCGGCGTTGACAATGGGTTGGATGCGATAGGTTAGCGGTCGACTGTAAGTGAGCACGAGTGCGGCAGTCGCCATCAGGAGGGCGACGAGCGTGCTAACGTGTAGCCCCGCCCGCAGGAGCAGGGTTACTAGCAGGAGTGCGTAGCCAATCAGTGTGACCAGTCGGTCCATGCCATTCCGCCTTGGTAGTAGCAGGGGGCCAAGATAGAAGAAAGCGCCGGCTGCTAATACCCACTGTTGGCGAATGAAAGAAGGGGCCACATAGTTGTAGGTCAGGAAATAACTGGCAATGGGGATGACGAAGGCCACCAAGAGGGCCAGTGCCAGTAGCCCTAGCACATTTTGTAATTGTAGGTTGGCCCATGGGAGTAGTAGGAGGAAAACGGTGAACAGGAGCAACAGGGCCATGATTTCAAAGCGGGCCCGTAGGTCCGAGTTGAAAATGACCAGCAGGGAAAGAATGGCACAGCCCCAGAGCTGCCAGTCGCTTTTTTGGAAGCGCTGTTGCGTCAGTCGGCCAATGGCAAAGGCCGTGGCTAGTGCGTAACAGATGAGGGGCCAGCTCTGCCAGCCATAGCCGTGCTGCCAGATTTTTTCAAAAAAAATCGGCTGAACGGACCAGAAAACCATTAGTCCCAACGGAAGCGCCCACCAAGTTGCTTCGTGAACCGCCGGCAGCGGCTTGAGCCGTTTGACCGGCCGAGCCGTTGTCTGTTCGGTTGTACGAGCACCGGGAGTCGCTGGCAATGTTTCAGACTGAGGTGTGGTTTCGCCTACCTGCTTGCCTGTCTGCCCTGGGTCTGCTTGTTCTGTTAGGGAGCGATTAAAAAAGGAAGCGGCGCCTTCCAACCGTTGTCTAGAAAATTTGGGCCGATTCGATTGTTTTGCCATAAGTCCTCCTCGTTTGCTATTTTCTATTTTATCATGTAAACTAAAACCAACAATCAATTTCATAACTATCAAGAGCAGGGAAGTGATACAGCACAATGATCCTGCACCAACCGGCAGTCGCACGGTGGTAATTCTGTAAGATAGACAAAGCACTGACCTACTTTTGTTTATCAAGTGGGTCTCTTTTTTTGCCTTGATAGTTGTTAGTCAATGAGGGAGTGTACCATGACGAAATATTTTACTGCTGAATCCGTTGCTAACGGCCACCCAGATAAAGTGGCCGATCAAATTGCCGATGCCATTTTGGATGCGGTTTTGGCCAAAGACCCCCAGGCTCGTGCGGCCATTGAGGTCACCACTTCGACCGGGGATGTCTCTATTTTTGGAGAATTATCTACGACCGCCTATGTCAATATCCGCCAAATTGCCGTTGATACGGTCCGGGCCATTGGCTACGACCAGCCGGAATATGGCTTTGCGGCTGATGCCATCAATGTTTCCAATAAAATCGTGGAGCAGTCGGCCGATATTGCCCAAGCAGTGGATGTTGCAGAAGATGACCCAGACCAGTTGGGGGCCGGCGATCAGGGGATGGTCTTTGGCTATGCCACGAATGAAACGGCTGACTATTTACCGCTGGCCTTGGACCTTTCCCATCAATTGATGCGGCAAATTCGGGCAGTGCGAGAAAGCGAACAGGTGACCTACCTACGACCGGATGCGAAGGCGGAAGTGAGTTTAGCGTTGGATGACGAGGGTCAGGTGGAACGGATTGCAGCGGTTGTGCTATCAACCCAGCACGACGAGCAGGTCAGCTTGGCTAACTTACGGGCGGATATGAAGAAGTTGGTGCTGGATGCCGTCCTGCCAGCCGACTTAGTCGATGAACAGACCCAGTTTTATATTAATCCTTCTGGTCGCTTTGTACTGGGCGGCCCCCAAGCTGACTCTGGCTTGACTGGTCGCAAAATCATTGTGGACACCTACGGTGGGGCCGCCCATCATGGCGGCGGCGCCTTTTCTGGTAAGGATGCTACGAAGGTCGACCGGTCCGGCGCTTACTATGCCCGCTACGTCGCCAAAAACTTGGTTGCGGCCGGTTTAGCTGACAAGGTTGAGTTGCAGGTAGCCTATGCCATTGGCGTGGCAGCCCCCGTTTCCCTCAATGTGACGACCTTTGGTACCGCTAAGGTAGCGGACTCGGTGATTCAAGCGGTGGTCGACCAACTCTTTGACTTCCGACCACTGGCAATTATTCAGAGCCTGGACTTACAACGGCCGATTTACCAACAAACGGCCGCTTACGGCCACTTTGGTCGACCAGATCTCGATCTGCCTTGGGAAGCCTTGGATCAGGTGCCGGCTATTCAAGACTTGGTTAAAAAATTGCAATCGTAAGCATCAAAAAAGCAGCTGTCTATTCTGATTTGAACCCCGAAATTTTGGGTTCAGATCATTCGTTAGACAGCTGCTTTTTGTTCTGGGGGAGGGTGATAAAGGGATAGTTGACCGTTTCGAAGGTAAAGTGATAGGCGCCACTTTGGATCGGGCGACCATCCAGCCGTACGGACTGGAGGTCGTGAATGGCAAAGGTCGTCCCAGATGGGATGGCCTTTTTTGTTAGGCCCCGCCGGCTGGTAGCCGACGGCTCTTTTTGACCTTGTCGGTAAGCAAGCACTAGTTTCGGCCAGGGCATTTTTGGCAAAAAGTACAGGGTCGCTTGGTCCGCCGCTAAGGTTAGTTGCCAGGAAATGGTGGCGGCTTCTTGCTGATAGTTCGTTGCTGTTTGATAGGTCCAGGAAAAGGTCAGGGGCACCAGCTGGGTCGATTTCTGGGACAGATAGTGCATACTTTGCCGCAGAATACCTGGGCCTGCCTTTTTTTCTTGCGATTGCCGGTTAAACAGAGCGGACCAGTCGCTGCCGACCTGCATTTGCTGGACGAAATAGGCTTGGCCTTCCTTTGGAATCAGTCCCGCAATTTTGCCGATCACTTGTGCTTGCAGTTGCCCTTGGTTGAGCACCTGGCCCACCGCTGCTGCGACTGCTTGGCCACTAGCATGCTTGGCTGGCCATTCGACGAAGGCTAGTGGCTTTGGCCGGTCTAACTCGCCCTGGCAGTAAACGTTCAAGACGGCATTGAGCGTGGCCTGGTTACCGATAACCAGGGTCGGCTGTCCTTGCTGTTGGTCAGCATGAACCCAGCGTTTGGCAATTCGCTGCACAGGCTGTTCCTTGCTACTAGTTTCAACCTCGGCCACTGCTGGCTGGCCTGCTAGGGCTGATTGTAAGGCTGCCAACTGCCGCTGTTCTTTTTCGTTGATGCAATTGTGATCAATGAGAATTTGTGCGCTTTCCATAAGTAAAAGTCCGTAAAAAAAGCATGCCCAGCATGCTTTCGATTTTGACCATTCAGATAAGTTGATTATAGCATAGCAGGACTTGCTTAGCCTAGGAAATGGCGGAGTGGCGCCATTTGATTGATGAGCGCTGTAATGGCGGCCGGTGCACCAGCCCGGTAGGCGACCACCTGTCGGGCTAGCTCCGCATGTTCCACTTGTTCACTGGACTGGGGGCCAGCCGGTTGGTTGAGATAGTCCGCCATGAACTGGACATCTTCGGCAACAGCGGCCCAGGCCGGGTTCGCTTCTGTCAGTGCTGCTAAGGCGGTCGGGCTAACATAGGTTAGCAGTTCCGCAAAATCATCTTGCAGGCTTGGGTAGTAACGGTCGAGGACTGCCCGTTCGGCTTCGTCTAGACTGGCTAGGGCGCGACCGAATCCAATAAATTCTGGTGGCAGGCCCACAGAATAGAAGGCACCCGTGAAGTTAATTGCGCGGGGCAGCTCCATTTCGCTGTCGCCCCGAGAATAACCGAGGACGCCAACGTGCTGGCGGCGGTCCCGCCGTTTTGGAAAGGCCGCAAAAATTGGCTGCATGTCAGCCACAATGCCCGTCAAACTTTCCTGATAGTAGTGGGCTGCTCGATCGGCAATGGTCTTCAAAAGCGTTTCGTCCGCTACGTCGATGGTGAGCGCCGGTACTGTTGGAAGTTGCTCCTTGAGGGTTTGGATGGCGGTCCGGCTTTCTTTTAGTGGAAAGTCATAGCGGAAGGCAGACTGCACGGTCGCCGTTCGCACACCGGGGAATTCGCGCAGGTAACGCTGAATGCGGTGCGGTGCTAGTCCGCCTCGGAAGATGGCAGAGCCAGTGCCGGAAATCGGATAGATGGCAATGTTTTCACTGTCTGCAAAGCGGTGGAGGCGGGCCAGGGCTAGTTTATTCCCAATCAGAGAAGAAAGCAGGCCCGCTGACAGGGCAGAGTCCGAACCGGCCAAAAAGACCCGGAGATAGTCCGGCCGGAAGCCAAAGTGCTCCTGGTGCAAGCGCAGGTATTCCTTCAAAATTTCAGGTGCACCATACTGAGTTTTAAACTCTTCAAAGAGCGGAATCATCTCGATGTAAGCCGCATTCTTTTCGCCAGGCGTGAAGGCCTGGTCCTTGAAGGTGGCAAGCTTTTCGAACAGTTCCTGCATGGTCAGGATCTGATCGGCCCGTTCTGCCATGGGTAAAATGGCTTCAAACAAGGGCCGCCCTTCAAAGCCCAAATCATTGGCAAAATCTTCGGAGGACAGCATGGCGGTCATGGCCTGCATCAGGTTATAGCCCTTTTCTTCCCAGATATTAGGGAAGCGGAAGGTGAGAAACTTATCCCGACCTAACTGTTCTTGCTTGAAATAGTCATAATGGGCTGAAAATAACCGGTCGATGACGGCCGCATCAGCATGCTTGCCTTCCCAGTCCCACATGTACTCATCGACATTGAGTGCCCGGTAGTTTTCATAGGCCTCAGTCGTTTCGCTATAAGCGGAGATAAAAGGATTCTGATTGGGGGCCCAAAAGGGGGCATTGGCGTTATCCGGGTGTTGGGTACCCATGATGGCTGGAATCGTTCGTCTTTTCATGTTGGGGGCCTCGCTTTCGAATCGGTCAACGGGCTGTTGACGCTTTTCTAATATGATAGCAAAAAATCAATAAAAAAGCCGCCCACGGTTAGTGGGCAGCTGATTAAATCATAATCAACATTGGCAAAATCATTGGCTTGCGGGCTGTTTCCCGATGCAAGAACTTTGCTAAATCATCAATGATTGCCTGTCGGATGGCTGATTCGTTCGCATTTTTACCAGACATGGCCTTGCGAATCGTGTTAAAGATGACATGACGGCCATCATTAATCAGATCGCCAGACTCCCGCATGTAGACAAAGCCACGGGACAGGATGTCAGGACCAGATAAGATTTCTTTTTTCTTTAAGTCAATGGTAGCCGTGACGATCACGAGGCCGTCCTCGGATAGCTTTTGCCGATCGTGCAGGACGACGGAACCGATATCCCCGATGCCAGCACCATCAATGTAGGTGTCTTCCGCTGGGAAGTGGCCAGCATTCCGGGGTGGGTTCTGCCCATCCAGGGCTAGCACGTCCCCATTTTCCAAAATGAAGGTGTGATCTTCCGGAATATCTAATTCCTGGGCCAAACCAGCGTGCACCTTGAGCATCCGGTATTCGCCGTGGACCGGCATGAAATATTCGGGTTGCATCAAGGACAGCATCAACTTTTGCTCTTCTTGGCCACCGTGACCAGAAGTGTGGATGTTGTTGAGTTTGCCGTGAATGACGTTCGCCCCACCTTCTTCCAACTTGTTAATCACAGCGTTCACAGAAGCTGTGTTACCAGGGATGGGGGAGGAGGAGAAAATCACGTTATCCTTGGGCTTGAGTTTAACCTGCTTGTGGGTGCCATTGGCGATGCGAGCCAATGCCGCCATCGATTCTCCCTGGGAGCCGGTCGACATAATCAAGAGTTCATCGTCTGGGATGTTCTTAATTTGAGACTGTTCTACCAGGGCGTCTTCTGGAATGTCTAGGTAGCCTAGGGCCCGGCCGTTGGCCATCGCTGCTTCCATGGAACGACCGAAGACGGCAATCTTACGGCCGTTTTTAATGGCAGCCTCGGTCGCCATCTTAATCCGGTTCATGTTCGAAGCAAAGGTCGCAAAAATAATACGGCCATGTTGCAACTGCCGGAAGAGCTTATCAACGGTCTTTTGAACCCAAGCTTCCGACTTGGTCCACTCCGGCCGTTCGGCATTGGTCGAGTCAGACATCAAGAGTAGTACGCCGGCTTCGCCAATGCGGGCCATTGACCAGAGGTTAGGCTTCTGCTTGGTCGTCGGCGTCAGGTCAAATTTGAAATCGCCCGTTTCGACAATCGTGCCGACCGGCGTCTTAATTGCCACCGCAAAGACGTCGGGAATGGAGTGGGTGGTCCGCACAAATTCAACACTCATTTGGTCAAATTCGATGGTGGAGCCATCCGTAATTTCGTGTAGTTCTGCTCGATTTAAGAGTTGCTTCTCTTCGAGCTTATTGCGGATCAAGGCCATGGCCAAAGGTCCGGCATAAACGGGGACATTGACTGCTTGCAAGAAGTAGGCAATGGCGCCAATGTGGTCTTCGTGTCCGTGGGTGATGACCAGGGCTTTGACCCGGTCTTTGTTCTCGACTAAGTACGAGTAGTCGGGAATGACATAGTCAATGCCTAATAAGGCGTCTTCTGGGAACTTAATCCCGGCATCGACCACGATGATTTCGTCTTGGTATTCGATACCATAAGTGTTTTTACCAATTTCACCGAGGCCGCCTAGGGCGTAAACGCCGACCTCGTTTGGCTGAATGTCAACGGCCATTGCTTATGAAAAAGTTGTTAACTTGAATTCTGGGTCGGCCTGTTCGTACACCAGGGCGGCATCAGAAAGCGCTTCAACAGCTTCGATGTTGAAGTTTGTATTGGCTTGCACCAAGGCCAGTGCTTCTGGCTGGGATGCAGCTTCTAAGAAAAGGGATTGTGTATATTCCCGCTTGGGATTACGGTCCAAATCGGGTTGATAGTAAACTTTAAAAACCATGAGGTTCCTCCAATATTCTTACTTTAAATTTTTATCACGAACGAAAACCTTACCCACCAGTTTACCACAAAAGGGGCGGGCATTGCCGGTCTTTCTCCAATCGTTAGGACCGAGCTAAGAAAGACGCTGTTTTTGTCTTTAAATTTTGTTATACTAAAAGCAATTACTTGATAAACGAGGGATATGACTCATGGCAATTGGCATGAATGATTTGAAGACAGGTTTGACGATTGAGTACCAAAACTCAATTTGGCGTGTATTGGAATTCCAGCACGTGAAGCCTGGTAAGGGCGCCGCTTTTGTGCGTTCAAAGTTGAAGAACTTGCGGACGGGTGCCGTTCAGGAAGTAACCTTCCGTCCTGGTGACAAGTTTGAACAGGCCGAGATTACCACTCGTCCAATGTCTTACTTGTACGCTGAAAACGATGGCCGGGTCTTCATGGACACGGAAACGTTTGAACAAATTAACATTCCAGATACCCATTTGGAAGAAGCCTTGAAGTACATGCTCGAAGGCATGGAAGTCAAGATTACGATGTACGGCAGCGAAGTGCTGGGGGCTGATTTGCCAGTTTCCGTTTCCCTGAAGGTGGTAGAAACGCAACCAGGTATCAAGGGTGCAACGGCCACTGGAACTGGTAAGCCAGCTACAGTTGAGACGGGCGCTACGATTACGGTGCCAGACTTCGTCAACGAAGGCGAGACCATTATCGTCAACACAGAAGATGGGTCCTACAAGGGTCGGGCCTAAGCGATGCGACTGCTTTGCTTTGGCAAGCAGTCTTTTGTTTTTCACGGATGGATTGGAGGAAGAGATGGCCAAGCAAGGATCATTGACCAATAAAAACTTTTTGCTGATGGCAGAAGAAATGTCAGACGGCCAAACCATGGTGGCCAAAACGGCGGTTGAGCTGATGGCGCAAAATGCGGCTGAGGAAGTCGAGGGCGTGGTGGCCATGCATCCTTCCGTTTACGACCGTTTGCCCCGCTCATTGTCCTGGACCGGCCGTTCAAAAGGAGTGAACCTCCGGCAAAGTGGGGACGAGCTCATTTTGGACCTGGCCGTCGTGCTCGAATACGGGGTCGTGGTGCCAAAGGTTGCCTTTGCCGTGCAACAGGCAGTCCACCAAGAGTTGGCTGTCTTAGCGGGCATTGACGTAGCCGCGGTGAATGTAACCGTGGCTGCTCTGGCCCCCGATCAGGCAACTGCCTTGGATCCCAACCATCTCTTTGATCAGAGCGAAGAGGAGGCGGCCCAATGAATCAACTCTCCCGACACGAAGAGCGCCGCGCAGCGATGCAAATTCTCTTCGCCTGCGTAAACCAACGGCCAGCGGAAGCGGAAATGGACTTGCTCTACGACCAAGTCGTCGCTGATGCAGACTACCAGGCCTTTTTGCCACAGGTGGTCAACGGCGTGTTGGCAGCCCAAGATAGCTTGGATGCTGACTTAGGCCAGCACTTGGCGGCGGGCTGGCGAATTGACCGTTTGGCCCGGGTGCCTCGGGTCATTTTGCGCATTGCAGCCTACGAGTTGCAACTAAACCCGGCGACGCCCTACCGCGTGGTTGTCGATGAAGCAGTCGAGTTAGCAAAGGAATTTGCGGACCCCGAAGATGCACAATTTGTGAATGGTGTTTTGAAAAATTATGCACCAGAAGAAGCATAAAAAAGGCTGCGTGAGCAGCCTTTTTTACTAGCCACAGTATGATAAAATAAGCAGGAACAAAGGAGGCCGCCATGGCAATTTACCATCCCAATGAACAACCGGCACCGGCTTACGATAGCCACACCCATTTGAATGATGACCAGCTCTACTTCGATGTCCCGGCCTACCTGGGTCGGGCCCATGAATTTCAAGTGCTTGAAATGAATGTGGTTGGCTATGATGAAGTCGGAAACGAACGAGCTTTAGCCATCGCCCACGAATACGAGGGCGTCCACGCCATTCTCGGTTTCCAGCCAGAAGATACGCCGTCGATGACGGCAGCTGCTTTCGATCAGTTGCAAGAACAGGTAAAGGACCCAGTCGTCGTGGCTGTGGGGGAGACCGGCCTGGATTATCACTGGGATACGGATCGCACCATTCAAGAAAAGGCCTTTCGGGCGCAACTGCGCTTAGCTAAGGACCGAGATTTGCCGGTGGTCATCCACAATCGGGAAGCCTTCGATGATGTTTACCGGATTTTAAAGGAAGAACAAATTGAAAAGGCGGTCATCCATTCCTTCTCAGGAACGCCCGCGCAAGCCAAGGCCTTTGCGGATTTGGGTTATTATCTTTCCTTTTCAGGCGTGGTGACCTTTAAGAAGGCGGAAGAAGTTCGGGCGGCTGCCAAAGTGCTGCCCTTAGACCGGATCTTAGTGGAAACGGACGCGCCTTATTTGGCCCCTAAGCCCAACCGGGGCAAGACCAATGAACCGGGTTGGACGAAGTTTGTCTTGGATGATTTGGCGCAAACTTTGGGCATGAGTCGGGATGAGTTAGCGGCCCAAACGGTTCAAAACGCCCATCGCATTTTTTTAAACCATGACCAAAACTAGGGCAAAACCAACCATTGCCGCCATGGTCGTGGTTGAAGGCCGTTCCGATACGGCCCGGTTAGCAGAAGCGGTCCACTGCGATACGATTGAGACTAGAGGGTCGGCGCTCGGCCCAGCAGTGCTTACCGCTATTCGCTTAGCCGTACGCACCCGGGGGGCCATTGTCCTGACAGACCCTGATTTTAATGGCAATCGACTCCGTTCTCTGATTACGGCGGCCTGCCCTGGTGTTGTCCAGGCTAGTATTAGTCAGGCGGCGGGGCGTGCCACGCACGATAACCCCCATCAGACATTAGGAATTGAGCATGCGCAGCCAGCAGTGCTGGCGGCTTGCTTACAGGCTGCTGATGCGAAAGTGGGGCAAACGGTCGGGCCATCCGACATCGACCGTTCTTTTTTGTTGGACCAAGGACTCTTAGCTGGTCCGGCGGCCAGTGCCAAACGGGCGCTTGTGGGTCAGCAGCTCCAGATTGGTTATGGCAATGGCAAACAGTTTTATTACCGTCTCCGCGCCTATGGCTATCGCCAGGCGGATGTCAGGCGGGTATTAGAAGGAAGGCATGATGGCGGAAAGAATTAAGATTGCAACGCCGGCAAGAACGCAGGCAATTTTGAACAAGTACGGTCTCCGGGCGAAGAAGAAGCTGGGCCAAAACTTTTTAACGGATGGCAACATTCTGCAGGCCATTGTGCAGGCGGCAGCAGTCACTGACCAGGATGACATCGTCGAAATTGGGCCTGGCATTGGTGCTTTAACTGAATACTTGGCACTAGCGGCCAAACGGGTCCTCGCCTTTGAAATCGATACGGATATGGTCCGCATTTTAGCAGAGACTTTGTCACCCTATGACAATGTCCAAGTATTGGAAGCCGACATTTTGTCGGTTGATTTAAAGACGGTCCTGGCAGCGTCATTGCCTAGCGATCAGCCAATCAAAGTCGTGGCTAACCTACCTTATTACATTACGACGCCCATCTTAATGGCGCTCGTGCAGGCTGATATCAACTGGTCCAAAATTGTTGTCATGATGCAAAAGGAAGTGGCTGACCGTTTGACTGCACAGCCAGGCCATAAGGACTATGGCGTGCTGTCCATCATGCTGGCCTACTATGCCAACATCAAACAGGCGGTCCAAGTGCCGCGGACAGCCTTTAACCCGGCGCCCAATGTGGATTCAGCCGTGGTGGTCTTGGACCAGCAGGCAGCAGCTCTGCCGGTCCAGGAGCCTAAGCAGCTTTTTTCCTTAGTAAAAGCTTGCTTTGCCCACCGGCGCAAGTCTCTTTGGAATAACTTACAGCAGCGCTTTGGAAAGGACGAAGCGACACGGGACCGGTTGAAAACCGCTTTGGCTGAAGCTGAGATTGAAGCCAGTGTTCGTGCCGAACGACTCACTCTGAACAATTTCACACAATTGTATTGGGCTTTGGGCGCAGCTGGCTTCTACTCGGAGCAACGGCCCTAACGCCCAGTGATGGGCTTTGGTTGATAATTTGTTAAATTTTTGGTATAATCAGGCTTGTCTATATTGAAAGGGGATTTGTAAATGTCAACCTTAGCAGAAATTAAGGAACGTTTGGATGCCCATTTAGGTGAGCACGTCACGGTCGTTTCACAAATTGGCCGCAAAAAAATGACCGAGCGGACTGGCGTTTTAGATGCTACTTTCGGTTCGCTCTTTGTTGTCAAACTAGGCGACGAAACACAGTTTGAGCACGCGTCCTATAGTTATACTGATATCTTAACCAACAATGTCGCGGTGACTTTTGCTGATTAGAAATAAGCCCGGTGGGGCTTTTTCTTTACCCAGCAAATAAGGAGTAAAGCAATGACGGCAGTCATTTCGGTAGCCGATTATCAGGCTACGTTTGGTCAGAAAACAATTCTCAAGCAGGTCTCTTTTACCCTAAAAGGCCCGGCCTTTACGGTTATTTTAGGAGAAAACGGTGCAGGTAAAACCACCCTCATGAAAGCCGTCTTAAAAGCGGCTTTGGCGCCCCATCCTGGGTCGGCCATTCAAGTGCAGGCGGACCGGTTGGCCTACGTGCCCCAGTTTCGTGATCTAGGGGATGACTATCCGCTTTCCATTGCGGCTTTCGTTGGCTTGGGCTTGAACCGGGGCTTCCGCCCTTGGACCACTGCCGCTGAAAAAAAGCGTTTGCGCTGGGCTCTAGCACAAGTTGATTTAGCAGATAAAGCGGATTTGGCACTTGCAGCAGCTTCTGGCGGGCAGAAGCAACGGGCCTACATTGCACAAGCTTTGGTGCAGCAGCCGGATTTGCTCATTTTAGACGAGCCAACGGCTTCCTTGGATGCCAAACACACAGCGGTGTTGATTGCCCGCTTAAGGGCCCTGCAACAGGAAACGGGCATGTTGGTCCTCTTTATTTCCCATGACACGTCCTGGGTCAGCCAGTATGCGGACAACTACCTCTGGCTTCATGACCAGCAGGTGACGGTCGGCGCTGCAGCAGCACTGCCACAAGCCGCCCAGTCCAAGCACAGTGAGGAGGTCCACCATGTTTGAAGCGGCCTTTATGCAACATGCCTTTTTGGCAGGAACCTTAGTATCACTGGTGGCTGGGGTTGTGGGCACCTTCGTGGTGGCCCGGTCCTATAACTACTTGACCCATTCGCTGTCTGAAATTGCCTTTGCCGGTGCCGCCTTCGGCTTTTTGCTGGGTTGGCCGGCGCTGGTTGGGATGGTCCTGCTGACCTTCTTAGCAGCCCTGTCAATTGGGTCTTTGGAAAATACCAAAATCCGTCAAGATAATGTGACCTCGGCCATCTCTGCTTTGGCCATTGGCTTAGGCATTCTCTTCCTGGCACTGGGCCATACGGCCTCTACCGCAGCAACGGGGATTCTCTTCGGTTCAGTCTTGGGCATCTCGACCACCGACCTCTGGGTACTGGCTGCTATGACAGTGCTGGTCCTCTTGGTTCTCTTTCTTTTCTATAAGCCACTACGTTGGCTGGCTTTTGATGAGGCAGGACTTTTGAAAAGGCCCAGCCAAACCCGCGCCTTAAAGATCTTGTTCTTAGTGGTCATGGCTTTGTCTGTGGCCATTTCCTCCCAGCTGGTTGGCTCGCTGCTAATTTTTGTCTTGATGACACTGCCAGCTGCTTCGGCCCGGTATTATCAAAAGACCGTTGGCAAATTGATGGCCTTAGCTATTTTCTTCGCCCTCTTTGGCACTTGGACTGGCTTGACCCTAGCCTACTTAACGAACCTACCAACTTCGGTCTTTATCGCGGTAATTGAAGTCGTCATCTACTTAGTCTCAGCCCTGACAGCCGAATAAGCAAAAAACGAACGCGCACCTTTCAGCGAACGTTCGTTTTTTGCTTTTATATGCTATACTAGAACTTATCAATTCACTTTTTTAGGAGTTTGACCATGCCCCAAGATCACAGCAAAATTCGGCGTGCCGACCGTCTGGTTGACATGTCCCATTATCTACTCGACCACCCGCGGGAACTGATTTCCCTGACCTTCTTTTCTGACCGCTACGATGCAGCCAAGTCGTCCATTTCAGAAGACCTGGCCATTATTCGTCGCGCCTACCGCACCCGGGGAACGGGGGAGGTCAAGACCTACCCTGGTGCTGCCGGTGGCGTTTACTATACACCCCTGATGGGGGAGGAAGAAGCGCGGACCTTTATTGATAGCATTTGTGAAAAGGTCCGTGATGAGTCGCGGGTTTTGCCCGGTGGCTATGTCTACCTGTCCGATTTGTTGGGCGACCCCCAAGTCTTGCGGCAGACAGGCCGTTTGATTACCTCCCAGTACGTTGGCACGGAAATCGACGCCGTGATGACGGCGGCCACGAAGGGAATTCCATTGGCTCAGGCCGTAGCGGAACAGCTAAACGTTCCCTTTGTGATTGTGCGCGACGATGCCAAAGTGACCGAAGGGTCCATGATTTCCGTCAATTATTTGACAGGTTCTTCTAAGCGCGTGGAAAAGATGGCCCTGTCCAAGCGGTCTTTGCAGGCAGGGGCTCGGGTTCTGATTGTGGACGACTTCATGAAGGCTGGCGGGACCATTCAAGGAATGCAGGCCTTGGTTCGTGAATTTGCTGGCACAGTAGTGGGTACCGCAGTCTTTGCGGAGGGACGGTCCGATGTTCGGCTGTTAGAAGATTATACGGCCCTGCTCCATGTTGATACCAGTATTGAATCGGGCCAGTCCATCCAAGTGACGCCCGGTAATTATTTAACGGAGATTTACGAGAAAAAGGATGAAAAATGACGCAGATTAACGTGGTTATTTTAGCAGCGGGCAACGGCTCCCGTATGAAATCCAAGCGCCCCAAAGTGCTGCACGAAGTGGCCGGTCGGGCTATGATTGACTGGGTGATTACTGCAGTACAGCCGTTACAACCGCAAAAAATCATTACCGTCACGGGTGTTGGGGCTGAGGCGGTCCGGGATCACGTCGGCAATCGCTCCGAGTTTGCAACGCAGGCAGAGCAGTTGGGCACAGGCCATGCCGTCATGCAGGCCCAGGACTATTTGCAGGCGGGCGCCACTTTGATTTTGTCAGGGGACACACCGCTTTTTACGACGGATACGTTAGCTGCGCTCATCACCGAGCATGAGCGAACGCAAAATGCTGTGACCGTTTTAACGGCGGAGGCGCCTGATCCAACCGGTTACGGCCGGATTGTCCGGGGCGAAGACGGGATGGTCTTGAAAATTGTCGAGGAAAAGGATGCCTCTGTCACGGAGCGCCGTATCCAAGAAATCAATACGGGCGTGTACATTTTTAATAACGACTTGCTCTTTGCAGCACTGTCAAAAGTCAATAATGACAATGCCCAGCAGGAATACTATTTGCCAGATACGCTCGATATCTTGCGGGAAATGGGCTATCCTATTGGCGCCTACCAGGCCCTAGATTTTGAAGAATCCATGGGGGTTAATGATCGCGTAGCGCTGGCAGCTGCCAACCAGGCGATGCGCCGGCGGATTAACCGCCAGCACATGAAAAATGGGGTTACCTTGCTTGATCCCGCCACGACTAACATTGGCGCTGACGTGACCATTGGTCAGGACACCGTGATTGAGGGTAATGTCACCTTACAGGGACAGACCAGTCTGGGTAGCGGGAATTACCTAACCGCTGGTAGCCGGCTGGTGGACATGCAGCTGGGGGATGACAATGTCATTACGTCCTCCACTTTGGAAGCTTCGATCATTGCGAACCGGACGACTATCGGTCCTTACGCCCATGTGCGCCCTAACTCGACGATTGCAGATCAAGCCCACCTGGGGAATTTTGTCGAAGTCAAGCAGGCAAGTATTGGGCAAGGCAGCAAGGTCGGTCACCTGTCTTATGTTGGCAATGCCAACTTAGGCGCAGCAGTTAATGTGGGTGCTGGCACAATCTTTGTCAATTACGATGGCGTACACAAGTTTAATACGACGGTTGGTGATCGGGCCTTCATTGGGTCGAATACCAAGATCATTGCTCCCGTAACCATAGCGGATGAAAGTATTACCGCCGCTGGTTCGACCATTACCGCAGATATTGGCTACCATGAAATGGGGATTGCCCGTAGTCGGCAAACAAATAAAAAAGACTTTTGGGACCGGATGCCCCATAAAAAAGATTAGTGCCGCCCCCCTAATGAAGCGTTAATGATAAGGACACGGCATCGCTGTTAGGGCGAGCTGGGTCTTTTTTGTTTGGATTTTATCGTCTGTTTGAGCACTGGGTTACAGTAGCAGCCTGCTGCCCGCTGGGGGCTGGGGTGCTTGCCTATCCATTTTCTTTTATTGTATAATAGAAGTAGTAAAAAACGAGTAGACCAATCGGGTGGCAGGCCCAGAACGCTCGTTGTTAGCAAAGCCGTCGTGATAGACGGTGCAGCATAGAAAGGAAGCATTCATGGATTTTTCAGTACTCTACATTGGTTCGGGACAGGGGACTTGGAACGGCGCTGTGCCGCTGGCCAAAACCGGCGTTAAAATCGGTGTGATTGAAGAAAGCCAGTACGGTGGCGTTTGCTCCAATAAGGGCTGCAATGCCAAAATCATTTTGGATAAGCCTATTGAAATGGTCGAAAAGATTCGGGCCATGCAGGGCCGGGGCCTGGACGGCGTCCCAACCATCAATTGGGAAGATTTGATGGCACACAAGCACGAATTAATCGTACCGCAGGATCAACACGGCAAGGACCGCCTGGTGAATGCTGGGATTACCACCATCACGGGTCATGCTGAATTTGTGGACGCGCACACTGTGTCCGTCGATGGCAAGCAGTATACGGCGGATAAGATTGTTATTGCAACAGGCCTGCGCCCTCATCGTTTGGACATTCCTGGTGCAGCACTCTTTGACAATTCCACGGATTTTCTTTCCTTGCCACACATGCCCAAACATGTGACGATTTTGGGTGGTGGCTTTGTGGCCATTGAATTTGCTACGATTGCCAATGCAGTCGGCGCTCAAGTGGATGTGATTACCCGTGGTAGTCAATTGCTCAAGCAGTTCCCTGCGAAGTACGTGGCTGAAGTCAAGGCTGACTTAGCGAGCCGGGGCGTACGCTTTATTCCTGACATGTCTGTGAGCGCTGCTGAAAAGACGGCAGACGGTCAGATTACCTTGCATGGCCCACGCGATTTCCAGTTAACGACTGATTATGTGCTGGATGCAACCGGTCGGATTCCAAATCACGACCAATTGAATTTGGAAGCTGCCGGTGTGGCTTACACCAATCGGGGAATTACGGTCAACGAATATTTGCAAACTTCCGTAGACAACATTTATGCGGCGGGGGATGCCATTGACAAGACCATCCCAAAGTTGACGCCAACGGCTGCTTTTGAATCCCGCTACTTGACGGCACTCTTTAAGGGTAGTACGGACCAGCCAATCCAGTACCCAGCCATTTCGGAAATTGTCTTCACTTCGCCACGGATTGCCCAAGTGGGTGTTCGCATCGCTGATGCCGAAGCGGACCCTGACCGTTATGACATGACGGAAGTTTCTTATGACGGGGACTGGTTCCGCCAAGTGGAAAACGAACAGGGTGCCAAGTTGACCATGATTTTTGACAAGCAATCTGGCTTGCTGGTTGGGGCGGCCGAACTGTCACACGAAGCAGACAACATGATCAATGCGATTGTGCCTTACATCCAGATGGGCTTGAGCAAGGAACAGTTAAACGATTTGATTTACACCTTCCCATCCCTGGAATATACTTTCCAACGGCGCCTGCCACTGGTTTAAGGAAAATCTTTTGCGAAAAGTATAGCCTATGCTATACTTTTTTTATTATTGGAAAGCGGAGGCGAGCATGGAAGTAAAGGGACAGACGATTTTGGATCAAATCGCTGAACAAACATACGCAGCAGAAACAATGACCGGTAAAGCGGGCCAGGCCATTGATCTGGACAGCCTTTTTGCCAGTTTTGCCACGTTAGCCAAGCGAAATGATATTGGTCGAGCAGCGTTGGTTTTGGACGGTGGGATTGAAGCTGGTGGCTCTGTTTTTGCTTTAGAAATTAATGCGATTAACTTGCCCTTGCGCTATGCCAACCAGGAAAAGAAACTGATTTATCCAGAAGAAAACTATGAACTGCAGGTTTATCAAGTAGTGGATAATCCTTATATCTCAAAGTCGCAGTTAAAAATACAGAAGGCGGCTTCCTTATCTGCTTATCAAGACGACCCGGAAACGGTTCAGCAGAAGATGGCAGCTTGGTTTGCCGAAATGGTGGACTTGATTCAAGAAAATCAAAATCTGGCCGAAGAGGCGGACCAGGAAACGGCCGCAGCAGCAGAAAAAGAGGGTAAGCAGGCTAAGTCAGAATAGGAAGGTGGGCGTTTCTTCAATAAAAAAGACCATCACTGGCCGGTGATGGTCTTAGAAACCCCTAATCAACTTGGTGCTAGTATATTATTTTTTGTGAACATCGATTAATTTAGCGGTGCGAAATCTGTTTTATTTCTTCTGAAGTCTAATAGCCCTGGCAGTTCTAAGACCAGCAGTCCCCAAACAAGTAGGGACTGCTTTTTCTATTGGGATTAGTCATCCTCTTCCTCACGAATCTTGGCGGTTAGCTGGTACTGCTGACCGTCTTTTTCGACGGTCGCTTTGAGCACGCGTTGGTTGCTAACCTGTGTTTGGCTAATAACTTGGCCCAAGTCATAGGCTTCGATGACTGCAGCTAAAAGGTCTTGCTGCTTTTGTTGGGCAGCGATTGGCAGGGTGAGGTCGGGCCATTCCTGACTGTCCCGTTGGCCAAAGTTTCTCAGGGCACTGCTTTTAATGTGGTGGATAATGAGCATGGGCTTCCTACTAATGGTTCTTATTGCGCGGCTTGTAAATCAGCGACAACATCCGCCAGTGTCATCTGATCCATTTCCGCTTCGACAGCGGCTTGGATGCGGGCGTATTGCTGCTTCAAAACGGATTGAATGTGCGCGCCAACGGGGCAATTACCTTCGGTGTTCTGATCAATGGGGAAGAGGCTTTGATCCGAAAGCGCCAAGCAGCGGTAAATAGCCGTAAAGGTAATGGCTTCTGGCGGCCGACTGAGCTTAGGCGCCGCTTTGCCCACCTGGGTTTCAATGAGTTGCCCCTTTTTTAACAGGGCCATAATCTTACGGACATTGGCCGCATTGGTATGAACGCTGTCGGCGATAGCCTGACTGCTAAGTCGAGCTGGTTCTGCTGCGAAAAGCGTTAGGTAGGCTAAAATATGAATGGCATCTGAAAATTGAACGGAAGCTTTCATCAGGACCTCCTTATAAGCATTACTTTTATCCTAATGCTTTTTGATGGAAAGAGCTGTACAATATAAATATACAAGTTTAACGAAGTAGACGCAAGAAAGGATTGACCATGAAGATTTTAGTAACCGGCGCTACGGGCGGCCTGGGCCAGGCTGCCCTGGCAACCTTACAGCAGCAAGTAACACCGACAGCACTTTACGCTCTGGCTCGCAGTCAAGAGAAAGCAGCGTCCCTGCAAGCAGCAGGGGTCCAGGTTCGCCTGGGTAATTACGATGACCCTGCTGCCTTGACCCAAGCCTTTGAAGACATTGATACTGTGCTCTTTGTTTCGAGTAGTGAGCTAACAGCCCGGCAGCAGCAGCATCGGAACGTGGTCGAGGCGGCCCAAAAAGCGGGCGTTACCAGAATTGTTTATACAAGTTTTCCAAAGGCGCAGACGTCTACTAGTCCCTTGGCCGCTGACCACGCCTTTACGGAGCGCTTGATTGAGTCGACGGGCCTTGACTATGTTTTCCTACGAAACAATTGGTATTTGGAGAATGAAGCGCCCCTGCTCCAAGCAGCTGCCAAGACTGGCCGGGCAGTGCATGCGGGGGCTGCTGGAAAAGCCGGTTGGCTGCCGAAAAAGGTCTACGGACAAATCGCCGCACAAGCTAGCTTACAGGTGACCGATCCCGCTGCCGTATTGGAAATTGGCGGTCCTTTGCACAGCTACGACGATCTCTTGGCTGCTGTGGGTCAGGTGACCGATCAAGAAGTGGCGGTGCAAGAAGGGGACCAGCAGGCAGCGGCGCGTTTTTTGGAAGAGACGGTCCAGCTGGCCGCACCGGCCGCTGCTTTCTTAGCGGGCGCACAGGAAATTGTGGCCAGTGGTTCACTGGCGGTGCCGGCCACTACCATGCAGAGCTGGGCTTCCTTAGCTAACTTAGATTTGACAGCGGCTGTTCGCGCACTGTTGACGAATTAAGACTTGCCTTTCCCAAGAAAAACTGGCATAATGATGGTATGCGATGAGTCGAGCGCGTCCATTTTGGGACGCTCACCCGGTCTACTGGATTCAATTCCAAGCCACGGATTTGGCGTAGATGACTAGCAAATTGTGGAATTTGTCTAGTCTCACCACGACTATCAGCGCTGCTGAGGTGACGGAGACTTGCTAACTGCGGTTAGCCGCCCGTCAGAGCGGATCTGGCATGCCAAACTAACAGCTAACTACGGTTAGCTGTTTTTTATTTGTCCTGGCAGACTCTGTTATAATGAAAGCTAGATTGATGCTAGGAGTCAGTATGGAACAAGCACAGTACCTCAGTGTAGCCGCCTTAACCGGTTACTTGAAAGCAAAATTTGACCGGGACCCTTATCTGGGCAAAGTATACCTAACGGGGGAGATTTCGAACCTAGGGAATCGGAAGGGGCGCCACCTTTATTTTTCAATCAAAGACCCCGACCAGCCGGCGGTCATCCGGGCGGCTTTCTTTTCCTACCAGTCCCGCCTTTCTTTTGAACCCAAAGAAGGCATGAAAGTTTTTGCTGTTGGACACGTCCAAGTTTATGAACCAGCGGGTTCTTATTCCATTATCATCGATGAAATGAAAGCCGACGGGGTGGGCGACCTGTACTTAGCGCTGACGCAACTACGGGCGCGTTTGCAGCGGGAAGGGCTCTTTAACTTTGAAAAAAAGACGTTGCCTCCCTTTCCTAAAAAAATTGGGGTCATCACTTCCCCGACAGGGGCGGTCATTGAAGATGTGGCGCAGACGGTAGCCAGGCGCTTTCCAACGGCTCAAGTCCTGCTTTTGCCGGCTGTCGTACAGGGAGAGCAAGCCGTGCCTTCTCTCCTAGCGCAGCTAGACCGGGTGGACGAGCTGGGCTTTGACGCGCTGATCATTGGCCGAGGCGGTGGTTCCATCGAAGACCTCTGGGCCTTTAATGATGAACAGCTAGTTCGCCGGGTCCGTCAATTGGCAACGCCAGTCATTGCTTCAGTTGGCCATGAAACAGACAATACCTTGGTGGACCTTGTAGCGGACCGCCGGGCGGCGACGCCAACGGCTGCGGCAGAGCTGGCGACGCCGATTACCGAAGCGCAACTAGTGGACCGACTCTATGAGGACCGCCTCCGTTTAGTGGCGGCGCTCAAACGCTTGTTAACCAATCGGCAGGAGCGGCTGAATCAGCTGTTAAACCGCCCGATTTTGCAACAACCGGACCGACTGTACACAGCCTATCAGCAACGGGTCGACTACCTAGAAGAACGGCTCCATAAAAGCTTTGAACAGCAAGTCAATCGCCAACAGGCTCGCTTTGACCAGGCGTTTTGGCAGCTGGTGCAAGCCAGGCGGACGTTACTCCGGCCCTACCAGGAGCAAGTATCCTTGCTCAGTACGAAGCTGGACCTGGTGTCCCCGTTGAAAATTTTGTCGGCCGGCTACACCTTAGTCCGTAATGAACAGGGAAAATTAGTGAAGCGACGGCAGGACTTGACAGTCGGCGATCAGGTAGAATTGACCTTTGCAGATGGGGCGGTCAGTGCCGCCATAACAGGAGAGAAGAATGGCTGAAGAAAAAAGTTTTGAAGCAAAGTTACAGGAATTAGAAGGCATTGTTCAGGCCTTGGACCAGGGCGATCGACCATTGGAAGGGGCCTTGTCCGACTTTCAAAAGGGTGTGGCCTTAGCCAAGGATTTACAAGAAACCCTGCAAAAGGCTGAAAAGTCACTGGCAAAAGTGATGCAAGAAGATGGCAGCCTGACAGATTTGGAATTAACCAACCATGACTAGTTTTACAGATTTCGCCGAGCACTATCGGCCGTTGATTGATCAACAGTTGCGGGTTCAAGTCAGTCAGATAACGGCGGGAACAGCCACTGATTGGCAGGAAATGCTGACCTACGCACTGTTGACGCCGGGTAAGCGCTTGCGGCCCCTTTTATTTTTGACGACTTTGGCTTCCTTTGGCCACAAAATCGATGACGAGGCGATTGCGGCTGCCGCCATCATTGAGTGGGTCCACGCTTATTCACTAGTCCATGATGACTTACCGGACATGGACAATGATCGTTACCGGCGGGGCCAGCTGTCCGTCCAGGCTAAGTTCGGCCCAGCCAATGCGATTTTAGTTGGCGATGGCCTGTTGACTGGGGCTTTTGCGTTGTTAGCGGACTTACCGGCCGTGACGTCGGCGCAAAAAGTAACCTTCGTGCAGGTGCTGTCGAAGCGGGCGGGTGCCGCTGGTATGGTCTACGGCCAGGTGCTCGATATGGCCAACCATGATGTCGCCGCTAGTGCCGTTCAGCAAGAAGACTTACTGACACAGATTTATCAGAAGAAAACGGCGGACCTATTACAAGCCGCGGCCTTGCTTGGTGCCGCTTACCAGGAATTATCAGCAGCTACCACTGCGGAAATCGCCCGCTTAACACAAGCCTTGGGCCTGGCCTTTCAGATTATCGACGACTTGGATGACTATGCACAAGATGAAGCGGAAGGGGTCCAATCACTGGTGCATGTCCTTGGCCGGTCTGCCGCAACTGCTCTGTTAGATCGGTTAGCCCAACAGTACCAACAGGCCCTTCAGGCATTGGCTGGGGCTAACTCAGACTTTGATCGCCACTTATTCACAGATCTCTGGCAAAAAATTGGAGGAAAACCATGGGCGTAGCAAAAGAACGGGTGGATGTGCTACTCGTACAGCAGGGCCTTTTCACGTCGCGGGAGCAAGCCAAGCGGGCCATTATGGCCGGCCAAATTTTAGGGACCAATGAAGAACGCTTGGATAAAGCAGGACAGAAAATTCCCGTCACGACTGAGCTCCATTTCAAAGGCGAACCACTGCCCTTTGTTTCCCGGGGCGGTTACAAGCTGGTCCAGGCCATTGATCATTTCCAGCTGGACATGCAGGGGCAGATTGTCTTAGATATTGGGTCCTCGACGGGTGGCTTTACGGATGTTTCGCTGCAACACGGCGCCGCCCACGTCTATGCCCTGGACGTCGGGACCAATCAGTTAGCCTGGAAATTACGGATTGATGACCGGGTGACGGTCATGGAAAATACCAATTTCCGTTACGCGCAGCTGGCCGACTTTACGGCTGGGCAACCGACGATGGCAACGATTGATGTTTCCTTTATTTCGTTAAAGTTAATTTTGCCAACCTTGCAGTCAATTTTGGCCAATGAAGGGCAGGTGGCTGCGTTAATTAAACCCCAGTTTGAAGCGGGCCGAACGGCCGTTGGTAAGCATGGCATTGTTAAAGATCCTGCAGTACACCAAACAGTGTTGACGACGGTCTTGGAAATGGCCGTGGCGACAGGTTTTGCCGTCGATGGTTTAACCTTTTCGCCAATTAAGGGCGGCCATGGCAATATTGAATTTTTGGCCTGTTTCCGCAAAACAGATAGTCCGGCCATTGACCAGCAAGTCGATATTGCAGCCGTTGTGGCGGCAGCCAACGCACAACTGAACCAAGGAAGCGACCAGTAGGAAGGGATGACCAGGTCAGAAAGGAAGCCAGATGCTTGAGCAATTACTTATTGAAAATTTTGCAATCATTGACCAGGTGGATCTGACCTTTGATGATCACTTAACCGTGCTCACTGGGGAAACGGGGGCTGGTAAGTCGATTATCATCGATGCGCTAGCACTGCTAACGGGCGGCCGGGCCAGTTCGGAGATGATTCGGCAGGGTGCTGACAAGGCAGTGCTGCAGGCCGTCTTTTCCTTACCGAGTGCAAGGGCAGATCAAGCTGGTGCGCGGGCCGCTTTTGAAGCAGCCGGCATCCCCGTCGATGAGGACCAGGTGGTCCTTTACCGTTCTGTCAATCAGAAGGGCCGTTCGGTGATTCGGGTAAATGGGGTCATTGTGACCTTGAAAACGTTGGCCACACTGGGCCGCTACTTAGTAGAAATTCAAGGACAACACGATACCTCGTTACTGCTACAAGCAGATTCCCACTTGCAGTTGCTGGATGATTACGCCCGACAGTCATTAGCGACCGCCCTGACGAACTATCAGGGCCTGTTTACCCGCTACCGGGACTTGACCCAGCAAATCAACCAGTTGGAAAAAAATCAACAGTCCTTAAACCAGCAGGTTGACTTACTAACTTTCCAGCGGGACGAGTTAGCGGCAGCCGCCTTACAAGAGGGTGAGGAAGAAACGCTCACCGAACAGCGGCGGAAGTTGGTCAATTACAAGAAGATTGCGGACGGCCTGGAACAGGCAGACCAGGCCTTGAGTCCTGGCTTAGACGGGGGCGCAGTGGATTTACTGGCGGCGGCCAACCAGTCGCTGGCCAAAGTAACCGATTATGACCAGGACTATGAAAATCTGGCCAATACAGTTGCGGAAGCTTACTATGCCGCCAATGATGCCGCTCGACAATTGTCAGAGGCCATGGGTGCCCTCTCCTATGACGAACAGGCCTTACTGGCCATTGACGATCGTTTGCAACTATTGCATTCGTTAAAGCGGAAGTACGGACAGACTGTTTCAGAAATTTTGGCTTTCCAGGATAAGGTTAATCGGGATCTGGCTTCCTTAGACGGGGGCGCCTTTGATTTGGATCAGTTACAGGCGGAAAAAGATGGCTTACGGACGAAATTGGTGGCAGCCGCTGATCAATTGACAGCCGCCCGTCAGCAAGCCGCCCAGCGGCTGGAAACAGCCGTTAACCAAGAACTGGCGGACTTATTGATGCCACAGGCCCGATTTGAAGTGGTGATTGAGGCGGTAACTGGCTTTCTGCCAACGGGCCAGGATAAGGTTCACTTCTTTGTGCAGACCAACCAGGGGGAAGGGGTCAAGCCCTTGGAAAAAGTGGTTTCTGGTGGGGAAGCGGCCCGACTCATGTTGGCCTTGAAGACGGTCTTTATCACCCAGCAAGGCATTGGGACAGTCGTCTTTGATGAAATTGACACGGGCGTTTCCGGTCGGGTTGGCTCGGCCATTGCGGACAAGATGAAAACAATCGGGGCACGGACCCAAGTGTTAGCCATTACGCACTTGCCCCAGGTGGCCGCGGCGGCTGACCACCATTTCCTGATTGAGAAAAGTGTGCAGGGCGAGCGGACGGTGACGGCCGTGACCGATTTGCCAGAGGCAGAACGGGACCAAGCGATTGCCATGATGCTGTCTGGGTCTTCCGTGACGGCGGCAGCGCTGGCCAATGCCCACGACTTACGAGAAAAAGCAAAGTAAAAAAACAGGTTGTGACCGCAACCTGTTTTTTTACTGCCAGGCGTCCGTCGGCCCTCAGCCAAATTTTTTGAAAAAAAGCTTTACTTAGAGTGTGCTCCAAGTTGTAAGCTAGACAACATAGTCAAGAAGGGAGCGGGCATGAACAAAAAAGCTTTGATTGTTTATTTTACACGGACTGGTAATACGGCAGTAGTGGCGGAAACCTTGCAGCAGGTGCTCGGGACTGACCGGGCAGACTTGCTGGCTATCCGCCGGCAACCGGCTGGTCCAACGGACTACCAAGCGGAGGTCGACCAAAATGTGCAGGACCAAACGGCGGGTCATTTACCGGGGTACACCTTGGATTTGACCAGCTTGGCTGACTACGACGATATTTTCCTTGGCTTCCCAACTTGGAACATGGCCCTACCACAAGTGTTACTTTCTTTTTTGACAGATTATCCGCTGGGACAGCGAACTTGCCATCCCTTTAATACCAACGGGGGTTATGGGTTAGGGCGCAGCCTAGAGCAGATCCGCCAGTACTGTCCCCAAGCTAACATCAGGGCTTGCTTTACCAGAGCCGGTGGGCATGAAAAACAGGGGCAGCGGGTAGGCATTCAGCCGGCTGACCGACCACAACTAGCCCAAGAGTTAGCCGACTGGGTGGCCAGCAGCGAACAGGAGTACCGTCATGAACATTAAAAAAGCAGCCGCAGAAACCGGACTGACAGCTGATACAATCCGTTATTATGAACGAATCGGCATTATTGGGCCGGTGCCCCGTTTAGCTAATGACATTCGTGATTTTGGACAACGGTCCTTAAATCAGCTTCATTTTGCCAAAGTAATGCGGCAGGCGGGGATGAGTATTGAATTACTCAAACAGTACATTGACTACATTTATGAGGATGATGATGAAACGGTCCCGGCTAGAAAAGCCTTGCTGGCCGAAGCCGCCGAAAACATGTCGCAAAAAATTCAAGCGTTAACAGAAGCGCGGGACTACTTGCATTATAAAATTGAGCACTACGATTCCCACATGCGCAGTAGTGAACAGCATTTATTATAAGGAGCCATTGCATGCACAGTAAAACACTAGCAAATCAAGTCGCCATGCCCGTCCTGGGTTTTGGCGTTTATCAAATGAAGGAAGCACAAACAGCCCAACAGGCGGTTTATGCAGCGATTCAAGCGGGTTACCGTCAAATCGATACAGCCGCCAGTTATGGCAATGAACGGGCCGTTGGTGCTGGCATTCGTCAGGCCATCGCGGACGGCCTGGTTACTCGAGCGGAGCTTTTTGTGACGAGCAAAATGTGGGTGGCGGATGCTTGTCCGGAACGGGCCGCGGCGGCCATTAACGCTACACTTGACCGCTTGGGCTTAGAGTATCTTGATCTGTATTTGCTCCACCAGCCC
This sequence comes from Leuconostocaceae bacterium ESL0958, assembly GCA_029433265.1. GTDB lineage: Bacteria > Bacillota > Bacilli > Lactobacillales > Lactobacillaceae > Fructobacillus. The sequence goes on along the minus strand of JAQTHT010000002.1, from coordinate 112,907 downwards.
TACAACGATGTTTTTGCTGCCTGGCGGGCCATGGAAGCGGCCTATGAAAAGGGACAACTGCGGGCCATTGGCGTTTCAAACTTTAGTATTAGTCAGTTAGCTAACCTATCAGCTTTTTCCAAGAGGAAGCCCATGGTTAATCAGATTGAAGTCAATCCCTTCCAGCAGAATCAAGCACTGGTGAACTACTGTTTGGCGCAGGGGGTGCAGCCAGTGGCTTGGGCGCCTTTTGCGGAAGGAAAGCATGACCTCTTCCAACAGCCGCTTCTGGCAGAGATTGCCGCTGCCCACCACAAATCCATTGCGCAGGTCATCCTGCGCTGGTGCTTGCAGCGGGATTTGCTGGTCGTTGCAAAATCTAGTCGTTATGAACGGATGCAAGAAAACCAGGCGGTCTTTGATTTCACCTTGACCCTAGCTGAATTAACGGCCATTAGTACCCTTGATACCGGTCAAAGTATGTTCTTCGACCATGCCGATCCCGCTATGATTGACTGGATGGCTACTCGCAGCGTTGCTTATGAATAAAAATAGCTCAGTGATCGGCACAATCACTGAGCTATTTTTTGCTTTAGCTATGCGTGGCATAGAGGAAGAAGATAAAGATGATGGCCAGTAAGTACATGAGCCAGTTAACATCCTTGGCCCGCTTCGTGGCAACCATCGTAATTGGGTAAACGATGAAGCCGAGCGCAATGCCGTCAGAAATCGAGTAAGTGAGCGGCATACCGATAACAATCAAAAAGGCTGGGGAAGCAATGGCAATGTCATCCCAATTAATCTTCTGCAAGTTCTTGGCCATCAAAATGCCAACCACAACCAGGGCTGGGGCTGTGACCTGAGAGGTCACCACTGTTAAGAGTGGTGAGAAGAGAAGGGAGGCAAAGAAGAGGCAGCCGGTAATGACTGAGGTAAAGCCGGAGCGGCCCCCAACAGCAATCCCGGAAGAAGATTCAACATAGGCGGACGTAGGTGAAGTACCTAAGAGTGCGCCAGTTGTCATGCCGACGGCATCGGCCATTAAAGCACGGCCGATACGGGGCATCTTGCCATTTTCCAGTAAGTTAGCCTGTTCAGCCAGTCCAATCAAGGTACCAGCGGTATCGAAGAAGACAACAATCAGGAAGGTGAGGACAACGACCCACAGTTGGAAGGTGTTAATGTCGCCTAGGTGTTGCAAACTCGCACCAGCAGTTGGTGCCAAAGAAGGTGCCGTCGTTACGATTTTACTTGGCAAGTCGATTTGACCGGTGAGGATACCGGCCAGGGCGGTGATGACCATTCCAAAGAAAATAGCGGCTGGCACTCGCACTGCCAGCAGTACCAAGGTAATGACGATGCCAAAGATGGCAAGCAGCGTTTTGGCACTGGTGAGATTGCCGATGCCGACCATGGTGGATGGGTTGGCCACAATCAAACCGGCATTGTGCAAGCCAATGAAGGCAATGAAGAGGCCAATGCCAGCCGCAATCGCTGTTTTTAAATCGTGGGGGATGGCATCGATGATTTTTTCTCGGATTTTAAACAGTGTGAGGAGTAGAAAAATAATCGCGGCAATCAGGATGCCGGCCATGGCTGTCTGCCAGGATACGCCCATCCCAACGACAACAGAGTAGGCGAAGAAGGCGTTAATCCCTAGGCCAGGACCGATGGCAATGGGATAGCGGGCGACCAGCCCCATGAAAATGGTGGCCACGGCACAGGCGATGGCGGTCGCCGTAAAGACGGCGCCTTTGTCCATGCCAGCAGCGCCCAGTACCGTTGGGTTTAAGAACAAAATGTAGGACATGGCCACAAAGGTGGTGAAACCAGCGACAACTTCGGTCTTGAAGGAAGTGCCGAGCTGGTCAAAGTGGAAATACTTCGCAATAGCGGACATAACTGTCTCCTTGTTTTTTGATTACCTGAATAGTGTAGCAGGGAATTGCCCCTTTGTCAGAGCAAAAATGAGAAAATAAGCGATAAAAAACGAACATTAAAATAAAATTTAATGTAATATTCGCATAAAACAGAAAAATAACCGCCGCGAATGGTTGTTAAAAAGCGAACGGCTATCGGCCATTGGTCGAAAAGGCCCGCAACAGCTTTGCGCGGTCCTAGTCGACCCGCTATAATGAAGGTACTGATTACCAGGAAAAAAGAGGAGGCGGCCACAATGGAAGAAAAGTGCTGGCAACGAATTGTGAAGTATACAGAACTACAGGGTACTTCTGGCCAGGAAGAGGCGGTCGCGCAAGCCTTTCAATCGGATCTGACACCGTTAGTGGACGAAGTCTGGGCGAATCCAGATGCCGGCGTTTTTGGCATTAAAAAGGGCCAGCCATCAGGGCCCAAGATTATGTTTGCGGCACACTTGGATGAGGTTGGTTTTATGGTAGCCGCCATTCTACCAACCGGGGCACTGCAGGTAGTGCCCTTGGGTGGCTGGAATCCGATGACGGTTTCGGCCCAACGCTTTACCCTCTTTACAAAAAAAGGCCAACAGTATCCCTTGGTTTCCGCCGGCTTAGCCCCCCACCTGATGCGGGGACGGGCCCAGGCGGATGTCAAAGCAGCCGACATCCTCTTTGATGCCGGCTTTGAATCAGCGGCGCAGGCTGCTGACTTCGGTGTGGCAGTCGGCGATTTCATTGTGCCCAGCACGCCAACGACCCGCTTAGCCAATCCGAACCGCGTGGTGTCGAAGGCCTGGGATAACCGCTTTGGTGTGGTGACGATTTTGACCGCACTGGAAGCCCTGCAAGGCGTTCGTACGCCCAACACCTTACTCATGGGGGCCAATGTTCAAGAAGAAGTTGGTCTGCGCGGGGCCAAGGCCTCCTTACAAGCCCTGCAACCCGACCTGTTCTTTGCCATCGATTCTTCTGCAGCCAACGACCTCGACCAGCAAGCCGGCCGTCAGGGGCAGCTAGACCAAGGCACGCTCCTGCGGGTCTTTGACCCGACGGTGGTGACCCGGCCAAAGTTACAGGCCCTGATTCAGCAGACCGCTGAAGAAAATGACATCCCTTACCAGTCCTTTGTTTCACCAGGTGGGACGGACGCAGGGGCCAGTGCCCAGGTCGGCATGGGCATTCCGGCCGTTGCCTTGGGGGTGGCTTCTCGGAGCATTCACAGCCACGAAACCGTTTGGTCCGTACCGGATTTTGAAGCAGCGGTAGCACTAGTCGTTGCTTTGGCGAAAAAAATCGACCAAAAAACCTATGATGAACTGGTAGGGCGGTCATGTTAAAAAAATTTCAACGCGTTGATTACTGGATTTTAGTGCCATACGCCACCCTATCCGTTTTGGGAATCGTGATGGTTTTTTCGGCTACGCAAAATGCTTACCTAAATCCCTTAGCTTCCTTTCTGAAGCAAGCCCTTTTTGTGCTCATTGGTTGGGCGGGGGCGCTTTTGACTTTTCATCTGAACCCAAAGGTGGCTCGGCGACCCAAAGTCTTGAATTTTCTGATGGTCACGACCTTAATTTTGCTGGTCATTGCCCGCTTAGCCCCGGCGGTGAACGGGGCCCACGGTTGGATTAACTTTGGCGGTTTTACACTCCAGCCGGTTGAGTTAGCGAAAATCGTCCTGATTATTTACTTTGCTGATTTACTGACGAAGAAACCTTGGGTACCCCGTTCGGGTATTTTCAAACAGTGGCGGCATTGGGCGGCCGGTCATTTTTTTAGTAAGCTCTGGCTGCCAGGCTTGATGCTCGTCATGGTCATCATTATGCCCGATTTAGGCAATCTCTTCATTACGATGGCCGTCCTGTCCTGCTTGCTGCTAGCCTCCGGAGTTTCTTGGAAGTGGAACATCGTGACGATGCTTTTTTTCTTCCTAGTGCTCCTTTTCTTGCCGGAATTGATTTCGCTCCTTCACCTGGGCAGTACCTCTAACTATGCGATTCGCCGATTGACCAATTTCGTGAATCCCTGGCATGATATTGACCAAAGCCGGCAGCTGCTCTACGCTTACTATGCAATTTCGCATGGCGGTCTCTTTGGTGTCGGACTGGGGAATTCATTGCTCAAACCCTATTTGCCAGAATCCAACACCGACTTTATCATGGCCGTGACGGCAGAAGAGTTGGGCGCCATTTTGGTAAGCATCGTCTTAATGATGGTCTTTCTCTTAATTGGCCGCCTGATCTATTTGGGCATTAAGCAAAAGAACCAGTTTAACCGTCTGTTTATGTTTGGCCTGGCAACCCTCCTGTTAATGCAGACTTTCGTTAATTTAGGGGGCGTGCTTGGTCTGCTACCGATTACGGGCGTGGTCTTCCCCTTTATTTCTGGGGGTGGTTCTTCCTTCGTCTTCTTCTCGGCCGCCATCGGCTTTGCTTTGAATTTGTCCGCTAAAAATAAAAAGAGAAAAGTATTAGATCCGCAAGACAATGCGGCTAGAAGGGAACTGAAGCGCTAATGTTTACCATGCAGAAAAGACGGGCGCTCTACGTTTATTTACGAGGGCTCAAACACGTCAATCAATTAAAAAAATTTGGAGATTTAACCTATATTTCCAAGCCCATGTCCTATGTGGCCCTCTATGTCAATGAAGAAGAGGTGGCCACTGTCGCTGAAAAATTGGCGGCCTATCGTTTCGTTAAAAGGGTCAAAACATCACCTAGGCCTGATATTGACCCAGACTTCGCTGGCCAACACGACGATCTCTTCTTTGAGGCTTATGAGCAAGAGGATTTGGGCCAGCTAACAGCAGGAGGGCAGGACTAATGCGGGTCATTGCAGGACGTTTTGGGGGCCTTCGCTTAGAAGCCGTTAAGGGCCGACAAACGCGGCCGACCACTGATAAAGTCAAGGAGGCCGTCTTTTCAATGTTGGCGCCGCATCTCCAAGGGGGGCGGGTGCTCGACCTCTATGCGGGGACGGGTGGCTTGGCCATTGAGGCAGTCTCACGGGGCATGGCCGCAGCGGTTTTGGTCGACCGGCAGTATGCGGCCATTCAAGTGATCCAGCACAACATTGAGAAAACAAAAGCAGCAGCCGCCTTTCAAGTCATCAAAGCGCCCGCAACGGCGGCCTTAAAACGCTTGATTGACGATCGGCAACGCTTCGACTTGGTGTTATTGGATCCGCCCTATGCCAAGGAACGGGTGCAGGCGGATTTAGATGCCATGATCAAGGGGGGCCTTCTCCAGGATGGCGCCATTGTCATGATTGAATCGGATGAGGCGGCTAATTTACCGGAACCGGATGGGCAACTTGTTTTGCTACAGCAAAAGCAGTACGGCATTACCAGGGTCTCCCTCTATGAATATCGGGCGTAATCAGGAGTAAAAATGAAAAAAGCAGTTTTTCCCGGGTCGTTTGATCCGCTTACCAATGGCCACATGGACATTATTCGCCGTGCAGCCGAACTTTTTGATGAGGTGGTGGTGGCCGTTGGCATCAATACCAATAAAAAAGGCCTCTTTCCACCAGCCGAACGGCTGGCTTTGGTAGAAGCGGCGGTCGCAGACATGCCCAATGTGTCGGTGGGGATTATTGAAGGTTTGACGGTCAATTATGCCCAGTCTGTCGGTGCTTCCTACATTATTCGCGGCTTGCGAAATTGTAAAGATTTTGAGTATGAGCGCGATATTGCGGGCGCTAATGCAGCGCTGGCTAATATGGAAACCGTCCTACTCTTTGCCAAACCAGAAAATCAAAACATCTCCTCTTCCATGGTCAAAGAAATTGCCAAAGTGGGAACGGACCGCTTGGCAGCCTTTGTACCAGCGGTGGTAGTTGCTGCGTTAGAGGAACACTTTCAATAAAACTTTGCCGGTCGGCAAAGTTTTTTCTTTTGCCTGCGTTTGATGAGCTAGTTAATAAGGGGGAGGACTGGCGATGGCATCTGCTTGGTATCTACGACTTTGGGAATGGCTTTGCTTGAAAAAGGAACGGTGGCTACTCGCAGTCTTGCTCTGCCTGAGCATGCTTTGCTTGCTCGCTTTTTTGCTCTGGCCAAAGGGAAGTGACCGACCCTCGTCCAAGCCAGCAGAACCGGCCGCCATGGGCAGTGCAAGTAGTAGCCAGCAGCAACCCGCAAAGAAAGCGGCGGTAAAGGAAAAGCAGGCCGGCCTTCAAGTCGATTTGAAGGGGGCAGTCCAACAGCCAGGCTTGTACCAGTTGGCGGCCGGTGCTCGGGTCCAGGACCTGCTCAAAAAGGCAGGGGGGTTAACGGCAACGGCTGATGAAGACCGGATCAATCGTGCACAACCATTGGTAGATGGTACCGTCGTCTATATTTGCCAACGGGGCGAGCAAGCCCCGGCCGGACTGACTGGTCCTGCCCCCAGTGCTGCCAATAGCGACCAGGGGACCGGATCCGGGCCAGTCAATTTGAATACGGCCACAGCCAAAGAGCTTGAATCGCTCAATGGGATTGGTCCTAAAAAGGCCGAGCAGATTGTGGCTTACCGGGAGAGCCATGGACCTTTCCAAAAAATAGCAGACTTGGCCGGCGTCCCTGGTCTGGGTCCGAAGCGGCTGGCGGCCTTAGCGGAACAGGTAACCCTATGAGAGAAGTGGATGGCTGTCTCCGACTGGCCCTATTGGTGGCCCTGCTCTCCTTAGTCATTGGCCAGCCCAATCCACTGACCATCACCGCAGCCTCATGTGGGCTGCCGGCCCTGGCCTGGGGCGTTCGCCGCCGACAAAGTTGGTACTGGCTTTTGCCGCTTTGCTGCTGCTATGCTTGCTATTTTGCCCTCCACCAGCAAGCCCTCACCAAAGATAGTCGCTTACCCGTGCAGGTGAATGGCCGCTGGACATTATTGGTGCAGCCGGCTGACTGGCATTTGACGGATGATGGCCGCCTAACAGGTCGGGGCCGCCTGGCAAATGGCCAATCAGTGAACTACTACTACCAGCTGGACCAGCCGCAAGCGCTTGCGGCTTTTCGCAAGGCCCGCGCCCCCTTGCTGTTGCAGGTACAGGGGGACTACCAGCCTATTGAAGCGCCTAGCAACTTTTATCAATTTGACTACCGGGGCTATGCCCGTTGCCAGGGGCTCACCCATCAATTAGTCATTCATCAAATCAGGCAGCAAGGCTTGGCGCGACCAAAGGGGCCTTGGCAGGCAGTATATTTTCGCCTGCGCACTAGCCAAGCGCAGGCCCTAGCAGCTGCGGCTACTTTGCCCCAACCACTCAGCGTCTACGCCCAAACCGTGTTACTCGGGGGCCGTGAGCCAGCACTTTACCGGAATCATCCAGGACTACAGGAGTTAGGTTTAGTCCATCTCTTTTCCATGTCAGGCTTTCACGTTGCTTTTTTACTGGCTTTTTGCCAAAAATTGGGGCGCTGGCTGCGCATCGAACGGGCCTGGTTGGCGGGGATGTTGTTGGTGCTGCTCCCGCTCTTTTATTGCTTTACTGGCATGGCGGCGGTGCTGATTCGGGCCGTGATTGCAGGGGAAGCCCGGCTCATCAAAAGGCACTGGGGCTTGCAATGGTCGGCCCAATCGATTTGGGGCCTGTCCTTGCTTTTGACTTTACTACTGCAGCCGATGATTTTACTGACGCTCGGTGGACAACTATCTTTTAGCTTGACCTTGGCCCTGATTGTGACCAAACGGTACCGCTACTGGCAACGGACCTTCTTCCTGTCAGTGATTACCTTTCCCCTTCTAACCGCCCAGCACTATACCTGGAACTGTTGGCAAACGCTCGCCAACGGTCTCGCCATACCATTGTTTACCTACTTAGTCCTACCGGCGGTACTTTTGGGTTATCTGGGTTGCTTTTTGCCAGTTCTGGTACAGCTAGCGAACGGACTCGTGGCTACCTTTGACCAGACGGTGGCTTGGCTGGCAAGTTGGCCTGGTCAAATCGTTTTGGGTGCTTTGCCCTGGGGCTGCTGGTGCCTATTATTTCTGCTGCCCTGGTTTTGGGTTGGGCAAGGGCGCATTCGCCAGTTGTGGCTGTTCACTCTCTGGTGTGGCGCTCTGGGACTGGGCTACTACCAGGTGCACTGGCCGAGCCAGGGGGAGTATACGACCTTTGACATTGGCCAGGGGGATGCCGCCCTGTTGCGGGAACCTTACAACCGGACGGTGACACTCATCGACACGGGCGGTAAGGTATCCTTTGGTCGCCCGGGTTTCGCCAAGGCCGTGCCAGTAGGTCGGGCCGAGCAGGTTATTTTGCCCTACCTCCATGCCAAGGGGATTGCGAAAGTCGATGCGCTCTCGCTGTCCCATCAAGATCAGGACCACATTGGGGATGCAGGCTTCCTCCTTCAGCATGTGAAGGTGGACCGCCTACTGGTACCGGCTGGGTTACCGGCACAGCCGGCCTTTGCCAAAAAAGTCCGCCCTTATCTCGGACGAACCAAGGTCCTGGAATTGACGGATCAAGTGGCCCTGCCAGGCTTGCCGTTGAAGGTGCTCTATCCCTTTGCGCCCGGTCAGGGGGAAAATGAAGATTCCCTATCTTTTGCTGTCCAGGCCGGCCAGGCAACCATTTTTACAGCGGGGGATTTAGACCAGCAGGGAGAAGCGGCCATTTTGGCGAAATATCCGACCTTCAGGCCGGACATTATCAAATTTGGCCATCATGGCTCCAAGACGGCGACGAATCCTGCGGTCATGGCAGCTTGGCGGCCCCATTATGGTCTGATTTCTGCCGGTAGACGGAATCGTTACGGTCATCCGCATGCGGCAACCTTAGCAACGGCGGCCAAAGAAGGCATGGTCGTCTACAGCACACAGCAGCAGGGTATGCTAAGATATGTGTACAAAGATGGCGAGAAAGGGCGTTTTCAGGTGTGCTGGAATCATGAAATTAGCTGACTTAAAAGAACAGATACAGGACCAGGCCTTGGCCCCACTCTACTTGTTAACGGGGGATGAGTCGGCCTTGATTAGCCGGGCCCAACGACTTTTTGGTCAGATCATTCCTGCCGAAGACCGGGAGATGAATGAAGGTCGTTATGACTTTGCCAGCCAGGGGCTGGCCCCCATTTTAGCGGACATGAAAAGTCCGGCTTTTTTTGGCGATCACCGCTTGACCATTGTCGCTAATCCTAGTTTTTTAGCCGCCTCCGGGCCCAAGGTGAGCGAAGCGGATGAAGCAGCCTTTATTTCCTTATTGGAGCGACCGGTGGCGGGGAATGTGACGGTCCTGCTGGCCCCAGGCATGAACCTCGATAAGCGGAAAAAATTGACTAAGACGGTGCTGGCAACTGCTGAGCAGTTAGATTTAAAGGCCCTCAATGAGCAGCAAACCAAGGCCGCTCTGCAGCAACTCCTAGACCAGCGGGGCTATCGGATTGAACCAGTGGCGGCCGAGGAATTGTTAGTGCGCACGCAGGCTTCCTATAGCCAGTTACTGGTAGAACTGCCGAAACTACTAGCCTATGCACAGGATAGTCGGCTGATTGAAAGAGAAGCAGTGGCCCAGCTGGTGCCGAGGGAATCAACGGCGAAAGCCTTCGATATGGCGGACTTGCTCTTAAAGGGGCAAACTGCAGCAGCTATGACGCTTTACCACGATTTAATCAAGAATGGGGAAGCTCCCCTTCGCTTGATTGCCCTTTTGCTAGGACATTTCCGCCTCTTACTACAGGTAGCGGGCATGACTGGGCCGGAGAAGCAGTTGGCCCAGCAGTTAAAAGTTCATCCATACCGGGTCAAGCTGGCCCGGCAGTCTTTACAGTTTTACGCCTTGGGTCGACTCCGGACTGGTTTTTTGTCCATTGTCGACATGGAACGGAAACTCAAATCGCAGCGAGTGGATGCGGACGAACTCTTTGAATCGTTCATCTTGACTTTTACCTTACCGCAGGAAGCCTAAAAAAACAGGCACGGGACGTCATCCTGTGCCTGTTTGCTTTTATGAGAAGGCCCCATCTGCCATCGCTTCCAAAGTTGTACGCGAGGGGATGAAGAAGAGTTGGCCCGTTAAAATTTCAGAGAAGGTCAAGAGATAGTCGGATTGATCGACCATGTTTTGCAACATTCCCTTGGTAACCCGCCAGTGCCGGGCGTAACCCATGAAATAGGTGCCTGTATTGCCCGAAGCGGGGTCGGAATAAGGGACGTTCATTCGAATGATTTTCTGCTCTTCACCGTTTTCTTCGTACTGGGAGGCCACGTTATGAGCATTATGGTACTTATCTTCGTCCTCTAATTCTAGATCGGTGAACTTTTCTCGACCGATTGCCTTTTCCTGGTGTTCGGTCTTCATCTTATTCCAGAAGTCCATGTTGTGCCGCCACTTTTGGGCAAAGGCATAGGAACCGTTGATGAAGTCCTCGTCCTCGTCCCCAATGATGGCGTAGTCCGCAGCTTCATAGGATTCAGGCGCTTCCGTCCCGTCAATAAAACCGATGATGGCCCGACCTTCAAAGTAGCGGAAGCCCTGTGTAGAATCGACCACTTCGGTGATTTCCTTGAGAAAGCGCATGAACTGCTCCTGCGCTTCGTAGACGACGGCTTGGTTATTGGCCCTAATGTGAAAGAAGAGGTCGCCTTCCGTGGCTGGCATGGCGTACTTGGGCCCTTGCACGCCCGCAAAATCTTCTAGTTCCTTCGGTTTGGCCGTGTTGGGGTAAAGGATATCCCAGGCGTGGTTGGACAGGCCAAAGGCAATTTTCAGCGAAGAGGGCAGCCCGTTGGGTTGCCCATCCCGAATTCGCAGGGAGTGCACAATTGGCTTGTAGCGGCCGACAAAAGTGGTAAAGGCTTCCTGTAATTCGGCGACCGGTAGGTCTTTGAACTTCAAAACAGTAAACTGGACGCTTTCTCCGATATCTTTCCAGACATCTTGGGCATACTTGGGATTGATTGGCATTGTTTCTATCCTCACTTCCTTAACTTATTAATAATTATAGGGGAAAGGGGGCTATTTGTCACGTAATTTATATCGATTCTAAAATAAAAGGGATTTTCTAAGCGCTTGCCTAGCTATTTGCTAAGGAGGTCCGTAAAATAACCTATATGAAGAAAATTACGCGAATCAGTACGCAGAAAAGAGCCGGTCGCTATAATATCGAACTGGACGGCCACTTTGCTTTTGGACTGTCAGAAGCCGTTTTAGCCAAGTTTGGCTTGATGAAGGGGCGGACATTAGACGAGGCACTGATTGCTCAGATTAAGGAGGCCGATCAGGTGGATCAGGCCTTGAAAATCGCCTTGAACTACTTGTCGCCAGCCCTTCGGACGGTGGCCCAAGTCCGTCAAAAGCTCAGTCAAAAGGAAGTTTCGGCAGCCATTGCCGATCAGGTGGTGGACTACCTGCAAAAACAGCAGCTACTGGACGATGCCAGCTATGCACAGCACTATGTGGCTACCAAGAAAAGAATCCAGCCCAAGGGCCCCCGGGTTATCGCCCAGGACCTGCACCAGGCGGGGGTGGCCGAAGCAACTATTGAATCGGCCCTCCTGTCCTATTCCGCTGAAGAGCAGCTGGCCGTAGCCGTGAAATTAGCTGAAAAAGCAGCCAGGAGCCACCGCCGCGATGCTGCCCTAGTACGCCGGCAAAAGGTGACCCAAGCATTGGTACAAAAAGGTTTTTCTTTTGAAATTGCGGAAGAGGCGCTGACGGCTGTAACGGTGGAAGCGGATGCCAATGAGGAAGCTGAAAACGCCTTGCGTCAAGCCGAGAAAATGGCGCACCGGCAGCGGCGACTCAGCCCCAAAGCCCGCTATTATCAAGTCAAACAGAAGCTCTATGCCAAGGGCTTTCGCGGAACTGCATTAGAACAGGCCTTGGACCAAATTGACTGGGAAGCAACGGATTAGGACCAGACCCTTGACAAGCAGTGCTTGTTCCCCATCGTCCTTTTCTTTTTCCACCGCAATTGTGGTATACTCGAGAAGGAATTTTTTTCAGAAAAGTGGGACGAGCTATGACTGTTGATAAACCAAATCGCGGGCCACGCGAAGGGGATGTCATCACGATCAAAAGCTATAAGCACGACGGCTCGCTGCATCGAACTTGGCGCGACACCATGGTGCTCAAAACCAGTGAAAATGCGATTATTGGATTAAATGATCATACTTTAGTGACAGAGGATAATGGCCGCCGCTGGGTGACCAGGGAGCCCGCCATTCTCTACTTTCACAAGAAGTATTGGTTTAACATTGTTGCCATGATCCGTGAGAACGGAATTTCTTACTACTGTAATTTGGCCTCGCCATACACCTTGGATAAGGAAGCTTTAAAGTACATCGACTACGATTTAGATGTTAAAGTTTTTCCAAACGGGGAGAAGCACCTGTTAGATGCCGACGAGTATGCGGCCCATAGTAAAAAATGGCACTATCCCAAGGTGACTGACCGTATTTTAAAGGCCCATGTCAAAATCCTAGTGGACTGGATCAATCACGAACAGGGACCATTCTCGCAGGGCTATGTGGACGTTTGGTATTCCCGCTACCAATATTTGATGCAACAGCGGTTGAACGATCGTCGTTGATAGAAAAACAGGAAGCAGTCGCTTCCTGTTTTTTGTTGTCTGGTCTTGCGCCACAGCTTTTTTATCCGAACTATGAGAAAATAAGACACAGCAATTTTCTTTGAACCAGAAAGGATTGGTCATGTCGTTAACCATCACCATTGCCCCCGGAACCGTTGATAGCCGGCAGCGCTACGTCCAAGCCATTGCCGACCAGCTGCAGGCGGGTGAGACACGGCACATTTTCTACTTGGTGCCTAACCACGTTAAATTTGATGCAGAAGTCGATGTTCTCAGTCGCCTTGGCCGGGCCCAAGGCAAGGCGGCAGGCAGCAGTTATGCCCAGTCGCAGGTCCAAGTCTTTTCTCTGACCCGTTTAGCCTGGCATTTTTTGCAGGAGCAAGGCCAGGTCCAGCCACCGGTTCTAGGACCAGCCGGTCTCTTTGTGCTGGTTTCAAAAATTGTGGCGGAGCAGAAAGACAGCTTACCTACTTTTGCTCGCATGGCTGCCAAGGCCGGTTTTATTGAAAAATTAGTAGCGCAGTTAGCCGAACTGCGGGCTAGCCAAATCACCCCCCTCGACTTGTTGGCCATTGTACAGCAGTTGGATGGGCAAGTAGATCAGCGCCAGGCACTGACGGCCAAAAATTTGGAAGAAAAGTTACGGGACCTGTCAGTAGTGGCCGCGGCTTTTAACGAAGCACTGGCAGACCGGTTTATTTTGGCCCAAGATACGCTGCCATATTTTGTCGACCAGTCGAACCAGTTAGACTTATCGCAGGCGGTTTTCTATTTAGAAGGCTTTACTGCTTTTACCGCCGCCGAATGGTCGGTCATCCAGCTGCTGATTCAAAAGGCCGACGTTAACGTCGTGCTGCTGGGGCAGGCCCAGCCCGCTGACCCCTTGGGCAATCAGCCAACTGGCTCTGTTTTTGCGAAGCCCTTGGAAACGGCCCGGCGCATGCGGCTGCTAGCCAAAGAGGCGGGCGTGGACTGCCAAGTGCAAGCAGTGCCGGCAGCTGTCCCCAAACAGACCCGGGACTACTTACTGACGGCGTGGGCAGCCTTGGGCTCCTATCAACCCTATCAAGGAGCAGCCGAAAAAGTTGGGCTATCGGCCTTTGCGGCCGCCAACACGCTGACCGAATTAGAAGAAGTTGCCCGGCGTATTCGGCGGGACCTTCAGGAAGATGACACGCTCCGCTTTCGGGACATCTTGGTCTTGGCCCGTGACTTGGGTCCATACCGCCAGCATCTGCCAGCCGTGATGCAGCAATTCGACCTGCCTTATTTCTTAGACGATGACATCAAAATGGGCAACCATCCGTTGGTCGAATTAGTCGTCACGCTTTTAGGGCCCGGCCAAGCCAGTTACCGCCAGGCCAGCATCCTCACGATTTTAAAGTCTGGTTATCTACGACCCAGCCAAAACGAGACGGTCACAAGCGACGCCGCCTATTTTGACGCAGTGGCTTATTTGGAAAATTACTTGGCCAGCCATCGCGTCGCCAAGCAAACTTGGCAGGACGATCAGGCAGCCTTTGCCTACTTTACCCTGCCTGCGGATGATGAAAGTGATCAAACAGCAGCGGACCGGCAGGTCAATAGCGCTTTGACAGCACTGAAACGTTTTGTTCACCAAGCCTTTAGCGCCTTTGATCAGGGCTTGCAGCAGGCCGAAACACTGGCTGATGGCGTTCGTTTCCTGATGCAGTTTTTGCAAGATTTCCAGGTGACTGACCAAATTCTAGCTAGCCGCGACCAATTGCTAGCCCAGGGGCAGTTAATGAAGGCCCAGCAGTTGCTCGAAGTTTGGCAACTTTTTGTGAATATTTTAGATCAGGTAGTGCAGGTGGCCGGGAATGAAAGTTTCCAGCGAGACCTGCTTTTAAAGGCCCTCCAGGCTGGCTTTGCTGGGGGCACTTTTTCCGGGATTCCCAACCAGCTCGACCAGTTAACTATTTCCGAAGCCGGCATTGTGCAAAGTCAAAATTATCGCCGGCTGTACTTTATCGGTGGTAGCCGAGTGGCCCTACCAGCTCAGATTCAGAATAAAGCACTGTTGTCCGATCAAGACCGACTACTCGTCCAGGCCCAGTTGGCGGATCAGCCACAGCCCCGTTATTTGCGGCAAACCGCACAGGAGCAGATGGCCGAAGAAAGTTTGGTCTTTTACAATGCGCTGCAGGCTGCTAGCGAACACGTGACCCTGTCCTATGCCTTTTTGGACGGGGAAGGGCTGGCTAATGAGCGTTCGCCCTACTACAACCGACTGCTAACTGCTTTTGGAATCGACCCGGCGCAAATGCGGGTGGTCAATGGGCAGGCGGCGTCCATGGCGGACTTGGTCCAGGAGTACACGGGCACCTTGTCGGCTACGATTGCACAGCTGGTTAAGCTGCCCGAAGCGGCAGACAGGGCCGCTGAGCTATCCGCCTTCCTGCAGGCAGTTCCGGAAAAAGCGGACCGAAACCGCGTGACAGCAGCCCTAGCTAGCCACCACTATCAAAACCAGCCGGCACGGATTGACCCGGTTTACATTGACCAGCTTTTTCCGAAGCCACTCCTAGTTTCGATTTCGCAGGTGGAATCCTTCTACCGGAATCCTTATGAATACTTCCTCCGCTATGGATTGCGTCTACAAGAAAATCCAAGCACCGTGATTGATGCTCGGATTGAAGGCACGGTCTATCACGAGGTCTTTGACCGGGTGGTCACGGCCGTCGTGCAAAAACATGACCGTCTAGCCGTGTTAACCGATGCGGCCATTCAATCGGCCGTAACAGCGGCCTTGGACAAGTTGATGACCGAGCCAGCGTACGCGGCGCTGTCAGAAGCCGGCCGGGGACAAGCACTGGCCCAGTATATGAGTCAACAGGCGGTTCGAGTCTTACAAGCGCTGCGACAAGCTAGTCAACCCAATGCCAGTCGTCCGCTGGCAACCGAAATGTCCTTTGGCTTACGGCCGGATGAATTACCGACCCTGCACTATCAAGCGGGCCAACAGGATCTCGGGCTCCGCGGTAAATTAGACCGTTTTGATCAGCAAGATCCCGCGGGCCACTATGGTACGATTATCGACTATAAGTTGTCGGGTAAATCCTTTCGTTATGCGGATGCGGCCAATGGTTTTGAGCTACAATTGCTCACTTACTGGCAGGCAGCCAATCAAAACCTGCAGCAATTGGGACTCAACCAACAGGCTCAGGTTGGGGGCGCTTTCTTTGCCCCCATTGAAAGCAAGCCAACCCGCTTTACTGACTATAAGGGCGATGAACAAGCGGTCGAAAAGCTCTTAGCGGGCGAGGTTGCACCGCAAAATGGCAAGTTAACGGGGCTCTTTTTAGATGATGAGGACTACTATCAGGCATTGGAACCAGTTGAACCGGGGGCACAAGCCAGCGCCTATCAGCTGTCCTTGAAGCAAAACGGCCAGTTGACTGCCAATTCCAATGGCATCAGTAAAGCGGATCTGGACTTACTCATCCAACAAAACCAAGCGCTCATGTTGGCGGCGGCCAATAAAATTGCCCAGGGAGCCTTTGACCTGACGCCAAAGGAAGATAGCTTGACTTATTCCCCCTATACGGATGTCATGCGCTTTGACCATGCCCTGGGGGACCGCTATTTGCAACCAAAGTATCACGGTCGAGCGTCAGCGATTTTAGAACAGTTACGTCAGGAACAAGAAGGGACAGACCATGCCAACTAGTTATACCGAGCACCAGCAGTCCGCTATTGATCAGCACGGCCACAATATTCTCGTTTCCGCCTCCGCCGGTTCTGGTAAAACCACGGTCTTGATTGAGCGCCTCATTCGTAAAATCATGGATCAGCGCCAATCGGTCGATCAGTTTTTAATCGTGACCTTTACGCGGGCGGCAGCTGATTCCATGAAAAGAAAACTGGAAGAAGCCCTGCAAAAGGAACTGGCCCAGGCCGATGATGCCAAGACACGGGCCTTTGTACAGGAACAGTTGACTATTTTGCCGACGGCCAATGTGACGACCATCGATTCCTTTGCTCTTTCTTTGATTGAGCGTTATTACTATTTAATTGATCTTGATCCAGCTTTTCGGCTGGTGGCGGATAGTGCTGAGGTGGCCTTGCTGCAAAATCAGGTGCTGGACGACCTCTTCCAGGAACTGTATGCAGTGGATCACCCCCACCACGAGGCGCTGATGACAGCCGTGCATAACTTTGCCAAACCCAGTGCCGATGGGCCCCTGCAAGAGATTGTGCTCAAATTAGCCAATTTTGCGCTGGCCCGACCTGAGGAAGACCACTGGCTCCAGTCGCTTTTGGACCAGGACAGCCAGCAACCACTGCAAGAACAAGCCCGTTACCAAGGTTATCTGGCAGAACAGGTCCGGCCGCTAATCCAAGAAGCATTGGCAGATGCAGAACGGGCAATGGCCTATGAAGATCATGACCAGTCTCTACTCGCCAAGGCGGCGGCTGCACTAGCGGAACGACGGGACTACTTGCAGCAAATTGATCGGTTACTATCTATGCCAACGGACTACGACGACCTCCGCCAGGCCTTCCAGCAGTCCTTTAGTAGTAAATTTCCGGCCCGTCCAAGTGCTAAAAAAATAGCAGCAGACGAAACGGGGGACTTACAAGCCCAAGCGGAACAGCTGGAACATTTTTTGACCTTTAAGGACCGCTATTTTGCCAACCAAAAAGCGCCCTTACAGCAAGTCATCCAACGCTTTTTCCGTTTGACGGAAGCCCAGTGGCAGGATGTTAACCAGCGGGGCGCAGCAGTGTTGACGGCGCTTGTCACTGTGACAGAGGACTACCTGGCTGCACTGGCCGAACAGAAGCGAGCTGATAACATCTTGCACTTTTCCGATTTGGTCTTTTTTGCCCGGCAAATTTTAAAGCACGATCAAGTGCAACAGTTAGTGCAGGCGCAGTTTAGCGAAGTCATGGTCGATGAGTATCAGGACGTAAACCGTCTGCAAGAAGCCTTTTTGCAGGATTTGACGACCGGGGATAATTTCTACATGGTCGGCGACATCAAACAGTCGATTTATGGCTTCCGCCAGGCGGCCCCCCAGCTCTTTGCAGCTAAGTACCGTCGCTTCCAAGAGGCCAGCAATGACGATGAGCTGATTGAACTCGCCGATAATTTCCGGTCCGAAAATAACGTAACGACGGTCATTAACCAGCTCTTTACCCAGTTGATGGACCAGGAACTGGGGGATGTTGCCTACGCCGGTTCAGCCAAATTGGTGGCCAAGGCCCCTTATCCCGCCATCGTGCAACCAGTTGTGCAGCTGGATTTGTTAGAAATTGCGCGCAAGCAATCGGCTGGGGCAGCCAATGCGGATGACAGTGAAGATGGACCAGATCAGGCGCCTGATAAACGGGAAAAAGCCAACCGTTACTTACTGGCGAAGATCAAAACCATCATGGCTGAAGGGACGGTTTATGATCGGCAGTTAGGGACCAACCGACCCGTCCGTTTTTCGGACATTGCCATTTTGACCCGGGGCAAGGGTGGTTACCCTGACCTCCTGCGGCTCGCCCACGAGGCACAGATTCCCATCCAATCCGACAGCGTCGGTAATTACTACCAGGTGCTCGAAGTTTATTTGATGTTGGACTTACTGCGGGTGATTGATAATCCCCATCGGGATATCCCGCTGGCTGCAGTCCTGCGCTCGCCGATGGTCGGCTTGGATGAAAATGAATTAGCTGCGATCCGCTTGGCTGACCAGCAACATGATTTCTGGACTGCCTTTCAACGCTATGCCGCTGCTGGCAACGAAAAAGCGCAAAAGTTCTTAGCGCATTTGCAGGGCTGGCGGTTACTGGCCCAGCAAAATGATTTGGTCGGCCTGATTTGGCAAATTTACCAAGATACTGACTGGTTGAATTATGTGGCCGGGCTACCCGGTGGTCTTCAACGGCAGTCCAACTTGCATGCGCTCTATCAAAAGGCAGCCGCCTTTCAAGAAAAGGGGCAGGCAGGCCTCTATGCTTTCATCCGCTATGTGGTTGCCCTACAGGAAGGCGCAACGGATGTGGGCGAAGTGGCCCAGGATAGTGCGGCAGAGGCCATTTCGCTGATGACCATTCATAAATCGAAGGGGCTGGAATTTCCCATCGTGATTCTGCCTGATTTAGACAAAGCCTTTAATCAACAGGACCAACATGGTTCGCTGCTGATTCATCGTGAAGCGGGCTTGGGGCTGGACTATCGCGAACCGAATGCCCAGGTGAACATACCAACACTATCCAAGTTTGTGGTACAGGAAGCCATTAAAAAGCAGGCCTGGTCCGAAGAAATGCGCTTGTACTACGTGGCCCTGACCCGAGCCGAGCAGCAGCTCTATTTGTTGGGGCAAATCGACCCGTTGACTGGGGAGCAGCTGACGAACGCGGAACGGGTCTACCAAACGGCCGCGAGAACTTCCGGACAGTTTCTGCCGGTGGCACAACGACTGGGGGTCAATTCCTATTTGGATTGGACCCTGCAAGCCTTTGCCCGCCTGCACTGGCCCGCACTGGACGAAGCACTATTGGGAGAAGAAAGCCTAGATCGGGCGGACCCCAGTGCAGAAACGCCCCAAAACGGGCAAGTAACAGTCCAGATTGTGGCGGAAGAAAAGCTAGCGGCCTTGGCCAGAGAAAAGCCGGTCCAAACAGCAGCCAAGCAGCCGCTGGAAGCAGACCAGACAGCCATTGATTGGGCCGCTTTGCAAAAACAGTTGGCTTACCGTTATCCCCACGAACAGGCGACGCGAACGGCCGCTTACCAGTCCGTGTCCGAAATCAAGCGTCTCTTTGAGGACCCCGATGAAGGGCAAATGGCCGCACTAACGGTGGATGAGCAGGGCCACTTTAACCGACAGTTCGATGCCAATCAGGCCGAGGGGGATGCAAGCCAACAGCCGACGCAACTACCTGAACAGGTACAGCTACCGGCCGCTCAGGCCTACGCCTTGACGAGTACTGACTTGCCGCTGCCTGATTTGATGGCCAATCAGCCCAAGCAGGTGTCGGCAACGGCCGTTGGTTCCGCAACCCATCTCCTATTACAGTTTGTTGACTTTGGGCAAGAATCAACTGAGGCCAGTCTGAAAGCGGCACTAGCAGAGCTAGTGGCGGCCGGGAAGGTAGACGAAGCCGTTGCGGCAGAAGTCAAGCTGGACCAAGTGCTGGCCTTTTTGCGGACTGACTTTGCGGCCACCATCGCCAGCCATCAAGCGACCCTGTTCCGGGAAGCCCCCTTTGCCATGCTAATGCCGGCTAAGCAGGTCTACACTGACCTCGATGATGAGACGCCCATCCTGATTCACGGGATTATCGATGGCTACTTTATTGACCGAGCAGCGAAGACGATTACGCTCTTTGATTACAAAACGGACTATCTGCCAAAAGGCGGTGGGCGCAAAGCACAGGCAGCATTGGCTGCAATCAAGAGCCGCTACCGGGGACAGGTCAATCTCTATCGGCAGGCCTTACAAGATCAGTATCCTGACTATCAGGTACAGGAGGCACGGCTAGTGCTACTGGCGGCCACGTTGGTAGTTACTTGTCAGCAGGAAACAGACTGATTTTTAACCGCTCCCCGCTTTTTTTATTGGCAGGGCCGGCGTATAATGGCAGATAATCCAATGCAGGAAACCTTTGGCAGATAGGAAAGGGAGTCGGATGAAAAATTTTTATGACGTCTTACAATATTTGAAGACCTATCAAGTCTATATCCACTTAGGCAAAAGACTGTGGGACATTGAATTTGCGGCCATGGAAGTGGACCATCTTTACCAGGCCCAAGTCCTATCTGACAAGGATTATCGGCGTATGAAAATTGTGCTAGCCCGGGAGCAGCAGGAAGAAGCCAAACGCGAAGCAAGACTGGCAAGGTAGGGCCTACTCTTTTTTGTAAACGCTTGCAAAAAAAGGCAGCGCTCGTTAAAATAAGAATTGTAAGAATAAAGGACAGGAGGATGGTTCTGTTTTGCCCTGGCCGGCAGAACCAAGATCATGATTATGGCAAAAGATAAATTAATTGGCGTTGACTTGGGTGGCACTACGATTAAGTTTGCGATTTTGACCGACAAAGGGGAAGTCCAACAAAAGTGGTCCATTCAGACCAACATTTTGGAAGATGGCAAGCACATCGTGCCGGATATCATCGATTCCATTAACCATCATCTCAATATCTACCAGCTGAGCCGGGAGCGGATTATTGGAATCGGCATGGGTACGCCAGGTACGGTCGACCGCGTGGCTGGTGCTGTCAAGGGTGGCTATAACCTCGGCTGGGCCAACGAACAGGACGTGAAGGGCCCCATCGAAGACGGTACTGGCTTCCCATTGACCATCGATAACGATGCCAATGTGGCTGCGCTGGGCGAAGCCTGGAAGGGTGCTGGTAACAACGATGACGATGTGTCCTTCATTACCCTGGGCACTGGCGTTGGCGGTGGCTTAGTTGCCAATGGTCAGTTGATTCACGGTGTGGCTGGTGCCGGCGGTGAGGTTGGCCACATCATCGTCGAACCAAATGGTTACGAATGTACTTGTGGCAATAACGGTTGCTTGGAACAGTACGCTTCTGCAACGGGTGTTGTGCACTTGGCACAAGATTTTGCGGAACAGTACGTAGGCGACTCTAAGTTGAAGAAGATGATTAACGACGGAGACGAAGTGACCTCCAAGATTATCTTCGACTTGGCGAAGGAAGGGGACTACTTGGCCAACGAAACGGTGGACAAGTTGGCCTATTACTTGGGCTTCGCCGCTGCCGCTATTTCGAACATCTTGAACCCATCTGCCATCGTCATTGGTGGGGGTGTGGCTGCTGCCGGTGAATTCTTGCGTTCACGGGTAGAAAAGAATTGGCAAATTTTTGCCTTCCCAACGGTCCGTACCTCTACTAAGGTCAAGTTGGCCGAATTGGGTAACGATGCGGGGGTCATCGGCGCCGCTTCCCTTGCAAAGTAATCAAAGTCAAAACAGCTTGCAC
Organism: Leuconostocaceae bacterium ESL0958; assembly: GCA_029433265.1. Taxonomy (GTDB): domain Bacteria; phylum Bacillota; class Bacilli; order Lactobacillales; family Lactobacillaceae; genus Fructobacillus. The sequence continues at coordinate 91,531 of JAQTHT010000002.1, read as the reverse complement.
GAACTTTTGCCAACAGTGGCAGAATCGGCTTCGACAGGCTGTTTTTTTGTGCGGTCAGCTGCCGGTCAATTTTATGTTAAAATGAATGTTATCGTTGCTTGAATAAACGGAAGGAGACCCCGATGGATTGGAATCGTTTTTTTGAGCCCTACAGCCAAACAGTGGATGAGCTCAAAGTGAAATTACGCTACCTCCGGGTGCAGTATCAGCAAAACGGCCAGTCCTCGCCGGTCGAATTTGTCACCGGGCGGGTTAAGACCAGGGCCTCCATTGAAGAAAAAATTGTTCGCCGCCACCTACATGAAGACCGCTTGGCCCTCGATTTGCAGGACATTGCCGGTCTGCGGGTGATGACGAAGTATATTGATGATATTTATACGGTCGTCGAGGCCCTCCGGCAGCGGACGGATTTTACCATTATTGAAGAGCGGGACTATGTGATGAACGCTAAGCCCTCTGGCTATCGGTCCTACCACATGGTGATTGAATACCCCGTCCAGTTGTACTCTGGGGAACAAAAAGTGTTGGCCGAAATTCAGATTCGGACTTTGGCCATGAATTTTTGGGCCACAATTGATCAGGACTTGCGCTACAAGCACAGTGACGGGTTATCCGAAGCCTTGCAGCAGCAACTAACCGATATTTCAGAGCAAACCTTTGCGTTGGAGCAGGAACTATCGGAAATGAAAAGTCATGGATAAAGAAAAAGGGCAAAGAGGCATGCGCATTGCGTTATATCACAATCATCAAAAGCGTTCGTTAGCTATTGTGGCGGAACTACGGACGGCTTTGCTGAATCATGGTTTTGTGATGGATGATCAAAATCCAGAACTGGTCATTTCGGTTGGCGGGGATGGCACCCTGCTGGGCGCTTTCCACCATTACATTGATGGTTGTGATCAGCGCCGTTTTGTCGGACTGCACACCGGCCACTTGGGCTTTTATACGGATTGGCTCAGTTCCGAAGTTGATGAGCTGGTGGCCTCGCTATTGGCTGACCAAGGCCAGCGGGTGTCCTATCCGATTTTGGAAATGACGACTGTGAGCCGGGATGGCAGTCGGACCCTTTATAAGGCCCTGAACGAAGCGACGGTGAAAAAGCCCATCGGGACATTGGTGGCCGATGTCTACTTAGGGAAACAGCATTTCGAACGCTTTCGGGGCGACGGCGTGGCCATTGCCACGCCCACAGGATCCACGGCCTACAACAAGGCTAATGGTGGCGCAATTTTGCATCCGTCCATCCAGGCCTTGCAGATGTCAGAAATTGCCTCCATTAACAACCGGGTCTTCCGGACACTAGGATCACCACTGATTGTGCCTAAGGGGCAGGTGATTACGGTCTGGCCTCAGCAAGAGGACTTTTTACTGACCTGCGATCAAATGGAAATCGAAGCCAAAGATGTGTTACGAATCGAATTCAAAGTTTCCGAACAACAGGTGCACTTCGCTTCTTTCCGTCATCTTGATTTTTGGCACCGTGTCCAGCAGGCCTTTATCGCTGATTTTTCAGATTAAGCGCTAGCACTTAGTAGAAAAAGGATGTTATGAAATTTTCTTGGACCTATCAGGGAACAGAGGATCGTAAAGTGCGTGGCTTTTTGCAAAGCCACGGCGTTTCCCACCGGATGTTCTCACAAATGAAACACAATGGGGGCGCCATTCTGGTTAATGACCAGCCGGTCTATACGTCAGACTATTTGCACCCCCAAGACGTGGTAACCATTGTCATGCCAATCGAGGCCAGTAACGACTTGGTCGTACCCGATTATCAGCCACTTCATGTCGTCTATGAGGATGAACATTTTTTGGCCGTGGACAAGCCCTATGGGGTCACGACCGTGCCCGGCCATGCCGACCGTTTACATACGTTGGTCAACCAGGTCAAAGGGCATTTGCTGGATGAAGGCGCGGAGGACTTAGTTCCGCACGTCATTACCCGTCTAGATCGGGATACTTCCGGTCTAGTCCTGTTGGCCAAGCACCGCTTTGCCCACGCCGTGTTGGACAAGCAGTTGCAGGAACATTCGGTGCAAAAATTTTACACGGCCTATGTGTCCGGGATTTTACCAGAAGACCATGGCCTGATTGAGGAGCCCATCGGCCGCTTACCAGGGGACTTTATCAAGCGGACGGTCACGGCGGATGGCAAACCCTCCAAGACAGAGTACTGGGTCGAACGCCGCTATCAGGCAGACGATGGACAGGAAATGACCCGGGTCAGGGTCCAGCTCCACACGGGGCGGACCCATCAGATTCGGGTGCACTTTGCCCATCTCGGCTATCCTTTAGTGGGGGACGATTTGTACGGGGGACCGCTCTGGCATGGCTTACAGCGGCAGGCGCTCCACGCCTATCAGATGACTTTTTACGACCCCTTCGCGGAGACGGACCGGCACCTGATGACTTCTCTGCCGGCCGACCTTCAGGCGTTAAAAGATTTAGAAGACAAGTAACGTAAATCAGCCTTGATTTGCGAATGAAGATGCAAGAGGATAACTTTCATGGACTTTGATCAGGACCAACAATTGGACCAGACGGTACATTCGTTAACGGATTTTATTGAATCCGGTCAAGACGATCAATTTATGAACCGCTTTACCCAGCTCCACGATTTTGAAATGGGTCAGGTTTATGCTGCTTTACCCGAAAACATTCGCGGCGTGGCTTGGCGGATTATGGACGATGAAACGCTGGCAACGGTTTTCGACAACTTGGAAATCGACCAAGAGGACATCGTTCGATTGTTAGCAGAAATGCCACCACAACGTGGTGCCAACGTGTTACAAAAAATGTTTGCGGATAACGAAGCTGATTTGATGCAAGCGATGAACCAGCGGACTGTAGCGACTTATTTGTCCTTGATGACCAAGGACGAGGCTCAGAAAATTCGCCGGCTGATTCGTTATGAAGATCAAACAGCCGGCGCCCTCATGGCTACGGAGTATTTGGCCGTGCACCAAGGGGCCACCATTGAAGACGTACTGGGTCAGGTCAAAAAACAGGCGGAGGATGCCGAGTCCATTACTTATGTCTATGTCGTAGATGATGGCCATCGGCTGATTGGCGTTGCCTCCCTGCGGGATTTGTTGATTCACCCGGATGACATGACGGTCGACCAGATTACTAATACCCGGGTTGTTTCCGTCAAAGCGGGCGATGACCAACGGGACGTGGCCCAGGTGGTTGCGGACTATAACTTCTTTTCGATCCCCGTGACGGATGATGATGGCCGCTTGCTCGGCATTGTCACGGTCGACGATATTGTCGATGTCATTGATGAGGAAGCCCGGGAAGAGTATTCGGGGCTAGCAGCAGTGGATGTGTCCGATACGGACGACAGCGCTTGGCATTCTGCTGTTAAACGGATTCCTTGGTTGCTATCCCTTCTCCTCTTAGGCCTTGTGACAACTTTTTCGGTCAATGCCTTTGAATCGACCATCCGCCAGGCGCCAATTCTGGCTGCCTTTATTCCCATTATTGCTGGGACCGCTGGGAATGCCGGGACGCAGTCCTTGGCACTTGCGATTCGCCACTTCGGCACGGGTAGCGAAAAATCAGGCTGGAAGAACCTGGTCTCTGAATTGATCTCCGCTGCCATCCTGGCAGTTGTGGCTGGCTTCGTCCTCGGGCTGATCGTGATGTTCTGGCAGGGCAATGACCAACTGGCCTTGACCATTGCGCTCTCCATTGCCATCGGCATTTGGCTAGCTGCTTTAATCGCCCATGCCATTCCAGCTCTCTTCAACAAGCTCAACTTCGATCCAGCGGTCATCAACGGCCCCTTGGTCACGACAGTCTGTGACTGGGCTGCGCTGCTGGTCTACTTCGGGCTAGCTGCTATGATGCTGGATGCTTTTGTTGGCAAATAGGGCTTTGGCCAGTACCGTTATGAATAATTGCGGCGACTCTGGTTGAATGCTGTGCTAGTAGGTAATACTTGAAAACGCAAAAAAATGGTAAAGACCAGGCAAAAAACTGGTCTTTTTTTCGTGAGATGAGTAGAATAGTACAGGGAACGTGAAAATATTCGTTTATTGAATGATGCAGAGGGGTAGCTGATGAAAAAGAAAACGGTTTGGACCGTCCTGGTCGTGCTAGTGTTGGCTGGATTGGTTGGCCTTTATCTATTGGGACAAAGTAGCCGTCACGGCGACAGCAAAGAAGAATCGACTAGTCACCGGCAGACGGTGGCTAGTAGTAAGTCGACGCAACCTGCTCAGTCTTCCAAACAGCAGCAGGCTAGCGCAAGCAGTAGTCAATCTGCTGCTCCAACCGACCAGCAGGAACCAAAGGAAGTGTCGAAATCAGAAGTAGCACAAGTTCAGGCGCAGTTAACGGCCGCTGGACTACCTGCTGACCAGTGGGCACCCTCAGATATTCAACAAATCATCAATGGTGCTCAAAATAACGGGGTCTCCGTTGTTACCTATGCGAAAGAAAATTATCGGTAAACAGAAAGAAGGATTGCTATGAATTTAAGAAACTCGTTACTGACGCTAGCTGCCGTTTCCGCCTTCGGCGTGGCCGGCACAGCGATTAGTCAGACGCACCGGGCGGATGCCCAGAGCATTGCCTCCGTTAATATTGGGGATAGCACACGACCACCAATGGATGTGGTGGATGTTTCTTCCCACCAAGGACATTTGTCGGTTGCTGATTTTGAAAATATGAAGTCAAAAGGGGTCCGCGGGGTAATCGTCAAGATTACGGAAGAAACTTCTTATCATAATCCCTATGCTAAGGAACAGATTGATAATGCTAAGGCCGCTGGCTTGCGTGTTTCTGTTTATCATTTCTCCCGTTATAGCAACCAGGATGAAGCACGGGCGGAAGCCAATTATTTTGCTGATTATGCCAGTCAGTTGGGCCTCAGTAGCAATGATTTGTTAGTGGATGATTTGGAAGCAAACGAGACCAAGACTGCAACGACTTCAGACAACGCGCGGGCTTTCCATGACCAATTGGTCAGCCGCGGCTTTAATCGGGTCGGGTTGTATACGTATCAGTACTACATTACTTCCCAACATTTGGATACTTCCTTCGTTGATAATAAGATGATTTGGATTGCCTCCTATCCATACGAACCTTCTTCACAAGATTTGTGGCACCGCCAGTATGGTATGTGGCAGTGGACGTCTAACGCTCACATTCCTGGCATTAATGGTAGCTTTGACATGTCGGTCGATTACGAAGCGATGGCTTCTGATGTTGCTCGGAATCATGACAATGATCCTGCGGATAAAGCTTCCGAAGCAAAAAGTAATGCAGACACTGCTGACCAGCCGAAAAATACTTGGCAAGATCAAAATGGTCACCGAATTTATTTGGGTAACGATGGTCGACCAGTTCAAGGTTGGCAGACGATTGATGGCAAACGGTACTACTTCGATAATAACCACGCCATGCAGTTGAATACGATTGTCACGGATAATGGCCAGCAAATGCAATTAGATGATCAGGGGGTTGCGCACCCTTGGTCTGGTTATATCTATGATGGTTCCGCTCAAAATGGCGGTTACCGCTGGTATGAAAATGGCCAATTGTATACCGGCTTCCGTTACTATGCCGGCACCTACTACTGGTTTATGAATGGTGTTCGGCAAAATCAAGGCTTCCGCCAAGCTTGGGGGATGACTTACTATACGGATGAAAATGGCCGTGCGGTCCAAGGGGTTCAGACCATTAATGGCCAAAAGCTAAACTTTGGCCAGGACGGTACTTACTACTTGCGTTCAACTGGTTACCTTTATGATGGCTCAGACCAGAATGGTGGTTATCGTTGGTATGAAAAAGGTAAGCTCTTTACTGGCTTCCGTTATTACGCCGGGACCTACTACTGGTTCATTGACGGTGTCCGTCAAAACCAAGGCTGGCGCGAAGCCTGGGGTATGAAGTATTACACGGACCAAGATGGCCGTGCAGTGCAAGGTCTACAAAATATTGATGGCAAGTCCTATTACTTTGGGGACAACGGAACTTACAACCTCCGTATCAATGCGGTCGTAACAGCCAATGGGCAGCAATATACTGCCGATGCAGATGGTGTTTTGCAGCCACATTCAGGCTACATTTATGATGGTTCATCTGAAAATGGCGGCTATCGTTGGTACGAAAATGGACAATTGTATACTGGCTTCCGTTATTATGCTGGCACCTACTATTGGTTTGTGAATGGTGTCCGTCAAAACCAGGGCTGGCGCGAAGCCTGGGGCATGAAGTATTATACGGACCAGGATGGCCGGGCTGTGCAAGGTCAGCAAACAATTGATGGTCAAACGTATAACTTCGGATCTGATGGCACTTACTACTTGCGCTAAAGCAACGAAACGAGTAAATTGAACAGGGATTAATCCCTGTTTTTATTTTGTATGTTTGTAGAAGTAATCGTAAATGAGGAAAGTGATGAGGAAGAAGCAAATGGGACAGCATGGTGGGAAACAGTACTTTGTTGGGCTAGTAGCACTTTCGCTGCTCTCACTACCAGTGGTCGTACAACACAAGGTCAGTGCTAACGCAGCAGATTTGGATCCGGCTGCTAAAACCCAAAATTTGTCAGAGTCCATGCGAACGGTCATCAAAATGTCCAATGGCCAACTCCGCCAAGATGGGGAGTATTTGACTTACTATCGACAGGATGTCCAACAATTCAGTACTTGGGCAACCATCAATGATCGAACTTACTATTTCGATCAGACAGGGCATGCGGTTTCCGGTTTACAATCAATTGATGGCCACGATTATTACTTTGGAGATGATGCTACCTTTCGTTTACGGATCAACCAGCAACAATTAATTATTGATGGCAACACGTATCAAGCGGATCAAAAAGGAATCTTAACTAAGGTGGCGGCCCAGCAGCAAAAACAAGGCCAACTTTGGGGCTTTGGCGATTCTACTACGGTCGGCTGGAACCCTTATGACGACAGCGGCCAATCGTTTGATGTTTACGCTGCTAAGGACTTGGATCAAAAGTACGTGGCGACGTATGGCATTTCGGGTACGCAGATTACAAAAGATATGACGGCCATGACGGATAAGTTGGTTGCCAATCCTGCTTTTAAAGAGGCGACCAACATTGTTGTAGGACTGGGCGTTAACGATGTTTCCTATGGGAATATGCCTCTGGATAAGGTAGCTCAAATTTATCAAGACAATTTAGAGCGAATTCACGCTGCCAATCCAGCAGTGAAAATTTATCTCCTGCTACCTCAGGGCAATTACCTGAATGGTGGTAATAATGATACGATTCATGCTGGTGGCTACTCGATGAATCAATTGAAGCAGGTCTTGCGCGAAATTGGTCAATCCATGGGCTTGCCGGTCATCGATGCTGGGGTGGTCAATGACGGCAATCATAACGAGACGATTCCGGATGGCGTTCACCCAACGAAGGCAGCCTATGAGGCGATTGGTCATCGGGTGGCCCAAGTCATTCAAGAAAATCCTAACAACAACTATCGTAAAAGTACGAAGGTTTACGACAAACACAACTTGTCCGGTTATTACAATACTGCCGCTGGTTGGCGTTGGTTGGAAAATGACCAGGTCTTTACTGGGTTTAGAAAGTACGCTGGTACTTACTACTGGTTTGACAAGGGCATCCGACAGGAAAATTCTTGGCACGAGGCTTGGGGCATGCGCTACTATGTTGGCGCTGACGGCCGAGCTGTTCAAGGCTTCCAAAACATTAATGGTCACTTGTATTACTTCGGAGACGATGGTACCTTCTACATGCGACGTAACATGGTCATCCACCGGGATGGGCAGGAACTGCGAATTGACCAAGATGGCCGGGTTCAGCCTTGGTCTGGTTATATTTATGATGGTTCCGCTCAAAATGGTGGTTACCGCTGGTATGAAAATGGCCAATTATTTACGGGCTTCCGTTACTATTACGGGACCTACTATTGGTTTGTGGACGGTGTTCGCCAAAATGAAGGTTTCCGTCAAGCCTGGGGCATGACTTATTACACGGATCGTGATGGTCGGGCCGTTCAAGGCGTTGTTTGGCTGCACGGCAGTCGCTATGATTTCGGCCATGATGGGACCTACTACTTGCGGTCTTCCGGTTATTTGTGGGACGGTTCCCCTGAAAATGGGGGCTACCGCTGGTATGAAAATGGCCGACCATATACCGGTTTCCGCTATTATTATGGCACCTACTACTGGTTTATCAATGGTGTGCGGCAGAATGCCGGTTGGCGCCAAGCCTGGGGCATGACTTACTATACTGATCAAGATGGTCGAGCTGTGCAAGGTTGGCAGCGGATTAACCAAGTTAACTACTACTTTGGTGATGACGGCACCTATTACTTGCGCTGATTAGATGTTAGCAAAGCTTTTGTAAAGAAAAACTTTACAAAAGCTTTTTCTTTTTACAAGATGGATTGCGGTAAAATAGCAATATTGGTGAAAATAAGACATAAGAGGGTTATTTATGAAGCGGCGTTATGCTTACATGGATATTTTAAATGTGATGGCCACCCTGGCTGTCGTGATTTTACACGGTTCTAGCTACGCTTTTAGTAATCGAGGAGGCCACATTTGGACTTTAGCAGTGGCAGTGCAAGTGCTCTTTATTTGGGCAGTCCCCGTTTTTTTTATGCTTTCGGGGGCCAACAACTTGGACTACCGTCAGCGAATGGACAGCTGGTCTTTCTTTAAAAGGCGCTTACAACGGGTATTGCTGCCCTTTCTCAGTTGGTCCATTATCTGGTTTCTTTACTACCGTCAACAGAAGGGCTCCTTGGCTTTGAATCATTGGCAGACTTATGGCCAATTCGTGGATCAATTGCTGCATGGGAGTATTCAACCGATTTTCTGGTTTTTCTACGTGATTATTGGTTTTTACTTATCGGCACCAGTTCTTTCAAAAATCATGACGGTTACCAATAAAAGAACAGTCCAATATTTGTTATTGCTGGGCCTTGTTTTTGGAGGACTGATTGGCTACTATTATGACTTACAGCAGCAAAGTCCCACGGCCTTTATTGGCGGCTTAAGTATCGGGGTGTCTGGTTCCGTTATTTTCTTTGCCTTAGGCTGGTATGTAAAGCACTTCCCGCTGAAAGCAAAGCAGGCCCGCTTCCTCTATTTGGCCGGGGCCTTGTCCGCTATCATCATGATTGGGCTGACCATCTATCTTTCGCAAGAAAGAGGCGCTTATCAGCGCCAGGTTTATAGTATTTGGGGTATTTTTGGACTGACCTGGTCGGCTGCTATTTTTGTCTTTATTCAAAACCATCTATTGAATTGGCAGCCGGGTGCAAAGTTGGGCAAAATCCTTCGCACAGTCGCCGCTAGTTCCCAAGGGGTTTATGTGCTGCACTATTTCTTTTATGATTATATTGATTACCATCATTTACTCAGTAACCATTCCCTGTATTATCTACTCGCTTTACCTTTGCTGATTTGGTTACTATCGATGGCGCTAGTGATGGTCATTCAAAAAATTCCTTATCTGCGTCGGATTGTGTAATGTTGCGGTCAGCGCTGATTGAGTTAGGACGTGTTCATGCAAGTTGCAAAAAATTATCTCTATAATGCTGCTTATCAGCTATTAAATATTATTGCACCGATCATTACCCTGCCTTACCTGGCCCGGGTGTTGGGGAAGGACGGCGTCGGGATTGCTTCCTGGACGAATTCATTGGCCACATACTTCCTCTTGATTGCCAGTTTAGGGATTGTTACCTATGGGTCTCGGGAAATTGCCTACGTTCACCAGGACCTAGCGGAACGCCAGAAAAAGTTCTGGGAAATCCAGATTATCCACACGATTGCAGGCGTGGTCGCACTTTTGCTATACGTGGCCTTCATCTATCTCGGTGGCGCGGTTAATACGCGGATTGCCAATAACCAGCTCTTTCTCTGGTATCAAATTTGGGTGGTCATTTCTGGTATTTTGGACATTTCCTGGTACTTTATTGGGCTAGAGGATTTCAAGAAGACTGTTCTGCGGAATATGCTCATCAAAATCTCGATGACGGTGTTGATTTTTGTGCTCGTTAAAAAACCTAGCGATGTTGGGGCCTACATCTTACTCTTGGCCTTATCGCAGGTTTTCGGCAACTTGTCGATGTGGTTTTATCTTATCGGCCAGTTCCACTGGCCAAAGTGGGCGAAGTTAGATTTGAAAATGCACTGGCAGCCTGTTTTCTTGATGTTCTTGCCGACGATTGCCACGCAAATTTACTTACAATTAAATAAAACCATGCTGCCCTTCATGACGGGTTCGACGGCCTCTGCGGGTGTTTATGATAATGCCGATAAGATCATCAAGGTCTGCCTGGCCTTGGTCACTTCCGTCGGCATGGTCATGTTGCCCAGAATGTCGGCGCATTTTGCCGCTGGGGAACACGAACAAATGAAGAAGGCTTTGCATGCCTCCATGGACTTTGTGTCAGCCATCGCCATTCCCTTAGCCTTTGGTATTGCAGCGGTGGGCCCATCCGCCATGATTTGGTTTTTGGGTCCTTCCTGGGGTGATGTTGGTCCCGCTTTGGTTTGGTTAACGCCGATTATCGTCTTTATCGGTTGGTCCAATGTCATTGGGAACCAGTATCTGATTCCCACAAAACGCCTGAATGATTTTACTTGGTCCGTAACCTTCGGGGCTGTTTTGAATATAGTTCTCAACTTTGTCTTCATTTATTTCTGGGGCGTCAACGGCGCAGCCTTGGCCACCACGATTGCTGAATTTGCCGTCATTGCTTACCAGCTTTTTGTTACTCGCAAAGACATGGCCGTTTGGGCTCACTTTACTGGAATCTGGCGCTACCTGTTGGCGGCAGCGGTTATGTACGGGGCTGTGGTTTGGCTCGCTTCTTATCAAGGAAAGAACATGTTGGCCACCGCTTCGCAAGGCATCCTGGGCTTGCTGGTCTATGGACTCATGCTCTTGCTCCTAAGGGCGCCGATTTTAAAGCAGTTGGCTCGCTTTCGGTCACAATAAAAGTCTGGTATAATCAGTTTGTTCTGCTGTCAACAGTAAATTAATAAATCGGAGGTTGGCGCATGAGAAGACGATTGCTTTATTTGCTTCCGAAACGCCTATTAGACATTAGCGTTTCTTTAGCAGCACTAGTAATTCTGTCGCCAGTATTTTTGATTGTTGCCCTGTTAATTAAAATGCATAAAGGGACGTCCCATGTCTTTTATGCACAAGTACGGGTTGGTCAATATAATCGAGACTTTAAAATCTACAAATTTCAAACCATGGTGGATGGGGCGGATGAGATGTTAAAAGCAGATCAAGCCCTGTATGAAAAATTCGTGGCCAATGGCTACAAATTACCCACTAAGGAAGACCCACGCATCACTAAGATCGGGGCTTTCCTGCGGAAGACCTCTCTTGATGAATTGCCTCAGTTTTGGAACACCCTGATTGGGAATATGTCCATCATTGGGCCCAGGCCCGTGGTTCGCCGGGAACTCGTGGAATACGGTAGCCAAGAACGAATTGATCAGCTACTATCGGTGAAGCCAGGCGTTTTTGGTCTGTGGCAGGCTTCTGGTCGTTCGAACATTGGCTATCCAGAACGGGCGGAGATTGAGCTGTCCTATGTGCAACAAGCAAACTTGGGCTTAGATTTTAAGATTATGTTTCAAACGATTATCGCCATTTTTAAAGGCGATGGCGCCTTTTAAAGGGATGAAGGAGTAAATAATATCATGGAATTTTCTTTTACGGATTTGTTAAAACGGTTTTGGCATTACGCCTGGCTGACTGTCTTGTTGATGGTGGTTTTTGCTGGTCTCGGTTTCGTTGGTGCTAAACATGCAAAAACGACGACTGATTTTTCAGCCAACCGTTCCGTGTTGATGGCCAAAAATAATACAGATGTGAAAGATCCAAATTCCCGGTTCTTGGCGGATAAGGCCTTGATGCCCACTTATGAAAAGATCGCCAAGGATGATGCAGTCTTGACGACCGTCAAGTCCGCTTTGCCCTTCAAGATGACCAAAGACGAGATCAATACGGCCGTTACAGTTTCCAATCCAACTGATACGGTGATGTTGGACTTTAAGGCTTCAGCAGGCTCTACTTACCGTTCGAAGACATTGGTCAATGCTTATGCAGAAGCCTTTGCCAAGGAGGGACAGCGGCTCTATCCTGATATGGGCCAGCCGAACGTATTGTCGAAGGCCACTGCTTCCGATGTGACGCACCTAGGAGGCAAGAGCACAAAGAAGTTGACGCTCTTCGGTGCCTTTGCAGGACTAGTCATTGGCCTCTTTGTCGTATTGCTCACAGGTATTGTTGCTAACTACCAACAAGCTAAAAAGCAGAACTAAAAGTGGGATGCATGGTTAATTTTCTTCTACCAATTTCATTATTTTCAAAAAACTATTCGGGAGCCATCGCGGAAACGACCGCTATGCTGGCCTTCCCGGTTTTTTTGACCATTATTCTGCTGCAAGTCTATCGCAAGCCCGAACGGCTGGGGGCCATCATCCCTTCTGGGAAAGCCATTCTGCTGACGGGCTTCTTTTGGCTGATGCAGTTATTGGCCATGCTTTTGTCTTATCAGAAAACAGGGGATACCAAACTAACTTCCGGTCTCTTACACTCACTGATTTTTTTACTCACCTGGACCATCACGGTCTATGTGGCTTGGGCCGTTATTCAGGTCACTGTACTATCAGAAGTAGATGAAAAAAAGTTTGTGAAGGCTGGTCTGATTGGGCTGGCTGTGTACTTGCTGCTGGTTGTGCTGCCACAGTTAGCCTATACCCTAGGGGTTCACGGCTTTGCAGGTTATGATGATTTCATTGGCCGTCTATTTGAACGACATTGGCGCATGCATACGAGTGTCCACTATGACTTTTATCAGAATGGCTCTTACGTCACGTCCCAAAATCGAGTCAACGGCTTCGAACCGGAAGCGGCTTTCTTGGCCAATCTCTTGGGCGTGGTCTACTTACCACTACTAGTGGGACTCACAGCGGCTGGACAAAAATTCTGGCGCTTTACCAAGAGTAAGCGGGCGGATAGCTGGGTCAATACCATCTTTGCTTTGTCAATCATCGCTATTTTGCTTTTAGCAAAAACCACGACGGGGCTCTTAACGGCCGTTGTTGCCTATGTCATCTGGATTGCCTTTGCGAAAGGTCGTCTTCGTCAATCATTAACAGCGATGATGGTAGTCGGCTTGTTGTTATTGGGGATTGCCTATTTTAAGGTGGGCTTTGTCCATCAAATCTTTAATCAGATTCTCTTTGCCAAACAGGGGACGGATAACCGGTTAGGCGGATCGATTGCCTTGGTCTTAACTTTCTTGGCGCATCCCTTTTTGGGGGTTGGCTACGGTTTCACTTCCTTCTTTATTTTGGAAAATGTACCAGCCTTTACGACCAATAATTTCGAGTATAAGGAAGTCTATGCCCAATTCGGCTATCCAATTTTGTCCGATTTCTTTGGTTGGTTTGCCTCCTTTGGCCTTGTAGTGATGATTCCAGCCCTCTACCTCTTATTTAAGTTAGTGGCACGGTCTTATTTGTCTAACTACCGGCTGACACTGTCACAGGAACCAAGTTCAGACTATACTTGGGACAAGGCTATGCATGTTGCCTTTATCGTGATGATTATACTGGCCTTTGTTTCCTCTTTCTTCGTCATCCAAGTCTTTCTCTGGCCTTACCTATTGATGTTTTTCTTCTATCGGAAGCATCTCGAACGTGTTGAAAAGGAGTTGGCCCCATGATTTACGTTGCCACGCACAAAACATATCCCATTCCCAACGATGGCTTTTACCAGCCCATTATGGTGGGGGCCGCACTGCGGGATCAGGTGCCGGCCGATTATCAGCGGGATGATGTTGGTCATAATATTTCCGCCAAAAATCCGAACTTCAATGAATTAACGGCACTGTATTGGATCTGGCAACATGACCAGTCTGATATTGTCGGCCTGGCCCATTACCGGCGCTATCTGGGATTGAAAAAATCCCATGATGTGGCCGATCGGATTGATGAAGCCGCCGTCCGACAACTTTTGACGGACTACGATGTCTTGCTGCCTAAGCAGCGCAACTATTTCATTGAAAATCAGCGGGATCATTATCTTCATGCCCATGCCAAAGCACCTTATGACATCATGGCCAACGTGATTGCCCAAGATTTCCCGGAGTTTTATCCGGCCTTTACGAAGATGGAGCAGTCCACGAAGGCGCACTTGTTTAACATGTTTATCATGAAGCGGGCCGCTTTTGAGGACTATGCGTCCTTTGTTTTCGCTGTGTTGGATAAGGTCGAAGAACAGGTCGACTTATCCACATTACATGGCCAGGACAGTCGCGTTTTCGGCTTTCTCTCTGAAAGGTTAATGGACACCTGGTTAGCGACCAGAGGTTATGCTGCCCATGATTTGCCGGTTGTTTCTTTGGAAAAAACGAACTGGTTAGATAAGGGCAGTCAGTTTTTGAAGCGTAAGTTTTTACCCAATAGCAAAAAGAAGGTACATTTCTAATGACAAATCAATTTAACACTAAGCAGTATGACTACTTAATCGTGGGGGCGGGGCCCTTTGGTATGACCTTTGCCTATGAAGCAGCTAAGCGTGGCAAGAAGTCCTTGGTTGTCGAAAAGCGGTCCTTTATCGGTGGGAATACCCATACCCACAGTGAAAACGGCATTACGGTTCACGATTTTGGTGCCCACATTTTCCACACGGACAACAAGGAAGTATGGGACTACATTAACCAGTTTGCGGAATTTAACAACTTCCAAAACCAGGTGGTTGCCAACTATAATGGTAAGCTCTATAACTTGCCCTTTAACATGAATACTTTCTATCAGATGTGGGGGACTAAGACGCCCGAAGAAGCGCACGCCAAGATTGAAGAACAAAAGCAAGCTGCTTTGCAGGAACTAGGGGACCGCGAACCAAGAAACTTGGAAGAACAGGCCATCTCCTTGATTGGGACGGACATTTATCAAGCTTTGATTAAGGGCTATACGGAAAAGCAGTGGGGCCGCAAGGCAACGGAGCTACCAGCCTTTATCATTAAGCGCCTGCCTGTTCGCTTTATCTTTGATAACAACTACTTTAACCACCGCTATCAGGGCATCCCAGTCGGCGGTTATACACAAATCTTTGAAAACATGGTGGCCCGTTCTAACGGCTTGATTGATGTTATGACCGACACGGATTTCTTTGACCACAAAGAAACCTTCTTGGCAGAATTCCCCCGCGTGCTTTATACCGGGATGATTGACCAGTTCTTCGACTACAAGCACGGTGAATTGGAATACCGTTCCCTGCGTTTCGAGCACGAAACCTTGGATACGGAAAACTACCAGGGCAATGCCGTGATTAACTATACGGATGGCGAAACGCCGTTCACCCGTCAAATGGAATGGCGGCACTTTGATGGCCTGGGAGATGAGGGAAAGACCATCATTACCCGGGAATACCCACAGGACTGGGATCGGACGAAGGAAGCTTATTATCCGATTAACAACGATGAAAACACGGCGCTCTATAAGAAGTACGTCAAGGAAGCGCGTGAAAATGCACCAGAAGTGATGTTCGGTGGTCGTTTGGGCAAGTACCGCTACTTCGACATGGACCAGGTCTTCAACGACGCTTTGAACACGGTTCGTCAAGAATTTGGCATTGATGATGACTTTAACTTTGCCCATGATGACGTGCAATAACGGTTAAGACACCTTAAGGTGTCGTACATAATTTAAAATCAGTCGATTATAAAAACGAGCCAGTTGGAAGGTGGTGGGTGCGGTCAAAAGTGATTGTGCCAGCAAGGCTTAAGCACTGCTTTTGCTGATGGTTCCACTGTATTTAGCAAACTTTTTGCAATATGACCTGCTTTACGAAAAGTATGCTTCCGAGTGCATAATGGAGGTATCTTGATAATGAAACGATTACTAACGGACTTGACGAACTTATTATTAGCTATTTTATTAGTGGTTAGTACGGTTGGAGCTGTTTCTTTATTACCGCCAATTGTGAATGGCCTGACGAATAGCTTTGTTAAAGTATTGAATCTGTTCCTTCTTCTTCTTTTCGTCATCTTTTTACTTGGCGCAAAAAAACGAGCCATGGTTTGGCAGCGATTGCGGGTTTTCTATCAGCGCAGCCTACATCGATACCGTTGGGTATTCTTAATGCTAGCGTTGCTTTTCTTGGTCTTGTGGCAATTTTTCTGCTTGTATGCTCTACATGGCACGGCCGGCTGGGATTGGGCAGCTATTACCCAAAATGCTATCCGACCTGACTGGCCAGCCTACTTTTCTTATAGTCCGAACAACTTATTGTTACTAAAATTGGAAAATATTTATTGGCATTTACTTGGCAGCCCGGGCTATGAAAACTTTATTATTTGGCTTGATGCATTGAATATTGTGTTGATCGATGTCGCTGCCTTGTTCATCTATTTTGTTGCAAACAAGATCTTGGCCATTCGCGGGACCGTTGTTGTGACGCTTCTAGTGATCTTTTCTTTTTTAGTCGTTCCTTTTTTTGTCATTCCCTATTCTGATACTCTTAGTTTCTTTGTGGTTGCGCTAATGTTAGCAACCATGGTTCCCTTGCGAGAAAACTTGGGGAATAAGAAACGATATGTGTACGCCATGTTTTTTGCAATGGAATTAATTGTTGGGTATTTTTTGAAACCCTCGATTATGGTTTTGTTGATTGCGACAATCCTGGTGGCGCCGTTGATTGTTAGCCAAAATAGTTGGCGTAACCTATTGAAAGCTGGTCTCTGTTGTCTAGTCGTCTTTGTAGTCGGCTTCTTAGGGCTTAAAAACTATCTGTATTACCACAATGGGGTCATCAAAATCGAACAACATCGTTCCCTGCCGCTGACTCACTTTGCAGCCATGGGCATGACAGGTGATGGCGGTTATAATGTCAACGATGATATTGAATCTAAAAACATCGTGAATCCAGACGAGCGTAATCGTGCTTCAATTGATCTGATGAAAACACGGTATCAAGAATTAGGGGGCCTTTTTGGCTACCAAAAGTTCTTGTTCCATAAGCAAGTAATGAATACGGCAGACGGCACGTTTGGCTGGGGAGTGGAAGGAACTTATTTGCTGGTGAAAGTGGATGACAGCCATGGATTAAAAAAGATGGTACAAAATTTCTATTTGAATGACGCTGGCATTGCAACCGCCCTAAAATTCAATTTCCGTTTAATCCAGCAGATTATTTGGCTGCTGACGTTAACGCTCACCTTGTTTAGTCTCTTTGATAACAGAAAAAGCGTACTGTTATTAAAGTTAACAGCGATTGGCTTTTTTCTCTTTTTGTTACTGTTTGAGGGCGGCCGAACGCGCTATTTGATTCAAGCTTTACCTGTCATTTTTTTGCTGGCAGGTATCGGTTACCAGCAACTTCGCCGAAAAGTAAGTTGGCGCAGACGTGATATAATAAATTGAAAAATAAAGCTGTCTCCTGCGCATTAAACCGATAGTGATTGGTTTTTGCTGGAGGCGTACATAATGAATGATCAACAGGAGGAAAGCCCGTAATGGCACAGGCAGAAAATCAAAAGACACTCTCATTAGTGGTGCCCGTTCATAATGAAGAAGCAACCATTCCACTTTTTTATGATGCAATTCAGAACATTAAGGGGCAGGTGAATGCCCATATTAATTTTTTCTTTATTGATGATGGCTCAACGGATGGCACGCTGACTACCTTACGACAGTATGCCCAGTTCGATTCGGCGGTTCACTATGTTTCTTTTTCGAGAAATTTTGGAAAAGAAGCTGGACTCTATGCTGGTTTAGAGAAAGCAGACGGCGATTATGTCGCCGTGATGGATGTTGATTTACAAGATCCACCAGAGTTACTGCCAAGCATGTTAGCGGATGTGCAGTCCGGAGCATTTGACGCAGTGGGCACCAGACGGGCTGATCGTAAAGGGGAGGCCCCACTGCGTTCTTGGTTCTCTGCTCAATTTTATAAATGGATGAATAAGGTCTCCCAAACACATCTAGTAGATGGTGCCCGTGACTATCGAGTGATGTCCCGCCAAATGGTGGATGCCATTTTGTCGCTATCCGAAAATCAACGATTTTCAAAGGGCATTTTCACTTGGGTTGGCTTCAAAACAAAATATATTCCCTTTGAAAATAGAGAACGGGTTGCTGGCAATACTTCCTGGTCGTTTTGGGCTTTGGCTAAATATGCGATTGAAGGCATTGTTTCCTTTTCGACCGTACCGCTCATGATTGTGACGGTGCTTGGGTTACTGTCTTTTGGAACATCAATCTTAGCGGGGCTTTTTATCGTCATTCGAGCACTGGTCTCGAATACGGCTGTGGCGGGCTGGCCTTCCATGGTGACAATTATTCTCTTCATTGGTGGTATTCAAATGTTGTCGCTGGGCATTATCGGTCGTTATATTGCAGCGATCTTTATGGAAACTAAAAAACGACCTATTTATATTGCAAAGGAAGAAAAGTAGGCATGGCTTTTTATAGATTCACGAATCGACTGATTAATGTTGTGTTATCTATTTTACTTGTAATTACCTTAATGGGTGCGATTGCGCTCATCCCTGAAAATATTCAAGGCGTTAGCAATCATTTTGTGAAGTTCGTCGATTACTTACTGGTTTTAGTCCTACTGCTACTGGCTGTCCGCCATTTTATGCCAGGCTACTGGCAAAAAAGTAAGACCTACTTGTCTAACTGGGCCACTAGCTCAAAATTTTGGATTGTTATCTTTTTCCTGTTGTTGCTTTGGCAACTTTCTTGTATCTGGTTACTTTCTGGTACCAGTACTTGGGATTGGATGTTTCTCGCCAAGCAAGCTTATACGGCCCATCCTGGCTGGCCCTGGCCTGATTATGGGTCTAATAGTCCCAACAATTTGTTGCTCTTAAAATTGGAGCGCATTTATTATGATGGCTTGGGCCGACCTGACTTTAAAACATTCATGTTTGCCTTGAATATTGCCAATACGGTATTGGTCGATGGGGCCACTTGGATGATTTGGCGTTTCGCTAAAAAAATCAATCAGCCAAAGGTTGCTAGTGCAACCTTAGTCATGACGTTGGTGATTTTTACCTTGGTGCCATTTTTTGTGATTCCTTATTCCGATACGGTTTCCTTTTTCCTTTGTACCTTACTGTTAACGTCCTTTTTGGCTTTGATAAAGCCACATCGGTTGGTAACGAAAATTAGCATTGCACTGTTGATTGGTTGCCAACTAACGGTTGCCTATTTCATCAAGCCTTCGTTAATTATCATTTTCCTGGCAGTCATCGCAGTTATGCTGGTATTGCTGTTAAGTGGGCAGTATAAAAAAAGAAAACTAGCAGGTGTTTTTTTGTTGTTAGGGGTTGTATTAGGAACCTTTGTGCTGACGCAGCCATTAACTAAAAATTATCTTTACTATCACAATGGCATTGTGAAAGTGGATCCTTCAGAGGCGTTTCCGATGACCCATTTTATGGCTATGGGCATTACTGGTGATGGGGATTTTTCTGGCGTTGATCGGCTACGGTCGATTGCTATTAAGGACCCGAAGGAACGAAATCAGGATGCCATTAATCGCATTAAGGAACGGTTTGAAGCACAGGGCCGTTGGATGGGTTATCAACGCTTTTTAGTTCATAAGCAGATTAAAAATTCTGCGGATGGTACGTTCGGTTGGGGGCATGAGATCTATTACCTTAAGGTGTTTGATCATCAGAATCATTACTTAAATCAAATGCCACAAAGAAAGTTGTTTGTCGATCCTGACGGAATTGCACGGGAAGATCGATTTAGTTTTAGATTGGTGCAACAGGTATTATGGGTAATGATTATCGTGTTCATGCTCTTTTCTGTTTTTGATCAGTCCATGTTGACGCTCTTTTTAAAGATGACGGCAATTGGCTTTTTTGCCTTCTTGTTACTGTTCGAGGGCGGTCGGTCACGTTATTTAATTCAATTCCTACCGGTTTTGCTTTTGTTGGCAGGAATTGGCTTTCAAAAGTTTTGTCAATGTTACCACTGGTATCGCACAGGCAAACTGCAGGATAGTAAGACAGCAATGTTAGGGAACTATGAAAAATAATCATCAAAGACAAAATTGGTATCAAATTTGGGGAGGTTATCTGTTAGCAGCGCTAACAATGGCCGCTTTGCTGTGGATGGTTGGTCACGGCAATAAGCTTTATTTTGGCGCCGATTTACAATTTCACTACAATCGCATGCTCGAGTTTCATGAAAACATCGCGCACGGTCAGTTCTTCCCATTTATTTCAACCTATTCGGCTAATCAAATTGGCTCCAATGTGATTGCCATGTATCCGCCTTTACCAGCCTATGTGGGCGCACTGCTTTTCTTTGTCTTACCGAAGGTTGCAGCCATCTATGTATTGCTCTTCTTGCAGTTCATGTTGGCCTACGGGTTGACGTCCTTCGCTGCCCGTAAAATGGGGCTAACTGTTATGGAAGCCAATGTGGTTGGTTTCCTCTATATGACCGCAACGCCCCTGGTTACAGAATCCATTCAGCAATGGCTCTTGGGGCAGGCTTGGGCGATGAGTTTTATGCCACTGGTTGTGCTTGGTTTTTATCGTTTAACGCAATTAAGCAGGACTGATCAAGATCAGCGTTTTCATTTTAATGAAGCGTGGCCAAGTATTTGGCCATTAGTGATTGGCTTTACGGGCATCATCTATTCTCATGTTTTGTCATTTGCCATTATCGCTGCCTTTGCCGCCGGTTACACGGTGTTGCTACTTGTGCTAAAAAAGGAGCGGCTGAAAATTTTTATCAGCCTAATGATTGCCGGCCTTTGGTCGTTCATTCTCTCGCTGGCTTTCTTACTGCCATTCTTAGTCAACAGTGTGACGAACACCTTGTTCACGCCACATGCTGACCAGCAGTTAAGTACCTGGGCAGCACCCAAAGTCATTGATATTTGGGAAGAAGCCTATGAATTTCATTCCGATTCCATTGGCTTGGTGGCCATCATGGCCTTAATTTTGGGTATCTTTCTCTTCTTTCAGCTTGGTAAAAAATGGCAAGCCTGGTTACTCATTTCGGTCACCATGGTCATTAGTGGCACGTATTATCTTTGGTATTATCTTTATCGAACGTCACTCAGTGTAATTCAGTTCCCACACCGTGTTTTTGCCATTCCTATCTTTCTACTAACGATTCTCTTTGTTTATGAAATGCGGGTTGTGAGTCGGACAAAAGGGCAGCAGCACTTTTTCCAGGGGTTAGCTATGATCATAGCGGTATTGATGCTTTTCACCGGTACGCGGTCGTACTGGTTGAATAACCTTCGACAAACTGCTCAAAATCAAGATTATCAACCAACGGCTGCACGACCTGTTTTAATGAATCCAGTTGGGACTTGGTTTGTTCATTCCAATACGATTGATAACTTGGCCCAGTATTGGACGACTTATGGGGCTTTTGATTATCTGCCAAAGAAAACAGTGGCTACGCAAAGCTTATTGAACCATCAGGTTGTCCAGCATGATCAAGCGATGTCTGTGGACTGGCGGTCTCAGCCTAATGGCTTTGTCTACCGTGGTCGCTTTGAAAAGGGAGAACTGACTTTACCAATGGTCGGCTATCGGGCAAAGTATGTCTTGACCGATCAACGTGGCCATTCGTTAAAGTATCACTTGAACAAAGAAGCACAGATGGTCGTAACTTTGACAGCAGATAGTAACCAGATTACGGTTAAGAGGAAAGCTTCTGCCCTCGAAATGACCGCGATTGTTCTATCATCGCTGGCTGTCGTTGCATCAATTCTCTTTGTTGCTTGGTATCGAAAACGTTAACTAGGTTAGGAGCAACAACTTCATTGCTGAAGTTGTTGCTTTTTTAATTTATTGTTAAGAGGCGGCTATGCTATAATCTTATTGGATTATTTAAATAAAGGATGAGTTATGAATAAAACTGTATCAGCTGTCATTGTGACCTACAATCGTTTGGATTTACTAAAGGAAGTGATCCAAAGTTTGCAGCAACAGATCGTCAAAGTAAATCACATTATCGTGGTCGATAATGCGAGCGAAGAAGATACCCAAACATATTTAACCTCTTTGGGCGATCAAATTGATTACCTACGGTTAGAGGAAAATCTTGGGGGTGCCGGTGGTTTCAATAAGGGCATTCGTTATTTCATGGAAAAAACAGACGACGACTTCGTCTGGGTCATGGATGATGACACGGTGACCCATCCTGATACGCTCCAAAACCTGCTCGCTTTTGCAGAAAAGGAAAACAACTTTGGTTTTCTGGCTTCCGACGTCCGCTGGACGGATGGTCATCGGGCCAAAATGAATCAACCAGCACCCATGAACCGCTTAAAAACGATTCCAGAAGATCAAACAGAACCCGTGCAATTGCAAAATGCGACCTTTGTTTCGTTGCTGATGAAGCGCGAAATTGTCCGTCAAATCGGCCTGCCTATTACTGATTTCTTTATCTGGGGTGATGATATTGAGTATACAGAACGAGCTGGTCGCGTAGCGCCGGGTTACTTTGTGCCCGCAGCGAAAGTTACTCATAAAATGGGCGCCAATGTCGGATCCAGTCTGTTGAATGACGGGCCCAATCGGACACCCCGTTACTTCTATTCTTACCGAAACAAGGGCTACTATATCCGCAAGCGTGATTGGTATCGAAAGAACCGGGCTCGTTTGCGCACCTTAGCAGAATATTGGCAAATTAAACTAGCAAAAACGGATCGTAAAGCCGAAAAGTTAGCCGTCATGAAAAAAGGAATGAAGGCTGGTAAAACGTTCAATCCTGTAATTGAGTTTGCGGATGAAAAATTATAATTTAGCTGATTAATTGAAAGGCACGGTAAAAAAGATAGTGCTGTTCAATCGTGATGACATTCTATGGCGGAGTGGTTCTCTAGGTAGCGCACCTTGGGAACCACTCCGCTTTTATTTTCTTGAAATTGAATTTTTGTAAAGAATAATGGTGCAACCACTACATTTTGCTGTGATTTATTCGCTTCCTTCATGCTTAACTTCAATTTTTTGTTTTGTGACAAACTAGTATATTTTCATTTAATGTGATACTATCTAAACGTTGTCTTTTTATAGCAATTTAATATTAAGGAAGTAGCAAAGTATGAAAGTTGATAGACAAATCATAAAAAGAAAAAAGCTCTATAAAGCTGGTAAAGTTTGGGTAGCTGCGCTTGTTTTTGGGGCTTCTGTTTTTGGTCTTAGTGAGCTCAAGGTCGCCAGTGCAGATAGTACTAATGTGCCAACGCTGTCTAGTAATGGACAGTATGGTTCTAATGATGGCGGATCAACATGGCATTATACAGTTGATAATCAACCGGTTAAGGGACTTTTTAAAGATTCTGCAGGCCAATATCGTTATTTCCGTTTGGCCGATGGACTTCAAATTAAGGGTCAAATTTTAAGTATTGATGGCGAATTTTATTCTTTTGACGCAGGAAGTGGCCAAGGGAAATTGATTCCATCTTTTACTGGCGGTAGCTTTGGAACCAATGGTGATTCAAACACTTGGCAATACCACCAAGCTAACGGTCAACTTGTAAAAGGTTTAGCATCAGTTGATGGACAGATTCTGTACTTTGATACTGAATCAGGTAATCAAGTGAAAGGGTCATCTGTTGACATTGATGGCAAGAATTACTACTTTGATGCTGGTAATGGACGATTAATTGGCACCATTGATCATGTTCAGGGAGCGGATACAACGACTGATCATGCTCAGGGAACTGATAGTACGACCAATCATAATCAAGGAAATGCTGATAACACTACGACGCTTCGCGGACTTATCAATAATAATGGTAAATTGAACTATTATGATCCTTCAACCGGTGAGCAGGCGAAG
The DNA here is from genome assembly GCA_029433265.1 of Leuconostocaceae bacterium ESL0958. Taxonomy (GTDB): domain Bacteria; phylum Bacillota; class Bacilli; order Lactobacillales; family Lactobacillaceae; genus Fructobacillus. The sequence continues at coordinate 67,711 of JAQTHT010000002.1, read as the reverse complement.
GGAAAACAAGTCGTAACAAATGGCGCTACTTATTATTTTAATAATAATGGTGAAGGACAGTATCTTTTTAGTAACACTGAAACAACACCTTCCACGGAAGTTAGTCAAAAAAATGCTGTTAACAGTATCAATAGTTCAGATTACACAAATACCGTGGATGGTTTTTTAACAGCTGATACTACTTATCGTCCAAAATACATCTTGGATAATGGTACTAATTGGCGTCCTTCTAACGAAGGGGAGTACCGCCCATTTATTATGAATTGGTGGCCTAGCAAGAATGTTCAAGTGAACTACTTGAAGTTAATGCAAGAAAATGGATTGTTATCCAACGCTATTCAATATAGTATTTTTTCTGACCAAACGGCTTTGAATGCAGCTGCTTTTCAAGCACAAATCGAAATTGAAAAAAGAATCAAGGCTGAAGGTAGTACGGCTTGGTTAAACAACTTATTATACGGTGCGGATGGTAAATCAGGTTTTGTTCGCCAACAATCTATTTGGAATGCAGACTCAGAATCACCATGGCAGGGGGATGCTTGGTTCCAAGGAGGCTATTTAAAGTATGGGAATAGCGTCGTAACTCCTACCACAAATTCAAACTATCGCCAGCCAGGAAATGCATTTGATTTTCTTCTTGCCAATGATGTTGACAACCAAAACCCTGCTGTGCAGGCAGAGGATTTAAATTGGCTTTACTACTTAACCAATTTTGGCTCTATTACGACAAACGGTGCTGTTAATAATGCCAACTTTGATAGTGTTCGAATTGATGCGGTGGATTTCATCCATAACGATGCACTGCAGCGGTCTTATGATTACTTACGTCAGGCCTTTAATTTAACAAGTAATGAACGGACAGCCAACAATCATTTGTCTTTGGTTGAAGCAGGTGTTGATGCTGGTACAACTGTTTATAATCAAGAAGCGTTGATTGAATCAAACTTTAGAGAATTGGCAAGGACCTCTTTGGTGAATGCTTCTGGTAAGAATGAATCTTTAGCTAACTTAATTAAAGATATTGACAGTAACCAAGTAATTGCAGACCATTCCAACTATTCAAAGGATGAAGGAATCCCAAATTACGCTATTATCCATGCACACGATAAGGGTATTCAGGAAAACGTTGGTAAGGCAATTTCTGATTTAACTGGCGCTGACTGGACTAACTTCACCAATGAGCAGTTAAAAACAGGATTGAAAGCCTATTATGAAGACCAACGTTCTTCCAATAAGCAATACAATAGTTATAATTTACCCGCAGCTTATGCGTTGATGCTGACCAATAAAGGAACTGTTCCGCGTATTTATTATGGGGATATGTATCAAGACGATGGACAGTACATGGCTAATAAAAGTATTTATTACGATGCTATTAGTTCCTTAATGAATGCTCGGAAGTCTTATGTTGCTGGCGGGCAAACGATGTCCGTTGATGATCAAAGCGGTATTTTGAAAAGTGTACGTTTTGGTAAAGGCGCTATGACTGCTGCTGATGAAGGGAATTCCGAAACAAGAACCCAAGGAATTGGTGTACTTGTTGGTAATGATGCTTCCACGACATTAAATGATAATCAAAAAATTACCTTATCAATGGGAAAAGCGCATCGTAATCAAGCTTACCGAGCGTTGATGTTAACAACGCCTGATGGTCTGGCGCTTTATAATTCTGATGAAAACGCGCCAATTGTATGGACTGATGATAATGGCGATTTAACTTTTACCAATCAAGATATTAATCATCAAGAAAATACAAAGATTAAAGGTACACTTAATCCGCAAGTATCCGGCTACTTAGCAGCTTGGGTACCAGTGGGGGCAAGTGAAAATCAGGATGCGCGGACAACTAGTTCTACTACTGCTACTACCGATAACAAGGTCCTGCATTCAAATGCAGCATTGGATTCACAATTAATTTTTGAAGGATTTTCAAATTTCCAACCAATGCCAACCACACATGATGAAATGGCCAATGTGGTCATTGCACGTAATGCAAAAACGTTCCATGATTGGGGTGTTACTAGTTTTGAAATGGCACCACAGTATCGGTCTAGTGCAGACCATACTTTTGTTGATTCAACCATTGACAATGGCTATGCATTCAGCGATCGGTATGATTTAGGTTTTGGTACTCCAACCAAATATGGTACTGATGAAGACCTTCGAAACGCAATAGCAGCCCTTCATGACGATGGGATGCAGGTAATGGCCGATGTCGTCATGAACCAATTGTACAGTTTACCTGGTAAAGAAGTTGTTTCAGCTTCAAGAGCTGGCGTAACAGGTAACAATGCCGATTTGCCTTTCGGTGAACAACTTTATGTTGTGAACACGAAAGGTGGTGGTGAATACCAGAAGAAGTATGGCGGTGCTTTCTTAGGTACATTGAAGGAAAAATATCCAGACCTCTTTAATTCAAAACAGTATGAGTACTACTTAAAGAATTATGCTGACAATGGTCGTGGCCCGGCTTACTTAACTAATGCAATGGCAACGCGTGCTACTATTCCGTCTGATGACGTTATTAAGGAATGGTCTGCCAAGTATATGAATGGAACGAATATTCTGGGACGTGGCATGGGTTATGTGCTAAAAGACTGGAATAATGGCCAATACTTCAAATTGTCAGGCGATACGACATCACTAGCTGATCGATTAATTTATCGAGCTGGCTGGTCAGAAAATCAAAATGGGACTTGGTCATATTATGATTTGAATAATGGTCATAAGGTAACCGGTTTACAAACTATTGATGGTCAACTTCGCTACTTTGATGAGAATGGTATTCAAATTAAAGGTGACTGGGTAACGGATGCGAATGGTCATAAATTCTATTATGATGCGAACCAAGGTTTGCGTTTGACTGGATTCCAAGTAATTAATGGAGAAGAGTTTGAATTTAGTGCCGATGGTATTTTAATTCGCAATATCGGGCCTATTGGTAGTGCTGCCGCAAAGCAAGCTGCAGACGAAGCTGCCGCAAAGCAAGCTGCCGCTGAAGCAGCAGCTAAACAAGCCGCCGATGAGGCAGCCAAAAAGGCAGCGGAAGCCGAAGCTGCAAAGAAGAATGCTGATGCAGCCGCTGCAAAGCAAGCTGCAGACGAGGCAGCTAAGAAAAATGCTGATGCAGCCGCCGCAAAGCAAGCTGCAGATGAAGCAGCCAAGCAGAATGCTGATGCAGAAGCTGCAAAGCAAGCAGCCGATGAGGCAGCTAAGAAGAATGCGAATGAAGCCGCAGCAAAGCAGGCAGCCGATGAGGCAGCTAAGAAGAATGCGGATGCAGCCGCCGCAAAGCAGGCAGCCGACGAAGCAGCTAAAAAGAATGCTGATGAAGCCGCTGCAAAGCAAGCTGCAGACGAGGCAGCTAAGAAAACGGCTGAAGCAGCAGCTGCAAAGCAAGCCGCAGATGAAGCCGCAAAGCAGGCGGCCGATGCGGCTGCGGCTAGACAGTCTGCTGATGCAGTTGCTCAAATGGCGGCTAAAAAGGCAGCCGATGAAAATGCCGCAAAGCAAGCCGCTGAAGCAGCAGCAAAGTCACGCGTACAGCCAATTACTGGTGCTGGAACTAATGCTGAATCAAATAATCAAACTGCACCAGTAACAAATGGACAAGAAAATAAAGAAAATCATGATGGCTGGACAGGTTATCTCTTTGATGCCGATGCCAATGGCTGGCGTTGGTTTGAAAATGGTGAGCATTTCACAGGATTCCGCCATTATGCAGGTACTTATTATTGGTTCCAAGATGGTATCCGACAAGATAATGCCTTCCACCAGGCCTGGGGATTGACCTACTATACGGATGCTGATGGCCGTGCTGTGCAAGGTATCCAAAACATTCATGGTCAAGAATTAGACTTTGGTAATGATGGTACTTATTACTTGCGTTCAACTGGCTACCTTTGGGATGGTTCAGCAGCTAATGGCGGTTATCGTTGGTACGAAGCTGGTCAACTCTACACTGGCTTCCGTTATTACTACGGGACTTACTACTGGTTCGTGAATGGTGTCCGTCAAAATGCCGGCTGGCGTGAAGCCTGGGGCATGAAGTATTACACGGACGATAATGGTCGTGCTGTGCAAGGTCTGCAGAATATTGATGGTAAGCTTTATTACTTCGGTGATAACGGTACCTATAATTTGCGGACCAACCAGACGGTCAAGGTCAATGAACAAGAATATCGTGCAAATGATGATGGTTCACTGACGCCATGGTCAGGCTACATCTATGATGGTTCCTCAGAAAATGGTGGCTATCGTTGGTATGAGGATGGTCAGTTGTACACTGGCTTCCGTTATTACTACGGTACTTACTATTGGTTCGTGAACGGTGTTCGTCAGAACGCTGGTTGGCGGCAAGCCTGGGGTCTAACTTACTGGACGGATGCTGATGGCCGTGCCGTTCAAGGTTGGCAAAGCATTGACGGACAAAATTATTACTTCGGTGATAATGGTACGTACTACCTACGGTAATATTAAAGGACTGCAATACATTTTGCGGTCCTTTTGTTTTCTTAATTTTTAAAGTTATATTGCAATTTAATATTTAAATGTCTAAAATTAAACTGTTTGCTATTAAACAGGATAAGAAGTTAAAGGGAGTTCTTGAATGCGTAAAAAGCTGTATAAAGCTGGTAAATTGTGGGTGGCTGCTGCTATCGCCGCGACTGGTCTGGCGATTACCAACGCGAATCATGTGACATCAGCTGATTCTAACAATAGTAGTACGGTGGTGAATACACCGACTCCTAACCAGAATAAACAATCTGATGTGCCTACAAATCCATTAAATAAAGATGGACAAAATTCAGTTACCGTTAACACTGATGGCCAAAATAACGTCATCAATAATAATGGGGCACAGACGACTGTCACAACTAACGATGGTTCTACTTTGAATATTACGAATTTCATTAGTAATATTGATGGTAATTTTCAAATACAAAGTGATGCTAGCGCTAAGTTTATTTTGAAAAATAGTAACCAGGCATTGACTGGCTTGCATCAAATTGATGGTGTGGTTCATTACTTTGATCCCCAAACAGGCACGCAAATTAAAGGTAGTTTTAAGACGGTTGGTGCTGATACTTATTATTTTTTGAAGGATTCTGGCGATCCTGCAACGGGTATTCAGAGTGTCGATGGGCAGCTTTACGGTTTTAATAGTGATGGGACACAAGTTAAAGGTGGTTTTTTAAATAGTCCAGATGGACAAACCTACTATTTTGATGAAAATGGGCACTTATCAAAGGGCTTACAAAAAATAAACGGTAATTTCTACTTGTTGAATGATAAAGGACAAGTGGTAAAAGGCGGAGAGCAACCGGTTAATATTGATGGTGTTGATTATTATCTAGATAATAACGATGGTCATGCTACTATTTCCAACCGTCAACAATATACTGTCGATAGTTCAAAAATTAGTAATGATTTTACTACACATAACCAGTTGAATACATCACAAGCGAATGCTGTTGACAGTGTTGATGGCTTTGTTACTGCAGATTCCTGGTATCAGCCAAAAGAAATTTTGGCTAATGGTGCTAATTGGGTAACCGCTTCTAGCTCAGATCGGCGACCGCTGTTGATGACTTGGTGGCCAGATAAACAGATTCAAGTAGCTTACGTGAACTATATGCTAAAACACGGTCTGTACGATGGCTCAACAGTTGATGTCAATACGACTGCTCAAAGTGATTTAAATAAAGCTACCCAAGCAATTCAAGTAGCGATTGAAAAGAAAATCACGGCCAATGGTTCTACAGATTGGCTCAAGTCTTTGATTAATGATTTTATTCTAACGCAGGACCGGTGGAATATTAAAAGTGAGTCACCAAGTACTAGCGATGGTTTGCAGGGTGGGACGCTTACTTATCAAAATAGCACGCAAACTCCTTGGGCAAATTCTAATTATCGCTATTTGAATAGGACACCCTCCAACCAAACTGGGACTAACCAGAAATTGGGTGGGTACGAGTTCTTATTAGCGAATGATGTGGATAACTCGAATCCCAAAGTACAGGCTGAACAATTAAACTGGCTTTATTATTTATTAAACTTTGGTTCTATTACGAATAATGATGATCAGGCTAACTTTGATAGCTATCGAATTGATGCGGTGGACAACGTTGATGCAGACTTGATGCAAATAGCTGGTCAGTATATGCGGGCTGCCTATGATATTGATAAGAAGAATCGTTTAGCTAACCAGCACTTATCTATTTTGGAAGATTGGGATTACGATGACTTTCAGTATACAGGTGCAACTGGTTCTGACCAGTTAACAATGGATTTTAAATCGCAAGTCCAATTGATCGCGTCGCTAACAGCGTTACCAAATAAACGGGACAACATGAAACGTTTTCTCGAATGGTACAACGTTGACCGCAGTAACGATAATACAGAAAACAAGGCTGTCCCAAACTATTCGTTCTTGCGCGCCCATGATAGCCAAGTTCAAACAATCATCGCGCAAATTATTAATGACTATTATCCTGGTGCCGATGGATTTCGACCTACTGCTGAGCAACTAGCCACAGCATTTAAAATTTACAATGCTGATCAGGAGTCAGCAAATAAGCGATATACGCTATACAATGTTCCTTCATCCTATGCAATGCTTCTAACCAACAAAGATACCATTCCACGGGTATACTATGGTGACTTGTATTCAGATGACGGTCAGTACATGTCGAAGAAGTCTCCGTACTACGATTCAATTAATCGCTTGTTACAAGATCGGATTAAGTATGTGGCAGGGGGTCAAACGACAGCAACTGGTTCAATCAATCAACAAAATAACCAAAATACAGGTCGTAACGATATTTTAACAACCGTTCGTTTTGGTAAAGATTTGATGAATGCAACGGATGTGGATGCTAACAAAAATACAAAGCGTACCGATGGGATGGGTGTGATTGTTAGTAATAATCCTAATTTGCAGTTAGACAAGAATGAACGAGTTGTCTTACACATGGGTGCGTCCCATCGTAACCAAAAATTTAGAGCCTCTTTGTTAACCACGGCTGATGGGCTCAAGACTTATGATAGCGATGACAATGCGCCGGTAATGGTTACCGATAATAATGGGGACTTAATTTTTGACTCCACCTGGATTTTTGGTAAAACAGATGTACAGGTTTCTGGCTACTTAGCTGTGTGGGTCCCAGTTGGTGCCACGGCAAGTCAAGATGCACGGTCCTTTGAAAAGGCCGACCAGGCCGATTCCTTGAACGATCATAAGTCGTTACATTCCAATGCTGCACTTGATTCTAATGTTATCTATGAAGGTTTTTCTAATTTTCAAGCAGAACCAACAAAAAATGATGAATTCACCAATGTTAAAATCGCACAAAATGCTGATTTGTTTAAATCTTGGGGAATAACCAGTTTCCAATTTGCCCCACAATATCGTTCTAGTCAGGATACCAGTTTTATTGATTCAATTATCCATAACGGTTATTCTTTTACTGATCGTTATGATCTAGGCTTTAATAAGCCCGATGGTTCCGCTAATCCAACAAAATACGGAACAGCTGAACAACTGCGTGCAGCTATTCGAGCTGTGCACAGTGTCGGTATCCAGGCAATGGCTGATTTTGTGCCCGATCAATTGTATAGCTTACCTGGCAAGGAAGCTGTAACAGCTACTCGAACGGATAGCACCGGTCAGCCAATTGAAGGATCAAACTTTGATAAGTTAGTATATATTGCGAACACCAAAAGTTCTGGTCAAGATTATCAACACTATTATGGTGGTGAATTCTTAGATCAATTGAAAAAGAAGTACCCTGCGCTTTTTGAAACGAAGCAGGTTTCTACGGGTGAACCAATTGATGCTAGTGAAAAAATTAAAAGCTGGTCCGCAAAATACCTCAATGGAACGAATATTTTAGGTCGAGGAGCAGGCTATGTGTTGAATGATTTGGCTGCTAATCAGTATTTTAAATGGAATGCTAATGGACAATCTTTCTTGCCTAAGCAGCTCCTTGGTCAAGATGGCATTGCCGGATTCTTAAAGGACGATCATGGCATTCAGTACTACTCAGCCAGTGGCTATCAAGCTAAGAATACTTATATTCAAGATTATTATGGCAATTGGTATTACTTTGATGATAAAGGCTATATGGTCTTTGGGGATAAAACCATAGGCAATAGTAAATATGTCTTCTTGGAGAACGGTATTCAGTTACGTAACCATTTTTGGACACGAGCTGATGGACAGATGTTCTATGTTGGAAATGATGGAAAAACAGTTCAAGGCCTCCAGCTGATTGATGGTCAGGTCTATGATTTTGGTACTGACAATAGCTATTACCTGAAGTCACGTCCAACTGGCTATTTTAATGATGGCCAGGGACAGAGAATGTTCGTAAATGGTGTGAAATATACTGGATTTCAGAACTATCAAAATAATTTCTATTACTTTAAGAATGGTCAAGCAGTGAAAAATACTTGGCGCACTGATCAAGATAAGAAATATTATTTTGGTAATGACGGTCGGGCACTACAGGGAACACAGGTTATTGATAATGTCGCTTATGACTTTGGTACTGATGGCACTTATTACTTTAAGAGCTATCCTTCCGGCTACATGAATTCAAATCAAGGCTGGATGTGGTTTGAAAATGGTCAACCATTCACTGGATTTAAGTACTACTATGGTTCCTATTACTGGTTTAACGATGGCTTCCGTCAACAAAACAAGTGGGAAACTGCCTGGGGTCTGACATACTATGTCGGTTCTGATGGCCGAGCTGTTCAAGGACAGCAAATTATAGATGGCCAACTCTACGAATTTGGTAATGACGGTACCTACTACTTGCGCCAGGGACCAACTGGCTATCTATATGACGGTTCAGCAGCTAATGGCGGCTATCGTTGGTACGAAGCTGGTCAACTCTACACTGGCTTCCGTTATTACTACGGGACTTACTACTGGTTCGTGAATGGTGTCCGTCAAAATGCTGGCTGGCGTGAAGCCTGGGGCATGAAGTACTACACGGACGATAATGGCCGTGCTGTGCAAGGTCTGCAGAATATTGATGGTAAGCTTTATTACTTCGGTGATAACGGTACCTATAATTTGCGGACCAACCAGACGGTCAAGGTCAATGAACAAGAGTATCGTGCAAATGCCGATGGTTCACTAACGCCATGGTCAGGCTACATCTATGATGGTTCCTCTGAAAATGGGGGCTATCGTTGGTATGAAGATGGTCAGTTGTACACTGGCTTCCGTTATTACTACGGCACTTACTATTGGTTCGTGAACGGTGTTCGTCAGAACACTGGCTGGCGGCAAGCCTGGGGTCTAACTTACTGGACGGATGCTGATGGCCGTGCCGTCCAAGGTTGGCAAAACATTGATGGACAAAATTATTACTTCGGTGATAATGGTACCTACTACTTGCGTTAATGCTTAAAAACGACTAACAATCTTGTTAGTCGTTTTTTCTCTACTCAGAAGTAAAGGGGTTGGCTTCTTTTCTTTTTTGTGATCAAATTGCTGATTGCGGTGGAAAGGTTAGAATTTGCCAAAGCAAGGGACAAAATGTTGAATATGTTGTGACGAATTCAGCTTTTTCAACCTTCATTTAATCCCTAAAGTGTTAGAATGAACTTGTAGTTCAGAAGAAAACATGTGGAGGCACAACAATGGCAGAAAAAGTAGCAATGATTACTGGCGGTGCACAAGGAATTGGGGAAGCCATTTCCCGTCGCTTAAGTAAAGACGGTTTCGCAGTAGCAATCGCCGATTTGAATGTTGAAAAGGGTAATGACGTTGCGGCTGCCATTGAAAAAGATGGTGGTCAAGCAATGGCCGTTAAGTTGGATGTTGCAGACCGTGACAATTTCTTCCAAGCAGTCGCAGATGTAGTGGCCAAGTTTGGTCGTTTGGATGTCTTGGTTAACAACGCTGGCTTGGGCCCAACAACGCCAATTGATACGATTACCCCTGAATTCTTTGACAAGGTTTATCACATCAACGTTGCCGGTGATATCTGGGGTATCCAGGCAGCCAGCGAACAGTTCAAGAAGAACGAACATGGTGGTAAGATTATCAACGCAACGTCACAAGCGGGCGTTGTTGGTAATCCCAACCTGGCTTTGTACAGTAGTACGAAGTTCGCCGTTCGTGGTTTGACGCAGGTTGCTGCCCGTGATTTGGCCAAGGACAACATTACGGTTAACGCCTTTGCCCCTGGTATTGTCAAGACACCAATGATGTATGACATCGCGCACCAAGTTGGCCAAAATGCTGGCAAGGATGACGACTGGGGTATGCAGACCTTTGCCAAGGATATCGCCTTGAAGCGTTTGGCGGAACCAGAAGATATCGCAGCAGGAGTTGCTTACTTGGCAGGTCCTGACTCCGACTATATGACGGGTCAGACGCTTGAGCTAGATGGTGGTATGCAGTTCCACTAAAATAAATCATATGTAATAGGAAAGTCGTGCAATCTGACGGATTGTGCGGCTTTTTTGCTGGCAAAGGGATGGGGGAAAACTGCTATAATAAAACAGTTGAATACATAGTTCGGAGTAAAACAACATGACCAAACGAATTGAATGGATTGATGTGGCTAAGGCCATCGGAATTGTTCTGGTCGTCTACGGCCACGTTATTTTGGGTCTGCATGACAGTGGTATCTGGGCACCCAGCCAAAACTATGATTGGCAGCATAGCATTATTTATTCTACTCACATGCCGCTTTTCTTCTTTTTGAGTGGCATTTTCGCCATTCGTTGGGTAGAACGACCGGCAGGCAAAGCGCTGGGCCAAAAACTACGAACCTTGATCATTCCCTATTTTATCTGGGGCGTCATCCAAGCAGTGGTGATGCAAGTCTTTGCGAAGAGTACCAACAATGGCCAGGGATTGGGCAATGCTTTACAATTACCCTTTATGCCCTATGCTCAGTTTTGGTTCTTGTATGATCTGTTTTGGATCTTCCTGCTCTATTATTTCACGGGCCATGTGCTGCACTGGTCTTTCCGCCCCTTGTTGATACTAGCTCTGCTGCTTTTCCTGCTCTCGCCTTATCTTGGTTTTTGGGAGTTCTGGCGCATTAGTTATTATTTCTTGTTCTTCGTACTGGGGACGAAGGTGCTCAGTCTAGGACAGCAGCTGGACCGGGTTCGTCCTGGTATCACCCTTATTGCCTATGTTCTCTTACAGGTAGCCTACTTTGAACTTGATCTATCAAAGTTCTGGCAAAATTTGCTGTCTTTTGCAGTGGCCATGGCTGGTATTTTGGTCATTATTCACGTATCAAAGTATCTAAACCATTGGACGATTGATTACATTGGGCAAAAATCGATGGTCATCTATGTACTGCACATTATGTTTACCGCGGGGAGTCGAATTTTCCTATCAAAGGCAGGGCTCGATAATCTCTACCTACAGGGCATTGTTGGCCTATTATTGGGGGTACTGGCACCATTACTGGTCTATGAAATCACCCGGAAAATGAAAATTGAAAAGTTGTTATTTTAAGTAAGTGGGCAAAGTCGGAGACTTTGCCTTTTTGCTTAGATTGCAAAGCCTAAAACACCGGTAGCAGTGAGCAAGTGGCGAATTGTGTTATGATACTCCTAATCAATTATTGTAGTCAGCGACTGCAATCATTTCAAAAATGTTAGGAGCAAATCATGACCCCAGTTGTACAATTTGGCACCATGCAAATGTTAGTGGAGCGTTTATTAGATGGTTTTGTCACGGCAAAAGACCTGTTAGCCGCTGGTAATACCGGCATCGGGACGGGTGCTGGTGTGGATGGTGAACTCATCCTACTGGATGGACGAGCCTATCAAGTAAATGGCGATGGCCAGGTCCGAGAAATACCCGCTGATTTTCCGGTCACCTTTGGCGACGTGCACCAAGCCGATTTTAAATTATTGAAAAGATACGAGAATGTATCGCTGGCTGATTTGACGGCAGCTATCTTAGCAGAAGTGGCTAGTAAAAATCTTTTCTTTTCATTCAAAGTGACTGGTACATTCAACTCCGTAGATACTCGCTCGGCTGCAAAATCTGAAAAGCCCTATCCTGGCTTGGAGGAAATTGCTAAGCGCCAGCGGACCTTCCATCGTGACCAAGTGCAAGGGACCCTGATTGGCTACTATACGCCAGCTCTTTACCACGGGGTAGGGGTTGGGGGCTTCCACCAACATTTCCTATCTGATGATTTGGATTTTGGCGGCCACGTACTGGCTGCAGAAGCACAGTCTGTTTCGGTTTCCATCCAAGTTCTTTCCGGTCTAGACCTGAAACTACCTGTCGATAATGCCGACTACCGCCAAGCTGATTTGGACAACCTGAACCAACTGCACGAGGCCATCCACTCGGCGGAGTCATAGGGTGGTAATGAAAAGACATCATTTATCAGATTAAGTTGCTTTTAAGCTATATTGCAATGTTTATTTGAGAATGAAGGCTTGATTTTTGACATGTGTCCTGAGAATGTTAGTAAACTTTCAGGGTATTTTGATAACTAAAACTTACTAACAAATAACTATCAGTTTACAAACTAGCCAACATGCTATATAATTTTGATAAGTCAAGTTCCCAGGCAAGTGAGTCTGGGATTTTTTTATATCTTATTTTCGGAGATTTAAAATGGTTGAAAACCTATCAATAAAAGACTTACTAAACCTATTTAGTGAACGTGGGATGATAATTGATGATAAACATGCTGAACAGCAATTAAAGAACATTGGATATTATAAAATTAAAGAATATGCTGATCCTTTTATCAGAAATGGCAATTATGGCGGTTTGCTTTTTAGTAGTATTGTTAGACGGTACTACTTTGATAAAAGCCTTAGAATGCATTTATTAGATATGAGTGAAATCATTGAATTAGCATTTAAGAATAGAATATCTTATGAACTTGGCAAGTCGGGAGCATTTGAGTACCTTAAGTTTTTAAAGTGGGCAGATACGGATAAGTTTTCAGACGAATATATTATTAATCAGCAGATGTTTATTAAAAAACAACTCTTAAAAATGATTGATAAATCAAATAAAGACGAGTACAAAAGGGAATCCAATTTTATAAAAATTGATAAAAAATATAACACAATCACAAAAAGTAGTCAAAGTTATCCTAGTGTTTGGTTAGCAATAGAATTACTTTCTTTTGGACAAGTACAACAATTGTTTGAAATTATGCCCGACGAAATGAAAGAATCTATAGCAGTTGAATTTGGCTGTTCGCCATCAATGCTGGCATCTTGGATCGGAACAATTGTTTTCGCACGTAATCAGTGTGCCCATAATGCTAACTTGGTTGATGTAAAATTAAAAACAGTTCCAAAAATGAGGTTTAATTGGCCTGATATTTTAGTTAATATCGATGTAAGAAAGTCAGGGAAAGGGGATAAAGTTTTATATTCAAATCGTGTTGCTGCCATCATACTCCCGATAGTTCATTTGGTGCATAAGTTAGACCCAAACTATGGTTTCGGTAACCTGGCTGCAGATTTGAAAAATATATCCAAAAAAGTTCGCAATGAAGGTCAAGGACTGGCAACTATGATTGGATTTCAAAGTAAAAAAAAGATGATGTATTTTCTATCTCAATATCGTAACAATAATTAGCTTTCAATATTATGGAAAAGCCTGCTTAATTGCAGTTTTTTGCGTTCAATCATAAATCAGTAGAAAGTCAGCTCGATCTATGGGCAGGGGGCCGTATTGATGACGAACGGTTCACATTCTGGGTACTGCGCGAAGTGTTCTATTCAGCGACATCCTGAATGACAATATTAAGATCGCAGAGCTTGCTAAACATATCAACAGTACAAATGAGCCTATTCAGTCGGTTATTGATGATTTATAGCAAAAAAAGTAGTCCTTTTCTCAAACGAGATCGGGACTACTTTTTTGTTGACTGTATCAAAACTGTCTTAAACCTTGATATACCAGTATTGTTTAATGCCGATGACAGGCACGTACAACTCCTTTAAATCAACGGTTAAAGTTAAAAGTGTCAAAAAAGTGTCAAAGTTGATTGAAAATGTCAATCGTTTTTTCTTCTTCTGTTTTACGATTGACATCTAGTAGATGAGAATAAACTCGTTGAGTTACTACTGTACTAGAATGGCCAAGTCGTTCAGACACATAAGATAATGATACGCCTTTAGAAAGCAAGATAGAAGTATGTGAGTGTCTTAAATCGTGAAATGAAATCAATTTGCAATCTAATTCTTTCAGTGCCGTTTTGAGCGTCTTATTAACGCCATTTGAAGTTACTGATAAGATAACACCAGATTTGTCTTTTAAAGCGTGTAGCAAGCTAGAATCAACGATTATGACACGTTTACTAAATTTGGTTTTGGTTGACTTAACGTTTCCGTTTTTATCCAATGATTTATTGATTGCTATCGTGTGATTTTCAAAATCAATATCATCGCTAGTTAGGGCCATTATTTCACTAAATCTAGCTCCAGTATGCATAGCAATGTAAATGGCTAAATAACTGTCAAACTTTAACCTATTTTTGACGTACTGATCAAGCCGTTCAAATTCATCAGCCTCTAAGAACTTTAACTTTTTATCTTTTCCATCATTTCCAGCCATCTCAATTCGGACGGTAGGATTTCTCATAATTAAACCATCTGCATAGGCATCAGTTAATGCTTGTGTGATATGGTTTTTTCGTTTCGCTACTGTTTCTCGTGAATGGTCTTCTCCGAACTGATTAACAAATTTTTGAAACATATCACGGTTGAATTCAGATAGGATGACGTTTGGAAGATATTTTTTAATGGTTTTAAGGGTATTGTCATATTGATAGACTGTGGCCAATTCTTTGTCTGACTTGTAAGTCATGTACCAATTTTCAAAGTAATCAGATAAAAACTGGTCAGCTTTCTTGCTTGAACTTTCAATACCTAACTCATGTAAATCAGCCCATGTTTTTGCTTCTTTTTTTGTTTTAAAACCTTGCTTACTAATTTGTTTAATCTTACCTTCAACTTTTACTTGGGCCCGAACTCTATAAGTACCAGCCTTTGATTTCGATATACTCGCCATAATTACTCCTTTTCCAAAAATCGGCACAAATAAAAAGGCCTAGCGACCTTTGATAGATATGTATGCCCAAATAGGGCGATTGTTACTTCAAACCAGTTGCAGCAGAAGAATAGAGCATGTATTCTCCGTTGTCAGCCTTAATGAATTGGAGCGAAACGTTGGCACCCATGCTTCCATTTGTATTCGTCCAATCAGCCGTCTTGGAGTCCATTCCGTTCAAAGATGAGTCGGAAGTAGTTGAGGGCTTCCCATACTTGCTAGTCAACTCAGACAATGTTTCTCCGCCATCGCCTTTGTTCATCAAGTCGCCCTTCTTCAACGCGTCAAAATCAGCTTGAGTCCACTTAGCAGACTTAGAAGCGGACTTTGATTTAGAACTACTTGATGTCCCAGTTGCGTCATCAAAAGCCTTGGAGTAAGACGACTGGGTACTCAGTACGACCACAAACGCAACCACTGATAAAACTAACCCTACAATCGACTTAGTTTTCTTTGATTTGCGATTACGAATTAAAGCAATAATACCCATTACTGCGCCGGCAACGGCGAATATGGCAGCCATGTTATTGATAATTGGCACCCATGAGAATGCTAGTGCAATCGCTCCAAAAACAATTGATAAAATAGCAAGTGTTTTGCGCTCTACTACTTTATTATCTTCCATTATCTAAAAACTCCTCTCAGCTTTTAACGTGGTTCCGTTCTGCACGTATTTTAATAATTTAGTTTGTTGAATGTATTAGCTGCGTGGTATTCCAACCAAGATGGAACAGCATAGTATTCCATGAAAGAATAGACATCTTTTGGCATACGAATATCCATTAGCATCTCAATAGCATTCTGATGGGCCAGCAGCTCTTCTCCACGCTTGCACAGTTCACTGAACTGGTACACATTCTGAGCCGTGGTGTCGCCGTACATCAGATGGCTTAGCTCATGGGCTAAACGGAAAGCGTAGCTTACTTTCGTGTCTGCATTTTTGTTCATAATAACGGCACGCAAGCTAGCCCAGGTCGTATCTGGTACCGATGGCTTTAGATCGTGGGCCCTTAGAACTTTAATTCCGTTCCGATAAGCGATGCCTTCGAGTTCTTCAACAATAATTGCGTCATAATAGTTAATACTCATCGGCCCTCCTGTTCACGTTCGTGAAGAATGAAGCGGGCATACTCTAGCAGCTTTTGCTTGTCTTCGTCGTCGATGGGCTTACCGTCGAATGCGAGGATAGTTTCGTTATCTAGGATATCTGTTATTTTTTGTTCACTTTCATCAACAGATTGTTTTTCAACCAAAGCAGATTTTTTTACTTTGAAAAAATCTGCAATCATTTCTAATTTATCAATTCTTGGATAGGTAACACCGTTGACCCAGTCGTATACTGTTGTTCTTTTAATATCTAATTTATCAGCTAATTCGGCAGGAGTCATTGCGTTCTTATTCAGCAAATGTTTGATATTATTCGATAATATTTCTTTGTTTCCTAGACTGCTCATGGGAAGGTACCTTTCTGGTTCAATAATGATATTTTACGGTTTAAACGTAAAAAAAACAAGAAAAGTAGTAAAAAAACTTGACAATACGGTTTAACCGTATTATGATTGATTCATACATTAAGAAAGGAGGCAAGCGATGTGGCTATGTTAACGCTAAAAGCATTGCGCTCAAATATGAATGAAACGCAAGCACAAGCAGCTAAGATTATTGGTGTGAGCCCTGATACGTGGATGAATTGGGAAAACGCAAAAACATTCCCCAATGTA
Source organism: Leuconostocaceae bacterium ESL0958 (assembly GCA_029433265.1). Lineage (GTDB taxonomy): Bacteria > Bacillota > Bacilli > Lactobacillales > Lactobacillaceae > Fructobacillus. The sequence continues at coordinate 50,908 of JAQTHT010000002.1, read as the reverse complement.
CGGCAAATCAATAAGATTACATCTCATTATGGAGTTACCTATGATGAGATTAATTTTTTACCCCGCAGTACGGTTTAACCGTAAAATATAAAGGAGAAACAAATGAACGAAGTAACTGCTTTTAATTTTGACAACATGGATGTTCGAACGGTTACACAAGATGGAGAAACATGGTTCGTCGCTGCCGATTTAGCATAGGTCCTTGACATCAAAAATACCACAGATGCGCTTAAGCGTTTGGAAGATGATGAACGGGCTAGGTTCAATCTAGGTCGTCAAGGAGAAGCAAATATTGTTAGTGAAGCAGGTCTTTATAATTTCATCGGAGCTAGTCGGAAGACAGAAGCTAAAAAGTTTATGCGCTGGGTTAATCATGAAGTTCTGCCTTCAATTCGCAAGACAGGCAGCTATTCTGTTCAGCCAATGGATGACTTTGACAAAATTGCACTGATTGCTCAAGGAACTACCAAGCTAAAGGAGCAAGTTCAGGGCATCGAAACTAAGATGGATACCTATATTGAGAACCAGGTTATTACGGCAACAGACAGCAACGCCATCTCCAGGGCCGTTGCAAAGCGTGTACATCAGTATGCAGCGCTGCACCATATCGACAAGTCAAAGCGCGGCCCATTGTTCAAGGACTTGAACAGCCAGATTAAGCAGGTAACAGGCGCTGGCAACCGGTCACGAATCAAGTCTAAAGATTATGACATGGTGATTGATTTCATCGACAACTGGGAACCGTCAAGCGCTGCTAAGGCAATGGTTCAACAAGGGGAGTTGGTATGAGTAAAGAAAAAACGGTAGTTGGAGAAATCGGAAAGTTCGTGATTGATGTATTAAACGATCCCGAAACAAAAAAGAGCCCTGAAATGATTGAGGCCATTTCAAAGCTCGTTAGTTCTATTGAAGTTTATTAAATTCTTCAATAAAAGTGATGGAATCGATATTCACTAGATAAAATCGTTTTCTACTGTTAATGGCATTACCCTTCGATTTAGCTAATCGAACTAATGATGGAGAAATAGTTGAGATGAACTCATCTACTCTAATGGATTCTCCGTCAACGGTATGAATATCAATCAATGTGTCATTGGATAACGATTCGTAAATAGCTTTTTGGATTTCATTCATAATATTTTGCTCCTTTCAAATTACTAGGCACGTCACTGCCAGTAATTAAAGGATACCAAAAGGAATGGATTTATATGCCGCTAAGTAAAACGGGATACAGACTGTTCGATATAGGCGGCTTGGCAGAAGAAATGGAAGTGTCTAGAGATCTTGTTGAAATACTAATTATACAACCAGGATTTCCATACTATCCAATTCCAACATACAAGAAGCCAAGATACCTTGAATCAGCAGTTGCTAAGTATCTAGAAGAAAACGTGAAGTACGTTCATAAAGTATGAGGATAAAAAATGACACAAGAAACGATAATGACGCTAAACACCATCATGCTAATTGCCGGCAGTTTATTCGTCGGCACGGTCCTAACCTGTGGGTACAAAAAGGGCTTATTTACAGAGCCGCTGTACAGCCACAGTGATATCGAACGGGATATAACACGCAACGAAGCGTACCAAGCGCGACGTCTAGCTAAGATTGAGCGCAAGGCAGATAAAAAAGCCCGCAAGGCTGCAACCAAGCGGGCTAAGGCATAAAGTTCCCTGACCAGAAATTTATGCCTCCATTATAGCATAGGAGGAAATTGACATGAAAAGTAGAGTTCGACCATTGGACGTGTACAAGCATGGCAGCATGACTGCTCACGAGATCATCGTTCATAATCATAACCTGCGTTCTATCGCATTTGTAACGACCGGTAGCAATCCGTTCGGCCAGTACGTGTTAGACGATGACCTAATGGACATTGTGTTGTCGGAAAACAACGTAGAGATCGAACGGCAGTCGTTGAGAAATATCGACTGGGAGGTGGCCTGATGGAAGACAAAGATGTTTTAGTGGTGAACCTCCCAGGTAGCCCATTCGGCTATAGCGACGGCGAACTGGAAGAAATAGCAAGTCAGCTAGACGATGGGTGGTGGGATCTATGAAAGTAGTTCTGCTAGAAGTATTTAACCGTGAACCCATGGATGCGGAAAGTATCGAAATTGCAAATGATGCGCACAGAATAGCTTATGTCAAAACTAGTTCTTACAAGTACGGAATGTATGTTTTAGATGATGACTTGGCAGACTTCATTAACGGAGAAGAGGCCGTGATCAGGCAAGAATCTCTTGATGACATTGTATGGTACGAACAGGCATGATTATTGAAAATAGCATGTTGCTTTATCCAGAAAAATTGGAGCAAGAAGAAAGGGCACAAGAACTAGGTTCGCTTATAAGCGGCGGCGAAAAAGAGCTGGGTAATCTTTACGCAAAGCGTGAAGAATTGCAGGAACAGCTAAATGAGCCGGATTTGTACTTGGTAAAAAGTGAAATAAACGATGTCAAACGCGAACTGGATGATATTGATTTAGCTATATCCGAACTAGAAGAAGACTTGTCCGATTACGAAAGGGAGTACGAGTAATGATTGAAAATTACAACATTGATGTTCCGAAAGCAGAGTTGTTTGAAGCGCTAAACAAGCTGCAGTCTGCTTTGAAACAGCCGCAGAAAACACATACTGGTGTTCACGGAGCGAAGTATGCAGATCTAAACGATGTGGCAAACGCCATCCGTAAGGCTAATAAGGATTCTGATGCGGGCCTGTCATTCACACAGGCAATCGTTACAGATATGAACGCCGCTGGAAAGGAAAGCCGGAAGGTTGTCACTTATATTCTCCATCGTTCCGGGGAAAGCATTGCTGTAGAAGGTCTGCCAGTGATCGCCTCAAACAATAGTCAGGAGTCAATGAAGGCAGCAACATACGCTAAACGTGGCTCTCTAATGGCTGCATTCGGCGTTACACCGACAGACGAAGACGATGATGGCCAGGAAATCACCGAATTGCAAAAGCATTTGGCTAAGGAAACTGAAATGAAACGAGCGGTCCAGGCGCAAGCAAAACGTAAGTTAGCGGAAGTCGACAAGAAAAAAATCGATGCAGTATGGGCAGCGATCGGCATGGAGCGCGGCTCTATGAACGACGTGGACAAATTATCGTTCGCCCAATCAAATGCCTTCTATGGCGCTTGTGCGTTCGCTTTGAATGAAGATTTTAAGATGTTTGATGAAGCAGAAGAAGGGAAGGAGGCAGCTAAATAATGATTAATCGAGTTGTACTAATGGGCCGCCTAACAAATGACGCCGATCTCCGATATACCCAGTCTGGGGTTGCGGTGGCTTCCTTCACGCTTGCCGTGAACCGGAACTTCAAAACGCAGAATGGCGATCGAGAAGCAGACTTTATCCGCTGTATCATCTGGCGGAAGTCAGCCGAGAACTTTGCCAACTTTACTGGAAAAGGAGCGCCAGTTGCGGTGGAAGGCCGGCTGCAAACCCGTAATTATGAAAACAATCAGGGGCAGCGGGTCTATGTCACAGAAGTAGTCGTTGATAACTTCTCACTGATTGAGTCAAAGGCCGATAGTGAACAGCGCCGGGCGCAAAACGAGGGTCAAGCACCGACTGCTGGCAATCAAGGATTTGGTAATCAAGGTCAGAGCTACAACGGGACAGCCGAACCTTTTGCTAGCCAGCAAAACAATAGCAGTCAACCAGGAATGAACCAGGCCGGTCCGACACCATTTGGTGCGAACAACAACGCTGAGATTGACATCTCAGAAGACGACCTGCCATTTTAGCAAATTGGTATAGCTATGTACGAATTCGGAAAGCGCCTTAACGCCCTGCGGACAAAAGAGGGCGTTTCTGTGCGGAAGATGGCACGAGAAATCGGCACATCATCAGGCACTATTGCCGACCTGGAGAATGGCTATTCTAAGCCAAGCTTCGATGTGCTGATTGGCATTGCAGATTACTTCGACATGGCTCTAGATGACCTTGTCGGAAGGGAAAGGAGGAATGATGGCTAAGAAGCCTATTTATTTCTGGCTACGGCTAGACAACAATTTCTATAAAAATTTGGCCATTAAGAAAGCTAGGAAGCTAGCTGGTGGCGATACCATGGTTGTCATTTATCAAAAAATGATGCTGAAATCATTGGAAACAGATGGCGTCATTTACTACGAAGGCATGTATGGGAAGTTGGAAGAAGAGTTGGCGCTGATGATTGATGAAGAGGCTGACCAAGTCTCAATGACGATCTCGTTTTTCCAAAAAGCCGGGCTGATTCAAATTGACGATGATAACAACGTTGAAATGTCCCAAGTTCCTGCATTACTCGGCCAAGAAACAAATTGGGCTAGGTACAAGAGAGAGCAAAGGAAACAAAAGAAATTGGACAATGTCCAACCGGTGTCCAGTGCACGTCCAACAGAGTTAGAGAAAGAGTTAGATACAGAGTTAGAGACAGAGAAACACCCCCCCAAACCCCCAGAGGGGGATGAGGGGAAAAATCATTCCAGCGGCAATTCTTCCAACCCCAATCTCGCTAATCAAATGCTGCAGGCCTACAACCATGCAACCAACCGCAATGAAGGGGACCCTGATACGTTTGCTGAGTTAGCAGGCAACGGCATTCAGCTAGGGGCGTTTAAAGACGTCTTGAACTGGGCAATCACTACTTGGACGAATATTGCCTTCTTGCAGCCAAAAACGCTGGTTGAAAGATTTAACCACTACTCGAAGATTGCCACTGAGATTGGCTTTGTGGACGGCTATATCCCGCCGCAAAAGAAAAGTGGTAAGAGGCAGCGCCAAGAACCGCAGTTTGCTGCCGAACAATTTGACAAGCAGCAACGGCTGGAAGATGAGGGCGCGGCAAGCTTTGCTGACTTGGCTAAATTAGGGGATTTTGAAATATGAACAGCCAATTGCTATACGAGTTGAACATGGCCATCGAGGCATATAACGATGACCTGGACGATATTACACGGCTGTTAGAGCGAAACATTGACGTCATCGCCAAAAGGAACGGTGTCAGCTTGGATCAAATTGCTGAGCTGTATGGCATCTCGACTAAGTCGTTAGGCCGATACAAGAAGGGCCAGGTAACACCTAGACCAGCCATCAGGCAGAAGATGCAGGAGTGTGTGGAGTCACTGCGGTACGAGAACGGAGATATTTAACAAGCATGGCGGAGATTAGCGGAACAATCAGGAATGTACAGGGTGTAAACATGAACACTGTAGAATTAGAATTTCTAAATTATGGCTGGAACAGTCGATCTGTTAGACCAAGTCCTTTATATTACCGCAAGGTAAAGGTCAGCGACCGTGAGTTAAAGCGGTTGAAAACGGCGTATTACCAAAATAATTTGTTTGCTTGGTTTAAGAAGTTTGAGTTCGTCACTGAAAATGGCAGGATTGTTGCCTTTCGAGGGAGTGAAATCACAGGGCTTATGATTTTCAGTAATGATGTCGAAAAGATAGATGTGACGAATGGAAATTGCAGGTAAATTACTAAACCGTCGTGGCGCGGTCGTCACAATCGAATTAGATGATCTAGAGAAGCTTAATGAACTCGAAAAGTTTGGTTCGAGTGTAGTTAGCCTGATTTTCTGTGACAGCCGCTCTGTGACCGTTAAGCAGCGTAACTTTGCATTCGCCATCATGAACGATATTGCCAAGGCAGACATTGGCGGCCAGTGGGCAGGAAACGAGGATGCCACGTATGAGCACTTCAAGTTCCTGTACCGCTGCCTATTTGACGACGAGCAGTTAAGTCTTTCTGCCAGGAGCGGCAATCGAGAGTCTGCTAATCGATTTATTGACCTGTTACTACGTTTCTGCCTGGCTAACAACGTCAGCCTATCCAGGAAGCCGCTCAGTGAGCTTGACAGCGATTTTGTAGAAGCTTTCGAGTATTCATGCCTGATTAGCAAAAAATGCGTTATATGCGGTTTGAGAGCCGATTTACACCATCTGACTGGAAGCAAGGTCGGCATGGGTAATAATCGCAACCATATCAACCACTTAGGACGGCGTGTGATGGCCCTCTGTCGCAAGCACCACGATCAGTTCCATCACGAAGAGGAACAGTTCATGGCAGACAATCATCTGAGCGGGGTCCTGGTGGACGAAAAAATCGCTCGGATTTATAAGCTACACACGGGTTAAATATCAAATTGGTATAGGTGTTAGATGAACAAGCAAGTTATCGAATTAGACCTGACTGTCATGCGGCAGTTCACACTGAACAAGTACATTAACGCCGAGCGGCAGAACCGCTTTTCAGGGGCCAAAATGAAAAAAATGGCGACCATGTACTGCAAGCGACAGGTTGAACTAGCCATGGCGGAAGGACTGCAGTTTACTTGGCCCTGCAAGCTAAAGCTGGACTGGTACCTACCCGATGGCAGAATTGACCCAGATAACTGGGACTTCTGCAAGAAATACCTACAAGATGGCATGCAGAAAGCAATGTACGAAGGCGATGCCTTCCTAGAAAACGACAGTATTAAGTTCATTGTCGGATATGACAGTGATTTTGCCGTCGACAAAGAACACCCGAGATTAGAAATAGGAGTAGTGGAGTAATGGCAAAAGTAGTGTTTGAAGATCAACCTAAATTGACTCATCGAGAAGCGAAATTAGTTCAATGGCTACAAGAAATCGGAATGGAAGGCGTTATTGAAGATGCTTTGTACGATGTGTTGGAAGAAGACGACACATCTGTAGACTTTAATAAAATTCTAGAAGCATATGTAATTGGATATGAAGAGGTGGAGTGATGGATTTTGATGCGGCTAATTCATTTTTGCAGGATATGCAACACACCGCTGGAATGAGGACACTCGGTGATCCTTATAGAGTGGATTATTCTTGTTTAGAAGTCCATGAGATTTTAAATGAGTTCGAGCATATTATCGACGAGTTGGAAAAAACATATGCTTGGCAAAAGAAAGCTATTGAAGATCAACCCGTTTTGAACGAGCGAGAGATTAAGTTCTTGGAAGAACACGATATTGTTTTACATCTTGCGAGCTTTTATAAGTGGTACGGTGTTAGCTTTGAAAAAGTGGTCATGGCTTATGTGATCGGTTACAAGAAGCAGGAGGAAGAGGAATGAAACAATACATGCGATGGCTGGGCCAAGAGTTGCGCAGCCTAAATACTGTGGGAATTGTCATGCTGTCATTTATTGTTGGTGTGCAGATGACATTGTTCCTGAGCGGCGAGATCAACAAGCTGTCAGTGATTACCCTGCTGGCCACTATTGTTGGGTCGGCATGTACGGTGTACATGATGATTGGGAAACCGATTAACGGCCTGCTGGGGATGATTTCGGCACTAGGGTTCATCTATGTCAACTGGAACGCAGGACACTATGCTAGCGTGCTGGAGCAACTTATCTTTATCGCCTTAATTGACCTGCCACTCCTACTGACCTGGAAGACCTGGGGCCATCGGATTGAGAACGGCGTTCGCTCATTAACCGAAACAGGTTGGCTAGTAACTATCGGCTTTATGTTCTCGGCATGGATCCCGATGATTTTCGTTTACAAGGGACTAGGCGATACCAACCCATTCTGGGATAGCTTGTCCCTGGTCATCATGGCCACGGCTTCCATTTATGTCTATGCAGGTTTCGGGGACAGTTACTCATTCTGGCTGATGGCCGATGTCGTGAATATCGCGCTCTGGCTTACAGCATTAAACGATGGCTACTCCGCTAGTTCACTACCAATGCTGCTGACCATGCTGTTCTACTTGATCACCGCGCTGTACGGCCGCTTCTTTTCGGTATGGAGTCGCAGCTGATGGATTACACGGGTAAGGAAGAGCTAGTCAATCCAGATCGCTATACGGCTAGCAACGGCATGCAAGTATTCGATGTCATTGACGCGTTTGGCCTGGATTACTATGTCGGGAACGTGGTCAAGTATGTTGTTCGGCATAAGAAAAAGAATGGCGTGGAAGATTTGAAGAAAGCACGGGTCTATTTGGACCACATGATTAGCAAGTACGAACAGGAGGACTAGTTAGTGGCGGATAAAGCGGAACAATACTTCAAATGCTATTACTCAGGAAAGTGGCAGCATGATTTAGCTTGGCGCATACATGATTTGAAGCATGCCAACAGTATGCACGATGAGAACATCGGTGGTGGCAAGGTCCAGAATGTCAACACAGCATTGAACTCTACCATTGCTCGAATTGCTAAGGTGGAAGATGATCATATTGTCCGCGATCTAAGGCATAAGATTGACACAGTAGAGAACTATGAGAAAACGCTAGACGAGTATCACGTTCAGCTGTTGAAGCTGCGCTATGCCAGGAAACGCCACACATGGATTGGTGACTCCAATAGGTTGTACAAGTCTGTCAGGCAATGCCAGGCTGATTTGAAAGCAATTAAAGACGACTTCAATGCTAGTGTGTTCGTTAAGCCTGTGGATAACTTGACCCCCTAAAATGACTGCGCATTGACTGCGCGTTTTGCCTAAAAATAGGTGCAATAATTGTATCATCGAATAATTCGATATGATGGCGCAGCGGCATTAGATGTGCTCCTTTGATTATCAATACGTTTGCTTCAAATGCTGCGCCGTTAGCCATTCCAAACAAAAGCCGGCGGTTCGCTTGATGGTTGGACCCGCCTTGTCTTGGACAAGCCCTTCGGGGCGTACATACCCCATAGCAGTTGCTATTATTGGTAACCTGCTAGAAAAAACGTGTGAAGATAGGTATTGTCGTGAATCCTGCGTTTTTGGTTTAAAAGGCGGCATATTGTAATTTATTGTAGGCGGTTAGGGTGGTATACCTAATCGTTTGAGTTGCATAACGCGCCGTGATGAGGGGCCTTGTACTTCATTAGTTCGGCAGAGCGCTTGGTTAAGTATTTGCCGGGTGATTTAGCCAAGATTAGATACCTTGGCAGATGTGGAATGTGCAGGGAGAAGATTCCTGTGTACATATGACTGTTTCCAAATTGGAAATAGTTCAACTAAGCAAAGTGGTTAGTGCGATATTTGCACCGACCACTTTTTATTTGGAGGATTCATGCTAGAAAAGTTATCATCATTTGCCACCGGTCTGATGGTATTGAGCGTTATTGTGACATCGTGTGCTGCTTTCCTATCAACACTGGCACTGCTTACTGTAGCAATTAAGTTCTTGGTTTTTGGAGTTTTGCTGTGATTAAGGTTAGGAAAAAACCTCTTGTTTTAGAGGCTCGTATCGCCGAGCAAGTTGAATACATTGAAACGCTTGAAGGAACGATGAAAGCAGATATTGGAGATTACATTATCACTGGTGTTGAGGGAGAAAGTTGGCCCGTTAAACCAGACATATTCAAGCAAACATACGAGATTATTTAGGCAGCTCAGGCTGTCTTTTTTAGTACATATATCAAGACGAAAGGGGGAGCGCCAATGACATGACGAAACGAGATGATGCTAGGCAAGATTACTTAGCTGGCATGAAATATAAGGACATTGCAGAGAAGTATGATGTTAGCTTAAGCACGGTTAAGTCATGGAAGTCTCGTTACTGGTCCGATGAAACCAAGGTTGCAACCTCCGATAAAAAAGTTGCAACCAAAACGGAAAAGGTTGCAACCAAGAAAGAGTTGCATCCAGCTATTCAAGAGTTAGCTGACAGTGACTTAAATGACCGGCAAAAGTGCTTTGTTATCGAGTATGTCAGACTTGCCAATGCAACACAAGCATATATTAATGCTTATGATTGTGACTACGATTCAGCAAGAGCGAATGCTCCAAGAATGATTGCAAATGATAGCATTCAAACCGAAATTAAACGTCTGCGTGAAGCTCGCATGGTTGAGCTGAGCGTGGGCGTTTTTGATTTGGTTGATGACCTAGCAGCAGAAGCAAAAGCTGACATTGGCGATTATGTTGACTGGGGGTCCAACGAGTTCAGTGTGAAGGACGAAGACAGTGGCCAAGAATACACCAAGCACAAGTCTTGGGTGGCGTTGCGGGACAAGAGCGAAGTTGAAACTAAGTTGGTCAAGAAGGTGACAGTCGGCAAAGATGGGCCCGTTCTTGAAATGCACGACAAGTCGAAGGCCCGTGATACATTGTTGGACTATTTGCTACATAACAACCGCTTCGCTGGCCTAGAAGAAGATAACCAGGAAGATGTTATGCAGGACAGCCTGTTAAATGCTATTACAAGTAGCAGCAAGGAGGTATTTGGAGATGGGGACGAGATTGAAACTTAGGACTAAATTCAATTTTGCTCCATTTTCAAAAAAACAGCTGCAAGTGATGACCTGGTGGGCCGATGGTAGCCCATATAACGATAAAGATGCCATTATTGCTGACGGCTCCGTTCGAGCTGGTAAAACAGTAGTGATGTCGCTTAGTTATGTGATTTGGGCCATGTCTAACTTTAATGACACAAATTTCGGTATGGCCGGCAAGACGATTGGGTCTTTGAGGCGAAATGTTATCGCTCCACTGTCCACCATGCTTGTTTCTGAAGGTTATTCGGTCAAGGATAGGCGTTCGGATAACTATATCGAAGTCAGTCGAGGCGGAGTGGTTAACTACTTTTACCTGTTTGGTGGGAAAGATGAGAAATCGTACCAACTTGTTCAAGGGTTGACTGCTGCGGGTTTCTTTTTTGACGAGGTTGTCTTGATGCCGGAGTCATTCGTCAACCAATGCACATCTCGCGTTTCGGTTGACGGTGGCAAATGGTGGTTCAACGGCAACCCAGAAGGGCCCTATCACTGGTTCAAAAAGAACTGGATTGATAACTTGTCCGAAAAGAATGCTATTCGTATTCATTTTCTGATGAAGGACAACCCGTCGTTGTCTAAGAAAGTTATTGAACGGTATGAGCGCTCCTATTCGGGCGTGTTTTATCAGCGATACATTCTTGGTCAGTGGGTGGTGTCAGAAGGCGTGATCTACTCCATGTTCGACAAGAACACAATGGTTGTTGACCTGCCGGATGATACCGTCTATGAAAAAAATTACGTGACGGCTGACTACGGTACTCAGAATGCCACTGTATTTAAGCGTTGGTCGCTCTATCAGGGGACTTGGTACTGCGTTGACGAGTTCTACTATTCAGGTCGTGAAAGTAAGCGTGAGAAGACTGACAGTGAGCTTAGGCAAGACCTAGATGAGTTCTATGAACGCAATGGCATGGCTAAGTCAGTAACAATTATCCTTGACCCTGCGGCCGCTTCTTTTAAGAAAGAGCTGCAAAGTCATGGCTACTTCGTCAAGCGGGCCAAGAACGATGTCGTCAATGGTATTCGGGCCACTATGTCGGCCATGGATACAGGCAAGATTAAATGGTCGTCTCGCTGTAAGAATACGTTCACAGAGATGAATGCTTACATTTGGGACGAGAAAGCTGCTGACCGTGGCGAGGATAAGCCGGTCAAAGAACATGATCACGCTCTCGATGCAGACAGATATTTTGTGTACACAGTATTAGCTAACAGAACCGGATTTGTGTCTTGGTAAAGGAAGTAGAAATGGAATTAGCGACAGCAAAAAAAGTATTCAAACAAATGGATGTACCGCTGCAAGCTATGCAGGCCAAATATGATACTTCCATGCGTTATTACAAGAACCAAAACGACATCACTAAGAAGAACAGAGGCGAGTCAAGAGCTGATGGTAAAAAGCAGCAAGAAGATAAGCCGTTGCGTAATTCTGACAGTCGTATCTCGTCTAACTATCATCAGCTATTAGTCGACCAAAAAGCTTCATACACTGGATCGCAGGCCCCGACCATCGACTTACACGATGATGGTCTCAACAAGAAGATTAACGATGCTCTGGGGGACCGCTACGGCTCAACCATTACTCGATTGATTGTCGATGCTTCACTCGCTGGCGTTGCTTGGGTTCATGTCTGGAAAGATGAAGCAGGGGAGTTGCGGTACGGTGTTGTCAAGCCGAGCCAAATTACTCCAGTTTATTCAGATACGGTTGAACGCAAGTTGTTGGCGGTTAGGCGTTCTTATCAAAAACTTGATGAAGACTCTGGTGATGTCTATGTATATGACGAGTATTGGACTGATACCGAGGCGGTGTTTTATAAGCGCCCATTAGGTGAAGGTTACGACAAGATGATTACCAATAACATCATCACAACGACTGACATTAACACTGGGGACGTTACTGACCAGGGCAATGTATTTGTCCACAAGATGGGAGATGTACCCTTCATTCGATTTGCTAATAACTCTGATGAACGTGGTGACTTGGACCAGTATAAGGGCCAGATTGATGCTTTTGATTTGACACTAAATGGCTTCGTAAATGATGTTCAAGATATTCAGGAAGTGTTCATGGTTCTCAAGAACATGGGCGGTCAATCGATTGACGAGTTTATGGAGAACTTAAGGAAGTACAAGTCGATTAAGTTCGAAACAGATGGCGATAATTCTGCTGGAGTTGATACTATGCAAATTGATATTCCAGTTGAGGCCCGTGAAAAGCTTCTTTCGATGTTAAACGATGCGATCTATACATTCGGTCAGGGATTGGACATCACCAAGATACAGCTAGGCACTTCGGTTTCTGGCGTGGCTGTCAAGATGATGTACAGCGCGCTGGAAATGAAGGCGGCTAAGGTTGAGTCTGAGTTCCGTCCAGCGCTTAATCGCTTAGTACGCTTTATCCTGCGTTACTACGGGTTGGATGACAACAAACCAATCACACAGACGTGGAAGCGTTCGATGATTTCTAATGACCTAGAACAAGCGCAGGTAGTTGCTAACTTGGCCAATGTATCATCAGCGGAAGCAATCGCTAAGAACAGCCCGATCGTTTCAAATTGGCAAGAAGAGGTTAAGCTTCGTGAAGAAGAGAATGCAGGTTCTGACAGTTTCGCTCCTGAATGAGGTGAGTCATGGCTGACAACTACTGGGAGAAGCGCTCGCTTGAGTTAACGAAGGAAGAGTTGCTCAGTACGCAGGAATACGAGAAGCAATTCAAACAACGGCTATCATTCGTCGAGAAAGAAATGCTCGAAAAGATTGCTGATTTTGTCGAAAAGTACGCGCAACGTAACGAGTTATCCATCGAATCGGCTGAGAAACAGCTTGCTAATAGCCATGAATGGAAAGAAACACTTGAACAATGGGAGAAGATGGCTAATGATAGTCACTATCCCGAATTGTTCAAAGAGTACATGGATATTGAGTTTGCTAAGTCGCGAATTAGTCGTATGCGGGCCCTGGTTATTCAAACAAAGTTGATGATGGCTGACTTTGCTGAACAGGAAACACCTAAGTTTCAGGACAGTTTAGAAAGTTCATACGAGAATAACTACTACAAATCGACCTATGATATTCAGGACGGACTGGGGACCTATCAGGCAAACTTCCAGCAGGTTAGCAAGGCTGATTTAAAAGCGGTTGCCAATCAAAACTGGCAGGGAAGCAACTTCTCTAAGCGGCTTTGGGGAAACATGGTCGAAGAGATACCCGGGACCCTGGAAAAGGTATTGGCTAAGGGTGTAACGCTTGGTTATGATGCAAACAGAATGACACGGGAAGCAAAACAGGTTCTTAAGAATGCTAAGGACTACAATGTTCACCGCTTAATTCTGACTGAGAAGCGCCATATCGCCGAAACGGCTACGATGGACTCCTACCATGAGCAAGACGTTGAGAAATACCGCTACTTAGCAACCTTAGAAAGCAGGACTTGTTCGATTTGCGGGGGCCTAGATCATAAGATATTCAAAACGAGTGAGATAGAACGTGGTGTGAATTATCCTTTAATCCATCCACATTGTCGCTGTACTACAACGCCCTACTTTGATGGTATGGATGAGTTCACATCCGGTAAACGTTGGTCAAAGAACCCTGTCACTGGTGAGAAAGAACTAGTGGATAGGATGGAATACAGCGAGTGGCGGAATTGGGTTGACATTGCTAGCCGGGGTGAGGAAGCCAAGGCTGCTTACAGTAGATGGAAACAAATTGCCAACGATAAAACAGCTGATAGGGGCCAACGTGACACGGCCCAGAAGTTGCTTTCGGGTGAATGGACCAGTAAAATCAACAATGAAAAGCAAGCGCCTCACATGGAAAGCACTCATCAGAAAGATAAAAGCTATTTTAATGATGGTGTTGATGTTCAAAAAATATTTGATAAATATGCGGGTACTGGTCGAAGAGAAACAACCAGGAACGATGATTTAAAAAATACCGAAACAATAAATGGATTGAGTTTGCCAGGTCTAAATTACGTAAATGGGGAACCAGTAAATGTTATTACTGGAATCAAAATACATTATTCAAAGGCAAGATTGCATATCGTGCCATACAATGGGGAGTGATTTTTATGGCATTTAAACCGATGAAAATAAAATATGATGATTTTGGAAAACATTGCCGATTTATTTTTAATGACAATGGACCGGATATTTTGGGAAGAGTAAACGGTGCATCCAGTGAACATGATACTGAAAGCGGAGACATTGAGTACACTATTGTTGGAGACAATGGAAATTGGTATGGAATTGAAGACAACGAGATTAAAAGTTATCAAGTAATTGATTAATAATAAGCATTCACATTTGAGTGAGTGCTTTTTTTGTACATATTTTCGCCCTGAGCATGGCGTAAAAAGGCTTATTTTTTATACCTTCAATCGCCGTCATCGGGCGTAAAACTGGATGAGAAGGAGAATGCATGAAGCGTGAAGAATTACGTGAATTGGGGCTTAACGAGGAGCAAGTAGAAGCGGTCATGAAGCAACATCATGTTGAGATTGGCAATGCCAATGAATCTGCAGAAAAGCTTTCGGCCACTGAAACGGAACGGGACCAGTTGCAAGAACAGCTGAAGGAACGTGATAAGGATTTGGCCAAGCTCAAGAAGCAGAGCAAGGACAATGAAGAGTTGTCCACACAGATTGCTGAACTGACAACCAAGTATGACGAGTCATCGAAGCAATGGGAGTCTGAAAAGGCTCAAATGAAGCTTGATGCTGCTGTTGATTCTGTGTTGAGTCAGACGAAAGCACGAGACAAGGATGTCTTGAAGCAACTCTTAAATGTCGACACATTGAAGTTGACTGATGATGGAAAGGTCGATGGCCTTGATGATCAGATTAAGCAGTTGGAAACTGATAAGCCGTTCTTGTTCGAGGGCGAAAAAGCACAAGGCGGATATAAGCCAACAGAAGGCAATGATAGTACAAAGGATTCTTTCGGCGCTGCTTTAGGGCTTATTAAGCCAGAATAAAAGGAGGATATGTAATGGTTGTAAATTACATTACGAAAGACAACGGTCAACTCGACCAAAAAATCAACCAGGGATTGCTTACTTCTGTTCTTGGTAACTCACAAGTTGACTTGGTGAATGGTGGTAAGTCCTTCACTTTGACGACAATCTCAACTTCCGGCTTTCAAAACCACAAGCGTGGCGGAGCGTTCAACGACGGGACTGTTGAGAATGAAAAGAAGGTCTACACGATGTCACAGGACCGTGACGTGGCCTTCACGATTGACAAGCAGGACGTCGATGAAACGAACTACGATTTAGCGATTGCTAATATTTCTCGCACTTTCTTGGAGGAACATGTTTCTCCAGAAGTTGATGCGTACCGTTTTGCAAAGTTGGCCCAGGCCGCTAAGGCAAACGATGCTTTGTCAGAAGACACGATCACTAAGTCGAATGTTTACTCGAAGATCAAGTCATCAATCTTGCCTGTCCGTAAGTATGGGCCGGCTAACATTGTTGTCTTTGTTTCTTCTGCTGTTATGGACGCATTGGAACAATCAACTGAGTTCACACGTTCAATCACGAACCAAAACGTTGGTCAAACGGCATTGGATTCTCGTGTAACTTCCTTGGACGGCGTTCAGATTGTTGAAGTTTGGGATGAAGGGCGTTTCTTCACCGAATACGACTTCACTAACGGATTCCAACCAACGGCAGCAGCTAGCCAGATTAATTTCTTGGTTGTTGCTAAGCCAGCGGTTATCCAAATTGTTAAGGAAAACGCGGTCTATTTGTTTGAACCAGGGCAACATACTTCTGGGGATAATTATCTTTATCAGAACCGTCTGTACCACGATTTGTTCGTTGTGAATAGCAAGAAAGACGGTGTTGCTGCCTCAGTGGCAAAGAGTTCTTCTCAGAAGTCGTCAACGGATAAGGGTTCTGAAACAGCCGATGCGAAGGCCAACGATACCGAGGTAAAGGCTGACGATAAGTCAGGCAAGTAATCCAGTTAGGAGATAGCGATGTCACTAGAGAAACAAGCTGTATTGGACGAGCTGAAAAAGCTGTTGACTGATAAGGGTGACGATCCAATGCTTGCGGTCCTTGTCGACAACTTGCTTTTTGAAATCGAGTCATATACTCACGTTCCATTGATGGAATTACCTGATGATATGACGTCTTCAATCGCTTTCGCTGTCTTTGCTTGGACTAATGATACTGACTTCTTTGGAGGAGAAGCAAAGAGTGCTCCTGTTTCTTCCGTTACAGAGGGAGATGTGTCTGTTAACTTTGCTGTATCGGCCAAGAAATCACAACTAATTAGTGAATATGGACTTCTTTCTGAAAAGCTCAAGAAGCAATTAAACGGATATAGGCGGTTAGTATGGGATTAGATACAGTAGAATTAGCAATGAGACGTGCCAAATCGGCTGCTGCAATGCTTTATCGAGACACGGCAACTATCTACTCACTACAAAACGACGGGCCCTCACAGGGCTTCTCAGACAGTAGCAAGGGAATGAAGATTATCGCCGAAAACGTTCCGGTTAAGGTCAACAAGAAGCAGCTCAGTTCATTGACAGGCAATGGTTATGCTGTTGACCAGTATGATGCTGTTATTCTAATGGACAATTCTGTCAAGGTGCCCGCAGGCGCTTTGTTTGAGGTCACTGACATTAACGGCGTGAAGAAAACTTATCGCCAATCTTCTCAAGGATATTCTTCCTATGCTACTCACCAAGAAATCGCTGTGAAGTATGGTGAACAACGATGAGTGGGATGGGAGATTTTGAGTTTGAAGACTTTAAGAGGTTTTCAAAGCAATGGCAGAAAGCTATTGATGCCGGAATTGCCCAAGAGGTCATTGATTTATCATTGAAGCAGGCGGGTCAAGTTATCTTGGCCGGTGTAAAAGAGCGCACTCCAGTTGGTGAAACTGGTTTCCTAAGAGGCGACTGGAGATTAACTAAGTCTGGAAACTCAATTGAAATCAGCAATAATATGCACTATGCACCCTTTGTTGAATATGGCCATCGTCTTAGGAACGGAGGATTTTTGCCCGGTGTGTTTATGTTGAGAGATGCGATCAACGATTTCCATGACAAGTTCGAGTATCTAGTCGAGCGAAACTTGAAGAAGAAACTAAAGGAGTACGGATTGCTATGAGCACGCCATCAGAATTGGTGGCTTATACGCTGAACAGATTACAACCTGATATTCCTGTGTACCGGGAAAATCAAAAAGACGGAGACATTAAGTTGCCGTCTTTTTTTGTTCAGCAATTAGCTACCCAGACTCAGTTCAAAGTCTCAGATGAACAAATGCGGGAATATAATTTCGACATTGTTTATCTGGTTGATCAGTACCAGCACCCAGGACAGCCTAGTCCTGTTGAACGGATTGAAACTATGAATGAATTCATGATGAACAATCTGGAGTGGTTGGTCGATAAGGACGGAACGATTATTCATCGCATTCGGGACCTGTCAACGGATGTCCAAAACGGTGATTTGCACATTTCTTTCTCTTTTACTTCCAGATTGGGACAAACAGAGGAAGGTGTGGCAATGAAGAAATTGATACAAAAAGGAGGATTTTATGGCTGATAAAAATGAGGCTGCTAAGCAAGATAAGCAGCCAGATGTTAAGTCTGACGATAAGCCAGCTGATGTGAAGCCAGTAATGCGCTTTACTAAACGGCAATTCGTTAGCCTATCTTCTTATCCTGGACCTCAACGCGACTTATACAAGGTTGCGTTGAAAGAAGGCAAGAAGTACACGAAAGAAGAAGCTGATCAAGCTGTCAAAGATTTATTTGAAAGGATTTAGGTAAATGGCCGGAGGAAATTTTAGCGCACAAAACAAGGTATTGCCTGGCGCTTATGTCAACGTTAAGTCAATGCCATCAGCAATCTCCACATCAGCTGGAGAACGAGGCACAGTGTTTACTGTGCTCACAGATGTAGGTTGGGGTGCCGAAGGGTTATCAACTGTAACGGCAGGAACAGACTTCTTTAAGAAGTATGGCGCAGACCTGAACTCCCCTAAGCTGTTGGGGTTGAACATGATTTTGCGTAATGCCAAGAAGGCCCTGGTATATAACATCAATGATGGTTCTCCGGCTCGGGGAACGTTCGATAACTTGCCTGCTACAGCAGTGGCCAAGTATCCCGGCGTTGCTGGAAATGATATTACAGTAACGATTAGTCCTGACTCAGGTCTTACTGCGACTTTTACAATCGAAACGGTGATGGGCACCAAGGTTGTGGACAAGCAATCATCAATCTATAGTTTTGATGATTTCAACGAAAATCCATACATCACTTTCCAGACTCAGCCTGGCAAGAATGGCCGGGTAGAATTGTTGAAGCTTCCCGAGCCTGTATCGGTCAAACTGTCTGGGGCCACACAGATTTCGTCAGGAACTGGCATGTACGGTGTTCAATCGGCCATTGAAAAGAGCGATTTCAATACGATGGTTGCCGCTGATGCTGCAGACGACTCTCCTTTGCATCGTTTGTTTGCCGAGGCCGCTGTTCGGCTGC
Organism: Leuconostocaceae bacterium ESL0958; assembly: GCA_029433265.1. Lineage (GTDB taxonomy): Bacteria > Bacillota > Bacilli > Lactobacillales > Lactobacillaceae > Fructobacillus. The sequence goes on along the minus strand of JAQTHT010000002.1, from coordinate 32,172 downwards.
GGAATGAAGAGGGCAAGAAGGTCCAAGCGGTTATTCCAATGCGTGAAGATACGCCTGATGACGAAGGGATTATCGTCGTTGGTAATTCATTGATTTTGAATAATGGAACCACGCTGACCGAGTCACAGGCCGCTGGATATGTTGCGGGAGCAACTGCTGCGGCCTTGCCAAATGAGTCATTGACGTATCGCCAAATTAATGGCGTTAAGGACGTCACTCCATACACAATGGGAGATGAAAGGGCTATTCAAGAAGGTGTCTTTGTGTTCACGAAGAGCCGGGATAAGGTCAAGGTGTTGCAGGACATCAATTCTTTGCACACTTTCACTGACACCCATGGCCGTGACTTCTCTAAGAACCGTCCGCTCCGTGTCTTGGATGATATTGCCAACACGATTCGGATTACTTGGGAGGACTCTTTCGTCGGTAAGGTGACTAACAACGCCAGCGGCCGAGATTTGTTCAAGGCTTCGGTCGTGGCCTATCTGACGACCCTGACCAACATGAACGCCATTGAAGCGTTCAAGGTTGATGATATTAATGTTCGGTCTGGCGACAACAAGGATTCTGTTGTCGTGGACTTGTTAGTGCAGCCAACAGATGCGATGGAAAAGTTGTATTTGTCGGTAACGTCTAAGTAAGGAGGAACGAATATGGCGTTCAATAAGCCAGGAGATGTCCTGTCCAGTAAGTCTGGTCAGGTATTCGCTACAATCAATGGCAATAACATGCTGTTGGCCCAGGTTTCAGAGTTTGAAGCAAAACTGGAAGGAAACGTGGAATCAGTTAACCGTTTGGGGGCGCGTTTAACGGGCCACAAGATGACTTCCATGGAAGGTACAGGGTCCATGACCATGTACCACATGACGTCCACTTTCGCTGAAACCGCTGCGAACTGGATTGAACAGGGTATTTACCCTGATATTTCAATCACTGTTACCGTGGAAGACCCTTCTTCTAGCGCTGGAAAGCAAGTGTTCCAGTTGATGGATGTAGTTCTTAAAGACTCAATGCTGGCTTCCTTGAAGGCGGATGATGGGTTGTTGGAAATGGACACGGATTTCACGTTCGATGACTTCCGTTTGTTGCAAAAGTTTAACTAAGAGAGAAAAAGAAAGAGGTTAATTGTATGGCAGATGTAAAGCAGTGGTTGGTTGCGAAGGAAGATTTGAACAAGGAATATTCTTTCAAGATTTCAGAATATCTTCCTGAGTTCAAGATTAAGACGTTGACCGGCACCAAGTTGGATGAATTGCAGCGTGCAGCAACTAAGACGCGCCGAACTAAGAGTCAGGTAACGCAAACAACTGATCAGAACCAGTTCATTAGTGACTTGATTGAGTCCTCAGTTGTTGAACCAAACTTGTTGGATAATGAAATCCAAGAATATTACGGCACGGTCGGTGATGCTGCAGGAACGGTTCGAGCAATGTTGACCGCTGGTCAGTACCAGAATCTGATTGAAAAGATTCAGGAAGTGAACAACTTTGACCCCGAAGAAGAGGTTGAAGAAGCAAAAAAGTAATTAAGACTGATGGCAATGCAGATTTCGTGTACTGTATGCACGCTATGTACGAATTCGGCTGGAAACCGAGTGAGTGGGCCAACATGCCGTTTGATGAACGTATGTTGATTATTGCCATGATCCAGGTTCGGCAGGAAGAAGAACAGCGGCAGCAGGAAAAGTCCGAGCGGGAAGCTAGGAGCAAGTCTCGTCGCCATTAGTTTTTTTAAGCCAGGATTTTCTGGCATACATATGCGAAATCTAACAGAAAGGAGGTGCTAAATGGCCACTCTAAAAGGGACATTGACGCTCTATGACAACATGAGCAAAACGCTGAACCATATTAACGGAAATCTGCAGCGAACCGTCAATATGATGGATAACTTAAAAAAATCCATTAAAGGTATGCCATCAATGGACAACATTACGGGCCCGAAGGTTAACACAGCTAATACGACGGCTCAGCTTAACAATTTGCGGTCAGAGGTCGCTAAGCCGATTAAGTCTGGTGGTATTGATACTTCGGCATATCAAGGAATTAATTCAATTAATCAGCAAGCTACAAAGTTGCAAAATAATTTGAAAAGAACGTTTCAGGGCCCTGATGTCGACACCAGTAGAGCGACTGAAAAAGTATATAAGCTGCAACGCGAATTGAGTAAACCTATGAGTTTTGCTCAAATTAAGGCACCTGAAATAGATACCGATAGCGCAACTGCTAAATTGGACAAGTTTAGGAAGTTTTCTGAACAACCATTTACCACGAAAACAGAAACGATTGATGTCAACGTTGATAAAGGCATTCAAAGGATTAGATTGTTAGAGAATGCCTTGCTGGAGGCGCAGCAAAAATTTGATGCAATCAAATTAGATCCAAAGGTATCTGCGGATTCTGCGCTAGCAGCAAGTAACAAAATCAATCGCCTCCAAAAAGAATTAGACAGTGCGAAAAATAGCATGCAGAACGTATCTCCTGCAGCTTCGTCGGCCGGAAAGTCCATTTCAGAAATGGGAGACAAAGCAAACAGCACTGGCAGCATCTTTAAAAATGTGTTGGGTGCAAATGTTGTTGCCTCGACAATTCAAAAAGGAATGGGAGTCATTTCCAGTTCTATTGGCGGGGCCGTGTCACGATTTGACACGTTAAACCAGTACCCAAAAGTGATGAAGCAGATGGGTTACTCAACGGAAGATGCTACTGGCGCCGTCAATATTATGAAGAGTGGAATTGATGGACTGCCGACATCATTGGATGACATCACTAAAAGTGCTCAAAGTTTTGCCATCTTGGAAAATAGTGCAAGTAAAGGTGCTAAAGTTGCCACTTCTCTCAGTCATGCCTTTTTAGCATCTGGTGCATCTAGTGCGGATGCTTCCCGTGGAGTTGAACAGTATAGTCAAATGTTAGCTGCCGGAAAAGTTGATATGCAGGCATGGAGAACACTTACCGAAACAATGCCATATGCGTTGACAAAAGTAGCGAAATCATTCGGCATCACTGGCGACGCTGCCAAGGAAGAACTTTATGAAAAGTTGGCCAATGGGCAGATAACAATGAAACAATTGAACGAACGTTTCATGGAACTTGATGATGGTGCTAACGGATGGGCAAAAACGGCTAGAATTGCTAGTGCCGGTATCGGTACTTCGATGACGAATATGAAAATTGCTGTAACAAAAGGGGTTGCAGATTCGATTAAGGCTATTGATAACGGTTTAAAAAAGGCCGGTACGGGTGGCATAGCTAATATCCTTGACAAAGGAAGAATTAGTATTAGTGATTTCTTTAAAGCATTTAATGGTGCGCTGGAATCAGGAATCCCCAAGGTTATTGAGTTTGTTAAAAATATGAAGCCAGTTGGGGATGTAATCTACCAGTTTGTACGTGCTGCCGGACCAGTCGGAGGGGTTATGCTTGCTGGTTCAGCTGGACTGCTCGCTTTCAATAAAGCGCTAAGTGGTATGAAAGTAGCGCTTGGTGCAGTGGCTACCCACCCATTCATTTCTGCTATGTTTGTTATTGGGACACTTCTTGTATTGGCCTACCAACACCTCGATTGGTTCAAAAAAGCTGTCGATGGCACGTTTAAGTTTCTTGAAAAACATAGTGACATTGTTGGAAGGACGTTACCGATTGCCTTATTTGGAATTGTTCCAATGGCAATACTAGCGATTTCTAAACTCAAAAAATTAAAGTCATCTTTTGGCGGGCTGTTGAAGAAGATTACTAAATCTTCGAAAGCTTTTAACGATTCCAAAAATGCTTCTGAAAACGCAGCAAAGGGTACCGAGTCTTTGAAAAAAGGCCTAAATGGGCTGATGAAACTTGGCGGAATTGCTGTAGTAATCGCCTCATTGTCATTACTCGCTGTTGCCATCCAACCGCTAGCTAAGACAGGATTGGAAGGAGCTGCGGCAATGTTAGCCTTTGCGTCTGCAGTTGGCATCATGGCATTCTCTCTCGGAAAGATGGGAGATAGCTTAAACAAAGGGCTGCCAGGTATCTTAGCATTTGCTGGGTCAGTGGCTGTAATGGCCCTGGCGATGGCCCCATTGGCAAAAACTGGTCTTGATGGTGCAATTGCAATGGCCGGATTTGCAGCATCTGTTTCGACGATCGCTGTTGTCCTAGGATTGATGGCAAGTAAGTTGCAGGGTAACGAAGCAGGAATGCTCGCATTCGGTGCAGCAGTTGGCATTATGGCTCTAGCGATGGCTCCACTAGCTCAGACCGGACTAGATGGCGCTATTGCAATGGCTGTATTTGGCGCTACTGTGGCCGGCCTAGCTATTGTATTAGGCACGATGGGCGCTAGCCTACAAGCTAATATGGGCGGTATTCTAGCGTTTGCAGGAGCAATTAGTATCATTGCCTTAGCAATGGCGCCATTGGCCAACACAGGGACACAGGGGGCTATTGCGATGGCTACGTTCGGTGCTGTAGTGGCCGGTTTGGCGATTGTGTTTGCAATCTTTGGACCAGCATTGACTGCGGCCTCTGTTGGTATGATCGCTTTCGGTGCTATGGCATTGATGGTCGGTGCAGCAATCATGATGATTGGCATTGGGATTAACCTTGCCATGACAGGATTAACAATGTTTGCCATGACTTTGCCAATTATTGCAGCCTTTGGTATGCAATCAGCATTGGCCATCATGATGTTGGGTGCTTCGTTGCTAGTGTTCGGTGTTGGTGCTGTTATTGCTGGCGCAGCATTAATGGTCCTATTCGCAGGATTAACTCTATTAGCCGCCGGCTTATTCCTGGTCGGGGCCGGGGCATTGGTCGCTGGTGCAGGGTTTGTAGTGCTTGGAGCCGGGCTGTTATCCGTTGGTGTAGCTTTGATGGTAGTGGCCGCCGGTATTATGGCCCTTTATAACACCGTCGTAACAATTTTCAGCAATATCGTTAGTGCAATTTCAAATGCAATGAATAACGCTCTTAACGTTATCAGGAACGTATTCAATTCTATTGGAAGTGTATTCAGCGGTGCTGGCAATTTGCTAGTTAACGCTGGTAAAGCAATTATTGATGGATTGATTAAGGGCGTGAAGGGAGCTTGGGAAGCTGGGAAGAAGATTTTCAGCAATATCACAAGTAGCATTCCCAAATTAAAGGGACCAATGGAATACGATAAAGTTATGCTGGTTCCGGCTGGTAAAGCTATTATGAATGGCTTTAACAAAGGCGTTACCAACGGCTTTGGAAAGGTAAAAGATAACCTTACTAGAATTACTAAAACGGTTTCAAAAACTGATGTTGGCTCTATCTCCGGTCCGACATTTGATAATTCTTCCTACACAATGCCTGATATTCAAGCAGGCATGATGCCAGTTAATCCTGGGGACATTATGGCTAACGGCTTCGATAATGCTCTGACTTCGCTTAAGGCGCTATTATCAACGATGACAGCGGCTGATGGGACTTCGTTGAATGTCAACCGTAACGATAGCAACAATAACAACAGTGGATTTGATACCAAGCCGCTTATGGCTGGCGGTTCCACTACTAACAACAAGAGCACTGACAATTCTCAAGTTGTTCACGTTGAAAATGGTGCCATTCAAATCGTCACAAATGGTACTGATATTGATGGGGAAACGATTGCTCGCAAGCTGGAAGACTTTTTGAAGCATCGTTCAGATGCCAATTTGGCTAATGCTTAGGAGGTTCTATGAGCAAGAAAATTAAGCTATGTATTACCAATTCGGCTAATCAAACATTTGAAATGCCAATTACGCCGAGCGAGTTTGAGTTTAAACGGTCATCCGGTAATGATAAGGCAACCGTTGTCAACTTAGGTCAAATTATCCGCTTGGCCAACCAATCAGAATTGGGAAATGTCGACTTGAAAATCACAATTCCTATTGATTTGAGCCAAAAAAAGCATTATTGGAGTGCTGATCACTTAAATTGGAGCGGAAATGAAGGTGGTTTATCCTATATGAACCTGCTGGAAGATATTTTCTCCAAACACGAAGTGGTCCGGGTTATCTTGACCAACACTCGCTTTAACAATCTCTTTGTATTCGATGATTTTAGCTATAATTTGTCGAAATCTGGTACTGAGTATGAAGTGTCTATCACGCTGACAGAATGGCGGAATTATGACCCCATTATCGTCAAACGGGCCCCATTACCACCCCGTCCAGTAGGACAGCCACGCCCTATCGTGGTGGAGCAGCCAAGACCAGCACCACCGGCGGCGGTCGGTGTGGGTTCGGTTGTTATTGTTAACGGCCAATTACACCGGGATAGCTACGGGGGTGGCCCTGGCCTAACAGAAGTGAACGCTCAGCGAAAAATTAACTTCACGGCTAATGGTCGGCCATGCCCTTATCATGTTACGAACATGCAAGGGGGTTGGCGTGGTTGGGTCACTGCTGACTCTGTGAGAGCACAATAGGAGGAGCTACATTGGATGTTAAAGGATTTAAGAATAAGGTCACCTATCTCCGTATCTGGAGCCGTGATGATGGCAATATGAGAGATGTCGCTAATAGCGCGACGGATATTCAGTGGAAGACAGACTTCGATACCGCTTCGGAGCTGTCTTTTTCATTTTCAACAAAAGAAAACTTTATCCCGAGTAATGGAGACCAAGTTACTTTTTCGTGGAATGATCAAGCTGTCTTTACCGGTTGGATTTTCAAACGAAAAGTATCTGACGATAACTCGGTTGCCGTTACTGCCTATTCCAATAGCCGCTACTTAAAGGGGACAGGGACATACGTTTGGCCCGCCTCAACTTCGGCCGAACGGTTTGAACACATCTGTAATGACTTGCAATTACCTTATGCTGTGTTAGACAAGTCAGGGCATAAGGTGGAAGAAGAGATTACTGACGGGGCCACCTTTTTCGATATCATCAACACGGCCCTTAAGAAGACAAAATCAGCCACTGGTACACGCTATCTAATCATTGATGCCGCTGATGGTACTTTGCAGCATATTTCTCAGGATAGGTTAGCTAGTGACCTATTATTGGGGGATGGACAAGGATTAACTTCTTGGTCCATGGAACATTCCATTGAAGATATGAGCAATTTGGTCCAAGTTATCCATGAGGACAGCCAAACGAAAGCGCGTGAGCTTCGTGTTGCTAAAAACGAGGACAGTATGAAGCGTTATGGTCCATTGGTTCACACAGAGTCAGTATCTGGCGATATTAACGTGGCCCAGCTGCAGGATAAAGCTAATTCCTTGTTAGGTGAAAAGAACGGTCAAACCAAGAACCTGCGTATTAAGGCCTTGGGGCACATTTCTGTACGGGCTGGTACCAGCATGTACATCACGATTAAAGAAATGGCCCAGGCTGGTCTACCAGCAAATCAAAGGATACTAGTTAAGTCCTGTACGCATGATTTTTCGACTAATTGGACGATGGATTTGGAGGTAACAATCGTATGAGTGAACAAGTTGGCGACTTCTTGATCAATCAGATGAATAAGCAGGGGGGCAAGCCGGCCGATTACACCGATGAAGTTTATGGCACCGTCCAAAGCACCAACCCGCTGGTAATTTGGATTAATCAGGACCTACAGATTAGAGGCAGCTTCATTGAATTGACCACCGAGGCCAAAGGGCTAACGCTCAATGTCGCCTTGCCAGTTGCGACCAACAAAGAGGACGTATGGGGTACTGCTCGGGGCCAGATTGAGGTGTTTCCAAGGCTAAAAGTTGGTGACAAAGTTAGGATGATTCGAGTCCAGCGGGGCCAGCGATTCATTGTCTTAGGGAGGGCATAATTATGGATCAGGAAAAAATTGAAGAGGTCACACTAAGCACGCTGACTTACGAGGTAAAAAACGGCCGAATTGTCAGCATGATTGACCGCCGGGAGGCTATGCGACAGGCCATCGAGAAGGCCCTGTTAACAGCTCGTTTTTCTGTTCCCTGGCTGTCTAAAAATTATGGAACAGATTTATTTGACCTCATTGGTAAGTCAAAGGATTATGCCAAGACTGAGATCAAGCGTATGATTGTCGAAACTTTCATCAGCGATAAGCGAGTGACGGATGTGGAAGTGACGAAGGTCGAAGATTTAAGTAAGGACAGTCTAATGGCAGAAGTCACTGTTTCAACTATTTTTGGCGACGTTACTGTTAACAAGGAGGTGACTGCATGACGCCTAATGAGCTGCTAAGCGATTTGGAGAACATGGATTTCGACTACTTTATGCAGGAACACTTACAACGTGTACCAGATAGTATTGACAAGCGAGAAGGGTCAGTCATTTACGATGCGTTGGCCCCCGTTTCTTACAATCTCGCTGAAATGGTCCATCAGTTCCATAACATCCTGCTCAACACGTACACACAGACAGCGATTGGGGAGTTCTTGGACTATCGAGCAGCCGAGCGTGGTATTCAAAGAAAACTAGCAACTAACAGCATTGTGACTGCTAGTTTCACGGATACAGATGGCAATGATTTTGACATCGACATCGGTACTAGGTTCGCTTCAATCGGCGTTAATCCAGTCTATTATCGAGCTTCTGAAAAGGTATCCAAGGGTAAGTTCAGGCTGACTGCTGAACAGTCTGGTAGTGTTGCGAACCGTTATGTTGGTCAAGTATTGCCAGTCAGCAATATCAACGGCTTTGGTTATGGCAAAATCGTCGAAGTTGAAATCCCGGCAAGGGATAACGAGAGCGATGATGATTTACGGGGGCGTATTCTGGAGAGTAATGAGTTTACTCAGTATGGCGGGAATGTCGCGGACTACATTGCCATGATCAAGTCGTTAAAAACAGTCGGGGCTGTTCAGGTTTATCCGACATGGAACGGCGGCGGTACAGTAAGGCTAGTAATTGTTAACAACGAGTTCAACATTCCTAGTTTGAAACTGGTTGAGGAAGTGCAGCGACAAATTGACCCACCCGATGTTTCTGGCAATGGTTATGGCATTGCCCCAATCGGGCACCAGGTAACGGTTGCGGCACCTAGTGCTCGGACATTGAACCTGTCAATCAAGCTAGACCTAGAAGATGGGGTTGATCGCACTGATGTCAATCAGCCTGTTATTGATGCAGTGAATGAGTTCATTGATGAAATCAAAAAGTCACGCTGGGGCCTCTTGAAAAATGAACGAGAATATCAACTGACCATCTATGGTAGCCAAATTATTTCTTCTCTCTTGCGCATTCACGGCATCTTGAATGTCTCAGACTTGAAGATTAATGGCGAAAAAGACATTTATTTGCAGTTTGATAATAAAGTCCAAGAGTTGCCAGTAGTTGGGAGTGTGAATATCAATGTCTAAGTTAATTCGCTTGAAAGAGCTAATGCCTGACTATTATCAAGGTGTACTAGAAATGGAAACGCTGCTGCGTGTCGAACAGTTCGAGATTGACAACTTTGTGGCCGTGGTTGAGCGACAGGCTAACAATCAATTTGTGATGACGGCTGACAAAGAAGGAATTGCCGCCTGGGAACAGCTAGTCGGTATTGATATTCGACCATCCTTTGATTTGGAGACGAGACGGTATGATGTTTTGGCACGATTATTACCGCCAAAACCTATTACGATCAAATATCTTCGTGAAATACTAGATACATTGAATATCAATGCGCACATTTCCTTCAATCCTAATAAGTTTCATGTCGATGTTGACATTGTCACCACGGACCCAAATGCTGTGAGACGTTTAGAAAAACTACTGCGAGGTATGCTACCTAGCAATTTGACATTTACCGCAATCAACAGTGTCCTAGAGTCAAAAGAAGGCAGCGTAAATGCTGGTATGGCCTCAATTCAAGCAGTTAAATACACTAATAAGGGGGAGATTAAATGAGCCTATACAAAAATTGGTATTTGACCACTTCTTTGGTTTCGGCCATGCAGTCAGCAACCGTTACAAATGAAAAAATCAATTTCAAATACATTTTTGCCAGTAGCGATACGATTGACGAAAAAGATTACCAATCACTAACCAATGACTTGCTCAAGCAGATTAAAATTAGCGATTACGCCAAGGTTTCGTCTAGCGAAGTAAATGGTAAAGATGCCATCATTTTTGGTACATTTACCAACAAGGGCGTCACTAATGAACATTTACTGAATACGTTGGGTATTGTGGCTGAGTACCGTGGTAAGGAGTTCTTAGCGGGTATTTCATCGGCGAATAAGCCATTCATTATGCCTAAAGAAAGTGACCTCGAGCAGTCGGAATACACGATCAAAGCGATCCTGACAATCACGAACACAAATACTATTGATGTTCGCATTGACCCGGCTGCCTTAGCGACTGTTCAGCAAATCAACGATGTGAAAGCTGACATTAGTCAGTTTAAATCCCATGTCGAAAGTGACTTTGCCAAGCTGCATGAAAGCAACCAATTCACTGCTGATGTTTCAATCGACGGCAAGCTATCGGTAGAATCAGATGCTAAATTTCAGCGAGATGTTACAGCTAACAGCAATTTAATTGTTGAACAATGGACATATGCTGAATCAGGGCTAGCTGCTGGTACCGACCATAAAAATGTGATTGACAATAATGGCCTTACTATCGGAGAAGGTAAAGCTGATTTGAAGGGCAATTTGAGTGTTGATAACACTGCTAAGTTGGCCGGTAATTTAGATTCCAATTCCGATTTCAAAGAAATCACAGTTAACGGCATGATTGTCAGGTTGATGCGCTTTGGAAATTTAGTTAATATTACGACCGTCGGCGAGTTTTGGTCAGGCGATGATGTACCCCCTTGGCACACTATTCCAGGGTTTGTTATTCCTGTTGGATTTAGACCAATCGCTACTGTATTAGCGCCTTTCGAAAACAATTTTCATTCATCTACGGCTTCAATTTACCCAAATGGCATTGTTGGAACGAATAACGAAACGTTGATTCATGCTCCACTCAATCTATCTGCCTGCTACTTAACCAACGATAGTTGGTACAAAGATAATTATTCTTTTGTGGTTAAGAAAATTGACGACTATTATACGGCAAAAATTTTTGGAAGTGGTAATTCTACAATCACAAAGGTGGAATATAGCTTTTATAGAAAAAACAACAAAGTTATTTTTCACATCAAAAATAGTGATGATACTACTGCTTACTGGCTTGCAATATATTTAACTGAACATTTAAAAGTTCCATATGGCTATAGACCGAATGTGGACACAACGATAACAATAGATAAATTTGTTAATTACATGCAAATTGATATTCCAGTTGAGGTCAAGACAGACGGCACTATTAAAAGTGAACGTTATCAATCAATTAAAAATAGTGTAAATAGCGATACCACAGTTGAGTGGATTACTGATGACCCTATTCCGATTAATGATTCGGTTAAATTGTCGTAAGGAGGCAATATGAAAGAAAAAATCATTCGCAACGGCGAAATCTTGCTAACATCAATCGAACAAATCTTGTTCGGTATTGTTATCTTGATTAAATCAACGCAAATCCAACATCCACTACCGCTTGGCATTGACTGGTTAGACAGTTCAATTCCAGGCGGTATTTATTTAGCGCTAGGTTTGGCCCTGCTGTTTAACAGTCTATTTGATTTCCATTGGTATACATTGCGCATTGTCTTGCTAGCGCTTTCGGCAATGATGTGGGCCATGTTAACAGTGGGATTCGGCATGGATTCTATCTACTCAGGCCACTTAGATGTACTGCCGTTCATGTTCCTAACTATCACGTTGCGCATCTTCGTTGAAGCGTTCCGGGAACCAGCGCTTTCTGAACGAGGAGGTGGTCACCATTAAGGATGTATTGATGGCCGTTATTACACTAGCAGGGGGTGTGGCCGGATTCGGAACTGCTTGGGCAGGATTTCGAGGTAAGCGAGAAGATACCACGAAGACAATGCTCGAGCAGATTCTTTCTGACAATAAAGAGATGAAAGAGTATAACCGGCAATTGCTTCAAGACAACCAAGAATTGACGGTTAAAGTTAACAAGCTGGTTAACCTAGTGACGGAAATGAACACTGATTTAAAGGGTGTTGGCAAGGATTACACCGAGAAAATCGAAGTTATCACACACGAGGCCTAGTGGCCTTTTTTCATTGGAGGAACAAAGATGAATTTAGCAGACACACTAGTTTTGGCAGCAACACTTGTTGCCATTGCAGCACCAGCAGAACATTCGTTGGTTCGATGGTTGCGGACCAAGACAAAGAACGGCAACGTTCAACTGCTGCTTACTTGGGCTGACCAAGCAGTTGCTTCAGTTGAGAACTCAGATTTGGCAAGCACAGCCAAAAAGCACCAAGCAATGAACTTTGTAAGCCATCGTTTGGCAGCCAACAATTTGACTGGAAAGTTTTCTGAAGCACAGGTTTCAGCTGTGATTGAAATGGCCGTTAATGAGCTCAACAAGCAAGCAGTAACTAAATAAGGAGAATACACATGACTTACAACGCACAAGCAGCAATTAATCTGGCACGTTCGCTCAAGGGGCGTGTAACCTATTCCATGGACTGGGATAAGCGAGATGGCATGTCCTATTTCGATTGCTCTGGACTGGTTTACTATATCCTTTCCGAAACAGGGGCCATTGATAAGTCATACTTGAAGCGCTCACACTACACAGGCACGTTGAAGCGTGACTTGGAAATGGCAGGCTTCGTTGAAGTGTCTGGAGACGATGTTCAAGCAGGGGACGTCTTTATTTGGGGGTCAAATTACGGCCAATCAGCAGGCGGTGCTTGTCATACTGGCTTTATGACGTCCAACGATACTGAGATCTCATCTTGCTACTACACCCAGGGTCAAGCAGGAACGGCCATTCAAGAGCTGAACCACGACTACTACTGGGCACTCGATGGCAAGCCAGAATACCACTTCTTCCACTACCAGGGCGGTACGCCAGCCCAAGTGGTGCCACAAGATGACAGTGACAAGCAGACCACTGTTGCATATCAGGAAGCTACTTCCATTGACAAGTTCAAGAATGAAGGTAACAAGTTCTACATCGGCGGTTGGATGCAGATTCAGGATGTCCAGCAAATCAACGGTATCTGGCAGGTTCGTATTGATGAACTGGCCAAAGAACCATTCGATTGGACCGACAACGGTATTCCATGCCGGGTGCTCGAAACGCAAAGCGGCGAACGGGACTTTAATCCGGGCGACTGGGTACGTTTCAAGCCCGAGTACCGCTCCGGCACGATTGACGAATACGATGAAGCAGCGAAGGCCATTGGTGTCGATTTCATTGAGGGCTATGGTCGCATTTGGTTTGACGACGATAAGGCTTGGCATCACGAGTAACAAATAGGGCTTCGGCCCTGTACATATGTTAGAATTAAATCAACTCATTCTTTGAGTTGTTTGACTATGGGGCTCGCCAATCGTGGCGGGCCTTTTTTGTTTGACTATTTTTGTTTGCGTTTGAGAAGTAGCTATAAACGTTGATATAAAAGCTTTTTTATATGACCAAAAATAAACCAAAAACTTTTGAAAAAGTGTTGACTTTATATGCGTATACGCTTACAATATAAATATAGTCAAGCAACGAAAGAAAGAGGAATCAAAAATGATGATTAAAGATGTTTACTCGGTTAAGAACACCAACGCAAAAGGAACGAATTGCGAAACTCGTATTCGTGTCCGCAATTTGAACGAAGAACGCGCAGCGCTAACTAATAACTTTATTCAAATTGCAACGCCATCAGCCGGATATATCGTTCTGGGTGGCAAGCGTGTCTATCTCAACTATAAGAACTCCATTGACTTTGGTGACTATGCAATCCTCGATACTGACGCAATCTTGGAAACGAAGACGTACGATTTCAACGAAAAGTTTGGCCGTGATGACGACGTTGTTTTTGCTGACGAAAACGAAATGCGTACATTGGCTCAGGAACAATTTGACGCCCGTGGTGCACTGCCACAAATGGAACGTGTATCTAAATGGATTGCAGACGAAGGCGTGCATGAAGTGTCTTACAATTTTAATGTCACTGAAGTTTCCAAAGAAGAAACGGTTGAAGCAGACGACGAAGAAGTTGTAACTGATAACGATGTCACGACATTGGCTGAACATGCACAGCGTGTGATCGATACTAAGCACGATAAGTACCCGTATCAACCACACAAAGAATGGCGGTTCCACCGTTCAATTAATGCCTACGTGGAATATTTAAATGGAGATATTGATTTCGATGGAATGGCTGCTAATGTAACTGATGATATGCGTTTTAATTTGCCATTTATGAATGAGCGAGAGCTAACACAGTTTTTTGGAAATAGACTAGCAGATATTGTTCTAAACGACGATCAAGTACATGTGATGAGTGTTGCGTAATGAATACTAAGCAAAAGATTGAAGCACTGTTAAATAGTGGAATCTCCGGTTATGCAATCGCTAAGGAATCCGGAGTAACACAGTCAAGCGTTAACCGAATAATGAATGGCGAATACGACCTCGACAAGATTTCATTGGGAAACTCAGAAAAACTGGCAAAGATGTTTGATAAACGAGTGGCCAATGTCGAATTAAGCGGCCAAAACAAGGCCATTAAGGAAGTGCTGCGGTCAGAGTTCCGTGAAATATTGGAGAGCCAGCTCGACCTATGGGAAGAGGGCCGTATTGATGACGAACGGTTCACGTTCTGGGTACTGTACGAAGTGTTCAGCGACATCTTAAACGACAACATTAAGATCGCAGAGCTGGCTGAGCACATCAACAGCACAAATGAGCCCAGTCAGTCGGTTATTGACGAGTTGTAATTTTAGAAGTAAATATGGATATAATCATCAACAGACAAGATTGGCCCTTGATTTGGTCTCTTTTATTTGGTAAAAGTGTCAAAAAAGTGTCAAAACATTTTGTGAAAACTACCGAAAATAACTTAAAAGTGATTAAAAATAAATTTAAATAAAACATAAAGAAAGCCCGATATAATCGTTTTTTAGCGACTATACCGGGCTTTCTTTATGTTTACATGAAGTTGTATCTAATGCCGATGACAGGAATCGAACCTGCACGGAGAAATCTCCATACCGACCTGAACGGTACGCGTCTGCCAGTTCCGCCACATCGGCTTTAAAACATTAATAATTATAGCTTTAATGCAGGGGGAAAAGCAAGGGGAAATCAAAAGAATTTTGGAAAAGGGGCTTTAGCGCTGACTAGCCTGTTTGTGCTCTTTTTGGTACAATGAACTGTACTTTAATTTTATTTTTAAGGAGATGACACAATGTCAGGACACAGTAAATGGCATAACATTCAAGGTCGTAAGAACGCCCAAGATGCTAAGCGTGGTAAGATTTTCCAAAAACTGGCGCACGACTTATATGTTGCTGCAAAGGCTGGCGGTGCTGATCCCGAAATGAATTCTTCCTTGCGCCTGGTAGTTGAAAAGGCCAAGGCAGCCAACATGCCCAAGGACAACATCCAACGTGCTTTGGATAAGGCTTCTGGCGCTGGTGGCACGAAGTTCGAAGAAGTCACTTATGAAGGTTATGGTAATGCCGGGGTAGCCGTATTGGTTGAAGCCTCAACGGACAACATTAACCGGACGGTTTCCTCTGTGCGGAATTCCTTCAAGCACTTTGGTGGTTCCCTGGGGACTTCTGGTTCCGTGGCCTTCCAGTTTGATCGGCGGGGTTACTTGGTCATTGACCGCACGGAAAACCCTGACTTGGACGAAGATACGATTTTGGAAGCAGCCCTGGAAGCAGGCGCCGAAGACGTGCAAACGTCGGATGAAGCGTTTGAAATCTACACGGTGCCATCGGATTTCCAAACGGTTGAAGAAGCGTTAACGGAGGCAGGCTATGAATTTGCCGATGCTGAAGTGACGATGATTCCACAGAACCCAATGGCCATTTCCGATGAAGATCGCGAAAAGTTGGATAAGTTGGTGGATGAACTGGAAGACAACGAAGACGTCTTGGCAGTTTATACGACAGCTGAATAAAGCAAGCAAAAAAGCTAGGCAGTCCGGTGGGGCCTCTTTGATTGACAAAGAAGGCGCTGTTCCTGACAGTCTAGCTTTTTTAGGATTATTTTTGAACGGCGGCAAGGGCAGTTGCGACTAGTTCGCGGAGCGCTTGAGCATCCTTTTCGTTGGGGAGGAGGTTGATGCGGACGATGTCGCCGGCCTGCTTGGCGCCGGTTGGCACCAACTGTTGTTGGAATTTATCTAGGGCGAGGCAGTAGTCGTCCTCGTAGAAACGGTCGCCAGAACCTGCTAGGCCGTAGACTTGTTCATGCAGGTCGACTGCCGCTAAATCATCGAAGTAGTCCAATCCTTCATCAGGCAGGGAGCCTTCGTCGTAGGTGTAGGGCACCAAGAAGAAGAGGGAATAGTCAGCCAATTCCTCAGGTTCGACTTGGGAAATTTCGGCTTTGTTGACGTTGACACCGGCTGCCTCTAGCGCTTCGACGATGATATCGGCGACGGCTTCGTTGTTGCCCGTGATGGTGGCGAAGACAACCTGGGCGGTAAGGGGCTGATTTTCCATGAGCATCTCCTCAAAATTTTTTAATAAAACCATTATAGCGAAAATGATGGCCAAATGTCTGCTTTTTTGTAGTCAGCCCGGGATGAGCACGGTATAATAGCCCTAAAAGTAGAGGAGGCAGCGCATGGCATTGAATGAACAGCAGGTAGCAGCATTACAGCGGGTCTATGATAACGGTATCTTGGACCATGACGATGCGGCACGGCAGGCCTTGGCCCAAGTGTTGGCTGATCAAAAGTAATTGCGATTAGGCCTGGCCTATGGTAGAATACTAGGTAGAAATTGTTGATGAGGACAACTGCAAGCTGCGATTCTGAAGCAGAGAGCTGATGGTTGGTGAGAATCAGTCAGAGCGCGTTTGGCAGACTACCTCGGAAAGGGCGATGAGTAAGACTTGAAAATCGCCCCGGCGCACCACCGTTACCGGTTTTGAGTCCAGTGAACACTGGAGAATCTGGGTGGTACCACGTTCAAACGTCCCTTTTCGCATGTGCGAGAAGGGACGTTTTTTCATCAACAAAGTAAAAAAGAAAGAAGGCAGCAGGATGGCAGCAATCACATTAACTTTTCCTGATGGGGCACAGAAGGAATTTGAAGCGGGCGTCAAGCCCATTGAAGTGGCGACGGGCATTGCCAAGTCTTTGGCCAAAAAGTCCGTGTCGGCCAAGTTAAATGGTCACTATGTCGGCATGCATGATGCCATTGACCAATCGGGTGACTTTTCCTTAATCACTAAGGATGACGAAGAAGGCCTCGAAATTCTCCGTCACTCAACGGCGCACTTGTTGGCCCAAGCCCTGCGCCGGATGCCAAAGTTTGAAAACATTCACTTTGGTGTAGGTCCAGCTATTGAAAATGGTTTCTACTATGATACCGATAATGGGGCCGGTAACCAGGTTTCCCACGAAGACTTCCCGGCCATCGAAGCGATGATGAAGAAGATCGTGAAGGAAGACTTGCCAATCTTGTCCCACCAAGTTTCCCGCGAAGAAGCCTTGGAAACGTTCAAGGACGATCCTTATAAAGTTGCTTTGATTGAAGATTTGCCAGCTGATGAAAAGATTACGGTGGCCGTCCAGGGTGAACACGTCGAACTCGACCGGGGTGGCTTAGTACCTTCAACTGGTTGGATCAAGCACTTTAAGTTGGTTTCCGTCGCTGGTTCTTACTGGCGCGGTCAATCAGACCAGCCAGTACTGCAGCGGATTTACGGAACGGCCTTCTGGAATGAAGAAGATTTGCAGGCGGACTTGCAACGTCGGGCCGAAGCCAAGGAACGCGATCACCGTAACATCGGTCGGGACTTAGACCTCTTCTTTACGGATCAAGAAGTGGGTTCTGGCTTGCCCGTTTGGCTGCCAAATGGGGCGGCTATTCGCCGACAAGTGGAACGGTACATTGTTGACAAGGAATTGGCCAACAACTACGAACACGTGTACACACCAGTTCTTTCAAACTTGAACTTGTATAAGACGTCCGGCCACTGGGACCACTACCGGGCCGACATGTTCCCACCAATGGATATGGGGGACGGCGAATTCTTGGAACTCCGTCCAATGAACTGCCCATCCCACATTACGGTTTACAAGCACAAGCCCCGGTCCTACCGTGACTTACCCGTCCGGATTGCCGAATTGGGCATGATGCACCGTTATGAAAAGTCAGGGGCGTTGACGGGTCTTTCCCGTGTGCGCGAAATGACGTTGAACGATGGACACACGTTCGTGGCCCCCGAACAGCTGGAAGAGGAATTTAAGTCCATCTTGCAGATGACGATGGGTGTTTACGAAGACTTCAACATTACGGACTACCGCTTCCGCCTTTCTTACCGTGATCCTGAAAATACGGAAAAGTATTTTGATGACGATGAGATGTGGGAAAAGTCCCAAGCACAGTTGAAGCGGGCCATGGATGACATGGGCTTGGATTACTTCGAAGCGCCTGGTGAAGCGGCCTTCTACGGTCCTAAGTTGGATATCCAAACTAAGACGGCATTGGGTGGGGAAGAAACCCTGTCCACAATTCAGTTGGACTTCCTCTTGCCAGAACGCTTTGATTTGACCTATGTTGGGGAAGACGGTCAGGACACGCACCGGCCCGTCATGTTGCACCGGGGTATCGTTGGTACCATGGAACGCTTTACGGCCTACTTGATCGAAATCTATAAGGGTGCTTTCCCAACTTGGTTGGCCCCCTTGCAAGTAGCCATTATTCCTGTTAACTTGGATGCTCACGGCGCTTATGCCGAGCAAGTACAGAAGACCTTGCAGGATGCCGGTCTGCGGGCCAATGTCCAGAAGAAGGAGGCCAAGCTAGGTTACTTGATTCGTGAAGCACAAACGAAGAAAGTGCCTTACACCCTGGTACTAGGGGATGGTGAACAGGACGCGGGTACCGTGACCGTTCGTCGCTATGGCCAACAAGAAACGGAAACGATGTCAGTAGCGGACTTCAAGGACTTGATTCTCAAGGACGTTGCCAACTACTCACGTCAGTAAAGGAAAAGTCGACCGACTGCAGGCCTTGGGCTTGTGGCCGGTTGCTTGCTATTATCAGCAAAAAAGGATTGATTTATGCGTGCAGAAGAAGTTAAAACAGAACAGCCGGCCAAGGGCCTGACGAACCGCCACGTGCAGCTCATTGCCATTGGCGGGACCATTGGAACCGGGCTGTTCATGGGGGCCGGAGATTCCATTCACTTTGCCGGCCCTGCCATTCTATTGATTTATGCCCTGATTGGCCTCTTGATGTTTGTGGTGATGCGGGGAATGGGCGAAATGCTCTATGCGGATCCCCATCAGCACACCTTCATCGCCTTTATGTCTAAGTATTTGGGCAAGAAGACCGGGGTTTTTGCTTCCTGGTCCTACTGGTTGACCGTTGCCTTCATGGGGATGGCCGAACTGACCGCCATTGGGAAATACGTTCAGTTCTGGTTCCCAGACTGGCCGTCTTGGTTAATTCAGGTGGTGATTCTGGTCATCTTGACTTCGGTTAACTTGATTGCGGTGGCGCTCTATGGGGAAGCTGAATTCTGGTTTGCCATGATTAAGATTGTGGCCATCCTGTCGTTGATTGCCACGGGCATTATCATGCTACTGACAGGTTTTCATACCAGCCAGGGCACGGTGTCTTTGAATAATCTCTTTGGTCATTTCTCTCTCTTGCCAAATGGTTTGGGTAACTTCATCAACGGCTTCCAAATGGTCATGTTCTCCTTTGTGGGGATGGAATTCATTGGGATGACCGCAGCGGAAACACCCAACGCCCGTAAGATTTTGCCAAAGGCAATTAATCAAATTCCTTTGCGGATTATCTTCTTCTACCTGGGGGCCTTGGCAACGATTATGACCATCTACCCTTGGGAACACATCCCGGCCAACCAGTCACCATTCGTGGCTGTCTTCAAGTTAGCGGGTGTGAACTGGGCCGCAGCCTTGATTAACTTTGTGGTGTTGACCTCAGCTGCCTCAGCCCTGAATTCGGTTATTTTCTCCGCTTCCCGGAACTTCTATTCCATCGCGGCGGAATCATCAAACAAGACCTTGCATAAGTTCGCCAAGATGTCCAAGCATGAACTGCCTTCCTGGGCTGTGCTGGCCACAGCGGCGCTTTTGCTCTGCTCCCCATTGATTTCGGTTATTCCACAAATCAAGGACTCCTTCACTTTCGTCACTTCTGCTTCCGCCGATTTGTTTATCATGATTTATGTTTTGACTTTGGTCACTTACTGGCAGTACCGTAAGTCCAATGACTACTTGGCGGATGGCTTCTTGATGCGCTGGCCGAAGTTCTTTGTACCACTGGCTTTGATTGGCTTTGTTTTCATTTATCTAACGTTGTTCTTTAATAATGATGCCTTTATCCCAGCAGTGGGGGCTACTATCTGGTTAGTCGTCTTCGGTGGCGCGTTAGCACTGAAGAAAAATTAACGGTTGTCGTAAATAGAAGAGGAAAAACAATTGATCGATTTTATTCTTCACATTGACACGCATCTCAGTAACTTAGTTGGCCAGTTTGGCATTTGGACTTATGTGATTCTCTTTGCCATTATTTTCGTGGAAACAGGGGCTATTGTCCTGCCCTTCCTACCGGGGGATTCTTTGCTTTTTGCAGCAGGGGCCATTTCCATGACGGAAGCGGGCAAAGAAGCCGGCCTGAACCATTGGGTCTTCATGCTGGTCTTCTTTGTAGCGGCCGTGCTGGGTGATACGTTGAACTATTGGCTGGCCCGAACTGGCGGTCGGTCCTTGATTAATCGGAAGCCCTTTCGCTATATGATTAAGGAAGAGAGCATTCATAAGGCGGAGGAATTCTTCGAAAAGAAGGGGGCTGCTTCCATTATTTTGGGCCGCTATATTCCCATCGTTCGGACCTTCGTGCCCTTCGTGGCGGGGGTTTCGGACTTTGATTTCAAGACATTCTTCCGTTATGTCTTGATTGCCGCCTTCTCCTGGTCCTTCCTGTCGACTGGTGCGGGTGCACTCTTTGGTAACATTCCCTTTGTTAAAGAACACTTCTCCGTCATTGTCTTGGGTATCGTCTTTGTGACGATTTTGCCTTCTATCATTTCGGTGCTCCGTTCTTGGTTGAAGAAAAAGTAAGTTGAATGAAGACAGTGTGGTTGTGCAAACAGCCACGCTTTTTTATTCGCACAAAAACGGGCTTTATCTTATAATAAAAACATGAATAATTTTTCGCTTTTAAAACAAATGACGGCTAGCAGTCATGAAGAAATTGCGCAGGCGACGGGTCTAACGGTCTGGGATTTGGAAAGTTTTGAACAGGCCAACCAGCCGCTGTCCACTCGCAAGTTGGAAGCGCTCTGCCTGTATTTTTCCAATGTCTTCGACCAGATGGGCCAACAAAGTCAGCGTGAGCGGCAACATCCCATTCACTTACGACTGTCGGCCGATTACCTGCTCAATCTCGGACTAACTAGCTCGGACTGGATCACGTTAAAGTGGGCCCTGGAAGCGCAGTGGGGTAATGACCGACTAGTCGTTGGTTTTTTCGATGAGCAGGGCCAGTTGGTGAAAGTCATCGAGAGTGTTGCTTGGTTCATTGATACCTTTGCCGGCTATCTCATCCTGGCCTTAGAGGGCCAGTTTACGCCCTATGTCGATGAATACCATGGAGACGTGCACTATGACTGGCGCTTGCTGCGCTATTTGAACCAACATCACTTTACCGACATTACCAACCAGATTGCTCAGACACCCTATCAGGAGTTACACCCATGACGACCAATTTAATTTTAGCAACAGACGCCTACAAGCTGACCCACCACCTGCAGTACCCGCAGAACATTGACAAGCTTTACTCTTACGGAGAAGCCCGGACGGGCGGCCGCTTTCCAACGGTTTCCTGGTTTGGCCTGTCGATGATTTTGCATGACTATTTTCAAACGCCGATTACGGACGAGATGATTGATGAAGCCGAGCAAGTAGCCGCAGCAACTTTCGGTACGACGGCATACTTTAACCGCACTGTCTGGGAAAAGGTCCGTGATTTAGGACACTTCCCCGTCCGAATCAAGGCGCTGCCAGAAGGAATGGAAGTGCCAACGGGAACGGCGCTCTTCACCATGGAATCAACTGCGGATTGGTTTGCTACCTCGTTGAATGCCCTGGAAGTGCTGCTAATGCACGTCTGGTATCCAACGACCATTGCCACCAATTCGATGAACATTAAGAAGCGCTTGCTGCCCTTGGTCGAAAAAGCCGGTACACCTGAATTGCTGCCACTCATGGTCAATGACTTTGGTCTGCGTGGGGCCACTTCCCTCGAATCAGGCCAGCGGGGTGGGGCAGCGCACTTGCTGCACTTCCGTGGCTCTGATAACTTGGCGGCCTCTGAGTATTTTGACCAAGTCTATGGTATCGCTGGTCGGGCGCAATCCATTTGGGCAACCGAGCACTCCATTGCCACGGCCTATGGGCCTGGGCAGGGCGAGTTTGACTATGTGAATGCTCAACTCGACCGGACGCCGGCCGATGCGCCCGTTTCGATTGTGATTGATTCTTATGACACCTTCCACTTCGTCCGGCACGTGATTGGATCCGATGAGTTGGTCGAACGGATTAAGGCCCGCCCTGGTCGCGTGGTTCTCCGGCCTGATTCCGGCGACCCTAAGTCCATGGATTTGGCTGTCCTTGATATGCTCGCCGACATTTTTGGCACGGAAGTCAACGCCAAGGGTTACCGGGTTCTCCGGCATAACGTCGGCTTGATCCAGGGGGATGGCATGAAGGCCGACACCATTATTGCCCTCTACCAGGCTTTGATTGACCAGGGCTGGTCCACCGATAACTTGGTCGTTGGTTCCGGCGGGGGTCTCTTACAAGAAGGCTTTACCCGTGACACGGAACGCTTTGCCATTAAGGCGGCCTACGCCCACACCAATGCGGGCGAAGAACTCGATATTCAGAAGAAACCAAAAACGGATCCTTCCAAGACCTCGAAGGCCGGTTTGCTCAAAGTAGTGGCCGATGACAAAGGCCGCTTACAAACGGTCAGCCAGCATGAGCCTGGGCAAGATTTGCTCCAAGTGGTTTATGAAGATGGGCAAATTTTCTCAACTGATGGTGAAACTGTTTTGGCCCGTGCAGATCTTTCCCAGTCCTAAGGACTGAGGATTGTTTCCTTGTGCAAATTTTGCTACACTCAAGTTAGCGTTTGAGGGGGAGGCAAAGATGGCCGAACAAAAAAGAAAATTTTTCCCAGTAGTTCAGGAACTTTCCCGGGCCCTTATTTTGTCAAAAGCAGCGTACTACCATTGGTAGTCGCTGCTTTTTTATTGATTGCAGAGGAGAACAATCACATGGATACAAGTGGAATCGTGAACCAAGACTTTCTGTCCCGGCTGAATTTGCAACAACCCCATGGACTAAAGCAGGTGACCGGCGGGGATATCAACTTGGCCTATTCTTTCTATGCCAACGGTCAGCACCATTATTTTTTAAAGGTACAGCCTAACCAAGACCGGCATTTTTTCGATCTGGAGGTGGCTTCCTTGCGCGCCCTTGGTCAGGAAGTGGCGGTACCAGCCGTTGTCAAACAAGGGGAATGTAAAGGGGCAGGTTATTTACTGTTGGAATGGGTGAATCAGGGCAGTGGTGATCAGGCCGATTTGGGCCGAGCCGTGGCGCAGTTACACCGGGCCCACGCTCAACAGTTTGGCTTCGACTGCGATCAAAAAACGGACTTGGTACCAAAGGATAATCACTGGCAAGATTCTTGGGCTGAATTTTTTATCAAGCAGCGGTTGGAACCAATGATGGTGGCGGCGCGAAATCGGGGCTTTTGGCTGACCCAGCGGGGCGACCATTTTGAAAATTTGAAAGCCGCGATTCGCCAAGATGACCATGTCCAAGCAGTCCAGCCCTCACTTTTGCACGGTGATTTATGGGCGGGGAATTACCTCTTCGATGAAACAGGGCAGCCGTTGCTGATTGATCCAGTTGCTTTTTACGGTGACCGTGAATTTGATATTGCCGTTTCTACTGTTTTTCCAGGCTTTGGGTCAGCTTTCTACCAGGCCTACCAAGAGAGCTATCCATTGGCCCCTGGCTATGAAGAACGCTTACGCTGGTATGCCTTTTACTACCTCTTGATGCACTATGTTCGTTTTGGCGATATCTACGCACCCCGTTTAAATCAGTTGCTGATTTCCTTTTAGTATCGTGACCTGCTTTCGTTGATGAGGTTGACGGTGCAGCCCGAACTTTGTATACTTTGCTGTATTGTGAAAAAGGATGGCACAGTTATGTCAACGAAAAAAAATCAACACTTTGTGCTGACAACGGTCTTTGTCGCCATTGTACTCTTACAAAGTTTTATTCCACTGCTCGGTTACCTACCACTGGGGGCATTTGTGGTCGGGGCCTATGTCGTCATCGTCCCAACAACGGCCGCGTTAGCGGGCGCGCTTTTAGGGCCACGTTCGGGCGCCATCGTCGGTTTCTTTTGGGGACTAGCGTCTTTCGCCCGTGCCTTTACCTTACCAGGGACTTTCGGCGGCTTGCTCTTTTCTAACCCGGTGACAGCCATTCTGCCGCGGATTGCCGTGGGCTTGCTCATTGGCCTATTGGCCCAGTGGCTGCGTTCGAAACGGCCGGTTGCTAACAGTATCACCTACTTTACTTTTGGTGCACTTGCTGCACTGTTAAATACGGCCTTAGTCGTCCTGCTAACCTGGCTCTCTTTTCAGCTTTTCCCCGTTTCTGGCTATGGCATTCCAGCGCACCATCTGTTAACTTGGTTGATTGCGACATTGGCCTTTAACGCTGGCTTTGAAATTGTTGCCAATGGACTACTCGTCATGATTTTAGGTCGACTGTTACAGCCAATGGTAAAGAGCAGGGGGTGAGTTTCCTCCGTTCAATTGCCGCTATTCAAAGGAGATCTATATGACGCAACCAGTTCTAGCCTTTCAAGAACAGGCCGAAAATAAATTCAAGCAGCAACGATTAGCCCTGTTGAGTAAAATCAGGCAAAGGTTAGCAGCGGAGAAAGCAGACGCCGCAATGCCGACCCAGCAGTCCGACGAGCAGCCCGCTGCTTACCATCAGTTGGCGGCAGATTACCAAGCCGCTGGTTATGCCTTGACCGCTGCTGAACAGCAACTGTTACAGGCAGCAGATGTCTTTGAGCTGCTAAATGTGGCCGCGGTTGATCGCCTGGATTTGCCCTTCCTGGATGAAGCAGACTTAGAAGAGAGTTTGGATAAGTTTGCCGCTTATTTAGAAGACGTATCCATTTCAAACAATGAATGATAATCACAACAAAAGGAGCTGCCGGTACTGATGCCGGCAGCTCCTTTTTGGTCTGATTAGTGGCGGGAGAAAGTATGATACAATTATTACAATGTTCAGAGTAGGGAAAGGAAAAGAAAGCATGGTGTATGACGTTGGATTAGACATCGGGACGGGCTCAGTCGGCTGGGCGGTGCTCGATGAAGCAGGAAAGTTGAAGCGGGCTAAGGGTAAAAATTTAATTGGGGTGCGCTTATTTGATAGTGCACAGACTGCCGCTGAACGTCGTGTTCAGCGGACTACGAGACGGCGGCTATCCCGGCGTAAGTGGCGGTTGCGTTTATTAGATGAGTTGTTTGCACCCGACATCCAGGAGTTCGACCCGGCTTTTTTCAATCGGTTAAAGTATGCGTATGTTCATCCACAAGATGAACAAAATCGCGCCCATTACTACGGGGGCCATCTCTTTCCTACGCAAGAGGAAACGGCGGCTTTTCATAAAAAGTACCCAACGATTTATCACTTAAGAAATGCCTTAATGGTAGAGCAACAGAAAAAGTTTGACTTGCGAGCAATCTATTTAGCAATTCATCATATTGTGAAGTACCGTGGCCACTTTTTAAATAACCAGGCCAAGATTAATATTGGGACTAGCTATGATGCCACTACGTTGGCAGCTGCGATAGCGAGCTATGCCGAACGAAAAGAATTATCTTGGGACTTGGCAGCGCCCGAAGAATTGGCCAATATCTTGTCTGGAGAAGCAGGCTATGGCTTGTCAAAATTAGCCAAAGCCGAAGCAGGGTTGGCCTGCTTTACTTTTGATAGTAAGCAGGATAAAAATGCTATCAAGGCGATCTTGACTGGTTTAGCAGGCAATGAAATTGATTTTAAGAGCGTCTTTAATCGGCAAATTGCAGATAAAGAGACAGCTCAAGATTGGAAATTGAAATTTTCTGACGAAAATTTTGACGAGAAAAGCCAGGTCGTATTGGCTGATTTAGACGATGATGAAATTGAATTGTTAAATGCCCTTCAGCAAGCTTATGACGGTTTCTTGTTGATTAGCCTACTAAATGGCGAAAGCTCTGTTTCAGCTGCCAAGGTGAAAAGTTATCAACAACACAGAGAAGATCGTCAGTTACTGAAAAAATTGGCAACCGCTGCACATTGGTCTCATCGAGATTTTTCTGAACTGTATGCACAACTGCTAGCAGTAAATGATGAAACAACTTTAAACAAGGCTATTAAACGTGCGAGTGAACTCGTGCAATCCTCAGATTTAGCAGCAGCACAAAAGGAAGAAGCGCTACTTCGGCTAAAGAATCAGCAGTTTTTGCCAAGACAAAGAGTCAAAGACAATGCTGTCATTCCCTATCAGTTACACTTGGCAGAATTAAGCTTAATATTGGCTAACCAGGGGCAGTTCTATCCATTCTTATTAGACACTTTTGACAAGGAAGGGCAAGTAACAAATAAGATTGAAGAGTTGGTCCGTTTCCGTATTCCCTATTACGTGGGACCGCTGGTGACAAAAGCAGATGTTAAGCAAGCGGGTGGGAATGCTGAAAATCATTGGGTAACCCGTCAACCAGGTTATGAAAAAAGTCGCGTGACTCCTTGGAACTTCCATCAAGTTTTTAACCGTGACCAAGCAGCGCGTGATTTTATTGATCGACTAACGGGCACGGATACTTACTTAATTGGCGAACCAACGCTGCCGCAGTATTCTTTGCGTTACCAATTGTTTACGGTTCTCAATGAGTTAAATAATTTACGGATTAACGGCGAAAAAATTGATCAACCAACAAAAGAACGCTTGATTAATGACCTTTTCAAACAGAAAAAAACGGTGACCCTGAAAGCCTTAAAAAAATATTATCAGGCCGAAGGTCGGGACGACATTACGGTTACTGGCTTGGCAGATGAAACCAAGTTCAATAGTTCTCTGTCCTCCTATATCAACCTGGCAAAAGTTTTTGGTGTCGGTTATATGGAAGACCCAGCCCACCTGGACCTACTTGAAAAGATTATTGAAATTCAGACGGTTTTTGAAGATAGCTTGATTGCTACCCGGGAATTGGAAAAGTTACCCATTTCAGATGAACAGGTTAAAAAGTTAGCGCAGATCCACTATACTGGTTGGGGTAATCTTTCGAAAAAGTTGTTAACCACAGCAATCATCGAAGAACGTGGGCACAAAGTATCAATTCTGGATAAGTTACGAACAACGTCCAAGAATTTTATGTCAATTATTAGTAAGGAGGAGTACCATGTTCAGGATTGGATTCAGGATCAAAATACCATTGAATCCAATCAGAGTTTCGACGATCGGGTTAATGAGTTAACGACCTCTCCTGCCAATAAAAGAGGGATTAAGCAGGCATTTGCGGTTTTGAAAGATTTACAATCAGCGCTCAAAGAAGAACCACGTCGCATCTACCTGGAATTTGCCAGGGAGGACCAAAATTCGGTTCGAACGCGTTCTCGTTACGCCCAAATGAAGCAAAAATATCAGCAGGCTGGTTTGAGTGGGGCAGCTAAAACACTGAAAGATAGCTTGAAGGACCATCAAGACCTGCTGCATGATGACCGCTATTACTTGTACTTCCAACAGGAAGGCAAAGATATGTACACGGGGCAAGCGATTAACCTGGAGCGGCTATCGGCGGATTATGATATTGATCATATTATTCCACAGGCTTTTATCAAAGACGATTCATTGGATAATCGGGTACTTGTAGCTCGCCCAGAAAACGCGCGTAAGTCTAATTCTGCTTCCTATACAGCAGAGGTAGCGAACCAAGCTGGTCCGTTATGGCACAAACTTTATCGTACTGGTTTGATTAATCGTAAAAAGTTCGAACGGTTGCAGACGAGTAAATCTTTGGACCGACAGAAAAAAGGATTTATCGCCAGACAGTTGGTAGAAACTCGGCAAATTATTAAGAATGTTGCCACGCTCATTGACAGTGAATTTGAAGCAAGCAAGGCAGTAGCAATTCGTTCAGAAATCACGGCGGACATGCGTCAATTGGTTGCGATTAAAAAGCACCGTGAAATTAACCACTATCATCATGCTTTCGATGCGCTTTTGATTACGGCCGCTGGCCAGTACATGCAGGCACGTTATCCAGACCGCGATGGCGCCAATGTCTATGAGGAATTTGACCGATATATGAATGCCTACATTCAGAATCTACGTCAGAATACGGACGGCCAGTCTGTTCGCCGTTTGAAATCGTTTGGTTTTGTCGTTGGGACCATGCGAAAGGGCAACGAAAACTGGTCGGAGGCCAATACGGACTATTTGCGTCGGGTCATGCATTATAAAAATATTTTGACGACTAAGAAAACAAAAATCAATAATGGCGCCTTGTCAAAGGAAACTATTTTGGCGGTGGATCCAAAGAAGAAGCTGATTGCTATGAATCAGCAACGGGAAAACGTTGCGCTGTATGGGGGATATACTTATGCTTATCCTGCTTACATGACTTTAGTACGAGCCAAAGGGAAAAATCAACTGGTCAAAGTGACCGTTCAGGCTGCACATTTAATAGAGAGTGGGCAGTTGTCATTGGCTGATTATGTACAATCGCTACCAGAAGTTAAAAAATTTGAAAAAGTGCTGCTGGCACGACTACCACTCGGCCAATTGGTAGTCGACGATGGCCAGTTAATTTATTTGGCGTCTAATGAATATCGCCATAATGCAAAGCAACTATGGTTGAGTGCTGCGGATGCTGATTTGGTTGCGTCGATTTCTGAGCAAAGTACTGCTGAACAATGCCAGCGTGCCTTCGACATTTTAACTAGTTCAGCGGTTCAAAAGCGCCTGCCGTTTTTTGCACAGGATCTTCAAAAGTTAGTTCAGCTACGCGATGATTTCGCTGACGTGGCGGACCAGGCGAAAGTCATTCAAACCATTTTGCGCGGACTACAATTAGATGCAGCTTACCAAAAGCCGGTACATCTAATTAGTAAGAAGGTAGCAGAATGGCATTCCTTGCAACAGAGTGGCGGCATTAAACTTTCCGATGATGCCGAAATCATTTACCAGTCACCTACTGGTATTTTTGAAAAGAGAGTGAAAATAGCTGATTTGCGCTAAGGAAAAAGAGGATGGCGAAATAAATCGTCATCCTCTTTTCTTTGTTTGAAGCAATAAAAAAGGCCATAAGGCCAACTTTTTTCAAGTCTATGAAGCTTGGGCGGATGCCCTTGCGTTACTTTAACCCTGTATGTCAGATTAATGGGTTCTTCCGCTTGATAAAGTAGCTAACTCTATCAAGTCGTGGTAGCTAACCACAAGAACAGTATAGCACAGTTTGAAAAGGAGTAACAGGAAAATGGCTTGGCGTACAGTTTTAGTACAAGAACATGCGAAAATTAATTACAAAATGAACGATTTAAATGTCCAGACGGTAGAAGGGGCCGTGCAAATTCCGATTGACGATATTCGTATTCTCATCTTAGGTAATACGCGTTCGGTTATCACGTCTTACGCAATTAATGAATTGCATAAAAGACATGTCAAAATCATTACTTGCGACGAGAAGGGACAGCCAGTGGGGGAGTTTTGTAGTTACAATGAAAATAGTCAACAAAACCGCTACTTGGCACAACAAATGGCTTGGTCTGATACAAAAAAGGACCTGCTTTGGCAACAAATGGTGCAAAGTAAGATTATGAATCAGCATCAAGCATTGGGGAAAGCAGTGACGGACAATTATCCAAAGCTAGCTGCCATTGCTAAGGAAGTGCAAGTTGGTGATCAAGATAACCGAGAAGGGCAAGCAGCTCGATTATATTTTCCGCGTCTTTTTGATGACGACTTTGTTCGTTCAAACGAGGATTTGCAAGCTAATGCACATTTGAACTATGGCTATGCCTTACTGTTGGCTGCCACTAATCGAGAAATTGTGGCAGCTGGTTATTTGACCCAACTGGGGATACATCATCAAAGTGCCCAAAACATTTTTAATTTAGGTTCTGACTTGATGGAACCTTTCCGGCCTTATGTTGATCGAGTCGTCAAATTGCAGCGGGATAGTCCGTTGACAACAGAACATAAACTTAATTTGGTTCAAATCTTGAATGAGGAAATCCGAATGAATGGTCGTTCTTGGGAATTGGCGCAAGCCATCCAAAAGCACGTACAAGAATGTTTGCGTTATTTAAGTTCAGAGCAGGCTCATTTGCCAGAAATGGTTTTTGAATTATGAGGTATCGGATCGTGCGATTGATGGTGATGTTTGACTTGCCGGTAGAGACAGCTGCTCAACGAAAAGCCTATCGGCAATTTCGGAAAGCCTTATTGAGCGAGGGCTTTTTGATGATCCAAGAAAGTATTTATGTGCGTGTTGCGACAAATAGCCAGGCAGCCGCTTTATTGGAAAAGCGGGTCGCTGACTTTGTACCAGAAAAAGGTTTGGTACAGACATTACAAGTGACGGAAAAACAGTACGCTAGCATGCATTTTCTGGTTGGAACAGCCAAGACTGATGTTAAAAATCGAGATGATAAGGTGATTGTTATATGAGCAAGGGAAAGATTGTGCTAGAAAGCATAGGGACTATGCCACTGACAGATGGACTACAGCTGGTCAAGGTGGCGCAGCCAACGATTTACCAAAAACTGATTCAAGCCATTCGCGATGACGCGGCTGAAAAAATTGTGTATAGCGAGGGCATGACCCCTAAGCCCTTTCGTAAAAGTTGTTTATGGCTGGGCGATCCCCTTAGCGGTTTGGATATTCGTCAGTACTACAATAAAAATGTTTACCAGTTATTAGCAAAGGGAATGTCTGAAGAGGGGATGCGGCAGTTATATCAGTTAAACCAATCGATGCAAGGAATCTTGGATAAAGAATTAATTGATCAAAATTTGCCTTTTCAATTAGAACATAGTTGGGAATTGGTCAAACTACTACATGGACAAACAATTACCCTAGAATCGTCCAATAGTCGGACAATTTTTGCTAAAATAGAGGAAGTAATACATCTGTGTGCGATGCTGCAAGAGCAGCGTTGCCTTGTTTTTACAAATCTATCCTTGTATTACACTTTGTCAGATTTAAATCAACTCCATGACTGCCTTTTAGCTGAAGGCATTCGACTACTATCTATTGATTTTGTGCAGGAAGATAATTTCCATGCTGATAACACTTTTAGCCATTTTTATATTGATCAAGATTTTGTGCTTTATTCCTAATATTTAAAGCAAAATCATGGGTCTATCGGCTTTAGATGTATGTCAGATTAATGGGGTTACTTCCAAATCAGAACGATCTGACATCGTGTTTAGTGCTTTAGATGTATGTCAGATTAATGGGGTTACTTCCCAAGATTTAACAGACACTATTAGCGAGTTAGCTTTAGATGTATGTCAGATTAATGGGGTTACTTCCGAAGTATTTAACCGTGAACCCATGGATGCGGCTTTAGATGTATGTCAGATTAATGGGGTTACTTCCTTGGCGAGGTATCACGTACAGTGATTTGAAGCTTTAGATGTATGTCAGATTAATGGGGTTACTTCCATGTAGGCGCCGGCCAATCAGTTCGCAAGAGCTTTAGATGTATGTCAGATTAATGGGGTTACTTCCGAGTGCTATTTATGTTGAAATTACGCTGGTGCTTTAGATGTATGTCAGATTAATGGGGTTACTTCCTCATTGGTGCCGACCAGACCATTGAGATGGCTTTAGATGTATGTCAGATTAATGGGGTTACTTCCTCCTGGCAGAAAGACTTAACTGCTCATCGTGCTTTAGATGTATGTCAGATTAATGGGGTTACTTCCTCACACCGCTTGCAGCCAACATTCCTGGTGGCTTTAGATGTATGTCAGATTAATGGGGTTACTTCCAACATATGTTTTGTTTGTTCCGTCCATTCCGCTTTAGATGTATGTCAGATTAATGGGGTTACTTCCTCACACCGCTTGCAGCCAACATTCCTGGTGGCTTTAGATGT